>CAZABP010000128.1:0-1845 GCA_964483245.1 uncultured candidatus Brocadiaceae bacterium | reverse complement strand
GGCATCTCGGCGGACTCGCCGCCGATCAACGCGCAGCCGTTCTGCCGGCAGGCATCGGCCAGCCCTTCGATGACCGCCTGCACCGTCTCCGGCACCATCCGCGCGACCGCGATGTAGTCGAGGAAGAACAGCGGCCGCGCCCCCTGCACCAGGATGTCGTTGACGCAGTGGTTGACGAGGTCGGCCCCGAGGCCACGCAACCAGCGCGGATCCCCGTCGCGCGCCGCGCGCATCGCGAGCTTGACCTTGGTGCCGACGCCGTCGGTCGAGGCGACCAGCAGCTGCCCTTCCGCGCCGACGCGCGCCGGATCGAACAGGCCGCCGAACAGCCCGATGTCGCCGACGACCCCGGGTGTGTAGCTGGCGCGGATCGCCTGTTTACTCCCTTCGACGGCGGCGTACTTGGCGTCGATGTCGACGCCGGCGGCGCGGTATGTAGTCGGTTCCGACTTCAAGCGAGGTCTCCGTGCGGATGGGCGCGGCGCAGCAGGGCCAGGACGTGCCGGCTGGTCTCGAACGCGATGGCCGCCGGCAACGCGTCGAGGTGGAAGTAACGCACGTCGGTCGCATCATCGGCCGCGCACAGGTCGCCGGCAACGGCGCGGGCGAGGTAGATCGCAACGTTGACGCGCTTGCGCGGATCGTCGCGCGTGTAGCGCAGGTCGAGCAGGCGCAGGATCTCGATCTCGAGCCCAGTCTCCTCGCGCGTCTCGCGGATCGCCGCCTCCTCCGGTGTCTCGCCGTACTCCTGGAAGCCGGCCGGCAAACCCCACTGCCCGCGATACGGCTCGATCGCGCGTTGCACCAGGACCAGCTCACGCCCGCGCACGACGACGGCGGCCGCTGCGGCAGCCGGCGTCAGGAACTGGATGTAGTCGCAGGCCGAGCAGGTCTTGCGCAGCTGGCCGAACTTCTCGCCGAGCACGAGCGGGGTGGCGCAGAGCGGGCAATAGCGGGCGTTCTCCTCCCAAGGCCTGCTCATCCGCGCAACCGCCTTGGCATCCGCATCGGGCGCGCATTATGAAACGGCCGTTGTCGCCTGCCACGCAGCCTGCCCGCCGGATCGCGATCCTCGGTTCGACCGGCTCGATCGGAACCAGCGCGCTCGCGCTGGTCGCCGAGCGGCGTGCACGGTTCGACGTCGTGCTGCTGGCGGCGCGCAGCTCCGAGCACACGCTGCTGGCCCAGGCCGAGCAGTTCCGCCCAGCCGCCGCCTGCCTGGTCGCCGGCGACGCACGTCCGGCCGGACTTTCTGGGTCGATCGCCTGGCACGTCGGCACCGAGGGCCTGCTGGCGGCCCTCGACCAGACGCGGCCGGACCTCGTGCTGAACGGGATCACCGGCGCGGCCGGGCTGCCGGCCTCCGAGTGGACCCTGCGCCACGGCAGGACGCTGGCGCTCGCCAACAAGGAATCCCTGGTCATGGCGGGGCCCTATCTGATGCAGCTCGCGCGCGAGCAGCGGGCCACGATCCTGCCGGTCGACTCCGAGCACTGCGCGATCTTCCAGTGCCTGCAGGGGCAGCGTGCCGGTGGCGTGCGCCGGATCTGGCTGACCGGGTCGGGCGGCCCGTTCCGCGAGCGCCCGCTCGGGACATTCGCGTCGGTGACGCCAGCCGAGGCGCTCCGCCACCCGACCTGGCGCATGGGGCCGCGCATCACGGTCGGCTCCGCGACGATGATGAACAAGGCGTTCGAAGTGCTCGAGGCACACTGGTTGTTCGGGCTCGCGCCGGAGCAGATCGAAGTCGTGCTGCACCCGCAGAGCGTCGTGCACTCGATGGTCGAGTTCGTCGACGGCACGATGCTGGCGCAGCTCGGCGTGCCGGACATGCGCGTGCCGATC
>CAZABP010000127.1:0-2178 GCA_964483245.1 uncultured candidatus Brocadiaceae bacterium | reverse complement strand
CGGATTGAACCTGCAGCCTGACGTCGGCCGATCAGCGGTCGGTTTCTAAGGAGACTCCAACCCTCCTGAATTGGGAGGGTTGGAGTCTGACACCAACCGTCTGAATTGGGAGGGTTGGAGTCTCCTTAGAAACTGGTCATACGCCCCGTCGGCGAACGTCGCCGCCGCAGCGGCGCCAGATCCGCCGGTGTCGCGGCGTCGTGGTCGCCGCGTCGCGGCGGTGAGAGAACTGACACGCAATCCGTCAGTTCGCGCGAGAATCCCCGCACCAAGTGACGGAGCGGGTCTCTGAGACCCGGTGTACCGCTTCGCGTGCGGGATCGCACACGCGCCGCGAGGCGGCTCGAACCGGCTGGTGGCCGGCGGTGGGGTGCTATCGTGGCGCTCACCTGTCGCTGTACCGGAGTTGCTGCATGGTCATCCGCACGCTCGTCTTGATTCCGTCGTTGTGCCTCGCGGCGATTGCGCAGGAACCACCGCAAGCGACCGGGCGGCTCGAAGGCGTCGTCGTGGATGCGCTCGGTGAGCCGGTGCTGCTGGCCGACGTCGAGGTGCTCGGGGCGGCGACCCAGGATCGGGTGATCGCGCGCGGGAAGACCGACGGGTCGGGCATGTTCGTGATCGGGAAGGTCCCGCTCGACGACTGGTGGAGTGTGCGCGCGCGAGCCAAGGGCCTGACCGAGGGCTCGGCGTTCGTCCGCGCGCCGAGCGGGGCGCACGTGGTGCGTCTCAGGCTCTGGGATGCCGCAAGGGTGACCGGTCGGGTCGTCGATGCTGATGGCGTGCCCGTGAGGGGCGCTCTCGTGCTCGCCGAGTATGGCAGTTCGCGCGTCATCCGCGATGCCGTGCGCGCGACGACCGATGCGGACGGACGCTACGAGCTGGATCGCGTGCCGCTCGGCACGATCGATCTGCGTGCGTGGGCGCCCGGCTACGTCCTGCAGACGGAGCGCCGCGAGGTCGGCGAAGACACCGAGGTCGAGCTCGCCCTGACCCGAGGTGAAGGGGTTCGCATCGAACTGACGATCGAGGGATTGCCGGCGGACGAGTGGGCGCACACGCGTGTGCGCGTACTGCCGTACGCCGAGGGAGGTCTCATGACGTTGCCCCAGCTCCAGGTCGAGGAAAGGCTCGACGATAGGGGGTGCTGGCAGGGGCGCGGGCTCCCGGACTGGGAGTTCCTCGTGCGCCCCTCGCACGACTCGTACAGCTTCCAACCGCGCGAGATCCGCACCGAGCCCGGCAGCGTGACCCGCAACCTGGGTTTCCGTGCGTTCGCGGATCAGGCCGTCGACTTGAACGGTCGCGTGACGGATGGCAGCGGCAAGCCGCTCGCCGGGTTGGACCTCGTGTGCCGCGCGAGCAACGGTGGCCGGCAGTCGACGGCGACGACGGCGGCGGACGGATCGTTCCGGATGCATGCGCCGCTCGCGCCTGGCACCCAGGCCGTGCTGTACGTCCTCGGGGAAGAGTGGGTGACCGACCAACCACTCGACGCGCAGGACCCGCTCCCGGATGTGCGCCAATTGCGCTGGCACCGGTTCGTGATCGATCCAACGCAGCCGCTCGCGATCCGAGCAGTGGCAGCGACCACTATCGAAGGGCAACTGCTCGACGAGCAGGGAGCACCGGTGCGATTTGCGCCTGTCACGCTGCAGCACCAACAGACCAACCGCACGCCGGAGTGGCTGGACTTCGCTTGGGCCGAGTCCGATCGCGACGGGCGCTACCGCTTCGTCCGGATGCACGGCTTCGACGACCCGATCCGTGTGGCGGTCGAAGGAGAAGCCGGCGCCGGGTTCTCCGAGCCATTCCGATTGCAGAGTGGCACGCTGATCCGGCTCGATGCTCTCCAGCTTCGCCCGCCAGCGACCATCGGTGGCGCCGTGCGAAGCAATGGGCAGTTGCTGCCGGGTGTACGAGTCTGGCTCAGGGAATGGGACATTCACAACGCCAAGCAGCGCAGCGGCGCTGTCCACGAGGTGCTGACGAACCGCGCGGGCGAATATCGCTTCGTCGGCGTCGCCCCCGGCGAATACCGGATGCAGGTCCGGCTGGGGCCGCGGCCTCCGGTGGACTGGCCATTCGACCCGTTCGAGGTACGCGAAGGACAGCGCGTCACGCAGGACCTCACGTTGCCCGGCCGCTGATCGGGAAGCGGTACACCCGGTCTCTGAC
>CAZABP010000126.1:0-2284 GCA_964483245.1 uncultured candidatus Brocadiaceae bacterium | reverse complement strand
TTCGGTCTTCGCGTCAAGGAGGCGGTCATGCTCCAGCCGCGTCTCGCCGAGAAAGCATCGGACCACGCCGAGGCTGCGTCCGGTGTCCCCATCCTCGAACTCGAGACGGAACGCGGGACCAAGGGTGGACGGCTGCGCCACATCCCGATCGACACGCCCGCGAAGCGCGCCGCGCTCGAGGCGGCCAAGGCGCTGGTCAGCACGGAGTCGCAGTACCTCGCCGACCCGGCGCGAAGCCTCAAGCAGAATCTTTATCGGCTGCGCAACGTGCTGCAGAAGTTCGGCGTGACGGGCCGGGAGCTCGGCATCACGGCACACGGGCTGCGGCACCAATACGCGGCGGATCGCTACGAGGCGTTCGCCGGTGCCGCGGCGCCGGTGCGGGGCGGGGTGGCACCTGACGCGGAGACCGACGATCGCGCGCGGCTGCAGGTCGCCGAGGAGCTCGGGCACTCGCGCATTGAAGTGGTCGCAGCGTATTTAGGCCAGTCCGCCGTTATGCGCAGCAAGGTCCGCAAAGCTGCGCACGCCGAGGACGAGCAGCGAGACGCAGACAATCCGGATTCGGGGGAAGGGGAGGTTGACGTGGATTGATAGGCGCCCTTGCTCGCCACCGTTGCTATCGAGCAAGCTTCTGCCTCAGGGCGGCCAAGGCCTCGCGATGTTTGATGCGGTCCATCCGTGCGATGTGATGCAGCTTCCACTGAATGCCGGGTAGAGCATCAACGCCGGGGATGCCGAGCTGGCCCCAATCGGGAAGGCCCTCCTTCATTGAGATGAGGAATCGCCGCTCAGCGTCGCTGAGCGATCCGCGCAAGATCTCGATCAGGCGATCCCGGGCAGCGACGAGGTCGTCGTAAGCCACCGGCTCGCGGGTCATTCCCGCGAAGTGATCGTCGAACGTCTGCCGGGAATCGAGCAGCGTCGGCTGGATGAGTTCGTTCATGGGCCGGTCGTGGCTCGCGAGGTACACGACGAACGCACGCCGGATATCGGCGGTGACGCCCTCGTTTTCGAGCAAGAGCTTGACGTCGAAGAGATCGCGCGGATGCTGACGATCGAGCGCGGCGCAGATCTTACCGCCGTACAGATCGGGCAGCGCAAGGGTGTTGATCGCCACCGAACGCTCGAAGATGGCCTCCGCGGTGGCAACGAGCGATCGCTGCTCGACTCCGAAAACGGTTCCGCGCAGAACCAGATTCGGCTCGATCTTGATCTGCGCGCGGGGGTCGCGGACGAACAGCCGCACGATGTGTCCGCCTTCACCGGGGACTTCGTTGACCTGGACGCGCGGGATGGTCTGCCTTAGGCGTTGGGCGATGCGCCGCAGCGCGTCGCTGATGCGTCGCAGGGAGTCCGGGCGGGCTTCGACAGGGACATAGGTGAGATCGATGTCGACCGAGAGCCGCGGAAGGTCGCGCACGAACAGGTTGATCGCCGTACCTCCTTTGAGCGCGAAGCAGGTCTCGGCAGCAACCGCGGGGAGGGCCCGCACCATCAGATCCGCTTGGGGGAAGAAACGACTATTCCTCAAGGTCGGTTCTCGCTGGTCTCGGCCTCCTCGCGGGAGACTGGAAGGACGATCTGATATTTCGCATCGAGGCGACCGCCCTTGACGAGCACGCGTTTCCCTTTCCCGAGGTCGATGCGGGTAAGGTTTAGTCTTCCGAGCCAGGCGTGGTTAGCGGTCTCCGCAAGCGATAGAAACAGGCGCTTGACCTTCACGGAGTTGCAGGCTTCGAGAAGGGGTTGAAGTACCGAGGGACGCAACGTCGTCTGTGCTTCCATGAGGAGCCGCGCCTCCTCGAAACTCTCCTTTTCCGGGACGTGGTGGAGGAGTTCGAGTAGCGCGCGCTCGCGTGCCGAGACGCGCAGTGCGAGGTCACGGTCGGTGAGCTCGGTGATTCCGAGGTTGCTGCCCGCAGGGAAGAGATTGGTGGTCGCGTAGAGGACCTTCACACCCCAGTCATGCGTTCGAAACCACGTTGGCAGCCTCTCGCCGGGTTCGCCGAACAGCATGACTCGCCCACCGCCCAACGGCAGGAAGTGTGCGTCGCCTTGCATCTCCAATGCGGTCTTGCCGCCTGGATGGACGGTCATATTCAGCAGCCGCTGAAGGGTCCACACGGCGCCGGTCCATCTGATCTCCCGGTCGTCCGCCCGTGCGTAGGCGCCACGCGCCAGGCGGCGAAGCCAACCTCTCTTGCAGTAGACGTCGGCAAGTTGCCTGGGAACGCCGCGGGTCGCCAGCCAAGTCGACGGGGCGACCGTGCCCTTGGGCCAA
>CAZABP010000125.1:0-2339 GCA_964483245.1 uncultured candidatus Brocadiaceae bacterium | reverse complement strand
TCCTGTCGCGCACCGTGATGGCGGAACAGGTGTGGGACATCAACTTCGACAGCGACACGAACGTTGTCGAGGTGGCGGTGCGCCGGCTGCGCGCGAAGCTGGACGAGCCGTTCGAGTTCAAGCTGATCCACACGGTCCGCGGCATGGGCTACGTGATGGAGGAGCGTCAGGAGTGAGGTGGCGCGTCGTCGCCGCTGGTGATCAATCCCTCGGGACCCGTCTGTCCCGGTGGCTGGCGCTGCAGGGGTTGGTCGCTGCGCTTGCGGTCTCCGGAACGGTGTACGCCGTCAACCTGTGGGTTCTGCAGAGCCGCCAGCACGAGGAACTGGCGCTGAAGAGCGCGGTTGTCCGCCATGCGCTTGCCGAGGCGGCTGGGACATCCGCAGCGGAAGAACTGCAGCACAAGCTGAAGGACTTTCTGGCGGGCCATGAGGACATGACGCTGTCCATCACGTCGCGCGAAGGGCTTGTTCTCTTCCGTGCCCCGCCGCACGCCGGGGATGGCGACGAGGGTTCGAACCGCCGTTTCAAGCAGAGCTCCTGGGACGACACATGGCTC
Organism: uncultured candidatus Brocadiaceae bacterium; assembly: GCA_964483245.1. Lineage (GTDB taxonomy): Bacteria > Planctomycetota > UBA1135 > UBA1135 > UBA2386 > CAZABP01. The sequence goes on along the minus strand of CAZABP010000125.1, from coordinate 1,780 downwards.
GCGGGCACCGGCGGCGGTGCCCGGGTCGTCTTGGGGTTGGATGTCACCCGGGACCAGGATCTGCTCCAGCGCCTTGGCTGGATCCTGCTGGCAGCCTCCCTCGTCGGAGCGGGTCTGGTCAGCGTGACGGGGTACCTGCTGGTCCGCAGGGGCCTACTGCCAGTGCACGCCCTGGCCGCCCAAGTGGATGCCGTCGCTCTGGGACGAGCGGGGCTGCGGCTGGACGGAGCGGGGCAGCCGCTCGAACTCCGGCCGCTGGTCGATCGCTTCAACGCGTTGCTGGTGCGGGTCGAGCGCGCATACGCGCAGTTGGAGGGCTTCAATGCCGACGTTGCGCACGAACTTCGGACACCGCTGACCACATTGATCGGGTCGAGCGAACTGGCGTTGCAGCGCAACCGTCCCGCTGCCGAACTGCAGGACGTGATCGCCGGAAACCTGGAGGACCTGAGGCGGCTCGCGATCATCGTCAACGACATGCTGTTTCTTTCGCATGCGGATCGCGGCGCGTCCGCGCGCCGCGCACCGGTCACGAGCCTCGCTGCCGAGCTCGGCGAGATCATCGAGTACCACGAGGCCGCGCTTCAGGAGCGAAGCCTGTCAGCGGTTTGCGAAGGGGATGCGAAGGGTGCGTTCGACGTGTCACTCCTGCGTCGCGCGCTGTCCAACCTGTTGAGCAACGCGACTCGCTACGCGAAGACCGGCTCGACGATAAAGGTTCGGATCGCGTCGAACGCAGGCAGGGTGCGGATCGCGGTGGAGAACGAGGGCAGTTCGATCGAGCAGGAGCACCTGCCGCGATTGTTTGACCGCTTCTACAGGGCTGAGCGATCCCGGCGCCAGGCGGCGACGTCGAACCATGGGTTGGGCCTGGCCATCGTCGCTGCCATCGCCAGAATGCACCAAGGCGAACCGTTCGCCAGGTCGGCGGATGGCGTCACAGCGATCGGGCTGGACGTGCCGTCGAGTTCGGCAACGGCATAACGGGCGCAGTCCCGACGACGGCAACTCCCTCGACCGGGTCCACGCTCGAGGGGGTGTCTCCGGCCGGAAGCGTCAATCCGACACGATTGGCCTGGCCGATGCGTTCGACGAAGACAGTCCCGCCGTGCATCCGTGCGACGGCCGCGACGATGGCCAATCCCAGGCCGTGGCCCGCTTGCCCTCGTGAGCGCGAGGAGTCTGCACGATAGAAGCGGTCGAACATCTGGGCTCGGACCGGCGCCGGTATCTCGATTCCGGGGTTGAGGACACTCAGCGCGACGAGCCCGTGGTCCGGCTCGATGAGGACCTGAATCGTGTCGCCGGCTCGGCTGTGGCGGATGGCGTTGGTGAGTAGATTCACGAGGGCGCGCAGCACGAGCGGAGGGTTGCACACCGCCGTGGCGTCGCCGGAGCGTTCCGCGGCCACGCCCGCTTCCTGCAGCAATGCGTCGCAGTAGCGGATGGCCTTGTCCGCCTCGGACCCGAGCGCGACATCTTCCAGTCCCTCCGCCCGGTCGCCGCGATCTGCGCGGGAGAGAAACAGCATGTCGTTGACCAGCGCGTTCAGGAGCTGCAGTTCCTCGAGATTCGACATCAGAACCTCGCGCAGGTCCTCGCGAGATCTTGGCGACGAGAGCGTGACCTGCGTGCCCGTGACCAAGGAAGCCAGGGGCGTCCGCAGCTCGTGAGCCACGTTGGCATTGAAGGCCTGCAACTGCGCATAGGCGTCCTCGAGCCGGTCAAGCGCCTGGTTGAATGCGCGCACCAGCCCTGTCAGCTCGGCGCCTTCGGGAGG
>CAZABP010000124.1:0-2367 GCA_964483245.1 uncultured candidatus Brocadiaceae bacterium | reverse complement strand
CGAATGACGAATGGGGAACTCCTCCCCCAGGGAGCGAGCTCCCCGGGGGATGGATTGAGACTGACGGTGCCGGCGGTCAGAACGGAACGCTCTCGCGTTCCTCCGCGCGCGCCGGTTGCGGCACATCGATGGGTTCGCCGTTGACCTTGGCGAACTTGATGCGCAGCAGTCGGCCCTTGATGCTGACGCCCGGCTGTCCCTTCCTGTCGCCCTTCTCGAAGGTGAACATTTCGGGATAGATGTCGGCGATCCGGAAGCCGATGATCACGGACTTTTCGGCCGCGACATCGTTTTCCAGGCGCTTGACGATCGCCTGAGCGTCAGCACCGCTGACACGGCAGTCGAACTTCGTGTAGCTGACGTCGCTGTCGCTGCCGCGGAGGGCAGCCACGGTGCAGGCCAGGAACTCCTGACCCTTCTTCGGCTTCACGGTGCGGACGCGATTGAGATAGCCGACGCCCTCGACGTGCAGGTTGAAGTACGACGTCTGGCTGACGGCTTGAGTGGACTCGGACATGATGGCCTCCTATGACATGGAACACATGGAAATGGAGAGACCACCCCCAGGACGGGGATGGGACTCCCCGGCTGGGTAGAAGCACTGACGAAATCTCCGGGCCTTGCGGCCACCGGTTCTCAGGAGATCTGACCGGTTTCGGGCGATGCGTAACGGGCATCAACCGGGCTGACACAGCCAGCGAGAGACTCGGCCTGACCCGCGGCAATTGCCGGCGTGTGCCAGGGATCGATGCGGGATGCTGATCCCTCGTCCGATCGGAATGCAACTGCAATGCGGACACGGTCGAGCGGCTCGCCGCCGCAATTGCCAGCGAGCGTGATCTCGACGAATGCGCCATCCGCCCCGGCGGCGCAGAGGCGCGTGGCAGCGACGCGATAGCCGCGGAATGACAGCTGCGCGGCACCGTGCAGCGTGGCGACGGCGAGCGCCTCGCGCGCAAGCACGCAAAGCATCGCCCACTCCTGCGCACTGGGGTGCCGTGCCGGCTGGCACAACCCCGTCGTCACAGGAGCTGCCCTGCCGACGGTGGCGGCGGCTCGGCGTCCGCGCTGAGCGAGACCTGCTGCATCAACCGCAGTTCCGCCGCGGTCGGGGTGACGCGCCGCTGCGAGTGCCGCGGCACCTCCTCGCCGGTGAACACCTTGCGCGGGAGTTCACCGAACAGCGCCACCGCGGCGCGCACGCGCTGCCGAGCCGCTTCGTCCGCGCCCGGTAGGAAGTCGCGCCGGCTCAGCGGGAGCATTTCCTCGCGCAACAGGTTGCGCTCCCAGCGGATCGGCTCGAGGAACAACGCGCGCAGGCCGCGGCCGATGGCGCGGATCTCTGCCCTGCCCGCCTCGTCGCTCATGCGGTCCTTGAGGACGAGGGTCTTGACCATGCGCACGTGGTAGTCGAACTCGACGATCGCCTCGGCCGTGGCGTAGCCATACGGACTGCGAAACCCCAACTCCACCGTGACCGGGCTGCGCGACGCGAGCACCGACAGCGCAAGCCCTCGGCGGCGAAGCCGCTCGAACTCGGCCTCCCGCGCTTCGATGACCTGGCCCATCTGCGAACGGATGCCGGACAGCGACTGGTAGACGCGGATCAGGATCCAGTCGGCGTAGGGGTTGTCGTTCGCCGACAGGTACCAGATTGCCTTCAGCACAGCCGCGAAGCGCCGCCCGCCGGGAATCGCCGGTGCGTTGCTCGCCGGATCGGCGGCGCGGCCGGTGAACATGCGGTACGCGTCCTGCGTGTGCAGGGTCATCGCATCGGGTGTCTCGTCGACGAGCTGGCCCAGCGACGATCCTGCGGGCCGTGCTGGCGCCGCAGGCGCGGAGATGGCTGGCGCGGGGTCGGGCACCGGACCGAGTGAGGACGGCGCGTCTTGTGCTGTCATGGCGGACTCCGTGTTGACGTGTTCTGGCATCGACGGGGCGGGGGCGCGCGGTGTGCTCATGGTTGCCTGCCGGTGTTCATGCGCGTCTTGAGCTCGCCGAGCATCTGCCTGACCTTCTCGCGCTGCGCGCGAGCCCTGGCCTGGTACTCGGGCGTGGCGCGTTCGGCCGCGAGACGCCGTTCCTCGGCTTCGCGTTCGCGACGCAGAGCGGCCTCCTTCTGGCGCTGCGCACGCGCGGCCGCCACGCGGAGACCGAGCTCCGGTACGAAGCTGCCAGCGTCCGCGCGCGCGATGAGGCCGCGCAGGTAGGCGACCGGGCTGCTGCGCACGCCGCCCATCTGCAGTCGACCGGCAAGCTCGTCGAGCAGGGCCTGCGCGCGATCGCCGCATGGGCGGAGCAGCACGCGAGCTGCCTGGCGCTCGTCCGGCAGCATCTGCTCGGGGAAGATCAACTCGCCACCATCCA
>CAZABP010000123.1:0-2697 GCA_964483245.1 uncultured candidatus Brocadiaceae bacterium | reverse complement strand
TCATTCTTGGAGCAAGCTTCGTTGGTGTGGGAATAGTCGTGAAAGGTGTCCAATGGGGATCCAAGTTACTCAGGGCGTGTAGGGCGACGTCAAAACTCTCTCAGAAAGGCATGCGTTGTCGAGGTGCTGCAGGGGGTCCCGCTCGCGGAGGAGCCGGCACCGTACGCGTAGGCCAGGCGGGCGAAGCCGCGGTGCGGAGCGTCGCGGACATCGGTCCGAAGGTTGCGATCGACGTGGCGGGTCGGACGCGTATCCCGGATGGGTTGACGAGCACGGTGCTCTCCGAGGTGAAGAACGTGGGCTCGCTCAGCTACACGCAGCAGCTCCGCGACTTCGCCGCGTATGCGAGCGCGAACGGCCTCCGGTTCGACCTCTGGGTGAGACCGACCACGCAGCTCTCGGGACCACTCGCACAACAGGTCGCGAACGGTGCGATCAACCTGCGGTACATCCCATGACGAAGAAGAAGATCACCGCCGCAGAGCTGATGGCGAAGCTGAACGCCGACCCTGAGTTCGTGGCGAAGCGTGCACGGGAAGAGGAGGAGCGCCTCAAACGCGAGGCGGAGTACCGCCGCGCCGAGGCGCCGCTGGTCGACGAGCTGCGAGCAGCCGGCTTCCAGGTGCAGTCGGCATGGGACCTGGTCAACACGCCGGGCTCCTACCCGAAGGCCGTGCCTATCCTGCTCGCGCACCTCCCGCGGCCCTATCCGGCGGCGGTGCGAGAAGGCATCGCGCGGGCCTTGGCTGTCCCCGACACAAAGGCTCCCGGCTGGAACGTGCTGACCAGGCTGTACACCGACGAGCCCGAAGATCGAGTACGAAGCGGGCTCGCAGCCGCGATTGCGGCCGCTGCGGACGACGAGGTGATCGGCGACGTCATCGCGCTTGCCCGGGACTCGCGGCACGGCTCAAGCCGACTGCTCCTGTTGAGCGCGCTCGAGCGCTCAGCAGACCCGCGGGCGCGAGCGGCGCTGATGGACCTCGGTACCGACCCGGACCTCACCAAGGAGATCCAGATCATCCTGCGGCGCCTCAAGCGGGCCAAGCGCTGACGCCCACCTCCCGCTCGCGCCTCACCGCTCCACAAGCCCGGCGTCGCGCATAACGTTTTGAGTGCTATTTGCCCTCAACAGAGGGGCACCAAGCACCATGAACGTCACGCGCCGCTTGCGATCCTCCGATGCTGCGCGCATAATGCCCCTTGAACGTGGGAGGCCGCGGAGGCCGACGCCGGCAGCGACATCGAGACGACGACGGAGCCTGCCGCCGCGCCGCTGGTCCCCGCGGAGCAGGCCGCCGAGAGCCTGTTCGCAGCGCTCGCCGCCGAGGCCGACGAAGAGACGGCCGGCGCGTAGCGGGGCACGCGGGACGGCTCTCGTCGAGCCGGCGTGTCCGGCGGACAGCGCCCTGCCGCTCGGCGGCCTTCGCGCCTTCGCCCTGTCACCGATCGAGCCCGCGTTGTATAACAGGCGCATGCCGTGGCTTCGCCACTTCGCGCTCTTCGTCGTCTTCGTCACCGCGCTGTTCAGGCCCGCGGCGGCGGGCGCCTTCGTGTCTGCGCCCGATGCAGGCTCGCAGACTCGCGTCGGGGCCTTCGAGCTCGTCGCCTCCACGCTCGTCGGGCCGGCGAGCGGCGCAACGTGCGGACTGCACGAGGGAATCGGCGCCGCGTACGACGAGAACGCGTCAGGCTACCGCTTTGCTGCAAAGGGGGTAAGGTACGGCCCGCTGAACCGTGGGCCTCTGCCGGACGCGATCGCAAACACGTTCCGCGGTGGGTCATACACCGGAACGACGGTCTCGGAGACGACGACGCTCTACAGAGTGCACGGAGGCACAGCCGGAGAAGTTGGTCAGTTCTCGACCCGGACCCTACCGGCCGGCCCACTGCAATCACGGATCGATCTTGCCCTCAATCCTGCTTGGGGAAACACCGCTACGCAGGTCACGACGATCCGGCTGCCTGCGGGAACTACGATCTTCGAGGGGTTTGCGGCTGGTCAGGGAGGGCTCGTCGGAGGTGGAAGCCAAGTCGTCATCCCCAACGTCAACCCCGCGTGGATCGTCCGATGACATCGCGAAGGAGTTGGAAGACGCCGCGCGAGATCAGCTCACCTGGTGAGCTTGCCGATGTGATCCGAAGCGTCACCGAGGCGGTTCGAGCCGGCGACTTGCGCGCTGTCACTCCAAGCAATACGCCTTTCGGAGCAGCAGTCGATATCCAGCAGATCGCTCCTGAGGGCCCGTGGCCTGACTATCTGGAGCTTCACTTCGAAGATACACAGACAGGCGAGTGCTTCAGGCTAGTTGCCGAGACCTATCACGGAGCTGGTGGTTTTTGGGATCTCGCGGACGAGCCACCGACATGAGAGGGATCGGGTACGTGTCCAGCCGCGGCCACATCCTCGCGATCCTCTGCCTCCTGGCGAGCCTGCTCGTCCCGGGGATCGCGTCGGCGAGCAACGGCTTCCGGCGCCGAAGCTCGCGTCTGGGCTTCCGACTTCGCGGACGGGGTCGGCGTCGGGGTCGAGCGCTCGCTAACCCTCGAACTGCGCCCGGGATGCGAGCTCGCGTACGACGAACTCGCGTCCGACTCCTTCCTTGCCACAAGGGGAGGACTGCCCACCCGTGAGCAAGGGGGTTTCGGGTGTTTCTGGATCTGGGGGACGCTGTCCCCCAGACCCCCTGGGATTTG
>CAZABP010000122.1:0-2708 GCA_964483245.1 uncultured candidatus Brocadiaceae bacterium | reverse complement strand
TACCGCGACGCCGACGGCACGCTGCTCGGGCAGAAGGTGACGCCGCTGGACCGGGTCGGCATCTACGTGCCCGGCGGCAAGGCGGCGTATCCGTCCAGCGTGCTGATGAATGCGATTCCGGCGCACGTGGCCGGGGTCGGCGAGATCGTGATGGTCGTGCCGACCCCGGACGGCGAGCGCAACCCGCTGGTGCTGGCCGCCGCCGCGGTCGCCGGCGTCGACCGCCTGTTCGCGATCGGCGGCGCGCAGGCGGTGGCGGCACTCGCCTACGGCACCGCCAGCGTGCCGCGGGTCGACAAGATCACCGGCCCGGGCAATGCGTATGTCGCCAGCGCCAAGCGGCGCGTCTTCGGCCAGGTCGGCATCGACATGATCGCCGGACCGAGCGAGATCCTGGTGCTGGCCGACGGCACGACGCCGCCGGACTGGGTCGCGATGGACCTCTTCAGCCAGGCCGAGCACGACGAGCTGGCGCAGAGCATCCTGCTCGCACCCGACGCGGCCTACCTCGACGCGGTGCAGGCGGCGGTCGACCGCCTGCTGCCGGCGCTGCCGCGCCGCGCCATCATCCGCGCCAGCCTGGAAGGCCGCGGCGCGCTGATCCGCACGCGGTCGATGGACGAGGCCTGCGAGATCGCGAACCGCATCGCGCCCGAGCACCTCGAGGTCTCGGCGCAGGAGCCGCAGCGCTGGGAGCCGCGGCTGCGCCACGCCGGCGCGATCTTCCTCGGCCGCTTCACGAGCGAGAGCCTGGGCGACTACTGCGCCGGGCCGAACCACGTGCTGCCGACCAGCGGCACCGCGCGCTTCAGCTCGCCGCTGGGGGTGACCGACTTCCAGAAGCGCAGCAGCCTGATCGAGGTCAGCGAGGCGGGTGCACGCGTGCTCGGGCCGATCGCATCCGAGCTCGCGCATGGCGAGGGGCTGCAGGCGCATGCGCGCGCGGCCGAGATGCGGATCGAAACACGAGGTTCGTGATACACTGCAGTCGTGTTGCACGAAGATCGTGTGATCGAATGAAAAACGTCACCGTCACGATGGAAGAGAGCGTCGCCGAGTGGGCGCGCATGGAGGCCGCGCGGCGCAACACCAGCGTCTCGCGGCTGATCGGCGAGATGCTGGCCGAGAAGATGCGCCACGACGATGCCTACGAGCGGGCGATGCGCGAGGCGCTGGAGTTCCGCAGCTGGGGAAGGTCGGAGGGGCCCTACCTGACCGACGACGAGATGTACGACCGCAGCCGTCCGCGAACGTGAGCACGCCGCTGGTCTTCGTCGACACGAACGTCCTGCTGTACGCGGTCGACGACCGCGAGCCGGCCAAGCGCGACCGCTCGCGGCAGTGGCTGAGCACCTGCTGGCGACACCGCTGCGGCCGGGTCAGCACCCAGGTGCTCGACGAGTTCTACTGGAACGCGGTACGCAGGTTCGGCTCCGCGGTATCGCGCGGGGACGCTCGCGCCGAGGTCCGGCGATACCAGCAGTGGCTGCCGTGGCAACTCGACCACGCCACCGTGGAGACCGCCTGGGCGGTGGAGGCGCGGTTCGGGCTGGCGTACTGGGATGCCCTGCTCGTCGCCGCCGCCAAGCACCAGGGCTGCGGCTGGCTGCTCAGCGAAGACCTGCAGCACGAGCAACTGCTGGACGGCGTCCGCGTCGTCAACCCCTTCCTCGCCGGCCCCGAGATCCTGGACACCCCCGCATGACCGTCACGCTCGCCGACCGCATCGCGCACACGATCCGCAGTGACGTGCAGTCGATGCATGCCTATGCGGTACAGCCCAGCGCCGGGCTGATCAAGCTCGACGCGATGGAAAACCCGTTCGAGCTGCCGCCCGAGCTGCAGCGCGAGCTCGGCGCGCGGCTGGCGGGGGTGCCGATCAACCGCTACCCCGGCGCGCGCATCGACGAACTGCGCGGAGCGCTGGCGGTGTTCGCCGAGCTGCCGGCCGGCTGCTCGCTGATGCTCGGCAACGGCTCGGACGAGCTGATCGACCTGCTGTCGGTCGCGTGCATGAAGCCGCAGGCGACGATCCTGGCACCGCTGCCGGGATTCGTGCTGTACGAGCTGTCGGCGCGGCTGCGCGGGTTGCGCTTCGTCGGCGTGCCGCTGCGGGCGGGCTTCGAGCTCGACGAGACGGCGATGCTGGCGGCGATCGAGCGCGAGCGCCCGGCGCTGACCTACCTCGCCTACCCGAACAACCCGACCGCCAACCTGTGGGACGACGCGGTCATCGCGCGCATCGTCGATGCCGTCGGCCGGCAGCAGGGGCTGGTCGTGATCGACGAGGCCTACCAGCCGTTCTCGTCGCGGACCTGGATGCAGCGCATGGCCGCGCACGAGCATGTGCTGGTGATGCGCACGCTGTCCAAGTTCGGCCTGGCTGGGGTCCGCCTGGGCTACATGGCCGGCGCGGCCGCGCTGATCGACGAGATCGACAAGGTACGCCCGCCCTACAACATCAGCGTGCTCAACGCCGAGGCGACGCGGTTCGCGCTCGACCACGCCTACGAATTCGGCCGTCAGGCGGCGCTGCTGCGTGACGAGCGCGCTCGGCTGCAGTCGGCCTTCGCGGCGATGCCGGGCGTCACGACCTTCCCGAGCGAGGCCAACATGATCCTCGTCCGCGTGCCCGATGCGCAGCGCGCCTTCGACGGGCTGAAATCGCGCGGGGTGCTCGTCAAACACATCGCGCCGCTGCACCCGCT
>CAZABP010000121.1:0-2753 GCA_964483245.1 uncultured candidatus Brocadiaceae bacterium | reverse complement strand
TAGAGATCCTCGCGGAACGCGCCGCGCGCCACCTCGTCCTGCAGCGTGCGGTTGGTCGCCGCGACGACGCGCACGTCGATGCGCCGCGTCTGGGTGCTGCCGAGCGGCCGGACCTCGCGCTCCTGCAGCGCCCGCAGCAGCTTCGCCTGCAGCGGCGGCGACGTCTCGCCGAGCTCGTCGAGGAACAGCGTGCCGCCCTCGGCCAGCTCGAAGAGGCCTTTCTTCTCGCGCTCGGCGCCGGTGAACGCGCCGCGCAAGTGACCGAACAGCTCCGTCTCGAGCAGCGTGTCCGGGAACGCCGCACAGTTGATCGCGACGAAGGGCCCCGTGCGGCGCGTGCTGCCGTCGTGGATCGCGCGTGCGAGCAGCTCCTTGCCGGTGCCGGTCTCACCGGTCACCAGCACGGTGGCGTGCGAGCGCATCGCGCGGGCGGCGAGCTCGAGCACGCCGTTCATCGCCCGACTGCGCGCGATCAGCGCCGGGCGCGCCTCGATCGGCTTCTCGTCGTCGTCACCGGTGCGGCGCGGGCTGCGAGGCGTGACGGCTCCGCGCGGCGACACGCGCGCCAGCAGCGCGCTCAGCGGCTCGTGCGGCGGCACGCCGCTGCGCGCGGCGACCAGATCCGCCCCGGCGCGGCGCAACGCCGAGGCGGTGTCGCCCGCCAGCTCCGGCAGCCGCACGATGATCGGCGGGCAGCGGCCGGGACCGGCGCGCCGCAGCCGGCGCACCGTGTCGCCGGCGACGGCGGCGTCGTCGCAGTCCACGACGAGCGCATCGAACGCCGCGAGCGGCAGCGCCGTCGCATCGTCGGCATCGCGCGCCCACGCGACATCGAGCAGCGGCGACTCCGCCACCGCTTCCTCGCGCAGCTGCGCCGCGCCCCCCACCCACAGGATCGACCGCATCCGCTCCATGACGCCCTCCGTCGCCCCCCCGGACGATGACGGAGGAGCAAAGAGCGTGCCGGGGCGAGACAGCGCGTGCGTGTCGGAGCGACCGCGGACACGGCCGGTCGCGGCGAAGAGCGGCCGGGAACGGCGGCCGATGTCGGCGGAATCCTCGAAGTCCGCCGGGGCATGGATGCCCGGACGCCGAGGTGCTCAAGCGCCTCGCGCTCGTCCAGCGCGCAGGCATGTCCGTCAGAGAGGGGATCCGACGAGAACCGGTCACCTCACATATAAGTCGGCGGTTCAACTCGTTAGATACTGGGGAGCCGCTTTGCTGTGTGCTGACGTTATGTGGTGACCCGCACGGCCTCGCGCAACCGCTCGCGAACTCGTTCGTAGACCTCAACGGCAACTTCAGCGCCGACTTCGAGGCTCACGACGACCGCATAGGGGACAGGGTCGTCGATTTCCTCAGCGACAGGGGAGCAAGTGACGTCGAGAACGAGATTCCCGTCGTCAACGAATGTGGCCGCGTCCTCGCCCTCCCAGCGTTGATGGTGGGCAGTACCTCGCCCAAGAGCGTGGTGTGTGGGCTGGTGCTTCGCATTGCTCAAGCCCAGAGAGAACGCCTCGTCACTTCCCGGCGCCGCCACGAACTTCGCCAACCGGTAGAGGCGGTGCATAGGGCTGGTAGGCGTCAGCCAGGTGATGGTTGCTGAGAAACATCGAAACCCAGCGACTCCGTCGAGCTCGGCAGGGAGCGGTACGTGATAGCGATCGGTCTGTTTCGTGCGAAGCGCACCCCACCCGAGTAGAGTTGCGCGAGTTGCAGCGCAGTCGAGGACACGGTCCACGTTGGCGATACCGAAGCCGAGAACTCGAGTCAGCTCCTCTCGCTCACGGGTCCAGTGGAGAGTGCCATCACCATTGACCACAGATTTCAGGGCATCCGTGACAGCGGGGTCCCAACGTGCACTATGAAGCAGCAGCGCTTTGAGTATCAGCGAAACGTGCTGCGGATCAATGGCGGGATGGACAGGGTCCCTGGGAAGCTCCTCGAGCTGCTCGAGAATTCGCAGCGCGGCATGAGTCGCGAGGGCCGTAGCGGCGCTCGTCCCGCTGATATTGAGTCGGCGATTGGTTTCTCCTGCCGGGCCGGGCGCAGCGACGCCGATGCCGAAAAAGCGAGCGGGCTGATGGACGGGAACGACGTCTATTGGCGCATCCGTTGAAGTCGCCCGGATGTGCTCAGCACCGCCGGGGAAAAGTATGTCAGGCTTGACGGTGCCCCGGTACCCAAGGCCCAACGCCGAACTAACGTTCGGCAGAGCCCGGCTGTCATAGGGGTCGAGTGCAAGCGCTCCGTGGCCGTTGGGCGCGACGTGATCGGAGTGCGCCGCACCGATTGTGAGCGCGTTGATGGCCTCGGCGGGAGAGAGGAGGGAGCGGTAGGCCCGTTGCTGCAATACCGCGCGTAGGATCGCCTGCTGTCGAGCCGACGGGTCTGCGTTCTCGATGTCCGCCCATGCTGCGACTCCGCCAAGAGAGATTGGATCGCCGATGTTTCCAGCACTTACAAGGATGAGTATTCGATATCGCCAGGCGAGGTAGTCTAGAAGACGCCCCCAGGGACTCATCGGGCCGGCGAAGCGGCGCTTGGCGTCACCGACGGAGAGGTTTACAACTCGGACTTCGGGAGCGGTCGGTTCGCTGTCTCCGTCGCCCTCGAACATGCGAAGAAACGCGCGCCAGATCACGTCGATCCCGAGCTGATCGGGAGGCATGAGCTCGAGGGGCTCGCCGGCTCCGACATGCTGGGCGTACAAGATTGGCCGAACGTGCAGGGGAGAGCGAATGGGCGGGAGG
>CAZABP010000120.1:0-2795 GCA_964483245.1 uncultured candidatus Brocadiaceae bacterium | reverse complement strand
ACCCGGCCGGTGTTCGACGCCCGCAGCCGGGTCACCGGCGCGACGCACCAGGGGGCCGGTGCGAACGAGGAGTTCGACTACGACCTCGACGGCAATCGTGTGCGCCACAAGATGGGCTTCAACCGCCGCTTCGTCGTCGAAGCGGCCGACCAGCTCGCGGAGACGCGGCGGGTGTCGGACGACGGGCTCGAGGAGCAGTTCTTCTACGACGCCGCCGGCCGCCGGAAATCACGCCTCGACGTCGCGACCGGCGTCGTCACCGGCTACGCCTACGACGCCCTCGGCCGTCTCACGGCCGTTGTCGACACGACCGGCTACGAGCTCTCGCTCGAGTACGACCCGCTCGGCGGCCGGATCCGGCGCACGGAGACGCAGCCCGGCGCGGCGAGCGAGACGACGCTGTTCCTCGCCGGCCTCGTCGAGCTGCGCGACGTCGACGCCGCGGGCCAGGCGGCCGAGGTGGTGCGCTGGATCCCGGGCCCGGGGCCCGGCGGCGTGGTGGCCGAGGTGTCGGCGGGTTCGTCGGCGCAGGCACCGGTGATCTGGAGCCTGATCGGCGACGCCGCGGACAACGTGGTGCGGATGACGCGCGTCGACGTCGTCGCGGGCGGCGCACTCGCGACGACGCGCGCGACGGTGCGCTACGCGGCGTTCGGGCAGGAGATCCAGGCGAGCGGCAGCGCGCCGACCGGCCGCCGCTTCGCCGGGATGCTGCACGAGGGCACGAGCGGCCTCGTCCACATGGGCGCCCGCCACTACGACCCGCGCACCGGCGCCTTCCTGCAGCCCGACCCGCTCGGCATCGCCGCAGTGCAGACCTACGCATACGCCGCGAACAACCCGTACCGGTTCGTCGACCCGAGCGGGCTCGATCCGTTCTCGATCGCGGGGGACTTCGGGTTCTCGTTCCCGATGGGAGGAAGTGGGTTTGTCGATACCCGGGGGTTCAGTCCAGTCAGCGCTCCATCTACACCGGATCGTTCTGGCGAGTTCGTCGATTTCGTGAACGATATCTTCCCGGACCAGGTCGTGGTAGGCGGCTTGACAGGGTTTCCGCTTGTCGTCGGTGGGGATCTCGAAGTTGATACACGCGACATCACGAATCCGCGTCTGCAGAATGTCAACCTTCGGTTCGGCTTTGGAGGTGCATCTCAGTTTGGTATCAGAAGCCTGAGTGCTCTCGGGGCCGTCAATGACATGAGGGGCCCTCAGTTTCCGGTGCAGTTCGGTGCAATCGTGGCGGGCCAACTCCCCGGGACGCCATTCGGCGCCGCTGTTGACTTTCGAGTGGGTTTCGACCTTCAGGGGTCGAGCGTGTCAGGTGGCTTCGGGCTTCTCCAGGGTGGTGCCGTCTGTGCGCCCTGCGTGACGATCGCCATACCGCTGAATCCTCCGGTCCAAACTGACTAGCGAGGGAGTTCGGAGAATGCCCTTGTCGGTGTCGGAGGGCGGTGGATTGATCTGGAGCCTCGTTGCGCTTCTGCTAATGGCTTCTCTGGCGATCTCGCTGAGTCGGCTGATCTCGGTTCTTCGACGGGATCATCCGGAGTTGTATGAAGAGTTGGGCCATCCAAGATTCTTCTGGGGTGGAGATTCCGGTGCAACGTGGAAGTTCTCGCGGTTCCTTTTCTCGAAACGGTCGCGGTTGACTGGTGATTCTCAAGTGACACGCTTGTGTTTCGTTGCGAGACTCCTGTATGTACCAACGCTGATTTGGGTCGGACTCCCTTTCCTCTTGATTATTTGGTTCGCCGTGGTGCCGTCACCCGGCGGCTAGCGAGACTCAGGTACGACAAGATGGACGCAGAGCCAAGATCGCAACGCTGGTGAAAGGGACGGAGAGCACGCGCGTTGAACAGGGACGTTCTTTGCGAACCTCCGAGGTGTGCTTCTCCACGAAGCAGCAGAGTTGGTAATCTCAGACCCGTCCGGAGGTCCGAATCTGCGGGAACGACTGCCGGAGAGAACGAGTGCAGGGAGATGAGATCGAAAGAGGCTCGCACATGATCGTCGCACAACCCATCTGCACGCTCTCGAACGCCCGCCGCGGTGGCTCGGGCATCGCCCCCGGCCAGGACCGGATGTGGGCATGGGGATTCGTGTGGGACGGGGCGGGGCGACTGACGGATCGCCTCGATCCGCGCGGCGTGCGCGCGGCCACGCGCTACACGCCGGAGGGCTGGGTCGACGACATCACGGTCTCGTATCCGGACCTGCCGGACGAGACGGTGGACTACAACAGCTACGACGCGCTGGGAAGTCCCCTCCGCATCGACTTCCCGGAGGGCATCACCCGGCCGGTGTTCGACGCCCGCAGCCGGGTCACCGGCGCGACGCACCAGGGGGGCCGGTGCGAACGAGGAGTTCGACTGCGACCGCTACGGCAATCGCATCCATCGCCAGCGAGTGGGCGTGATCCGGCGAGATTCGGGTTGCAAATGCGGTCCAAGCCAAGGACGAAGGGAGACGGAGATGCAGAGCGAGCGAGCGGGTCGAATTCAGCGGAGGTCAGCAGCGCGCGCGGTTGCTCTGATGGCGGCGACCTCGTTCGTGGGCGGCGTCTGGATCCTTGCGGCTCCAGAAGTCGCCCGCGCGAAGTCGCGGGAGCAGGCGATTGGGGACGCCGTGGTCTGGTGCGGGGGGGCGCTGAAGGGGGACGGGCCGGGGGGGTGGGGGCCGACGGCGCCGTTGGTGACGGCGGAGGTGGTCGGGGCGCTGTCGCTGCAGGGCAGCGAGCGAAACAGTGTGGTGGCGCGGCGCGGGATTGCGTGGCTGCGGCAGCAGGAGCTTCCGGC
>CAZABP010000119.1:0-2840 GCA_964483245.1 uncultured candidatus Brocadiaceae bacterium | reverse complement strand
TGACCAGGGCGGGAACGTGTCGGAGTGGAACGAGGAGATCGTGTACGGCTCGTACCGGGGCTTCCGGGGCGGGAGCTGGTACGGCTACGCCGGCTACCTCGCCGCGTCGTCCCCGATCCTCTACGGCCCGACGTTCGAGGGCTACTACGTCGGTTTTCGTGTCGCGAGTCTCGTCCCCGAGCCCGGCACGGGACTGCTCGTGTGGACCGGAGTCCCCGGTCTGGCGCTGCGGCGCAAGCGCCCCGCGAAAGCCCTCTGACCTCTTGCCCTGGGACCCTTGTCCGCGGCCGCGCGGCGCAAGCCGCGCGGCCCGCGTTTCGGGGGAGCGCCAGACATGCCTCGCGCGGGTGATCCGCCGGTGCTGCTCGTCAAGTGGTACGACCTTGCGAAGTGGCTGCTCGAACGCGTCGAGAACTTCCCGAAGAGCCAGCGTTTCGTGTTCGGCCAGCGCCTCACGGACAGGAGCCTCGCCATCCTGGAGACGCTCGTGGACGCGGCCTGGAGCCCCACCGGGCCGCGCAAGGCCGGCCTGCTGGCGCGCGCGAACCGCGAGCTGGAGGTGCTGCGCTGGCTGCTCCGGATGGCCGAGGCGCGCCGGCTGCTGACGGCGCGCCAGTACCGCTTCGCCTGCCTCGCAATGGAGGAGTGCGGCCGCATGCTCGGCGGCTGGCAGCGGCAGGCGGGTGGGCGCGCCGCGGCTGCCGCGCCCGAGGGTCCCAGTGCGACGGCATAGGGACCTCTTCGATCGCGTCACGTCTTTCGAGAACGTCCTCGCGGCGGCGCGTGCCGCGCTGCGCGGCAAGCGCGCACGCGCAGCCGGGGCAGCCTTCCTCGTCGACCTGGAGTCCGAGGTGGTGGCGCTCCACCGCGAGCTGCGCGAGGGCCGCTACCGCCACGGGCCCTACCACTACTTCGAGGTACACGACCCGAAGACACGCACGGTGGCGGCGGCCCCGTTCCGCGACCGCGTGGTGCACCACGCGATCGTGCGCGTGCTGGAGCCGCTCTTCGAGGGCCACCTGATCGAGGACACCTACGCCTGCCGCAAGGGCAAGGGCACGCACGCGGCGATGCGCCGCGCTGCGGGCTTCGCGCGGCGCTTCGCCTACGCGCTCGAATGTGACGTCGCGCGCTTCTTCGCGTCGATCGACCACGACGTGCTGCTCGCGCAGGTCGAGCGCGTCGTTGGCGATCCGCGGCTGCTGGTCCTGCTCCGCCACATCGTCGAGAGCCACGCGGATGGCGAGCGAACGGAATGGATCGGCGAGGGTCTCTTCGACGTGCGGCTGCGGCGGCGGGGCATCCCGATCGGGAACCTGACGAGCCAGTTCCTCGCAAACGTGTATCTGAGCCCGCTCGACCACTTCGCGAAGCACGGACTTCGGGCGCGCGGCTATCTGCGCTACATGGACGACTTCGTGCTCTTCGGCGACGACCGCGCGACGCTCCGTGCGCAGGGACGCGCGCTGAAGGACCAGCTCGCGGCGCTGCGGCTCCGGATGCACCCGGACAAGTACCGGCTGCGCCCGACAGCTCTCGGCGTGGACTTCGTCGGCTTCGTCGCCTTTCGCGACGGCCGCATCCGCGTGCGCCGGGCGAGCGTGCGGCGCTTCGAGCGCCGCTACCGGCGGCAGCGCTTCCTCGTCGAGCGCGGCCGCGGTGAGGCGGCGGCGCTGACCGAGAGCGTGCGCTCGTGGGTGGCGCACGCGCGGCATGCGAAGAGCCAGGAGCTGCGGCGCGCGGTGCTGTGGCAGCACTGACCGCGCGCTCGGCACGGGGGACGGGGAGGAGAAGCGGCTCGAACCGGGGCATCCGGGGCGGGAGCTGGAACAACAACGCCAGCAACCTCGCCGCGTCGAACCCGAACAACAACGACCCGACGAACGAGAACAACAACGTCGGTTTTCGTGTCGCGAGCCCCCGAGGCGCCGCGCACGGGGCGCGCGCGAGGCGCCCTGCGGCGCACGATCGAGTGGGCCCGATCGCCGCGGGTCGGTCCGCCTCTCGGGGCCGGTGCCCGCGGCGCAGCGCCCGGCTCGGGGACACCCCGCCCTCCGGCGCGCCCGGTCCGAGCACCGGGCGGGCGAAGCCGAGGGCCCGCCGCGGCGAGTAGCGCCTCGTGCTGCGAGGCGCGAAAGGCGCGGCGGGTCCGCTCCGGTCTCCAGCGTGTCGGGCCTGGCTGGCGCTCCGCGAAGGCCCTCTGACCTCTGGCGCTTGCTCCTCCTCCTCGCGTTCAGCCAGCGCTTCGGCGCGCGGCTACTGGCCCCCCCGCGATTCCTTGCGGCGGGCGCGTTCGATCAGCGCCCTGCCGTAGCCTCGACCGATGCGCGCGGGTTCGACGAACAGCGCTTCCAGCTCGACCCGCGAGGGCGACAGGTACTCAAATTTCACGGAGTCGTCGCAAGGCCTCCAATTCCGATCGACCAGCAGAGCCTGGTCGCACGGATTTCCCTACGCGCAGGACGCGGTCGTGATCGTCGCGGCTCGCGGATGCCGCGGGCACGCAGCGGAGACCCACGCGGCGCGGACGGTTCGTCGGCCCCGGATGGTCGGCTATCCGTTCCGAAGACGGTCCTCCGGATCGCGGTGTAGAAGACGGGCAACCTGCAAGTATGGGTTCGTGCTGAGATGCGCTGCGACGACGTCGATCACTTCGTCGTCCGCGACCTCGTCGATTCCTCGCTTCAGTTCAGAGAGCATGTCCAGGATCACCTGCCGGACCGCCGCGAAGAGGAGATCCTTCTTGCTGCCGTACTGCCGCCGCAGTTCGCTCTCGGCGAGGCCGGCTCGGTGAGCGACCTGCAGCAAGGTCGTCGCGGCGAATCCTTGCTCGAGGAAGA
>CAZABP010000118.1:0-3524 GCA_964483245.1 uncultured candidatus Brocadiaceae bacterium | reverse complement strand
TCGAGGCCGTGGCCTGGGGGATGTGCCGGGCGAGCGAGACGAGCAGCGCGATCGCGTGCTCCGCCGTCGTCACGTTGTTGCCGGACGGGGTGTTGACGACGACGATGCCGCGCTCGGTCGCAACCGGTACATCGATGTTGTCGACCCCGATCCCGGCGCGGCCGATGACGCGCAGCTTGCCGGCCTTCGCGAGGACGTCACGCGTCACCTTGGTGCCGCTGCGGATCACGAGGCCCTCGGCGTCCTGGATCCGCTCCAGCAGTTCGGCCGGCGTGAGCCCCGGCGCGTAGTCGACCTCGAGCCCGCGCGTCTGCTCGAGGAGTTCGAGCCCCGGCGGCGCCAACGAGTCACTTACCAGGACCTTGGCCATGTCTCTCCC
Source organism: uncultured candidatus Brocadiaceae bacterium (assembly GCA_964483245.1). Classification (GTDB taxonomy): domain Bacteria; phylum Planctomycetota; class UBA1135; order UBA1135; family UBA2386; genus CAZABP01. Next base: position 3,145 of record CAZABP010000118.1, on the reverse strand, counting down.
TCGTCCCCTACCTGCCTCGCCCTACACGCGTCGCGGTCGGAACCGATCGAGGCCGGCAGCGCACTCCGCACCCGTCCGCCCGGGATGCCCGCGATCCGCGTCCGAACCCGGGTCCCGGGTCGGGTCCCGGCTCGCAGCAGGCGAACCGGCGCTCGTCCGAAACCATCGCAACGTGCATCGCGACGTGCGGGGCGGGTGGCGGGTGGTGGGTAGAGCCGTAAACTCGCGAGATCGTTGTGAAAAAACCAGCGGTGGCGGAGTATCCCGGACCCGCATCGGGGTGTCAACGCCGACCCACCGCGGCGCGCGGGTTCGCTAGCTTGCCGTGCGGACCGCGACGACGGAGACCCCATGACCCACACCGTCTTGCCCGCATCGGATGCCGCCGACGGCCGCTCGGCCCCGTGGCCGGCGATCAGCCGGAGGGACCCGCGGGCCCGGTCGATCCCGGTCGCCCTGCCCCGCTGCGCCGCACGATGAAGCGCCGCGACGAACGCGAGCCGATCGGTCACGGCCGGTGAGCCGCGCATGAAGGAACCGGCCCCGCGCGCACCGCAGGAGCTGACGATCGAGCCGCGCGGTCCGCTCGATGCCACGGTCCCGGTGCCCGGCTCGAAGAGCATCACGAACCGGGCGGCCGTCTGTGCGGCGCTCGCATCCGGGACCAGTACGCTCGCCGGCGCGCTCACCAGCGACGACACCGACGCGATGCGACAGGGACTCGCTGCGTTCGGCGTCGAGATCGCCGCAAACGGGGACACGTGGCACGTCACCGGGCACGGGGGGCGCCTCCGCGCGCCCGCCGCGCCGCTCGACGCCCGGGCCTCGGGTACGACCGCGCGCTTCCTCACGGCGGCGGCGACCCTCGCCGAGGGTCCGGTCGTCATCGATGGCACCGCCCGCATGCGCGAGCGCCCGATCGACGACCTGGTGCAGGCGTTGCGCGGACTCGGCGCCCGCATCGAGATCCTCGGGCGGGCCGGCTGTCCGCCGCTGCGGGTCGCCGGCGGCGGGTTGCGCGGCGGCCGCACGCCGATCGATGCGAGCCGATCGAGCCAGTTCGTGACCGCCGTGCTGCTGGCGGCGCCGTATGCACACGAGGACGTCGTCCTCGAGCCGATCGCCGGCACGGTGGTCTCGCGACCCTACGTCGATCTCACGTTGCAGGTGATGACCGCCTTCGGGGCCGAGGCCTCGTGGAGCGAGGACGGGAACACCCTGCGCGTCGCGGCGGGCCGCCACTACGCCGCCTGCCACTTCGCGATCGAGCCCGATGCGTCGGCAGCGGCCTACCCGTTCGCCGCCGCCGCGATCGCGGGAGGCATCGTGCGGGTCCCGCAGATTCCCGCGACCTCCTCACAGTCGGACTTCCGGCTGCTCGGGATCCTCGAACAGATGGGCTGCCGCGTCGAGCGGAGCGGCGATGGCGTGTCGCTCGAGGGTCCGAGTGGCCGCCTGCGCCCGGTCGACGTCGACATGAACGATCTGCCGGACGCCGTCCTCGCGCTGGCCGTGGTTGCGCTGTTCGCCGACGGCACGACGCGGATCCGCAACGTCGCGAACCTCCGGATCAAGGAGACCGATCGGCTGGCCGCGCTCGAGACGGAGCTGCGCAAGCTCGGCGCACGGGCCCGCACCGGTGCCGATTGGCTCGAGATCGAGCCAGGGCCGCTGCGCGGCGCCACCATCGAAACCTACGACGACCATCGGATGGCGATGGCCTTCGCGCTCGCGGGGCTGCGCGTCCCCGGCGTCGTGATCCGCGACCCCGGCTGCGTCGCGAAGACCTGGCCGGATTATTTCGATGCGCTCGCGCGTCTATAGTCCCGATCCCATGACTTCGCAGATGCGCGCAGACACCGGCCGTGCGGCCCACCGCGAACCGCAGAGCGAAGCCCGATCCGGCCTGATGGTCGAGGCCGAGCGTCTGGTCCGGCGCTTCGGCTCGTTCGAGGCGCTCGCCGGCATCGACCTGCGGATCGAGCCGGGGGAGAGCTTCGGCCTGCTCGGCGCCAACGGCGCCGGCAAGACGACGTTCATCCGCTGCGTCACCGGCTGGCTCGTGCCGACCAGTGGCGTCGTGCGCGTCGACGGACTCTCGCCCGCCGACGATCCCGATGCGGTGCACGAACGCCTCGGTTTCGTGCCGGAGACGTCGCGGCTCTACCCGGACCTGCGCGTGCGCGGCTTCCTGCGCTTCATCGGCGGGGCGCGCGGCCTCTCCGGAGCTGCCCTCGACGCCGCCGTCGATCGCGTCCTCACGGAGTTCCAGCTCCACGACGTCGGCCGCCGGCTCGTCGGGCATCTCTCGAAGGGCTTCCAACAGCGTGTCTCGCTGGCACAGGCCTTCCTGCTCGATCCGCCGCTGCTGATCGTCGACGAACCGACCGGCGGTCTCGATCCGCTCCAGCAGGCCGATGTCCGCCGCCTGCTGCACGCCGCGGCCGGCACCCGCACCCTCGTGATCTGCACCCATGATCTCGCCGAAGCGCGCGAGCTGTGCGACCGCGTGGCCGTGCTGGCGGCGGGGCGCATCGTCGCACTCGGGCCGGCGGACGAAGTGCTGGGAGGACCCGATCCGCTGGCGCTCTTCGCCGAAGGCGTCCGGCCTTGAGGCGACGGCGGGCGCTGCCGTGACGCGACTGCGGGCGCTCTTGCGCAAGGAACTCGCGGTGCTGTTCGGTTCGCCGCTCGCGTGGCTGACGATGGCCGGCATCGCGCTCGTCACGGCGCTGCTCTTCTTCGACCATCTCCGGATCTACAACCAGATCCTGTTCCTCTATTCGAGCAGCACGATGGGAGGGTTCTCCAGCGGCACCATCCCGACCTACGTCAACCTCCGGGATCAGGTCTTCCTGCCGGTGATGGAGGCCGTCGCCCTCACCCTGATCGGTTTGATCCCGCTGGTCACGATGCGCGTGTTCGCCGAAGAGCGAGCGCGCGGCACCGACGAGCTGCTGGCCACGACGCGGCTGACGCCCGGCGAGATCGTCGCCGGCAAGTTCCTCGCCACCTACGGGTTCGTGGCGCTGCTGATGGCGCTGTCGTTCGTCTACCCTGCCGCCTCGATCCTGCGTGCGGGACTCGGACTGCCGCACCTGCTGGCCGTCTACGCGGGCCTGTTCGGGCTGGGGATCGCGCTCGC
>CAZABP010000117.1:0-3619 GCA_964483245.1 uncultured candidatus Brocadiaceae bacterium | reverse complement strand
CGGCGAGGGTCGGTAAACAGAAGCCCCCAAGGAGCGATCCGAGGGGGCTTCGCCGTTTCTCCCCAGAACTCCGGGCGTTTCGCGCGCTGCCCGTGCTGCAGCGCCGCTCTCGCGCGTGCTCGCAGAGAGCGCCGAGTGCGCTCGATGAGCGCTGCGTGGGACAGCTCTCCCGCTCTCTCTCCTGTCCCGTGGGGAGAGAGAAGCCGAGAGGCGTTTAACTGCGTACCCGGCGATCAACGTTCGGCCCCGTTGGTCAACAGCTTCGGCATCTGCGAAGGGGCCGAGCCTGTTCATCATCGGGGCGACGGCTCGCGAGGAGCGACGAACGGTTGCCCGCCTTCGCGCGTGGAGAGCTGGTCGCGCGAGCTTGACCGCGCTTGCGAATCTGCGGGCGCGAGGTCGTCCTCGCTGCTCACGTTGCCGCGCGTGTCAGGTGCGCTGTGCCTTGGGCCTCCTGCTCGCGGGCGACCCGCGGAAGCCTTGGTGACCGGGGAACATCAGACGCAGTGCTGCGGCGATCTGAGCAAGCACATGGTCGGCCAGCTCGCCGTGCGGATCGGTCGCCCACTGCGTCGTCGCGCCCGCGATGATCGAGTGGAGGAGCAGCTCCGCCCCGGCGGGAGTCCCTGGCGGCAGGCGTTTGCGGATCCCATCCACCACCGCGCGGCTCCGCTCAATCGACAGCTTGCGAAGCTCAGGAACCTGAAGCTCGTACCAGGAGATGAGGAAGTTCACCGAGAAGTCGTAGCGGGTGTTCATGCTGCGAACGAGCACCTGCAGGAAGCCCCAGAGGCCCTCCGGCCCCGCGCCAGCCGGCATCGCGTCGAGGTGAACCCTCACCTGCCCAACGCTGCGCTCCATCATCCGGACGAGCAGCGTGTCGCGGTTGGTGAAGCGCTGGATCAGTGCCGCGCGCGAGAGACCCACCTCGTTCGCTACTTCGCTGAGGGTGAAATTGATGGGACCGCATCGCTTGAGAACGGCGGTGGCGGCCTCGAGGACCTCGTCATCGGATTTGAGCTTGGGGCGCGGCATCAGCGTTCACCTCTTGCGGAGCCAGGACGATCTGCAGTCGGAAGCTCGAGCGCGGCAAGGGGTCCGAAACGGAGGCGAAGCGTGAGCAGGGCCACGCCCCCCGCGAACCCGGCGGACACGACGAGGCCGGGGCCCGGACCAGTGACGTCGACGAGCGCACCCGCCGCGAGCATCACCGCCGGCGCGGCCGACAGCATCACCGCCGAGATCGCGCCGAGCACCCGCCCGAGAAGCGCCGACGGAGTGCGGTTGTAGATGGCGGCGTTGAGGATCGGCGAGACTGGACCGGTCAACAAGCCCACTAGCGCGCCCAGCAGGACCAGCAGAGGCACGCCCGGCAGCAGCGAGAGGATGAGGGAAGCGCCGGCAAAGGCCGAGAATGCCACCGCCAGCCAGACCTGCGGTGGCAGCCGCGCGCCGGCGGTGGCGTGGATGGCAATGCCCGCGAGGCCCCCGGCACCCATCGCCGAGGAGAACAATCCGAGATCTGCCGCTGGGCGCCCGACATCCAGGAACAGCGCCGGCAGGATGACGCTGCCGTTGCTGCCGGCGATGCCCGCGAAGAGCATCACGAGACCGAGCAGAGGGCGCAGCAGGGGTTCACGCCAGAGGAAGGCCGAACCGGCGCTCATGGAGAGGTCCTCCGCCGTCGCAGTGGTCCGCTTGGCTGGACCGGGGAGCACCCACGCTGCGAGAAAACCCGCAAGCATGGAACAGATGGCCGTGAACCAGAGCGTCGGCGCAGCACCGAGCAGGCCGACCGCCGTGCCCCCCAGCGCCGGTCCACCCAGGACCGCGATATGGCCCATCACCGCCTTCAGCGACGACACGCGCTCGACGGAGAGCCCTGCGATGCGGCCAAGCTCGGGCAGATGGCTGTCCTGCGCGGCCATCCCGGGCGCGTCCAATACGGCGCCGAGCACGACGCAGACGAGCAGTGCAACGTTGGAGAGCGCGCCGAGGGCGTAGAGAACTGGAATGCCGGCCATGGCGGCGCCACCCAACACGCCCGAGATCAAGGCGAGGGGCGCGCGCCCGAACCGGTCGACGAGGCCACCGCCCACCCACGCGCCGAGAATTGTGGCGACGACGCTGCTCGCGGCCGTGATGCCCGCCCAGGAAGCGCTCCCCGTGTGCGACAGGACGAACCATGGCAGCGCGAGTGTCGCCACCGCATTGCCAATCCGGAAGAGGAAGACCGCCGCGAGCAGCGTGACCAGCGGCCCATGTCGACGTTCCCTCATTCCTCTGCGGCGAGCTGCGTCTTCGCTGTGGAGAGGTGAGTCTCGTTGCCCGACTCCAGGCCAAAAAGGGCGTAGGTCACCGGCCAGACCGCAAGCCGCTCCGCAGTGTGGTGCGCCATCCGCGACCACGTCCGCCCACCAGCCGCCTCGTACGCGAGGAGGAGTTTCGCCAAACCCGCGTCGCCGAACACCATCAGGTGCGAGGTCATGTCGATGCAGGGGTCATCCACACGGGCCTCGCTCCAATCAATCATCCCCGTCACGCGCTCGCTCTTGTCGACGAGTACATGGCCCACGTAGAGATCTCCGTGCACGGGTACGGAGAAGTCCGGCCACGACGAGTCGTCGTCCAGCCAGCGCTGCCACCGATGAAGTCGCTTCCCGTTCACCTCGAGTTCCCGGCGGACGCGGTCGATGTCGTCCGCCACTTTCTGACGGGCCTGCGCCGGCGTGCGCACGAGCATTCCGGCAGCCTCGGCTGCGGCGACTGGCACCGCGTGCAGGGCGGCGAGCGCCGTCGCGAAGCTCCTCGCAAACACCTCGGAGTCCTGCGGTATCACCCACTCGGGCATGGTGGAGCCCGGCTCAACGATGATCGCGGTTGAGTCCTCGAGCAGTGGGTAGGCGACGAGCTCGGAGGTTGCTATGCGCCAGTCCGGCACGGCGAAGGGCAGGTGCCGCCTGAGCATCGCCAGCGCCCGCGCCTCCCTCTCCACCTTGGCGCTCACGTCGGCACGGCGAGGGATGCGCAATACCCACCGGGTCCCGCCTTCGACGGCAGAGATCACAATTTGGTAGTCGAGCCCGAGCTCGTTGATGGTCAGCGGGCCCTGCAGCCGAAGCCCGTGGCGGGCTGCGAGCGCGCGCAGTTCGGCGGTGTCGGCGGCAGCGGTGTCGGCGGTCAGGGTCATGGACGCTCCATACGAGGGTGTGGCCGGAGTATATAACCGACGCGTCGGTTATTGTCTAGCGGATGCGCGGCCGTTTCGGCAGCGGCTCTCGCCGTGCCGAGCGCAGATCGCGCTCCGCTTCCCCAAGGGCACTGGGGCTCACCGTCGTCGTCGCCTGCGTGCTCTTCTCCTCCGTGGCGCGTCGTGCGAAGTGCCCGTCGCGTGAGGACATACAGGCTTCCGTTTCGACCCATAGCAAGGCGGACGGATGTCGATTATCGATGTTCTTTCAGGCACTTGGAGGCCGGGCGCCTACACGGCGATGGGCCGCGACGACGTTGCGCCGGGCGCGCCCGTGGCCCTTCGCGCGGGGCACGACGCCGGGCTGCGTGACTCGGCCACGTGGGCCAACGTCGGCGCCCGTGGCGCGCGTCAGAGTGCGACCACCGC
>CAZABP010000116.1:0-3763 GCA_964483245.1 uncultured candidatus Brocadiaceae bacterium | reverse complement strand
GACCGGAGCCGAAAGGAACCTCGCGGACGTCACATTCCCAGGATGCCTATCGGCCTCAACCAGCATCCCTATCGGCCTCAACCAGCATCCCTCGCCGCCCCATCGGCCTCAACCAGCATCCCTCGCCGCCCCGCTTCCAAAGCGGGCAGCCTGACTCGCGAGGGGTTTAAAATTGCAGGCCGATTCAAACAGTAGGCTATCGGCCTCAACCAGCATCCCTCGCCGCCCCATCGGCCTCAACCAGCATCCCTCGCCGCCCCGCTTCCAAAGCGGGCAGTCTGACTCGCGAGGGGTTTAAAATTGCAGGCCGATTCAAACAGTAGGCTCTTCCTTGTCTGCGGGCTTCGATCCCTCGCGCTTCGTCGAACTACTTTGCGCACACGCAGTATACCAAATCAGCCTAAATTCCTTATTATGAGGAATTACAGCAAACGAATTGTACTCGCCGACGGCGACAGGAAGTAGTATGCTCTAACCGTAGCAATTCGCTTTTTTGAGGAATTTCAGCAGTTGGAAGATAGCACTCGCACCATACCGGAAGGACGCCAGCGACTCGCCCGGCTTGTGGCGGGCGCAGGCGATGTCATTCAGGTTAGTGATGCCGTGCGGCTGTTGGACCTCGACCGCACGGCGGCCGCGAAGACCTTGGCGCGATGGACGACGCAAGGATGGCTGCGGCGCGTCCGGCGCGGCACCTATTTGCCGGTATCCCTCGACTCCTTGAGCAGCGAACACGTGCTCGACGACCCGTGGGTGCTTGTCCCAGGCCTGTTCGCGCCCGCCTATGTCGGCGGGCGCACGGCGGCGGAGTATTGGGATCTCACCGAGCAGCTGTTCAACGACGTGGTGGTGTTCACCACCCATTCCGTGCGCCAGAAATCGCAGAGGTGGCACGGCGCGACTTTCACCCTGAAGCACGTCAACGCGAGAAAGATCTTCGGTACAAGGACGGTATGGCGGGGGCGCACCAAGGTGCAGGTGTCCGACCTGCAAAGGACGATCGTCGATATGCTCGACGATCCGGCCATCGGCGGGGGCATCCAGCACGTTGCCGATTGCCTCGGCCAGTATTTCAGGAGCAAGGACCGCAACGACCAGCTCTTGCTCGACTATGCCGAGCAACTCGGAAACGGCGCCGTATTCAAACGCCTCGGCTTCCTCGCCGAACAGCGCGGCGAAAACGACTTGGCACAAGCATGCCATGAGCGCCTGAGCAAAGGCGCGGCCAAGCTCGATCCTGCGCTGGACGGTACGAAGCTCGTCACGCGCTGGCGCCTATGGCTTCCCGCGCACTGGAAGGCGGACGCGCGCACATGATCGAGCGGCGGGAAATCCTCGATACGGCGTCGCGCATGTCGCTGACGCCGCATGTCGTCGAGAAGGACTATGTTCTCGGCTGGATGCTGGCGGGCATGAGCGCCCATCCCGCGATCAAGGACAGCTGGGTTTTCAAGGGCGGCACCTGCCTCAAGAAGTGCTTCTTCGAGACCTATCGCTTCTCCGAGGATCTGGACTTCACGCTGACCGACGACGCGCATCTGAACGACGCATTTCTTCGGCAGACGTTCAGTGAAGTCGGCGCGTGGATCTACGAGCGCACGGGCATCGAATTCCCAGCAGCTAAGCAAGACTTTGACCTCTATCAGAACCCGCGCGGCACGATCTCCTGCCAGGGAAAGATCAGCTATCGAGGTCCTGTGGCGACGCGCGACCTTCCGCGCGTCAAGCTCGACCTGACCGCTGACGAACGCATCGTGCTCGCCCCCGTGCGCGTGGGCGTCTTTCACCCCTACAGCGATGCGCCCGCAGAGGGGATCGACATTCTGGCCTACGCCTACGAAGAATTGTTCGGGGAGAAGATCAGGGCGCTCGCCGAGCGGACGCGGCCGCGCGACCTCTACGATGTCGTCAACCTGTTCCGAAACGGCGAAGCCCGTCCGTCAGCCGCCGTCTTGCTCAATGTGCTCCGCCAGAAATGCGAATTCAAGGGCATCAGCGTCCCCGTTCTGGCCGATCTCGAGGCGCACCGGGCGGAGCTCGATAGCCTGTGGCAGAACATGCTGGCGCACCAGCTTCCGACGCTGCCGCCCTATGAGAGCTTCTGGAACGAGCTGCCAGCGTTCTTCGAGTGGCTCGCAGGAGGTCTCGCGCCGGTCCTCCCGGCGGCCTATGCCGTCGGCGCGGGGGAGGTCGTGCTGCGCCAGCGCGATTTGCGCCTGCCGGTCTCCGGAGCGGCGCAGTCGATGATCGAAATTATCCGCTTCGCGGCGGGCAACCGCCTGCTGGTCGAACTCGACTATCAGGGATCGACGCGGCGCATCGAGCCCTATTCGCTCCGTCGGACTCAGGACGGGAACATCGTCCTTCACGCATGGAATACGGACAAGAACGAGCACCGTAGCTATCGCGTCGATCGGATGCAGGGCGCGCGCGCCACGAATCGCACTTTCGTGCCCCGCTACGCGGTTGAGCTAAGCCCGCAGGGCCCGCTGCTCGTCACGCCATCGGAGGCGCGTTCGCAAGCCGTTGCGCTGCGCGCGCCGCAAATCAAAGCGATGCGAACGCCTTCAACGCACACTTCCCGACGCCGCACGGGTTTCGGACAGCCGGTCTACATCTACCAATGCCCGATCTGTCAGAAGAAAGTCCGGCGCAACCGGATGGATGGACGTCTGAATGCCCACAAGAACGAGTGGGGCGGCCAGTGTTCAGGCCGGACGGGCTATTTCGTCGAAACAAAATACTAGAGGTTGGGCGCGCCCTCCGGGCCGGGCTCTCGTGAACCGAGCCTCGCAGTCTCGGTCATTTCATCCAGTTCAGCGAGAGGCGCTCCGCCAGACGCCGCCGCCCGCGGATCGTGGCCGATGCGCTCTCTTGAATTAAGTGGCGCAAGCTTCGTATCACGCGAGGTAAAGATGAGTTCGAAACCACCAGCTCTAAAAGCTTGCGCCCTGTGCAAGGCGGATATCCTTGCGCGGGGACGGGAAGTCGGTCGGCGTCCCGTGAAGCCTCTTCGACGCCGGCTTCGCGTGCCGCGGTCTGCTTCCACTTGATCATCATGATCTTCGGTACCACGTGGAGCGGCTCCTCCTGTGGCCCCTCCGCGTCCACACCTCGTAGTTCGACAACTGAGAGCTGCTCAGCGCACGAAGGGCAGGATGGCGATCTCCGGCGCTGGGGATTCTCCGGAAAGCGGAGCATGTTCGGATATCGGACGCGTCGTGACGAGATCTGAAGTGGCTCCGGCTTGGTGAGCCTCGTGCGTCACCGGGCTCGTGGACCACGTCTCGGAGGCAGGATATTCGTACCTTCGGCGGCACCCGGAGCAGACCGACCTTCACCGGGTCTACACCCGCCATCTGCAGAGCTTCCTCGAGGAGGCACAGGCCGGGTCCCTCCGCGGTCTGCCACGCTTCGTGGAGCGCGAGCTCCGCGCCTTCGTCGACTGCTGGGTCCTCGCGAAGGGCTTCTTGCGCGTCCGATGCGATGCGTGTCGTACGAGCCGTGTGGTCGCGTTCTCTTGCGGAGGCCGCACGGTATGTCCGTCGTGCGGGGCTCGGCGTATGGCGGAGCAGTCCGCGCATCTCGCCAGCGCGGTGCTGCCCGACGTGCCGCTGCGCCAGTTTGTCCTCACCGTCCCCTGGCCGCTTCGCCAGCGCCTCGCGGTGGACCCGGCGCTGGTGAAGACCGTGCTCGCCATCCTCGTGGATTGCATCTTTCGCTTCCTCGCCGAAAAGACCGGTGCACCAGGAGGCGCAAAAGG
>CAZABP010000115.1:0-4380 GCA_964483245.1 uncultured candidatus Brocadiaceae bacterium | reverse complement strand
AGCCCTCGGGGTGCGCGCAGCCGAAGTTGCAGCTCAGCCGGTCCTTGACGCTCTTCCCCTTGCGGTGGCCGACCAGCAGGAACCGGACGCCCTGCATCGTCGCGAGGCCGGTCACGATTGCGCGGTCTTCGCCGTAGAGCCGGTCACCGTGCAGCTCGACGAAGTCGTCGAGCATCAGCTGGACGTAGTCGGAGGTCAGCGGGCGATCGGCGTGGCGGGCGACGTTGACGCGCTCCCACGGCGTCAGGCTCGTGTAGACCTCAGCGGTCTGGCGCCGCAGCCGTTCCTCCAGCGCCTCGATCTCGCCGGTCAGGTCGAGGTGCGTGCTCAGCGCCAGGCGCCGCAGCTCCTGCGCCTTCTGCTCGAGTTCGAGCAGCGGGCGTTCGAAGGCGAGACCGTCCAGTTTCTGGGGATCGGACAAGGGTTTGGGAAGGGGAAGGGAATGGGAGTTTAGGGAAGGGGGAAGGGGAGGGAATGGGTGAAACGGGAACGGGACGGGCCCGGGCCCGGGCTTGGGCTTGGGTGAGGCGAGGAAAGGGATGGGGAATGGGAAGGGGCGCGTGTGGGTTCGTGGATGCGCGTGGAGGTGGAGTGAGGCGCAGCCGTGGGGTTGTGGCGCTGTGGCGCTCCTTCGCCCTCGTGTTGTGCCGCGTGTCGTGCACTGGCATTGTGCGGGGGAATGGATGCTTGGCGCGTCGAGGTCGCGACGAAGAGCGGGTTGCCGGATCCGGGTGGAGCGGCAGCGGAGGCGGCGTTGCGGGCTGCGGGGTTGGAAGGGTTCGGGGGCGTGCGGTCGAAGCGCGGTTACTTGCTGGGAGCAGAGTTGACGCGAGGGGAGGTGGAGCGGTTCGCCGGCGAAGTGTTGGCGGATGCGGTGGCAGAGGAGTGGGAGGTGTTGGCGCCTGGCGAGGGAAGGGAGTGGGAGCGGATGCGGTTGGTGGTGATGCCGCTGGCTGGAGTGACGGATCCGGTGGCGGGATCGGTGCGGAAGGCGCTCGGGGACAGTGGGATGCGGGAGGTGGCGGCAGGGACGTACAGGGTGTGGGAGATGGGGCGGCGCGTGGATGGCGGCGCGCTGGCGCGCGCGGCGGAGAAGGGTTTGGCGAACGTGGTGGTGCAGCAGGTGCTGCTGGATTGTGCGCCGGAGGGATTGCCGGGAGCGGGGAGGGAGGCGCAGGGGGTCGTGCAGTCGGTGACGGTGCGGGGGTTGGGAAGGCAGGAGTTGGTGGCGCTGAGCAGAGAGGGGGGATTGGCGCTGGATGAGAAGGAGATGCTCGCGGTGCAGCGGGAGTACGAGGGGATGGGGCGGGAGCCGACGCGCCTGGAGCTGGAGACGATCGCGCAGACGTGGTCGGAACACTGCAAGCACAAGACGCTGACCGGGCGGATCGATTGGCAGGGTGAGGTCGTCGACAACCTGCTGAAGAACTCGATCGGGAGTGTGACCAGGGAGCTGGCGCGGGATTGGTGCCTGAGCGTGTTCGTCGACAACGCGGGCGTGGTGGCGTTCGACGACGAGGATGCGGTCTGCATCAAGGTCGAGACGCACAACCATCCGTCGGCGATCGAACCGTTCGGTGGCGCGGGAACCGGGGTCGGCGGCGTGATCCGGGATGTGTTGGGGACCGGGTTGGCGGCGCGGCCGGTGGCGAGCCTGGACGTGTTCTGCCTGGCGCCGGTCGACATGCGGGAGCAGGACGTGCCGAAGGGCTGCCTGCATCCGCTGCGGGTGTTGCGCGGCGTCGTCGCCGGCGTGCGCGACTATGGGAACCCGATGGGGATTCCGACCGTGAACGGCGCGATCCACTTCGATCCGGACTTCGTCGGCAATCCGCTGGTGTACGTGGGGACGGTCGGGCTGCTGCCGCGCAACAAGGTGCACAAGCAGCCGCGCGCCGGCGATCGGATCGTCGCGGTCGGCGGGCGGACCGGGCGCGACGGGATCCACGGCGCGACGTTCTCGTCGCTGGAGCTGCACACCGAGAGCGAGACGCTGAGCAGCGGGGCGGTGCAGATCGGCGATCCGATCACCGAGCGCAAGGTCATGGACCTCGTGCTGCGTGCGCGGGACGAGGAGCTGTTCTCGGCGATCACCGACTGTGGCGCCGGCGGGTTCTCCTCGGCAGTCGGCGAGATGGCCGAGGGACTCGGTGCCGACGTCGAGCTCGGTGAGGTGCCGCTCAAGTACGCCGGGCTCGAGCCGTGGGAGATCTGGATCAGCGAGGCCCAGGAACGGATGGTGCTCGCGGTGCCGGACGCGCGGCTGCCGCGCTTGCTCGAGCTGTGCCGCGAGGAGGAGGTCACGGCGACCGTGCTCGGCACGTTCGACGACTCCGGCCGCCTGGTCGTGCGGCACCAGGGCGTCGTGCACGGCGAGCTGGATCTGGAGTTCCTGCACGGCGGGCTGCCGCGGTTCGAACGCCGCGCGACCTGGCAGCCGCGCGATCTGCGCGATCCGGTGTTGCCGCCGGTGCGCGATCTGCGCGCGGCGCTGCTCGCCGTGCTCGCGGATCCGAACGTCGCGAGCAAGGAGTGGGTCATCCGGCAGTACGACCACGAGGTGCAGGCCGGCAGCGCGGCCAAGCCGCTGGTCGGCGTGCGCCGCGACGGTCCGGCCGACGCGGCGGTGCTTGCGCCCAAGCTCGGCTCCCATGCCGGCATCGTGCTCGCGACCGGGCTCAACCCGCGCTACTCGCGGATCGACCCGGCCGCGATGGCCGAGTGCGCGCTCGACGAAGCACTGCGCAACATCGTCGCCGCCGGTGGCGATCCGGACCGGACCGCGGTGCTCGACAACTACTGCTGGGGCAACACCGGCAATCCGGAACGCCTCGGCGAGCTGGTGCGGGCGACGTTCGCGCTGTGCGATCTGGCGCGGACCTACCGCACGCCGTTCGTGTCCGGCAAGGACTCGCTGAACAACGAGTTCCGCACCGAAGGGCGCACGATCGCGATCCCCGGATGCATCCTGGTCACAGCACTGTCGGTGATCCCGGACGTGCGGCGCAGCATGACGTCGGACTTCAAGCGGCCCGGCAGCAAGATCTACCTGGTCGGTCTGACGCGACGCGAGCTCGGCGGCTCGGTGCACTGGAAACTCGCCGGCGAGCTCGGTGCATCGGTGCCGCGCGTCGACGCTGAGCTCGGGCACAAGGTCCTGCAGAGCGTCGCCGCGGTGATCGCCAGCGGCGCCGTGCGCGCGGCGCACGACCTCAGCGAAGGTGGTCTCGGCGCCGCGCTCGCCGAGATGGCGATCGGCGGCCGGCTCGGCGCCGACTGCGATCTGGCGTGCGTGCCGCTGGTCGGCCTCGAGGATCCGGCCGAGATCCTGTTCAGCGAGTCGCAGAGCCGGTTCCTGCTCGAGGTGGATCCGGCCCGCGCCGCCGCGGTCGAAGCGCGGCTGCGCGACGTCCCGCACCACTGCATCGGCGAAGTCACGCCGAGCACCGAGCTGCGCGTACGGATGGGCAAGACGCAGCTGCTCACGGTCCCGGTCGAGCAGCTCGCGGCGACCTGGCGCGCGCCACTGGCACTCGACGCGGCGCCAGGAGGTGTCGCATGAGCCGCGCGCCGAAGGTCCTCGTGCTGCGCGCGCCCGGCATCAACTGCGAGCAGGAGACGCACCATGCGTTCGCGCTGGCGGGTGCCGCACCGGAGTACGTGCACGTGCAGCGGCTGCTCGCCGAACCGGAGCGGATCGACCGCGCCGCGATCCTCGCATTCCCCGGCGGGTTCGCCTACGGCGACGACATCGCTTCCGGGCGCGTGCTCGCGCACGAGATGCGCGCGCGGCTCGGCGATCGGCTCATCGCGTTCCTCGAGCGCGGCGGATGCGCGCTCGGCATCTGCAACGGCTTCCAGGTGTTGGTCCGCCTGGGTCTGCTGCCCCGCACGCAGGCCGGTCCGCTGGTGCAGGAGGTGACGCTGACGCACAACCTCAGCAACCACTACGAATGCCGTTGGGTGACGCTGCGCACCGAGCCGAGCCGCTGCAAGTTCCTGCCGGCCGGCCTCGAGCTGCGGGTGCCGGCCGCCCACGGCGAGGGCTATCTGCTGCCGCGCGACGAGCAGCTCGCGCGCCTGCTCGACGACGAGGGTTTCACCGCGTTCACGTATCGCGACGAGGCCGGCGCGCGCACGACGGAGTACCCGGCGAATCCCAATGGCTCGCCGCGCGGTGTCGCCGGGCTGACCGACTGCACCGGCCGCGTGCTCGGGCTGATGCCGCACCCCGATCGCGCATACCTCCCGCACCACATGCCGGACTGGCATCGCAACGGCCTCGCGCACCACGGCGACGGATTCGTCGTGTTCGAGCAGCTCGTCGCGACCGCGCGCGCTGAGGGGTGAACGGGGGAGGGGAGGGGAATGGGGAAACGG
>CAZABP010000114.1:0-4419 GCA_964483245.1 uncultured candidatus Brocadiaceae bacterium | reverse complement strand
CGACCGAGCGAAGCGAGGTCGGCCCATTCGATGCGGCCGTGAGGCCGCGCTGAGTTGCGCAGGCGCAGAATCCTCGCGTGGCGCGAGGATTCGAAGCCGAAGCAACTCCATGGACGCAATCAGCGCGGCCGAGGGGCGCGGGGTCGACCGAGCGAAGCGAGGTCGGCCCATTCGATGCGGCCGTGAGGCCGCGCTGAGTGCCGGGCAGCAGGGTCCGTACATGCAATCGGCGCCCGCCGCCGGACGGGCGCCGATTGCGTGGATCACCGGAGCCGTGGCTCAGTTCCGGTACTTGTCGTGGCAGCTGACGCAGAGCTGCGCGATCACCTTGTAGCTGTTGTCGAGCTCGGCGACCGCGGGGCGCTCCTTGGCGTTCAGCATGTCGCGCAGCTTCACCGACGCGTCGACCGACTCCTGCATCCACTGGCGGAAGTCGGCCGGCTTCTTGACCAGCTCCGGATCCGCATTGGCCTGCACGAACGCCGCCGCCAGCTTGGTCGACTCGTTCCCCGCGTGCACGTCCGGGTGCGCCGGATCGGCTTCCCACTTGTGCTTGGACAGGAACTTGAGGTTGTCGTCCATGCGCGTGATGTCGATCATCGCGCTGCGGAAGCCGCTGTAGCGGTGCGCGGCGGGGAAGTCCCAGGCGAACGCCTTGGTCTCGCGTGCGCTCGGGATCTTCTCGGTCGCCAGCGCAAGGTAGAGCCCCTCGTAGCTCTTCGAAGTGCCACACCACTGGCGCATCTCGGCGATCGCCATCTCGCGCGGTGTCCCGTCCAGCACGACGCGACCGACGGCGGCCGCAGCCGGGCCGCGGTGCTTGCCGTGGAAGCAATGCACGTAGAACGGCCCCTCGGTCTCGCGGAACGTCTTGGCGATCTCCATCATCTCGGTCTCGGCGATCCCGCGGTACTGGATCGGCACGTGCACGTAGCGCATCCCGTACTTCGCGGCGAGTTCGGCGTCCGGGACCTTGCCGTCGACCGACAGGATCGTGCGGATTCCGAGCTTCTGCAGCTCGCGGAACGCCTCTTCACCATGCGGCTCGCTGCCGGACACGATGTTCTCGCCGAGGTGGTAGACGTTGTGCAGCCCTGGCAGCTCGGTCGGCGCCGTCTTGGGTAGCTGCACCTTGGCGGCCGCTTCGTAGGCCGTGCTGTCGAGTGCGACGACCGGCGGCGGCTCCGGTGCCGGCGTCGCCGGCTGATGCCCCGTCGCGCAGGCGAGCAGGACGAACGGGATCGGGAGCAGGGCCGGCAGGTGGCGAGCAGTGGTCCGGAGCTTCATGGACGGCGCAGTCGCAGGCGGTGGAGTGGATGGTCGTGCCAAGGGGCGCGCGCCCCTGCGCAAGTTCCGTACCTCCAGCCCTGAGCGGGGTTTAGGGCGATCCGCGCTCCCGGATTGGTACGCGCAGGGAACGCCCTGTCACTGGATGGTGACAGTGGGAGGGTTGGGGTCAGATTCCATCCCTACCGAATCGGGAGGGATGGAATCTGACGCCAATCCCGCTCAGACGCCGACGTCGACCCGCCCGTGGGGCGCCGCGTCGGCCGGTCCGGCGTAGCGGGCGAGCACGGTCCGTGCGCCGTGGACGTGCTCGAGCTGGGTCGCCAGCTGGGCCCGCTGCGCCTGCAGCGCGGCGGTCAGCGTCAGCCGCCGGTCCTCGACGGTGCGCAGCAGCGCGCAGGTCGATGCGGAGACCGGGCCGCCGGCCTCGGCGACCAAGCGGTCGATGTCGTCCATCAGCGCGGCGACGCGGTCGAAGTCGCCGCGCAGCGCCGCTTCCAACGCCTCGTCGTAGCGGGCGCCGACCGCCTGCAGCGCGGCGGCCATGCCTGCCGGCTCACGAGGCGGGGACGACGGCATCCCAGGCTTCCTTCAGCGTGCGCAGCACCGACAACGTGTCGTCGATCGGCGCGGCGGTGCGCGTCAGGTTGGCGTGGCTGACGCGGTCGATCCCGAACTCGTACAGCCGGTCGAGATTCTGCGAGATCTCGCCGCCGACCTCGTGGTCGAGCGCGGCGCGCAGCTCGCCGAGGATCGCGATCGCGTTCGACAGCGCGGTGCCGACCTCGGCCGAGCGGATCGTCGCCGGATTCGTGACGCCTTCCTTGCCACGCTCCAGATTGCGGATCGCGCCGTCGTAGAGCAGCTTGACGAGCTTCTCCGGCGTCGAAGTCAGGACTGCATTGCGGCGGTACGTCGCCGCGGCGGACTGTTGGGTCATGTTCTTCTCTCCTTGCCTGCGGAATGCGGGGTTGCCGCGCTAGCGCTGCCCGAGGGCGCCGAGTGCGCCACCCTGGTTCTGCAGCCGCGCGAGCAGTTGCTCGAGGTTGGCGAAGCGCTGGTTCAGCGACTGCTCGTAGAGGTCGAGGCGCCGCTCGGCGCGTTCGATCTGCGTGCGGTTCTGCTGGATCCGGTCGTCGATGCCCTCACGGCGGGTCGCGAACAGGCCGTCGACCGAATCGGTGAGGTCGTCGACCCGCGTCCAGACGCGGGTCGCGATCCCGTTCGTGGTGTCGCTGAACAGCTTGCGGACCGCGTCTTCGTCGGCGCCGAGCGCTTCGCCGAACTTCGTCTCGTCGAACGTCAGCTTGCCGTCCCGGTCCGCCTTGATCCCGACCTGGCTCGCGAGGCTGTAGGCCGGATTCCCGGTCGTGTCGACCGAGCCGCCGAGGATCGAGCGGAGCGTCGTGCGGATGCTGCGCAGCGAGGAATCGCCGAACAGCGGGCTCTTGGCCTTGCCGTCGCCATCGACGCTCGTCTGCTGCCCGATGAAGTCGACGACGTCGTTGTAGGCGTCGACGAACGCCTTGACCTTCTCGGCCGTCTTCGTCGTGTCGGTCGAGACGGTCAGGCTCGTCGGCGGCTCGGTGCCGTGCTCGCTCTTCAGGTTCAGCGTGATGCCCGGCAATGCGTCGGTGATCACGTTCGAGCTGCGCGTGACGTCGAGGCCGTCGATCCGGATCAGCGCGCTCGAGGCGGCGGTCGTCTGGTTGCCGTCGAGCTCGGCCGCAAACGACGTCAACGCGGCGTTCGCATTCGCCGCGGTGATCGAGAACGCCTGGTCGGCACCGGTCTTGCGCCCGGTCAGGACCAGCTTGTACGGATCGGTCGGATTGCCGGTGTCGAGCACGGTCGCTTTGACCGACTCGCCGATCGGGCTCGCGTTGAGCGCGTCGGCGATCCCCTGCAGGGAGTCGTTGGTCGGGCTCAGCGTGATCGACTGCGTGACCGCACCGATGGTGATCTGCAGGTCGCCGGTCAGCCCGAGACTCGCGGTCTTGTCGGCGCGGCCGTTCGACGCGGAGACCTCGGCCCGCGCCAGACTCACCACCTCGATCGCGTAGCTCCCGGCGGTTGCGCCGGTGCCGGCCTTGGCGGTGTAGTACTTCTCGTCGTCGACGGCGGCCTGGTAATCGAGGAATGACGTCGACGTGCGCAGCGCGTCGGCGGCCTTCTGCAGCGCGCCGAGCTTCGTCTCGAGGTCGCCGAGCAGGCTCTTCTGCTTCTCGTAGTCCTTGTTGCGCGCTTCGAGCTGTGTGATCGGGCGCCGCTCGACCGCGAGCAGGGCCGCGATGATCGCCTTGGTGTCGAGACCCGAAGCGAGCCCGCCGAAGCTGATTCCTGCCGTGGACATTGCCGATTCCCTCTCTGCCCCTATCGACCTGGCGCCGGGCGCCGCTTCATCAGAACTGCTCGTCGACGAACAGCCCCGCCGCCGGCGGCTGCTCGTCGAGCAGCGCCGCTGCTTCATCCGGCGGGATCGTGCGGATCACCTCACCGGTCGCCTTGTCGACGACGACGAACTGCGTGAACTCGCGGTCCGGATCGAGCCGGATCTGCAGCCGCGTCGTGCCGGGCAATCCCGCCTTGCGCGTCAGGTCCGCCAGGAACTCATCGACGAGCGCCTGCCGGTCGCGCGTGTGCCGCTCGGCCGCGGCGTCGCGGGTCTCGCCGCGGTCGGTGTCTGGTGGTGCCAACACGCCGTCCGCTTGTGGCGGCGCGCTCGCACCGGCCGATGCCATCGCGGCATCGGGCCGCCCGGGCTGGCGCAGCAGCGACTCGCGCGCGCCGCGCAGGTCCTCGGTCGGCCGGATCGGTGTGAGGTCCATCGCAGTTTCCCCCAGTCGGGATTCTCGACACGGAGCAGGGGGGACTTGAGGACTGTTGTCGCCGATCGCATCGGCGCGACGCTGCGCGCGCCGCCGGTGGCGAGGAACCCGGCAGAGTCCGTCGCCGCCGGCGCGCGCGGCTCCGGGATCAGCCGAGCAGGCCGAGCGCCGACTGCGGCGAGGCGTTCGCCTGCGCCAGGATCGCGATCGAAGCCTGCTGCAGGATCGAGTTGCGCGTCAGCTGCGCCGTCTCGTGCGCGACGTCGACGTCGCGGAACCGGCTCTCGGCGGCCGACAGGTTCTC
>CAZABP010000113.1:0-4493 GCA_964483245.1 uncultured candidatus Brocadiaceae bacterium | reverse complement strand
CGCCGTTCATCCCGGGTGAGCTCGTCGCCTACGGCGCCGGCTGCAGGGGCACCGGACAGATTCCCGGTGGCATCACGGTCCCGCTCGCGCAACGCACCGCGTTCGGCAGCACGGCGAACTACTTCCCGCACGGCCGCGGCAACATGCGCTACCAGCAGGTGTTCCTGTCGAGCGAGATCCCGAATCCGACCGTGCTGCTCGGTTACGAGCTGCGCCAGGACGAGACCTACGGTGCCGGCACGGGAGGGCCGCAGATCTACACGATCCTGGTCGGCTACACGTCGAAGAACAACACCACGCTGACGACGTCCTACGCCGGCAACGCCGACCAGGGTCCGCTGACGACCGTCGTCAACGCGCAGAACTTCAATCTGCCGACGCTGGTCGGCAACAACACGGATCCGAACAAGTTCGCGTTCCAGATCCTGTTCTCGACGCCGTTCCCGTTCGTGCCGACCGCCGGCCAGAACCTGCTGATCGAAATCGCCAACACCGGTACGGGAAACAACATCGTCTACTTCGATACCGACGCCAATACGACGACCGCGCGTCTGTACAACACGAGCTCGGCGACCGCGACGACCGGCACGGTCGGCTTCAACTACGGGCTCGTGATGCGGCTGTTGACTCCGGGCGGCTCCGGCGCGATTCCGACCCTCGGCTCGAATGACGTCCCGGTCATCGGCGGCCCGTACAGCCTGAACATGGCGCAAGCACGGCCGAACGCCCCGGCCGCAGTCCTGCTCGGCGCATCGGACAAGCAGTGGCTCAGCCTTACGCTGCCGTTCGACTTCGGCACCGCAGCGCCGGGCTGCAAGCTGCTCGCCAGCGGTGAGTACATGTTCCCGTTGACAACGAGCAGTAGCGGCATGGCGCAGCTCAACCTGAACGTGCCGAATGACAAGAGCCTGATCCAGCTCGTGTACTTCCACCAGACCGTGATCGCCGATCTGCCCGCGAATCCGGCCGGATTGGTCTTCACGAACGCGCTGCGCGTCAAGCTCGGCGGCCAGCCATAACTGAAGTCTGGGACAGAGCACTCGGGGAGTTATCTCGGGGTGGGTACTACCCATCCCACTCCCCGAGCCTAGGCTGAGCGGCGCTGCACAGGCAGCCGCACCGGGAATGACCCCGGGCGACCCTCGAAAGCAACCCATGCTGCTCACCTCCCTCGCGGTCGGGCTCGGCCTGACCCTCGTCCCCATGCCCCAGGAGCCGGGCACCGGCTCCACCCCGATCGAGCAACGCGCGCTGCCGGGCCTGAAGCCCGGGACGGAGCGCTGGCTCGTCACGTTCAAGAACCGGTCGTTCGACCTCAGCGAGTTCCGCGCTGCCAACCAGCGCCGTGACGCGGACGCCGTCGCGCGGATCGTCGCGGATCTCGAAGGGAAGGTTCGCGCCGACCAGCGCGAGTTCGTCGAGCTGGTCGAGAACCTCGGCGGTCGCGTCGTCGCACAGTGGTGGCTGGTCAATGGCTGCGCCGTCGAGATCGATCCGGCGAAGCTGCCGCAGCTGCAGGCGCATGCCAACGTGCTGCGCATGCACGCCGACCAGGCGGTCGAGCCGCTGCTGCCGATCAAGACGGCGACCAACGGTCAGAACCACAATGCCGACGCGCTGCAGGCCGCCGGCATCCGCGGCAAGGGTGTGGCGACCGCGATCATGGACACCGGACAGGACTCCTCGATGGGTACGAGTGGTCGCCCGCACGCGACGTACTTCATCGACGGCAACACCGGCAACACCGGTGGTGGCGGCATCGGCGGCTCGCGCCTGCTGGCCAACAAGCAGATCGGCCTGATGGTGCCGGACGACGTGCACGGACACGGCACCGGCGTCGCCGGGATCGCGGCTGGCGGCATGTGGAACACCGGCGCGACGGCCGACCACGGCCATGCCCCGCACGCCGGCATCGTCGGCTATGCAATCGCCGACAACACCGGCGGTGGCTCCAACTTCACGACGATCGCGACCGCCTGGCAGACGATCGCAACCGACGCCGTCCAGTACAAGATCGTGACCGCCAACAACAGCTACACCGGCTCGCCGGATCCGCTGAACGTCAGCCAACAGGCGTTGGATGCCTGCGCGCTCAATGCCGACGTCATGGTCGTCGTCGCCGCCGGCAACTCGAGCTCGTCGACGACCTCGAGCCAGGCGGTCGTCAACGGCCTCGCGGTCGGCGCGACCAACGCCACGACGAAGACGATGGCGACGTTCTCGTCGCGCGGCCCGCTGTCGAGCGATACGGCGCGCTTCTATCCCGACCTCTGCGCCAACGGCGTCAGCACGGTCATGCCGGCACGTGACAACGAGGCGACGAACTACGTCGCCAGTGGCACGTCGATGGCGTCCCCGCAGGTCTGCGGCGCCGCGACGCTGTTCCGCTCGATCCAGACTGCGGCGGATCACCGCCAGACCAAGGCGGCGCTGCTGGCGTCGACCGAGGACGTCTCGTCGCAGAACTCCACGCCGCCGTACAACACGCGCAATGCGTACGGGATGGGGTACCTGAAGGACGACCGCCTGATGCAGATCGCCGCCGGCGCACCCGGCACGCTGCTGAACAAGGGAACGCTGACGACGGCGAATCCGAAGGCAACGTTCAACTTCCCGATCACGGGGGGCAAGGCGTACTCCGTCGCAATCGCGTTCGACCGGCTGGATACGACGAAGACCACCTGGTCCAACCTCGACCTGACGGTCAAGCTGGGCACGACGACGCTCGGCGCCTCGACGACGACGCGCAATCTGTACGAGAAGGTCGTGTTCCTGGCACCGAGCAACGGCACCGCCGTGTTCGAAGTCGACGGCATCTCGCTCGAGGGCGCCTCGGTCCCGTTCGGCATCGCCGCGATGGAAGTCCCGCCGCCGTTCATCCCAGGCGAACTCGTCGCCTACGGCGCCGGCTGCAAGGGCACCGGGCAGGTTCCGGGCGGCATCATCGTCCCGCTCGCGCAGCGCACGGCGATGGGCAACTCGAACAACTACTTCCCGCATGGTCGCGCGAACATGCGTTACCACCAGGTCTTCCTGTCGAGCGAGATCGCCAACCCGACCGTGCTGCTCGGCTACGAGGTGCGCCAGGACAACGGTTCGTCCGGCGGCCCGGGTGGCGCGCAGACCTACTCGGTCCTCATCGGCTACACGTCGAAGGACAACAACACGCTGACGACGTCGTTCGCCGGCAACATCGACCAGGGTCCGCTGACGACCGTCGTGAACTCGCAGACATTCAATCTCCCGGCGCTGACCGGGACCAACAGCGACCCGAACAAGTTCGCGTTCAAGGTCCAGTTCTCGACGCCATTCCCGTTCGCGCCCAGCAGCGGACAGAACCTGCTGCTCGAGGTCGTCAATTCGAGCACGACGAACGTGTCCAACTTCTGGGATGCCGCGAGCACGACGACGTCGGCGAGGATGTGGGCGTTCTCCACAACCGCGACGACTGGGACCGTGGGCCTGAACTACGGGGTCGTCATGCGCCTGCTGACGCCGGGTGGCTCCGGTGCAATCCCGTCGCTCGACAGCGGCGACGTGCCGACCATCGGCACGCCGTACACGCTGAACATCGCGCAGGCGCGGCCGAACGCAGCGGCTGCGGTGCTGCTCGGGATCTCCAACACCAAGTGGCTCAGCCTGAACCTGCCGTTCGACTTCGGCACGGCGGCACCCGGCTGCAAGCTGCTCGCCAGCGGGGAGTACATGTTCCCGCTGACGACGACGGCGGGCGGCACAGGCCAGCTCACGCTGAACGTGCCGAACGACAAGAGCCTGATCCAGCTCGTGTACTTCCACCAGACCGTGATCGCGGACATCCCGGCGAATCCTGCCGGGCTCGTGTTCACGAACGCGATGCGCGCGAAGGTCGGCGGACAGCCGTAGATCCGTCAGCGAAACTGCGTGTGCCGCGTAGCGGCACACGCAGGTCCGCGGACGGCCGCTCGCCCCGCCGCAGGCGCCGGGGGCGGGGTTGGGGCGGGGTGGGGGTCGGGGTAGGGGTCGGGCTCGGGCTCGGGTTCGGCGACGGCCGATGGCCGCGATGCGCGACCGCTCTCTGCGGTGGGATCGGATGTAGGGCAAACCTCCCGGACATGGGGGGATGCGGGGGAGGCCCTATCCCCATAGCCTCGGGGGCGCTACACAGGCAGCCGCACCGGGAATGACCCCGGGCGACCCTCGAAAGCAACCCATGCTGCTCACCTCCCTCGCGGTCGGACTCGGTCTGACCCTTGCACCCGTCCCGCAAGATCACGGCGCCGGTGCGCCCTCGCCGACCCCACGACAGACGGCCCTCCCCGGCCAGAAGCCGGGCAGCGAGCGCTGGCTCGTCACGTTCAAGACGCGCTCGTTCGATCTCAGCGAGTTCCGCGCCGCCAACCTGCGCCGTGACGCGGGTGCAGTCGCGCGCATCGTGGCGGATCTCGAACTGAAGGTCCGCGCCGACCAGCGCGAGTTCGTCGAGCTGGTCGAGAACCTCGGCGGTCGCGTCG
>CAZABP010000112.1:0-4749 GCA_964483245.1 uncultured candidatus Brocadiaceae bacterium | reverse complement strand
GCTGCGGGTTCAGTGTCCCGTGAAGCGCGGCGCGCGCCGCTCGGCGAAGGCCGCCCGAGGGTTACGGGATCCTAAAGCTGAAGTGCCCCAAATTCCTGCGAGCGGGCTACGGATCACGGTCCGAAGGCACGCCACCCACTTTCGATTCAACCCTGAGGTCAAGGCCGAAACTGCCCCATGTGAACGGTCACGGGCTTGCTGAATCAGGCCATCGCGAGGGTACCTGCGCCAGATCCGGGCAGTGCATGCCACCGCAGCCTGGTCCTCGGGCCTCGCTTTGGCCTGGGTGAGGGCGGTCCAAGTTCCTATGCTCGATGCTCGATCAGGTTCTCGCCGGCCTTTCGCGACTCGGACGCTCGTGGCGCCCTGCTCGAGTGCCACCGATGGCGGGCGGGCGGGACCACTCCGGCCTGAGGCCGATCCGCTCGATCGCGAGAGCAAGGCGCGGGTCGTGCCGGATCGGGTCCAGCCCCGGGTGCACGCCGGTGAACACAGTCATCGGGGCGCGCTCCCGGATCGCAATGTCGATCCAGGCGATCGCGGCATCGGCGTCGACCAGCGCCGCGTATCCGCGCGCGATCTCCCATGCGCAGACATGTCGTTCCTTGCGTCCGGCCGCGAGGTCGGCAAGCTCGCGCCGGGCCTCGTCGGCATGTCCGGTCGCCGCGTGCACCAGGGCCGAGGTTTCGCGCACACGCGGCTGTCCGGGCGCCTCTGCGAGCGCACGGGCGGCATGCACGCAGGCCGCTGCACCGTGCCCGGCAAGCGCCAGGGCCTCGGCCAGCCGTACCCGGGCCGGCGCGAAGTGCTCGTCCATTTCGAGCGTTTCCTCGAACTGGTGCACGGCCTCATCCAGTCGCCCACTGAAGATCAGAAAGTCGCCGAGGTTCATGGCCAGCCCGATGTCGAAGGGGCTCAGCCGTACCGCCGAACGGATGTGCGCGAGCCCACGGTCGAAGTCGCCGCGCGTCATCAACAGGTCGCCGTAGGCGAGGTGCGCGGTCGTATAGCTCGGGTTGGCGGCGAGCGCGCGCACGAAGGCCTGCTCGGCGCCGGCGAAATCCCAGTCGAAGAACAGGCGCATCGCACCCAGCGCGGTCAGCACTTCGGGCCCTTCAGGGTCGAGGGCCAGTGCGCGGGCATGGTGCTCGCGGGCCGCTGCGGCCGCCCGCAGCGGCGGCGCGATTCCATACAGCGCCAGCACGATCTGGCAATCGGCCAGGCCACAATGTGCGGGTGCGAAGTCCGGTGCCTGCAAGACGCAGGCCGCAAACGCCTCTGCCGATTTGTGCAGCCCGCCTGGACCCCGCTGCGCCCAGAAGAAGCGACCCTTGAGGTAGTGCTGCAGCGCACTTTCACCGATCGAGACTCGACGCGCCAAGCGGGCTGTCTCGGCCGGCAGCAGCCGGGCTCTTACCGCATCGGCGATGGACTTCGCGATCCCGCCCAGCAGCGTCAAGAGATCGCGCAGCTCGAGCGTGGACGTGTGCGCCCAGGTGTGCGCCTCGCGGTGGGCCTCGATCAACCGGGCGACCACCTGGATCCGGCTGCCCTCGCAACGCACCGACCCTTCGACGACATAGTCGACCGCGAGCTCGGCAGCGATTTCGCACACGCGCTTGCGAACTGCCTTGTAGGCCATCGACGAGGTTCGCGCGATGACCCGTAACGATGCCACGCCAGCAAGATGCGCAATCAAGAGCTCGGTGAGTCCATCCGCCACGTGTTCGTCCGTCGCGTCCGCTGCGAGATTGACGAAGGGCAGCACGGCAATCGAGACTGCCGAAGCGTATCCGGGTTGCGTGCACGAAACCCCGGTCGCGGGGCCGTGTGGCCCCACCGGCTGCAGGATGGTCGGCCGGACCTGGGCAGGTGCCACGGGCGCCAGCAGCCGGTAGCCTCGCTTGGACAGTGTCTCGATGAAACGCGGGCTGGCGCGGTCGTCGCCGAGCCGCTCGCGCAGGATCGAGATGCAGCGTGAAAGCACGCCGTCGGTGACGACTGCGTCGCGCCAGACGGCGTCGATCAGTTCGTCGCGCGTCACCGGCTCCGGCGCGCGCTCGGCCAGTGTCAACAGCACATCCATGACCCGGGGCTCCAGGTGGAGCGGGCCGCTCGGGCCGACGATGCACAGGCGCGCAGGATCCACGCGCACCTCGCCCAGATCGAAAGGCGTCATCGGACGCCGCTGCGTGTTGTCGGTCATTTCCCGCGCCCGGCCGCCGCGTCGAGGACTCGCCGTGCCCCGCCGCAGCCCGCCGTTCGAAACCCTAACGAAACCATCAGGAATCGATCGGGACTTTACGGCGGCACGCTGTCAAAGTCTGAGCAAGTTTCCCCGTCTGCCGCTGCTTGCGCGGCGGCGGGGTCACCGCCGTGCAGGACTGCACGCAGCGGTTGCATGAGGTCCGATCGATTTCGATTCACGGCCAAGCAGGAGAGGAGCCCATGATCGTCAAGACGCTCTGCCGGGCGCTGGCCGCGGCCACGCTGCTGGCAGCCGCTGCCGCCGACGCGGCTCCGATCCAGTTCAGCTTCAGCGGCGCGGTGACCGACGAAGCGATCAACGGTTGCGGCACCGCCGTCGTGGTCGCGTGTGGGGTCGTCACCGGCAGCTACAGCTTCGACAGTCTCGCGGCCGACGGCAATGCCGTCGCCAACCTGGGACTGTATGTTGCGAGCGCGATCAGCTTTTCGATCGACGGCACGGAGTTCTTCTCGGCGACGAATGGCGTCATCAATGTCGCCAACGGCTTCCCCCAGGATCTGTACGGACTGCTCGCGCTCGCAGGCAGCGCCGGCAACGGCAGCGAAGCCGATTTTTCGATGATTCTCGAGGATGCGAGCGGCGCTGCCTTCGGCTCCGACGCTCTGCCGCTGTCCCCCACGGCGCTCGCGGGTCTGCTTCCTGGAGGCTTCACGCTCTTCGCAAGCGACGACAGCTTTCAGCTGTCCGGAGTGATCGACTCGATCACCTGCACCAGCGGCTGCGAAGGCGGCCCGGTGCCCGAGCCCGCCAGCACCCTGCTGCTGGCGGCGGGGCTGGCCGCCCTGCGCCTGAGCCGCCGGCACGCCCGGACCTGACCACGCTCTCGACGCGCCCGAGCAGAACGCCCACTCGTCCCCAGGAGCCCAACGTGAGACTGCGCAACGCCATCGCCGCGACCGCGGCAGCCATCGCCCTCGCGCCCGGTTCGTCGCTGGCGGTCGACGGGGTGGTCCTGATCAACCAGAACAAGGCGCTCACCGGAAACGTGACGGCGGGTGATGGGCCAGGCTTTCCGGTGACGATCAACTCGCCCGGCAGCTATAGGTTGTCGGGAGATCTTACAGCGCCAGCCGGATCCGCCGGCATCGTGATCGCCGCCGACGGCGTGACCATCGACATGAACGGCTTCACGCTCTCAGGCCAGGCCGGGAGCGTAGGTATCCATGACCTGACCCAAGCCCGCAGCCGGATCGCGATCCGCAACGGATCCGTGACCGGATTCAACTCGTCGATCAGACTGGACGTGTCCAAGCACGTCGCAGTCGACGACCTGATGCTGGACCCCGGCGCAGCCGGAATCGCGCTTGTGGTCGGACAGCATTCACGCGTCAGCCGCAATATCGTCGTCGGCAACGGGCTGATCCAGATCTCCTGCCCGAGCATCGCGACGGAGAACCAGACCGAGGGATTCGTCACGGTGTTCATCGTCGAAACGGGCAAGGGGTGCATCCGCTACCACAACCGCTCGATCGGTTTCCTCGACGCGATCAACGAGTAGCGGCGCGGCCTGCGAGCCGTTGTCGGGGCGCCACTGACCGCAGGCACCGCGGGCCGACATGCCAAACGGCCGCCGGGACAAACACGCTGCCATCACCACCAGGAGCTCGACATGCAACTTGGCTCGATTTCCGCCTCCACACTGGCGGCACTGGCGTTCGCGTCGCTACCCGCGCTGGCCGTCGACGGCGTGATCCTGATCGACCAGAACAAGGCCCTGGCCGGCAACGTCACGCCCGGCGACGCCGCCGGATTCCCGGTCACGCTCAGCCGGCCCGGCAGCTACCGGTTGTCGGGCAACTTGACCGCCCCTGCGGGCGTGCACGGCTTCGTGATCGCGAGCCCCGGCGTGACGCTCGACCTGAACGGCTTCACGCTGGCGAGCAATGGCCCGGACGGGACCGTCTTCCCGTACGGTGTGTCCGACGGATCCACGGCCGGCAACCTGATCAACCAGCCGCGGGCGCAAATCCGCAACGGACACATCGCGGGGTTCGCGGCAGCGGTCAACATGTCTCAGTCGGAGGGTGTTGTGGTGGAGGGCC
The DNA here is from genome assembly GCA_964483245.1 of uncultured candidatus Brocadiaceae bacterium. GTDB lineage: Bacteria > Planctomycetota > UBA1135 > UBA1135 > UBA2386 > CAZABP01. Next base: position 438 of record CAZABP010000112.1, on the reverse strand, counting down.
TGCGGATCGAGTTTCCGTTCACCACGGGACTCACGATCCTGGTCGGTCCCTACTCGCTGGTGCAGCGCAATGTCATCCTCGGCAGAGGCGCGATCCGCAGCGTCTGCCCGTCGGTGGTGACGGAGAACGTCACCCCCTACTTCATCAGCCATTCGAGCGACTACAGCCTCGGCTACTGCCTCGAATACCACAACCGCGCGAGCAATACGCCGCACGACGTGGAGATCATCGAGTAGCGCCAACGCCGCGTCGGCATGTCCTCGGGGGGACTCGGGTTCAGGTCTTCAATCTGAAGTGCCCCACATTCGTGAGAGCGCGCGACGGATCACAGTCCAAAGGCGCGCCACCCACTTTCGATTTAAGACCTGACCATCAAGTCTCCTGGCGCGGCCAGAGCCAGAAGGCCAGCAGGCCCAGAACGAGCGCCGCCGCGGCGGC
>CAZABP010000111.1:0-4811 GCA_964483245.1 uncultured candidatus Brocadiaceae bacterium | reverse complement strand
TGTCGTGAGGAGCTGAGGCCTAGGCGCGCCTGCGTTGGCGCGCGCGTCTGGGCGCCAGATCAACAGGCACGGTGGACAGGATCAGCGGCCGCCGAGCGTGTCCCGCACCGCGGCGTCACCGACGTCGAAGATGTTCATCCAGTCGCCCGCCGCCTTGCCCGGCTTGCGCTGCTTGCCGGCACCCTTGGCGCGTGCCTCTTCGTCCTGCTTCTTCCAGGCGGCGTACTCAGGGAACAGCTCACCGATGACCTTGCGGTTCTCGGTCACGAGCCCGACGTAGGGGAACACGTCGACCTTGTGCGCCTTCTGCAGCTTGTCGATGACTTCGAACGGCGTCAGGATCGGCATCACGATCGTCAGCACGTCCTCGAACCGGTCGAGCGGCACCAGCAGATGCCGGAACAGCAGCTCCTGCGGGATCGCCGACTTCGCGTCGTCGGCGACGTCGTAGCTGCTCGGCATGATGAACGGCAGCTGGAAGTGCTCGACGACGACCTTGGCCAGATCCCATTCGGTCGTGTGGCCGCCGCTGATCAGCACGTCGACGAACGACTCGCCGGTCTTGTCCTGCGCATACAGCGCTTCGGTGATCGCCTCGGCGTTGACGGCGCCGCGCTGCGTCAGCACTTCGGCGAGCCGGATGTAGGTCAGCTTGTCGAGGCCCTTCACGGCGGACCTATCGGCCGCCTTGGCATGGGGCTTTAGGGCGCGACTACGGGGTCCCGCGCAGCGGCTCGGCGTAGGCCAGGAACGTCAGCAGCGCATGCACCACGAGCACGCCGACCATGCCGTAGACGATCGCGGCGTTCACCGAGCGGCCGACGTCATGGCCGGATCGCTTCGGGCCGCTGCCGAGGTGGTAGGTCAGGACCGCGACGAGAAAACCGGACAGGGTCGTCTTCAGCAGCAGGATTCGCAGATCGAGCACGTCGACGGTGCGGAAATACGCCGCGGCCCAGCCTTCGGGCGGCACCCCGCCGACGAGGTGCGCCGCGGCCAGCGATGCGAGCGAACCGAACACGGTGCCGACGAACGTGACGACCGGCATCGCGATGCACATGCCCCAGACCATCGGCGTCAGCAGCCAGTCGGCCGGGCGGATCCCGAGCACGGTCAGCGCCGCGATCTGGTTGGTGCGTTTCATCGTGCCGACGCGGGCGGCAGCGCCGGCGGCGATGCGCGCGGTGAAGAAGAACCCGGCCATCAGCGGGATCAGCACGGCGACTAGGACCTTGCCGGCGCCGGTCAGGATCTGCCCGACGAACGCGCCCTCGAGCGGGTTGTTCTGCAGCGCGAAGAACGTCGCGAGCCCGCCGATCGTCGCGGCGGCCAGCGTCACGAACAGCGCCGGCTCGAGCGTGTAACGAAGCGTCGTGCGCAGCACGAGGCCGCCGTAGACCGGCGGCAGCCGGCGGATCGCTTCGAGCAGCGTCTCGACGAGGCTCGCCGTGCGCAGCAGCAGCCCGCGCACGCCGTGCAGCACGTCGGCGCCGGCGGAGTCGGGAGCGGTGCGCTGGCCGGTGGGACGGCGCGGCGTCACTTCGATCGGCGCCAGCGTGCGATGCTCCGGATCGAGGCCGAGCGTGCGGTCGGCGAGGCCGGCAAACGCGTCGAGGTCGTGCGTGACGACCAGCGTCGTGCGGCGGCCGGCGTCGCGCGCGTGCGTCTCGTGCAGCAGCTCGGCGATCCGGCGCGCGGCTTCGGCGTCGAGGCCTGCGGTCGGCTCGTCGAACACGATCAGCTCCGGCTCGGCGGCCAGCGCGCGCGCGATCGCGACGCGCTTGCGCATGCCGCCGGACAGCATCGCGATCTGCGCAGGTGGCTGCTCGAGCCCGGCCTGCGCCAGCAGCGCGAGCGCCAGGCGTGGCGAACGGCCGGCAGCGTGCAGCGCGAGCTCGACGTTCTGGCGCGGCGAGAGATCGTCGAGCAGGCCTTCGTCCTGCAACACGGCGACGACGCGGCGGCGGAGCTGGCGCGGATAGCCGCGCGTGACCGGCTCGCCGAGCACGGCCAGCTCGCCGGTGAGCTTCGGTGGCGGCTCGCGCGACTCGACCAGGCCGCAGATCAGACGCAGCAGCGAGGTCTTGCCGGAGCCGCTCTCGCCGACCAGCAGGTAGAAGCCGCCGCGCGGCAGCACGAGGTCGACCTGCTCGAGCAGCCGCAGCTCGGCGTCGCCGGTCGCGTGCGCGAGCGAGAAGCGGACCAGCTCGAGCGCCGGCGGCGGCGGCGGCGGCGCCGGCGTGGTCATGGCCGCGGGCGCAGCGTCGGCGGGATCCGCGACAGCGGGACGACGGCCGGCGTCTCGTCGTGGCCGCCACGCTGGCCGAGCAGCGCGCGCGCCTTGTTGTCGGCGCCGAGGATCGCGCCGCGCACCTGGTCGAGCGGCGGCGGTTCGCTGGGATTCCAACGGCGGCTGCGCGTGCCATCCGGCTCGGCGGTGTGCAGCTCGCTCGATTCCAGCGTGACATCGGTGGCGTCGAACGCGATCGCGTCGCGCGGCGTCGTCGCGAGGCCGGCGGGCGGGTCTTCGAGGACGAGGATCGCCAGGTCGGCGCCGTCCGGGTCGGTCCACAACCGCGACGCGCGCAGGACCGGGCCTTCGCGCAGCGCAACCGAGTGTTGCTCGGCGTCGATGTCCGGCTCGGTGCCGAGCGTGTCGTCGACGAACCAGGAGCCGTCGCAGAGGCTGCGCGGGCAGGCGACGACGAGCCGGCCCTGCGCGTCGGCCCACAAGAGGCCGGTCCCTTCGCGATGGACGCGGTCGTCGGCGCTGAGCCAGTCGCGTTCGATCGCGTCGTAGGTCACGCGCACGAGCTGCGCGCCGGTCGCGGCCGGCTCGCTCGACTCGCCGATCCGGTCGCCGAGCAGCGACGGTGGCACCTCCGGCTCCGGGCCGGCCGGTCGGTCCGGCACCGCGCGCGTGCGCCAACCGTCCGGTGCCGGAAGCCCACGGCCGGGCGGCGACCAGTAGCCGAGGAACGGGCTCAGCAGCGAGCCGACGTCTTGCATCGAGAAGCCGCCGAGCACCTCGAACGAGACGCGCGGGCGCGCGATCCAGAACTGGCTCTCGGTGGTCACCGTCGCGCGCCACTCGCGCGCGATGCGCAGCTCGATCTCGACGTGTGTGCCGGCCGGCGCGAGCCGGACCTGGCGGACTTCGCCGGTCTTCATGCCGCGGAAGCGCACCGGAAGTCCGGCCGAGACGCCGTGGTTCTCCGGGGAGAGCACCGTCAGCAGCAGGTCGCCGTGGCGCAGCGGCTCGACTACCCCTTCCGACTCGTCACCCGAGGGGGCCTCGAGCCCCCCGATCGTGCTGCCTGGCGGCAACGCCGGCCCGCGCGGCTCCGGCGTGATGCAGGCGACGTAGGCGTCGCGCACCAGCGTGTCGAGTCCGGTCGCACCGGCGGTCAGACTCAAGAACCGCGGCGTCACGATCCAGAACTGCGTGTTGGCGCAGACCAACGGCTCCTGGCCAGGCACCAGCGCGATCGTCACGCTCGCCCGCCGCGCGTCCTCGCGCAACCGCAGGTCGCGCACCGTCCCGACGATGACGCCGCGGTAGCGCACGTCCGCGCCGGTCTTCAGCCCGCGCACGTTGCGGAACTCCACGCGCACCACGTAGCGAAGCGCATCCTCCGGATCGCGCAGCAGCCCCCAGACGTACCACGCGCCGGCCACCGCGAGCGCCAGCGTCAGCAGTCCCACCAGGTAGCGCACGCGTTCCATCGCCGCTCACCCTGACCCGGTACACCCGGTCTCTGAGACGAACTCCGTCAGTTCGCGCGAAAAAACCCGCACCAAGTGACGGACGGCGTCTCTGAGACCCGGTGTACCGGTTGGCACCGGGTCAGTAGTCGAGGTTGGTCGCTTCGAGGGCATGGCGCTCGATGAACTGGCGACGCGGCTCGACTTCGGGGCCCATCAGGACGGTGAAGATCCGATCCGCCTCGACGGCGTCGTTGACGGTGACGCGGTAGAGGGTGCGGCGGGCGGGATCCATCGTGGTCTCGAACAGCTGCGAGGCATTCATCTCGCCGAGACCCTTGTAGCGGTAGCTGTCGACGCCCTTCTCGCACAGCTCGAGGACGCGCTCGTGCATGTGGATCAGGTCGGCGAACTCCTCGGTGTCGCTGCCGGATTCGACGCGGGCGAACGCACGCCGCGGCTCGCTGCCGGTCGGGGCACGGAACATCGCCGGGACCATGCCGAGCCCGCGCAGCTCGACCAGCAGCGGCTGCAGGTCAGCGCCGGCGTGCAGCGCGTGCACCTCGACGTCCGCCTCGCTGCGCTTGATCGGCGACTCGAGACCCTCGTAGACGCGAAGCCGCTTCCCCTCCCCGATCCGCGCCAGCTCGGCGTCGAGCTCGGCGCGCGTGTCGACGAACCGCGCGCGCCTGCCGTGCACGAGCCAGAACTCCGGCAGCTCCATCTCCGGCACCCGCGCCGCCGCCAGCCAGTCGACGAACGGCACCTCGACCTCGGCCGGCAGCTGCTCGCGGAACGCGAGGATCTTGTTCATCAGGTCGAGCAGCGCCTGCAGCTGCATGCCGGTGAACTTGTGCTCCTTGCCGTCAGCGCCGTCGATGACCAGCCTGGTCGAACCGATCCCGAGCTCGGCGACGATCGCGCGCTTCTCCTCCTCGGTCTTCGCGTAGCGCTCGGTCTTGCCCTTGAGGATTCGATACAGCGGTGGCTGCGCGACGAAGATGTACCCGTTCGCGATCAGCTCCGGCATCTTGCGATAGAACAGCGTCAACAGCAGCGTGCGGATGTGGCTGCCGTCGACGTCGGCGTCGGTCATGATGATGACC
>CAZABP010000110.1:0-5179 GCA_964483245.1 uncultured candidatus Brocadiaceae bacterium | reverse complement strand
GCGCAAGCGAGCGCGTGGCGGCATCGCTCGCCGCGGCGCTGGACGGAACGAAGCCCGCCCGCGTGGTGCGGCTACGTGGATGACGCGGGCGCCGGATGGGGCGCGGACCCGCGACACGTTGCGCGCCATCGGGGGGCGCTCCGAGCGGCGCTGGCAGACTATATCGAGGCGGCGGACCTCGAATCCGCCACGGATGCCGCGCTCGCAATCGTCGCGCGCTACGTCGACCTCGTGGGGGCGGGGCTGAATGACGCGCGCCAGAACACGGCCGAGCGGCGTAGCGAAGCGAAGCGCGCGCGTAAGGCGCTCGGCGCGTTCGTCGACGCGGCCGATGCGCTAGGTCGCGCGACGGCGGGGCTCGGCGACGCCGCGAGCGATTCGCTGCACGAGTACCGCGCCCGGCTACGGGCGCTTGGCTCTGAGGCGGGATCGCTCTCGGGCGCGGCCGAGCAAGCGCGCGCGCGGCTGCTCGAGCCGGAAGCCGAGATGCCTAGCCCTCGCGGTGGCCCCCGGCGCGACGAAGCGGCGGCACTCATGCTGCAAGATGCCGCGCGACTCTGGACCTCGCGCACCGGGCGCGGGCTCACTACGGGCGGGGGCGACCGCCGCTCACCGTGGGAGCGGTTCGCTGTAGCTATCTGCAAAGCGGCGGGCGCGCCGAAGGGTGTCGCCTTGGCTCGCGACGCGGCGCGCGCGTTCCGACCGAACGCCGACCGATAACCCGCGCACGCAGACCGCGAAAAAGTGCGGTTACGTTGCACCGACACACGCTCGGAGCGTCCCTAGGTTCCCTCCCATCACTGGGAGGTGACACCATGCGATTCCGGACCCCTGCCGCGGCTGAGTATCTGGGCGGACTCTCGCCCCGAACGCTCGCGAAGTGGCGCATCTCGGGACGCGGCCCGCGGTTCATCCGCGTAGGTAGCGCGGTGGTCTACGACCAGCGCGACCTTGACGAGTTCATGGCCGCGGGCGCGCGCATTTCGACGTCCGACTCCGGCGCCGGCGGGGCGACGCGCTCGGCCGCCTAGTCCGCTCGCTCGCCCCTCTAATGCGAAGCGCGCCAGACCCCGGGCTGAGGCGACGCGCGACGCGGAGACCCAAACTATGGACAGAGACTACCAGACACCCGAGGGCCGCGCATGGCGCATCGCTACCGACTGCCCGAAATGCGGCTCGCCGCTCCGGCTGCGGCGCCGGCGAGACGACGGGGGCGAGTTTCTCGGCTGCACGAGCTACCCGCGCTGCGCGCACGCCGAGGAATACGACCCGTTCTTGTCGGCGATGATGGAGCAAATCGAGGCGCTCGAGCGCGACCTGGCCGCCGCGCGGCGCCAGCAGCGCGCGACACCGGCGGGCGTGGACGTGGCGCGAGAGCTGCGCGGGCTGGTCTACCGCTGGCATCCCGACCGGCACCCGGAACCTATCGCGCCGCATGACGTGGTAGCCGAGCTGACCCGGCTGCGCGCGCAGGTGGCAGCGTGACCGCGGCGACGCACGATGGTGACACACTCCGCGGAGTGCTCGAAGAGCTAGACGAGTTGTACCCGGGCGCGTGGGCTTGCGGGCTTTTCGCGCTGCTTCCGCGCAGCAAGAAGCCGCGCGACGAAGAATGGAACACGGACGCTCTCGCGCGCTACGAGACGTGGCGAGCCGGCGACACGGCGCAACGCGAGCGGCTGCGCGCCGAATGGCTCGCGTTCATCGCGGCGCACGTCGCCAGCGGCGGGAACGTAGGCCTCGCGCTCCCGCGAGGAACCGTCGCGCTCGACGTGGAGGATGCCGCGACGCTGCGCGCCTGCGATGCGTTCGACGGCGCTTGGCAATGGTCGCGCGAGGCCGAGCAGCGCGGGCACGCGCTCTTCCGCTGCCCCGGAGCGCTCCGGCAAGGGAAGGTCCGAATCAACGGAGCGCCCGAGCTGGTGGTGTCGCGTGTCGGCGGAAAGGGCTTCCTCGCCTGCGCGCCATCTGTGCACCCCGAGACCGGCGAGCGATACGGCTGGCTGCGCGGATTGCCGGCGGACCTGGCCGAGCTGCCGGAGCTGCCCGAGGCATGGCGCGCGCAGCTCGCGCCGGATGCGCGCGACGCCGACGGCGGCATCGGCAGCGGTGAGATTCCGAAGGGGTCGCGGAACGACACTCTACACCGAATCGCGGCAGCGATGCGCGGCCGCGGCGAAACGCCGGATGGCATCCTCGACGAGCTACGGCGGGTCAACGCCGAGCGCTGCCGGCCGCCGCTCGCGGATTCGGAGTTGCGGCAGATTGCGCGCTCCGCCGAGCGATACGCTGCGGGCGAGCCGGACTCGCGGCCGCGTATCATCATCTCAAGCCGCCAGCCGGACGCAATCGCATCGGACGCGGTGGCCGCGCTGGTCGCGGCGAACGAGCCCACGCCCGAGCTATTCGCGCGCGGTGGCGAATCGGTTTCGGTCGTTCGCGATGAGGACGGGCGACCCGTTATCCGCGGCGCGACGCGCTACGCCATCCTCGACCGCCTCGCCTCCGCCGCGACGTGGTGGAGCGTCACGAAAGATGGAAGCAAGCCCGCGTCGCCCGCGGAGAAGCTCGCGGGCGTGGTGCTCGCCCGCATCTCACGTCTCGGCGACGTGTTGCCCTCTCTCCGCGGTGTCACGCAATCGCCCGTCATGCTCGAAGATGGCGCGATTCTCGACCGGCCGGGATACGATGCGCGCTCGCGGCTCTACTATGCGCCGCCGGATGGCTTCGCGCTCCCGAACGTTCCCGAGAAACCGAGCACCGACGAAGTGCGAGCGGCCGGCGCGCTGCTGCTTGAGGAGCTGCTCGGCGAGTTTCCCTTCGCGGCGGATGCCGACCGCGCTGCGGCGCTCGCGTGCCTGCTGACGCTGACGCTCCGTGAGTGTATCCCGGGATGCGTGCCCGCGTTCGTCGCCGATGCGCCGGCGGCTGGAACGGGGAAGGGATTGCTGGCCGACGTTCTCGCTGTCGTGACAACGGGCGAGCCGGCCGCAAAGGCAGCCGAGCCCGACTCCGGCTCGGATGACGAGATGCGAAAGCGCATAACGTCGCTGCTGCGCGAGGGGCGCGCGCTGGTAGTGCTCGACAACGTGGAGCGGCCGCTCGGGTCGCCGGCTCTCGCCGCTGCACTCACGGCCGAAGTATGGGGCGACCGGGTTCTAGGGGCGAGCGAAACCGTTGCCATCCGCAATCGCGCCTCATGGGTGATTACCGGAAACAACGTCCAGCTGCGCGGCGATATTCCCCGGCGCGTCTACTGGTGTCGGCTCGACGCGAAGGCCGCGAGGCCCTGGCAACGGACCGGCTTCCGGCACCCCGACCTAGTGGGATGGACCCGCGAGAACCGTCCGGCGCTGCTCGGCGCTGCTCTCACGCTGGGCCGCGCGTGGGTAGCTGCGGGCCGGCCTGGCCCTGCTGATAGCGTGCCGAGACTCGGGGGGTTCGAGCGTTGGCGCCACGTCGTAGGGGGGGCGCTCGGCGTCGCGGGCGTCCCCGGCTTCCTGGGGAATCTCGTGAAGGTGTACGAGCAGAACGACACGGATACGCCCGCGTGGGCCGCGTTCCTCGCCGAGTGGCGCGCGTGGCGAGCCGACTCGCCGGCGACCGTCGCGGAGCTGCTCGATGCCGTCGCGCCGATGGGCTCGGCCGCTCGGCTGCGCGAGGCGCTCCCTCCCGAGTTGACCGACGCCATCGTCGCGAAAGGGTCGGCCTCCCGGAAGGTGGGGCGCGCGTTCCTCCGCCGCGTGGACACGCGATACCCGCTCGACGACGGGCGCACCGTCCGGCTGGTGCGGACGACCGACAACGTGCGCAACGTCGCCGCGTGGCGTGTGGAGGTTTCGCGATGACTCGCCGGGTTATATGGGTTTCCGGGTTTGCGCCTAGGCCCTGGGAGGTTTGGTGTAAGTCAAAAACCCCTAAGGGTTGGGAGAAACCCGTAAAACCCGAGAAACCCGGGAATCGCAGCGGGCGAGAGCTGACAGTCTCTGGTCTGGCGGGATTCGAGGGGCTGAAGCGCCAGCCGGCGAAGCCGCGACCGAGGGGCCGGCGATGACTGAGGCGAAGTGCCACACCGGACCGGGGGCCTGCAAATCTCTGGAACCCCACGGGGGCCAGACCGGGTGGGGGCCTTCGTTTTCTCGAAGTCGAAATCAGCCGCAAAATGTTGCAGGGGCGATTCAACACACTACCCGTGGTGGTCTGGCGAGCCGTCGACCAGATATTTTGTGGTTTGCCGCTTGACGGCCACGATGGATCGGCGTAGGGTGGCCTCAGTCGCGACCCCGCGTCGGGACGCAGCCCACCACGCCGCTTCCGTGGCGCCGGAGTCTGCAACCCACCCGGACCCGCCGCGACCCCATCGGCTTCGCCGGCGCGCAGCCGTGGCACCCGACCCGTTCGGGCCGCCTACGAGCGCGCCACTCGGCCTTACCGACCCCAAAACATCACGTCGCCTCGGCTGGCGCGCCCCATTGCGCGGGTGCGTCTAGCCGTGCGCATGGAGTACACAACATGGACCTCCGTTCACTCCGTTCCAAGCGTCTCGACCTCACCGAACAGGCCCGCGCCATCGCCGACGCAGCGCAGCGCGAGCGCCGCTCCAGTCTGACCACGGCCGAGAAAGGCCGCTTCGATGCCCTTATGGCTGAAGCCGAAGGCCTTCGCGACCTGATCGCCCGTGAGGAGCGCCTCGCCGGCGAAGAAGCGCACCTTGCGACGCTGCGGAATGTCGGCATCCGCCCCGAGCCCGACGGCGACGGCGGCACGTTGCTCGGACTCTCGCCGCATGACCGCACGAAGTACTCGCTGCACCGGGCCATCCGCGCGATGGCGTCGCGTGACTGGCGCGGAGCCGAGTACGAGCTGGAGGCGAGCGACGCCGTAGCGCGGCAGCTCGGCCGCGAGGCGCGCGGGCTCTTCGTGCCGGCGGACATCCTCGCTGCGCCGGAGACCCGCGCCATCGCGAAGGGCGGATCCGGCGCGAACATCATCGCTACGGACCTCATGCCGCAGACGTTCATTGAACTGCTCCGGAACGCTTCGCGCGTGGTCGAAGCAGGCGCGACGATCCTGCCGAACCTGCGCGGGAACATCGCGATTCCGCGTCGGACCTCGGGTTCAACCGCGCAGTGGCTCGCGGAGGCTGGCACCGTCACCGCAACGGATAGCGTCTTCGACC
>CAZABP010000109.1:0-5376 GCA_964483245.1 uncultured candidatus Brocadiaceae bacterium | reverse complement strand
CCGATTCGCCTACGCTCTCGCTCCTTGCCCTCGGCCGCGCTGGCTCGGCCTCGCCGGCGAAGCATTTGTGAAACGACTTCTAGCCACGCGGCCTCCCGCTGATGGCGCGCCGGGCGAGGGCGACCGCCGCCGCGTTGCGGGCGTTCCGCGCGGCGCCTTGTGCAGCGCTGCTGCTCGGGTGCGCGCTCGCGGCACAGACCCCGGCGGGTTGGCACCGCGTGCTCTACCTGCACGGTGGTCCCGCGCTCGATGAGCAGGTCGCGGCGCAGATCCGGGCGCTCGGGTTCGGCGCGGTCAGCGTCAGTCCCGGCGCGGATCCGGCCCGGATCGCGGACCTGCAGCTCGCACCGTTCGGCGACCAGTTGGTCGGCAAGGGCGTGCTCGAGCTGCGGCCGGCGCAATGGGACGAGGTGCGGCATGCGTACCTGCGCGAGCGGGATCCTTCGCTGTTGATCCGTCCGGCGGTGCTGGCCGACGCCGACGTGCAGCTCGACCTCGAGCGCACGCTCGTGCATCGCCTGCGCGAGTTCGCAACGGCGCCGCGCGAGCCGGTCGCGCTGACGCTCGGTGACGAGATCTCACTGACGCGCCACGGCAATCCGCTCGATCTCTGCTTCGCCGAGCCGACGCTGCGCGAGTTCCGGCGCTGGCTGCAGGTGCGGCACGGCACGCTCGAGACATTGAATCGGGCCTGGGGCACGCAGTTTCCGACCTGGGACAGCGTGCTGCCGTTCACTGCCGACCAGATCCGCGCGCGCGAGCTGGCCGGGGCGGAGCTGCCGCGCAACCTGCGGCCGTGGGCCGAGCACCGGGAGTTCATGGATCTGGAGCTCGCGCGCACCGTCGCCCTGCTGTGCCGGCGGGCCGAGGCGGAGCACCCGTCGCTGCCGGTCGGCCTGACCGGCCTGCAGCCACCGTCGGCATATGGCGGGCACGACTATGCGCGGCTGCTGCCGCAGCTCGATCTGTACGAGGCCTACGACATCGGTGGCGCGCGCCAGCTGGCGATGTCGCTGGCGCGCCCGGACGCCGCGCAGTGGGTGACGCTGTTCCCGCCGGAGGGCGCCGAGCCGGCCGAGCTGCCGGGTGCGCGCGCCGCCGAGGCGTTGGCGCGCGGAGCACACGGGCTCGTGGTCTGGAGCTCCGGCCATCTGTTCGATGCCGAGCGGCAACCGAACGAACACGCGCGCCGGCTTGCCGCCACGTTCCGCGAGCTGGAGACGCCGGCGCACTGGTTCGCCGGCGCGCGGTGGCTGCCATCCCCCGTGTTGCTGGTCGAGTCGCAGGCCTCGATCCGGGCCCATTGGATGCTCGACTCCGCCGACGACGGCGCCACCTGGATCAACCGGCTGTCGAGCTACGAAGCGGCGCATTCGACGAGCCAGGCGGCGCGGCGGTCCTGGGTGCTGCTGCTGCAGGATCTCGGGCTGCAGCCGGAGCTGATCGGCGAAGCGTCGCTGCCCGAACGCCTGCGCCGCGACGCGCCGAAGGTGCTGGTGCTGCCGGCACAGCTCGCGCTCGGCGATGCCGCCGTGCACGCGATCGCCGCCTACGTCGAGCAAGGCGGAGCGTTGATCGCCGACCATGGCGCGGCGCTGTACGACGAGCACCTGGTGCGCCGGCGCGAGGCGGGACTCGACGAGCTGTTCGGCCTGCGCGGCCGCTCGGCACGCTGGGAGCATCTCCGCGTCGCGCAGGGACGCGGGCTCGGCGATGGCCGCACCGCCGAGGCCGGCATCCGTGGGCTGCTCGGCGAAGGGGATCCCCAGGGCTCGATCCAGATCGAGCACGCCGCCGGCAAAGGGCGCACGCTGTACCTGAACCTGCCGGTCTGCGAGTACGCCGCGCGGCGCCTGGCGCCGCAGTCGCACGCGTTCTGCGTGGACCTGCGCCAGCGGGTCGGCTGGGCGATGTCGGAAGCGGGCGTGACGCCGCCGCTCAGCGTGCGCGGGCAGGGGCTCCCGACCTGCGTCGAGCGGATCCGGTTGCGCGCGCGCGACGGGACCGAGCTGTTGGCCGTCCGGCTGCACGTGCTCGACGAGCCGGCCCTCGCCTGCCGGCTCGCCGAAGCCGGACTGCACCGCGTGGAGCTGACGTTCGACGCGCCGGTCCGGCTGCGCGACCTGCGGCGCCGCGAGGATCTCGGGGTCGCGCGGTCGTTCACGATCACGCTCGACCCGTGGCTCGGCGCGTTCTTCGCAGTCGACCGCCAGCCGTGACCGACGAACGGATCTGCGGCACGCGCGTGGAAGCGGCGGCGGATGACGACCGGACCCGCGCGCTGATCCTGTCCGACCTGCACGTGCAGAGCAGCGGGGATGCGCCGCACGCGCAGCTGCGCCGGGTGCTGGTCGACGCGGCGGGGGACGCGTCCGCCACGCGCGTGTTGATCCTCGGCGATCTGTTCGATGCGTATGCGACGCCGCGCCAGCTCGCCGTCGGCGTCTGGCGCGACGTCGCGGCGGATCTCGCCGGCGCGGCACGGGCCGGCGTGTCGATCACGATCCTGCACGGCAACCGGGACTTCATGCTGGAACGGCGCTTCGCGCAGGCCAGCGGTGCGCGCATCGTCGCCGGCGGGCTGCGCCTGCGGCTCGGCCGCCGTCGCGTGCTGGCGCTGCACGGGGATGAGCTGCTGTGGAACGACGTGCCGTACCAACGCGCCAAGCGCTGGTTGCGGCACCCGCTGACCCGCGGGCTGCTGCGGGCGATGCCGCGGTGGCTCGCGCTGCATCTGGCCGAGCGCGCCCGCCGGGCCAGCCGGACCAGCACGACCGGGGCCGAGCCGTCCCGATTCGCCCCGGTCGCGCCGGCGGTGGCGGCTGTGTTCGCCACGGGCGTGGACCTGCTGCTGTTCGGGCACATCCACCGGCCGGCGCGGGGCGCGTTCGGCGACGGCGCCGAGTACTGCATCCTGCCGGCGTTCGATGAACGCGGGATCCTGCTCGAGGCGCGCGGCGACGACCTTTGGTACCGCGACGCGGAGGGCACGCGGCAGCCGGACCCGGCACCGCGAGAATTCCCGGCACCGGACCAGCCGCCGGCTTTTCTTCGCGAGGCGCCCCGCTAAGCTCTTCGGCCCCTTCGTTCCGTCGGCGCTGGATGGCGTCGACCGGGACCGCATCGCGCCGATTCCGGCTGCCAGTGCGTCCCGGCCGAGTGTGGATCGAGAAGGCATCGCATACCCCTGACCCCTGCTCTGCTTGCCCGAAACCGAGCCAGCCGACCGCGCGATCCCCGATCGCGTCGTCGCCATCGACGGTCCGTCGGGTGCGGGGAAGAGCACGGTGGCGCGCGCGCTGGCGCGGCGGCTGGGGTTCGCCTACCTCGACACCGGCGCGATGTACCGCGCCGCCACGCTGTGGTTCCTGCGGCACGGCTGGTTCGCCAGCAGCGGCGACGTCGCCGACCCGGCCTCGCCTCGCGCCCGGCTGACGGCGCAACTGCTCGACCGGCTCACATTGGAGCTGCCTGCGGGAGAGCCGCAGCAGGTGCTGCTGAACGGGGAGGATGTCGCGGGCGAGCTCCGCTCGCAGCAGATCGAGGCGCTGGTGTCGGACGTCGCCAGCGTGCCGGCGGTGCGCACGCGGATGCGCGGCCTGCAGCGTGAGCTGGCGCGGCGTGGTCCGTTGGTCGCCGAAGGGCGCGACATGACCTCGGTCGTGTTTCCGAGCGCGCGCTGGCAGTTCTATCTGGACGCCGCCAGCGACGAGCGCGCGCGCCGCCGGCTGCGCGACTTCCTGGGCCGCGGGGTCGAAACGGACGTCGACCGTGTCCGCGCCGACATCGACGCGCGCGACCGGCTCGACAGCACGCGGGCCGACGCGCCGCTGCGGCGCGTGGACCGCGCGCGCTTCATCGACACCACCGGCCTGACGATCGTCGAGGTCGTCGAGCAGATGGCGCGCCAGGTCGAAGCGGATCTCGGCTGCCAGGAGCAGCGCGCGCGGTGACGTATCCGGTCTACACGCTCGGCTGGATCAGCTCGTGGCTGCTGTGCCACTCGTACCTGTGGGGGCGCAGCCACGGCGCCGAGCACGTGCCGGCGACCGGTCCGGTGCTGCTCGCCGCGAACCACGCCAGCGTGCTCGACCCGGCCGTGATCGGCATGGCGACGCGGCGGCGGCTGCGGTTCGTGATGCGCGCCTCGCTCGACCGCAGCCGGTTCCTGCGCTGGTTCACCCCGCGCGTCGGCGCGATCCCGATCGAGCGCGATGCGCCGACCCGCGCGGCATTCGCCGCGATCGAATCGGCGCTGGCGGCGGGGGACGCAGTCCTGTTGTTCCCCGAAGGGACGCGCACGCGCGATGGCCGGGTCGGCGCGTTCAAGCGCGGCATGCAGCTCATCCTGTCGCGCCAGCCGGTGCCGGTGGTGCCGGTCGGCGTGCGCGGCACGTTCCGCGCGTGGCCGGTGGGGCGCAGCTTCCCGCGGCCGGCGCGCGTCGCGTGCCACTTCGGCGCGCCGCTCCCGCCGGAGCGCATCCTCGCCGCCGACGGCATCGAACACCTTCGCTCCTGCGTCGCCGCGTTGGCGGGGCAGGAGCTGGATCCGGATCCGCGCCGCGGTTCCGGGTCCGCCAGTGCGCTTCCGGTGGCGGGACAGACCCCGGCGCCGGCCGCAACCGACCTGGAGCCGCGCGAGTGTCGCAGCTCCCACGCGCTGTCCGAGCCCCGCGTGCGCGCGGCCGGATTGCGAGGCAACCCGTCCTCCCTCGTCTCCGTTTCCCTGTCTCCGTTCCGCTGATGCAAGGCAAGCAACTCGTCAAGAAGTTCGCGATGGACCCGGCCGAGCTGGCCCGGCTCACCGACGAAGCCCTCGGTAGCACACGTCGCGAGCAGATCGACGACGCGATCCAGAACACGGTCGGCCGGCTCGCGCCGAACACGATCGTCAAAGGCAAGGTGCTGCGCGTCCTGCCGGACGGCACCGTCGTCATCGACGTCAAGTACAAGGCGGAGGGACGCATCCCGCTCGAGGAGTTCGAGGACCCGGCCGCGGTCGTGCCGGGCATCGAGGTCGAGACCCTGGTCGAGGACATCCGCGACGCCGAAGGCTTCATCGCCCTCAGCAAGCGCAAGGCCGACCGGATCCGCGGCTGGGAGAAGATCATCGAGACGCGCAAGGAGGGTGACGACGTCAAGGGGATGGTGCTGCGCAAGATCAAGGGCGGCCTGCTCGTCGACATCGGCGTGCCGGTGTTCCTGCCCGCGTCGCAGGTCAACATCCGCCGCTCCGGTGACGTCGGCGAGTGGATCGGCCGCGAGATCGAAGCGCGCATCATCAAGATCGACGAAGAGCGCATGAACATCGTGATCTCGCGCCGCCGCCTGATCGAGGAGGACCGCGAGAAGATGAAGACGCAGCTGCTCGGCGAG
>CAZABP010000108.1:0-5397 GCA_964483245.1 uncultured candidatus Brocadiaceae bacterium | reverse complement strand
ATGCGCGTAGGGAAACTGTTGCGCGGCGCGAGGATTCCGGGCACAGGGGCCCAATCGTGTCAGGGAGTGAGCGGATCCCGCGGATCCAGGACCAGCTGCGCGTACGCAGTGATCCACGCCGACCCCTCGATCTCGGGAACCACGGCCGCCGTCCCATCGACCTGTGTCATCTCGAGGATCCGCGCGCGGAAGCTGGTGTCGAGGATGCTGCGGTACTCGATCTCCTCGCCAGCGCGCAGCTGGCCGCGCGCGTGCAGCACGGCCAGCTTGGCGGAGGTGCCGGTGCCGCACGGCGAACGATCCCAGGCGCGGCCTGGACACAGCGTCAGCGCGCGCGCGCCGTGCGGCCCGGCTTCGTGGCAGGGCTCCCAGAGCTTGACGTGATCGACGGCAGCCCCACCCCGCCCGCGGATGCCGTGCGCCACCAGTGCGTCGCGGATCCGCATCGCGGCATCCATCAGGCGATCGAGCTCACCCCGCACGACGCGCAGCCCGAGCGACGCAGCATCGACGAACGCGAACCAGTTGCCACCGTACGCGATGTCGGCCTTGACCTTGCCGAACCCCCCGACCGGCACGATGGCATCCAACCGCTCGACGAACGACGGCACGTTGCGCAGCGCGACGGCGCGCACCTGCCCGTGCTCGACGCGCACACGCGCTGCGACGACGCCGACGGGTGTGTCGAGCCGGATCGCGGTCAGCGGTTCCTGCGCCGGGACGGCGCCGGTCGCGATCAGCGTCGTCGCGACACCGATCGCACCATGCCCGCACATGCCCAGATACCCGACGTCGTTGCAGAACACGACGCCGGCATGCGCCTCCGGCTGCGGAGTCGGCAGCAGGAATGCCGCCACGACGGCGTCGTAGCCGCGCGGTTCGAGCACGGCCATGCGCCGGATCGCGTCGTGCTCGTCGCGCAGCTCGTCCCGCAGTTCGGCCATGGTGCGCCCGCGCAACGGCGGCAGACCCGCGACGACGACGCGTGTCGGCTCCCCTGCGGTATGCGAATCGACGACCTGCAGCACGCGTGCAGCACCGCTCACGCGCCGGTCCTCAACACGAAGATCGGGATTTCGTTCGGCACGCCGATCCGCAGCGGCAGCAGGGTCACGCCGACGCCGCGGCCGACATAGAGCTGCGCACCATTCTGCTGATGATGCCCGCGCCACCACCCAAAGCGCGAGTGCGTGATCGGCGCCCAGCGGAAGATCAGGATCTGCCCACCATGCGTGTGGCCGGACAGCTGCAGGTCCACGCCGAGCTGCTGCGTTACCTCGAACACATCCGGGTGATGCGACAGCAGGATGGTCGGCTCATCCTCCCGCCGGCCGGCCAGCGCCGCCGCGAGGTCCGGCTCGCCATCGGTCAGATCGTCGATCCCGGCCAGCCACAGCGAATCCCCGCCACGCTCGATCCGCACGCCACGGTTGACCAGCACCTCGACGCGATGCTCGCGCAGGAACGAGCTCCACAGCCCGATGTCCGGACCGAAGAAGTGGTCGTGGTTCCCCGGCACCGCATACATGCCCAGCGGCGCGGCCAACAGCGAAAGCGCTTCGCGCCAGCACAGGATCTCGCGTTCCCGCGTGTTGATCAGATCGCCGCCAAAGCAGACGAGGTCCGGCTTCGCGTCGGCGACGCGGGCGGCGATCCGCGTGATCAACGGCGCGTCGGTCACGAACCCGACGTGCGCGTCCGACAGGAACGCGATGCGCATCCCGTCCAGCCCGGCACCGCCGCGCCGCAATCGGATTTTGACGTCGTGCAACTCGAGCTGCTGCTCGAGCCGGCGCCTGGCCCAACGTCCGGCGAACATCAGGTCCACGGCCCGGTTGATCCGCGCGAACACTCGCGACAGGAACCGCCGGGACGGCCGCCGCCGGCCGGTCAGCCAGTTCCGCGGTCTCGTCAGCTCCGGCAGCTCGTTGCGCGCAGGTTGCATGCGGCGCGGAACGTAGCGAATCGCCGGCCTGATTCGTGCCCGCACGCAACGAGTCGTGAACGCGCGCCGCGAATCCGCGGGTATGCACACGTCATCATCGCCGCCGCCGCCGCGCGCTTCACGAACACGAGCGCGTGCCGCAGGCCGCTGGCGTCGCGCCGCGAATCCGCGGGCAACGCCACGGCCGCCGCCGACGCGCGCTTCACGAACACGCGCGCGGGCACCAGGCCGCGCATCGAACCGCGACCGCGGGCATGCACGCGCCGCCACGGCCGCCGCCGCCGCGCGCTCCACGAACACGATCGCGCGCCGCGCTCAGCCCGCGCTCGGCACGCGCAGCCGGTTGAACAGCGTGCGCACTCCGATTCCGAGCAGCTGCGCGGCCCGCGTACGGTTCCCACCGCACTGCGCGAGCGTGCGCGCAATCAGTTCCTCTTCGACCTCGCGCAGGCTGCGCCCGACGAGCCCTGCGAACGGATCCTGCGGCACCGCGATCACGGTGCCCCCCCCACCGCCGATCCACTGCCGCAGACTCGCACCGTCGACGACGCTGCCGGGCGCCAGCAGGGCGGCCCGCTGCAGCACGTTCTGCAGCTCGCGCACGTTGCCAGGCCAGGTATGTCCGCGCAGCACGGCCTCGGCGTCCGACCCGAGCCGCATGCCGGCCGGCAGGAAGCGCCGCGCCAACGGCGCGATCTCCTCGGGCCGCGCGCGCAGCGGCGGCACTTCGATCAAAACGACCGCGAGCCGGTACCACAGATCCTCGCGGAACCGCCCGGCTGCGACTTCGGCCGGGAGATCGCGGTTCGTCGCCGCGACGATCCGCACGTCGACGCGGCGCGGCCGCTGTCCGCCGACGCGCAACACTTCTCCCTCCTGCAGGACGCGCAGCAGCTTCGCCTGCAGCGCGGGCGCGAGTTCGCCGATCTCGTCGAGGAACAGGGTCCCGCCGTCCGCCAGCTCGAACAGCCCCGGACGCGCCTTGGCCGCGCCGGTGAACGCGCCCGCTTCGTGGCCGAAGAACTCGCTCTCGGCGAGGCTCTCGGCGACGGCGGCGCAGTTGATCTTGACGAACGGCCCGCGCGCACGGTCGCTGCGCTGGTGCAGCAGCGCCGCGACGCGTTCCTTGCCGGTGCCGCTCTCGCCACGGATCAACACGGCGGCGCGGCTCGCGGCCACGCGCTCGACGAGCGCGACGATCCGCTGCATCGCCGGGCCGGCGGCGATCAGCTCCTCGCCGAGCTGCTGCGCCCGCAGCCAACGGTTCTCACGCGTGATGCGGCCGCGCGCCCGCAGCCGGTGCAACGCCAGCTCGATCCCCTCCGGCGCGATCGGCTTCTCGAGGATGTCGTCGGCTCCTTCGCGCAGCGCCCGCACGGCGACGTCGAGCGTCCCGTGCGCCGTCACCAACACGACCGGGAGCTCCGGATCGCGGCGCTTCGCATCCGCCAACACGGCGATCCCGTCGGCACCCGGCATGACCAGGTCGGTGAACACGTAATCGAACGCACCCGTCGCGAGCTCGGTGATCGCGGCAGCACCGTCGGCAACGGCAGTGACGTCGAGCCCGAGCCCGGCGAGCGCTTCGGCGAGGAACTCGCGCGACAGCGGCTCGTCGTCCGCCAACAACACCCGCTCGCCGTTCACGCCGGCACCGCCGCCGCCCGCCGCGGCACGACGATGCGGAAGCAAGCCCCCGGCTCGCCCGGATTGCTGAGCTCGAGCGTCCCGTCCAGGAACGCGACGACGCGCGCCGCGAGCGCGAGCCCGAGTCCATGCCCGCGCGCCTTGCTGGTCACGAACGGTTCGAACACGCGCGCGCCGAGCTCGACCGGGATCCCCGGCCCATCGTCGCGCACTTCGATCTCCACGCGACCGTCCGGCAGCTCGCGCGCCCGCACGTCGATCTGCACCTGATCTCCGGCTGCCTCGGCGCTGTTGCGCAGCAGATTCGCCAGCACGCGCAGCAGCGCAGCAGCATCGACCGGCACGTCGGTCGCGCCGTGCAGCCGCACCCGCGCGGCCGGCACCTGCGCCGCCGCAGCTGCCTCGCGCACGACCGCCAACAGCGGCGCTGCCGCGCCGGCTTCACGCGGTTTGGCGAACCCGAGCATCGCGCGCACGATCTCGTCGACCTGCTTCACGCCGGTGACGACCTTCTGCGCCTGCGCGCGCAGCCGCTCCGGGTCGTCCGTCTGCTGCATCAGCGCAGCGAACCCGAGCACGCCGTTCAGCGGATTCTTGATCTCGTGCGCAATCCCGAGTGCCAGCTCCGACAGCGCGGCAAGCCGGTCGAGGCGCGTGACCTCGCGCTGCAGCTCGACGACGCGGCTGCGGTCTTCGACGACGACGACCGTGCCCCCATCCGGCAGCGGGACCCGCTCGATGCGCAGGATCGCGTCCCCGGCCGCACGCTCGCCGGCCGGCAGCGCCAGCAGGTCGCTGCCGGCGGCAGCGGCGACGGCGCGCAGCCGCTCACCTTCGGGGTTGGTCCACCGGCAGCCGCCAGCCGGATCGAGCGCGAACACGCCGACCGGCAGCGCGCCGAGCACGGTCTCCCGCTCGGCCAGCGTCCCCGCCAACGCGCGGTTGGTCTGCTCGAGCTGCAGGTCGACGGCATCGGCGCGCGCCTTCAACGCGGCGTAGCTCTGTTCCAGCCGGCGCGCCGCGGCGACGAACGCCTCGAACCCCTGCTGCAGCTCCGCGGTCAGCGCCATCTCAGTTGCCGCGCGCCGCCGCACCGATCGCCTCGATCGGCACGGCCGGCTGCCAGCTCCCGCGGTCCTGCATCCATTCCATGATCTGCCGCGCCGCGCGCGCACTGCGCGCCCAGTTGCCGGCCTCGGGGCCCTTCGCGCCCGGCTGCGTGTCCCGCGCCTCGATCTCGAGGAACCACCGCCGCGCCTCTTCCGCCTTGCCGAGCCGTTCGAAGCAGCGCGCGAGCTGGAACAGATCGCCGAGCTCCGCCGGCGTGCGTTCGACGGCGAGCTGAAGCTCCGCCAGCGCCTCCTCGTAGCGCCCGGCCGCGAACAGCGCGGCGCCGACGGCACGATGGTTCGTGGACCCGCGCAGCAGGTGGACCGGTTTCACCGGCTCCGCCGGCTCCGGGGGTGGACGGCTGCCGCCCGGATCCCGCGCCCCCTGCGGCTGCGCGGCCGGCTGCGTGCCCGCTGGACTCCGCGCCGGCTCCGGGCCGGCCGGGGCCGGCGCCACCGCCGGCGGCACCAGCGCAGGCGTCCGCGCGATCGCCATCGCGTGTTGGATGTTCTCACGCCGCGCCGTCGCGACCTGGTGCTGCAACAGGTCCTGCTGCGACACGAGCCGCTCGATCTCGCGCTGCTCCTTCTCGAGCGACGCACCCGGCTCCGCCAACATGGCACGGTCGGCGTCGGTCAGTTCGACGTAGACCGCGAACGCCGCCGGCAGACCGAGATCGTGGCGGACGCGCAGAT
>CAZABP010000107.1:0-5430 GCA_964483245.1 uncultured candidatus Brocadiaceae bacterium | reverse complement strand
AGCGCCGTCGCCTTCTCATTGACCGTGGACACCCACACGAACGTCAGGAGAGCCGTTTTTTTGCGGCCGCCCCGCCCTCTCCACCCGGCACCGCGTCACCGCGCGACCGCTTCACCTCCCGCACCCACCAGACCCGCCTCGGCGTCTTCCTGCATCCACCGCGCCGATCCGGGCGAACCACATCGCGGTTCGTGTGACCGATTTCTTGACCGACTTTCGAAGCCATGAAAACCCTCGACATCCTCGCCGCAGTCCTGCTCGTGATCGGCGGCCTCAACTGGGGCCTGTTCGGCCTGTTCCAACTCGACCTCGTCGCCGCCCTATTCGGCACGAGCGCACTCGCCACGATCGTCTATGTGCTGGTCGGCGCCGCCGCCGTCTACCAGGCGATCGCGCTGCGCGCGATCCAGCGCCGCTGGCACATGGAGCCGGCGGCCGCGTGACCGGCAGCGCGGCGCGCCCGGTCGCCGTCACCGGCGCCTCGGGATACATCGGTAGCCGCCTGGTCCCGAGGCTGCTGGCGGCGGGCCGGCGCGTCCGCTGCCTCGTGCGCACTCCGCGCAAGCTCGAAGCCCGCGACTGGGCGCAGGATCCCCGCGTCGAGATCGTCGCCTGTGACCTCGCCGACGTCGAAGCCACGCGCCAGGCGCTCGCCGGCTGCGGATCCGCCTATTACCTCGTGCACTCGATGCTGGCCGCCGGCCCCGACTACGACGCCGTCGACCAGCAGCTCGCCGCCAACTTCGCCGCCGCCGCCGCGGCCGCCGGCTTCGACCGCATCCTCTACCTCGGCGGCCTCGGTGAGACCGGCGACGACCTGAGCGAACACCTGCGCTCACGCCGCCGCGTCGAAGCCAAGCTCGCGGCGGGACCGGTCCCAGTCACCGTGCTGCGCGCCGCGATGGTCGTCGGCGCCGGCTCCGCGTCGTTCGAGATCCTGCGCTACCTCGTCGAGCGCCTGCCGGTCATGGTCACGCCGCGCTGGGTGACGAGCCGATGCCAGCCGATCGCGGTCGACGACGTGCTGCACTACCTCGTCGCCTGCCTCGACGAGCCGCGCACCATCGGCACGACGCTCGACATCGGCGGCCCGGACATCGTGACCTACGCCGACCTGATCCGCCTGCTCGCAGCGCAGCGCGGCCTGCCACGGCGCGTCGTGCTGCCGGTTCCCGTGCTGACGCCGCGGCTCAGCTCCTGGTGGATCCACCTCGTGACTCCGATCAGTGCGCGCATTGCGCGCCCGCTGACCGAAGGCCTGCGCAACCACGTCGTCTGCCGCGACGACCGCGCGGCGCGCTGGATGCCGCGCCGGCTCCTGTCGATGCGCGAAGCGATCGCCGCCGCGCTGACCGCGGACCAGGGCGGCCGCACCGAGTCGCGCTGGAGCGACGCCGGCGTGCAACCCGGCGACCCGGACTGGGCCGGCGGCAAGGTCTTCGTCGATGCCCGCACCCACACCATCCCGGCCGCGCCGGACCGCGTGTTCCGCGCCGTCTGCCGCCTGGGCGGACGTCACGGCTGGTACGCAATGGACTGGCTGTGGCGCCTGCGCGGCGCGATCGATCGCCTCCTCGGTGGGCCAAGCCTGCGCCGCGGGCGCCGCGACCCCGAGTGGATCTCGTTCGGCGAAGCGCTCGATTTCTGGCGCGTCACCGACGTCGTCCCGGATCGCGTGCTCGAACTCCGCGCCGAGATGAAGCTCCCCGGCACCGCGATCCTGCGCTTCGATCTCGAACCCGGCCCCACGCCCGGCACGACGCTGCTCCGGCAGACAGCGCGCTTCCGCCCGCGGGGGCTGCTTGGGCTCGCGTACTGGTACTCCGTGCTCCCGCTGCACGCGCTCGTCTTCCGCGGCATGTTGCGCGGGATCGCCCGTGCCGCTGGCGGCGCGCCACGCATGCGCGATCCCGGCCGCGAGGCCGCGTAGCCGTCGCCACGCCGCGCGCGCACTCCCCGCGCGCGTGCATCCGCCCGAAGCTCATCGGCGAATGACCATCCATGCGCATCCTTGCCCCCGCCCTGCTCTGCCCCATGCTCTGCTCGCTGCTGCCGCTGACCGCGCAGGAGCGGCTGCTCCAGCCCGCCGACCTGCCCGCGCGCGCTGCCGCGGCGGCCAGGCTCGCTGATGGTGTCGCGGCCCCGGCCACGCCCGAAGGCTCCGCCATGCTGCGCGCTGCCGTGCAGGCCGCGCACGAATCCCTGCCCGCCGGTTCCGCCGCGCACGCGCGCGCCGCCCGGCTCGCGACCGCCGACCTCGACCGCGACACGCTCAGGCGCGAGACCACAGCGCTGCTGCGCGATCTCCAGTTCACCCCGATCATGGAAGCGGAGCTGCCCGAAGGCGTGCCCGGCTACGTCGCATTGGACGAGATCGAATTGCGCGAGTATCCCGCCTACCGCATGGCCCGCACCACGATGCGCGGCAGCACGGCGCCGGCGTTCTGGTCGCTGTTCCTCCACATCCAGCGCCGCGAGATCGCGATGACGGCCCCCGTGCAGATGGAACGGCCGAGCACCAGCGGTGACGTCGGCTCGATGGCATTCCTCTACGGCTCCCCCGAGCTCGGACCGCTCGGACGCGACGGCCGTGTCGAGGTCGTCGATCAGCCGGCGACGACCGTGCTCTCGATCGGCGCGCGCGGCTACGATACTGCGCAGCGGACCACCGCGTTGCGCGCCCGCCTCGACGCCTGGCTCGCGTCGCATCCCGAGTACGAGGCGGCCGGCGCGTTTCGCATCATGGGCTACAACAGCCCGTCTGTTTCCGCCGAGCGCCGCTACTTCGAAGTGCAGCTCCCGGTGCGCCGTCGCGCGCTGCCCGCCACGTCGCCGGAGCGTCTCCCGAGCGTCTGATGGAACGCGCCGGCGTGGACGCCTTCGCCGGACGCACGTTCGTCGTGTTCGGCGCGACCTGCGGCATCGGCCGCGAGCTCTGTCGGCGCCTCGCTGCGCGACGCGCGCGGGTCGTCGCCGCCGGCCGGGACGCAGCCCGAGTCGCCGCAATGACCGGCGATGGCATCGAGCCGGTGCTCGAGCCGGTCGACGCACGCTCGTTCGAGCAGGTTGAAGCCTGCCTGCGCGCAGCGCGCGACCGCGCCGGCGAGCAGGGTCTCGCCGGCGTCGCGCATTGCGTCGGTTCACTTCTGCTCGAGCCCGCGCAGACCACGACCGCCGCCGAATGGCAGGACGCCATCGACACCAACCTGACGACCGCGTTCGCCGTCGTGCGCGCCACCGCGAAGGTCATGCGCGGCGGCGGCTCCGTCGTGCTGTGCTCGTCCGCCGCGGTCGCCGTCGGACTCGCCCACCACGAAGCAATCGCCGCCGCCAAGGCCGGCATCGACGGCCTCGTGCGCGCGGCGGCCGCAACCGGCGCCCCGCGCGGCCTGCGCTTCCACGCCGTTGCGCCTGGGCTCGTGCGCACACCGCTGGCAGCGGGCATCACCGGCAACCCGGGGACCCTCGCGCGCACCGAACGCATGCACCCGTTGCAGCGCCTCGGCGAACCGGCCGACGTCGCCGCCGCCATCGAGTGGCTGCTCGATCCCAGGAACACCTGGGCGACGGGCACCGTGCTGCGCGTCGACGGCGGGCTCGCGCAGGTGCGCGCGGCTGAACGCGCGTAGCTTCGCCCGGGGCAGCCCCTCGCCGGCGCAAGTTGGCCCGCGCGCCGGACCGGTCTAGACTCCGCCCCTTCGCCGTTCGAAGGAGGCGCACCCTGGACTGTTCCGTCTCGCTCGTGCCGCGCGCGGCCGATCGCCGTGCGGCTGCAGCTTTCACCGCGGTGCGCGGACAGGTGCGCGGTCCGAGTCTCCGGTACACCACCCGTGCCCGCCAGCCGGTTCTCACGTCCCGCTCCAGACCGATCACACGCGCCGCATCCCCGAGCGCAGCATCCGCCGCAGCACCGCCACTGCACCCCCAACCCGATCCGAGACGACTGCGAGTCCCCTGATGCCCACGATCGACCACATCAGTCCGCTGCCCGAGCTCTTGGACACTCCGATCTACAGTTTCGCGCTGCTGCTGAGTGCGCCCAGGCTCGGTTGGATCGCACGCGTCGAGAGCGCGCTGCGCGAGCTGCTCGGCGAGAGTCTCAAACCACTGCCGGACGACGCGCAGGAACGCCCCGATTACCTCGAGGAGGTGTTCACCAACGGAACGTTCTGGCTCGCCGTCGACGGCCTTCGCCTCGAGCTTTGCGGCCCCACCGGCCTGAGCCGGCTCGAGCATGTCCACGCGCCGTTTCCGTTTGCACACGAAGCACCGCTCGAGGCGGACCTCCGCCGCGTGATCGAGAGCCACACGGCGTTCGTCGAGATCTCGGCAGTCTCGACGCCCGCAGCCACCGTGCGCGAGGCCAACGTGCTTCACTGCGCGCTCGCGGTCGCGCTCTGGAACGACGACGTCGTCCTGCTGCACGAGACGCAGTCCGGCCTCTGCTTTCCGGCGAACGGGGCCACGCTGGTAACGCTCGCTGACGGTCTGCTCGCGCAGCTCGAGCCGCCGACCACGCAGCCCGCCTGCGAAGGCTGCGTCGCCGAGGCGCTCGAACTGGCCAGGGAAGAGTGGCCCGATTTCGAGGCGGCGTTCGCCAACCGCACGCGAGGCGATCAGTTCTTCGTCAAGCACCGGCTCGGTCCGGCTGACGGCGACGAGCTGGTCTGGTCCCGCGTCGTCGGCCTGCGCGGCAGCAAGCTCACGGCGAAGCTGCAGAGCCACCCGGTGAATCCCGCGCTCGGCACGCGCGGCGCGCCGCAACGGCTCTCCGCCAGCGACGTGCTGGATTGGTACTACGATCTGCCTGAGTTCACCGAATGTGACGGATGGTTCTCCGATCCGGCCGAGCGCGAGCATTGCGAGCCGGTCGGCGGTTACGACGACACGGACGAACGGCTCGCGGAGGCTCTCGAAGCGGCGCAGGCCGAGCAGCTGCGCAAGCTGGCCGAGCTGCCCGAGCCGACGCGCCGCCGGCGCGAACGTCCGCCGCCCAAGCGCAAGACGGATCGTGATCGCGCGCAGGGCGCGGGCGACGGCGACGGCGACGCTGGCGCGTGAGCGGCGGGCGGCCGCGCTGCATACGCAGGACGCGTAGGACGCTCACACCACCCGGGCACGCACGGCTCGCGTGCGCGCGCAGTCCCCATGCCGGATGCGGCGCGCGTTCGAGGCACGACCGAGCTGCTGGCGAACCGAGCCCGAGCGCCAGCACGCAGCGCGCGAGAAGACGCACGGCCCGACCCCACGCGATGTCAGGCGTCCCTCCACGCCCGACGCGGAATCGAACTCTCTGGGCTACCCATGCGCACTGCACAGGGCCGGGTCCGTGCATCCGCAATGGAACGAGAACCCTCGAAGCGGGCCGGATTTCTGGCTCTCCTGACGTTCGTGTGGGTGTCCACGGTCAATGAGAAGGCGACGGCGCTC
>CAZABP010000106.1:0-5477 GCA_964483245.1 uncultured candidatus Brocadiaceae bacterium | reverse complement strand
GACGTCTACGGCCTCGGCGCGACGCTGTACCAGATGCTGACCGGCCGGCCGCCGTTCGAAGGGGCCAGCGCGCAAGCCGTGCTGAAGGCGATCGTCGAGCAGACGCCGATCCCGCCGCGCCGCCTGCGCGCCGATCTGCCGGAGCCGCTCGAGACGATCGTGCTGCGCGCGATCGACAAGGACCCGCACGAGCGCTACGGCTCGGCGCTCGAACTGGCGCAGGACCTCGAACGGTTCCTGCGCGGTGAGCGGATCCTCGCCCGTCGCCCAGGACTTGCCAAGCAGACGATGCGGCTGCTCGGCCGCCATCCGATCGCGACGCTGCTCGTACTGGTGACGCTGATGGCCGGCGCCGGGTCGCTGGTGATGTGGCGCCATCTGCGCCTGCGCGCGCTCGAGAGCGGGCTCGCTACGGCGGAGTCTTCGCTCGACAAGGCGAACTCGCTGTACCACGAGCAGGAGGGGGTCCGCACGATGGCGGAGCGGCGCAAGCTGCTGCACGATGCGATCGCGCAGGCATCCGACGTCATCGCACGCGAGCCGTCGTTCGCGCGCGCGTGGTTCGTGCGCGCGAAGGCGCACCACCGGCTGCTGGCGTTCGACGACGCGCTCCGCGATCTCGACACCGCGCAACGGAAACTCGGCGAGCCGACGCAGGAGATCCTGTACTTCCGGATCGACACGCTGAGCCAGCTCGGTGGCGCCGATGCGCAACAGCGGCTGCGCCAGGACCTCGCGACGCTGCTCGAGCTCGATGCCGGCACGCGCACGCGCTGCCTCGTCGCCGATCACCTGTTCCGTCTCGCGGACCAGGCTCCGTCGGCCGACCGGCGCGAGATCGTCGCCGGCGCGCGGCGCGTGCTCGCCCCGATCACGAGCGAAGACGGGCGCACTGCGGTCGCGCGCGCGCGGTTGCTCGAGCTGGAAGGGGATGCCGAAGGCGCGAAGACGGCGATCCGCGCCGCGAGCCGGCGCTTCGCTGGGGACCCGCTGGTGCACTCGCGCGCGGCGGCGATGTACCGGCGGCTGGGGCTGACCGACGAAGCACGCTCCGAGGCCGAACTGGCGCGCCTGCTCGCACCCGCCGTTGCCGAGGATGCTTCCGCTCCACCGGACGAGGGTCCGATCGATCTGCGCGCGGTGCAGGACTTCCTCGAACGTGTCGAAGCCCTGCTCAGTGAGATAGGCTCCCCGCCGGAGCCGCGCCGCGACGGCGAGAAGATCCGCTGACCCGCCCGTCACGCGGACGCCCGCGCGACGATCCACAGCGGCAGGGTTTCTGGCATTCCGCGGATGGAGGTTCCATCCGCCAGGCGGGCAGTGGGTCTTCATGGCAGGGGGCCCACTGCCTGCCGTTTTTTCCTCCGGCGCGCACTGGAGCTGTCGCGCAGCTCCGCCGAGCTCGCTGGTCGCCACCCAGCACGAGCGGGACGGCCACTACGGTGTCTGGCTGCTGCAGGACGATGGCCCGCAGTGGCGCATGCGCAGGCTGCGCAAGCGGCGCCGCTGCGCGCGATCAGCGCCGCAACGCCAGCTGCAGATCGCCCGAGCTCTGCAGTGGACCTCCGTCGCCGTCCAACGCAACCACACGCAACATCACCGGTGCCGCACGCTCGAGCATCGCGATTTCGTCGGCCGTCAGGTCCCACTGCGTGCTCCGCGCAGCAGCGTCCGGACGCCGCAGCACGACGTCCCCGGCCGCACCCGAGATGACCGCGCGATACGTCACCGCGTTCGGCACCGCGTGCCACGCGAGTCGCGGCGACGCCACACTCAGCTCCGGCACGAGCAGCAGACTGCCGCCGAGCTGCTCCGGCGACGGCGCCTGCGGGATCGACTCCGGACTGCGCGAACCGAGCATCCAGCTCCCGGCCGCCGCCAGCAGCACCGCCGCTGCCGCACCCAACAGCCAGCGCGGGACGCGCGGGCGCCGCACCATCGCCGGCGGACTGCCATGCCGCAGGCGTGCCCGCAACTGCTCGCCGGCCAGCGACGCAGTGCGCGCGAGGCGCTCCCAGTTCTCGCCGATCTCCTCGAGCGGATCGAGTGGCCCAACGGCCGCCTCGCCGAGTTCCCGTTCGCGCTCGAGCAGCGCGTGGACGCGCTCGATGCCGCTGCAGATCACCGCGCGCGACGGCGCGCGCTGCACGAGTTCGTCGAGCCGCAGGCGCTCGCCACGCGTCAGCTCGCGGTTCGCGTGCGCGGCCACCAGACGCTCGAACTCCTGGCTCTCGCGGCCAACGTGATCAGGAGCGGACATCGCGCCTCCGCAGCCGCTCATGCAGGCGCAGCAGCGCGCGGTAGCAGCGGTCCTTGACCGTGCTGGCCGCGAGGCCGAGTCTGCGCCCGATCTCCTCGAAACTGCACCCCTGCAGGTGGCGCATCTCGACCGCCTGCCGCTCGATCGGTGCGAGCCGGTCCAGTTCGTCACGCAGCGCTTCGAGCTCCTCTCGCGCCTCGAATCCCGGGCGGCCCGGGTCCGGGAGGTCCGGCATGACCAACTCGAAATCCGGCACGTGCTCGACCCGCCGTTGGCCGCGCACCGCGCGGCGCCCTTCGGCGCGCAGGGAGTCGCGGCAGAAGGCGAACACCCAGCTCTCCAGCGACGCCGAGCCGGAATAGTCCGCCAGACGCTGCCAGATCGCGGCGTAGACCTGCTGCACGACGCCTTCGAGCGATTCGGTCGGCAGCCGGTAGCCGAGCGCGCGGTCGAGCCGGAGCACGAACCGCGGAATGCACCCCAGCCGTAACAGCAGCGCGTGCAGTGCCTCGGCCCCTCCGGCCAGCGAGTTGCGCACGAGGAACAGGTCCTGAGAGGCCTGCGGATCGGCGGTGTGCGGAGAAAGTGCGCGCAACGGGGATGCTCCTGGCAGACGTGCCCGGGTAGGTTCCGGCCGACGGACAAAAGTCGCGCCAGGTGCGGGGGTTTCTGCCCGGGTTGCGATCTTTCCGTGCGCGGGCGCGGATACGGTCCCGGCGATGCCTGCCGCGCGGCTGATCGATGCCCGGACCCTGCCGGTGTACGACCTGGGGATCGATCACCCGTTTGCGCGGGACCGTCAACGCCCGCTGGCCGAGCTGCTGCAAGCGCACCGGCTGGTCGAGGCGGCCGAGTTCCTGCCCTGGGAACCGGCGACCGACGCCGAGCTCACGGTGGCGCACGACCCGGTCTACCTCGAGGCGCTGGCTGCGTTGTCCGCCGCGCAGCCGTCGCTCGAGTGGCTGCGGCGCGCCCCGCGGTTCGGTCTCGGCACGGGCGACAATCCGATCGCCCCGGGCCAGGACGTCGCCGCACGCGCGATCGCGGGCGCGACGCTGGCCTGTGTCCGCGCGGTCATGCGCGGCGCCACGACGCGCGCGTTCAACCCGGCCGGAGGACTCCATCACGCGCTGGCCGCCGCAGCGAGCGGGTTCTGCCTGCTGAACGATCTCGTGCTCGGAATCCGGCAAGCGCGCGACCTCGGCGCGGCGCGCGTGCTGTACGTCGACGTCGACGTGCATCACGGTGACGGAGTCGAGCTGGCGTTCGCCGAGGATCCTGCGGTCTGCACGTACTCGATCCACCAACACCCGGCGACGCTGTGGCCCGGCACCGGCTGGGTCACCGAACGCGGGCGCGGCGCGGGGCTCGGGAGCGCGATCAACGTCCCGGTGCAGCCAGGGACTGGCGACGAGTCGTGGCTCGCATGCCTGCGCGAGTCGCTGGTCCCGGCGGCGCGGCGCTTCCGCCCAGAGCTGATCGTCAGCCAGCACGGCTGCGACACGCACTTCAGCGATCCGCTCGCGTCCCTCGCGGTCACGACGCGGGGGCACCTCGCTGCGGCCGAGCTGATCGCCGAGCTGGCGGACGAGTTGTGCGGTGGGCGCTGGGTCGCGACGGGGGGCGGCGGCTACCAACCGATCCGCGTGATCCCGCGCGCGTGGAGCATGGTCTGGTGCGTCGTCCGGGGCAGACCGGTGCCGGAATCGGTGGATCCGGCGTGGCGCGAGCGCTGGCAGCCGCGCGGCGAAGCGCCGCTGGCCGACCGGTTCCTCGACCCGGAGTTTCCAGCCGACGGCACGGCCGCCACGCAGAACCAGCGCATGCTCGGCGAGCTGCGGGCCGTCCACGGCTGGTGACCCTGCCCCCGGACCTGTCCTAGAACGGGGGTAACCTTTTTGGCCGGCCGGCGGCCCCCACCGCCGGCGCCCCCCGTTCCCCCCGTTGAAGACCCGCGACGTCACGATCCTGCTCGCCCTGCTGGCCATGCTGGCGGGCCTCTCGGTCGTCCTGCTCCGCAGCGATCCGCCACCAGCACCGACGCCCGAGCCGGCCGTGGCATCGCCGCAGGCGCCGCAGGCCCAACCGGAGCAGCCGGCCGAAACGGCCGAGGCGGTCGCCGTCGACGACGGGCTGCCGATCGAGGCCGCAACGACCCGCGCGCGGCCGCAATTCGACACGAGCGGTTGGACCGAAGGGGTCATCGAAGGCTCGATCACGCTGGCCGCGTCGGTCGTGCCGCGCCTGGAAGGGGTGCTCGTCACGGTCACCGAGGCGATCAACGTCATCGAGGGAACTCACCCGCAGCCACGGCCGTGGACCGTGACGAAGAGCCTCCCGATCGGGCGCTCGACGCCGCGCTTCCGGTTCGAGCACGTGCCGTTCTCCGAGTACGGCTACCGCGTGGCGGTCTTCGCCGAAGGCTGCAACGGCAGCGAGTCCCATGTGCGGATCGACCGTGGGCACCCGTACGTATCGGAGGACGAGCTGCGCCTCAGCATCACGCCGGGGGTCTCGTTCACGGTGCGGCTGCAGGATCAGTTGCGCAACCCGTTGCCGGACCTCGAGGTGGCGTTGATCCCGATCGGAGAGCCGCTCGGGCGTGGCGTGCGGCCGGCGCAGAAGACGGATTCGTTCGGCTCGACGCGGTTCGACGACGTGATCCAGGGCAAGTGGAAGATCCACGTCGGCCCTGCCCTCGCGCCGATCCGGGACCCGCTCCCGGTCGACGTCGCGCCGATCGGGCACGCGCAGATGCAGGTGGTCGAGGTCCCGCTCGGGCAGCCGTTCGTCGTGCGCGTCGTCGGGCCTTATGCCGGCCTGCAGGACGCACAGGTCACGTTGACCGCGACCGACACGGTCGAGTTTCGCCAGTACAAGGAAAAGACCGCTTACAGCGGTGAGGCGCGATTCCCGCACCTCGCGGCAGGGACATACCAGGTCGACGTGCACGCGCAGGGCTATGGCCGCTCGGCGCGCAAGGTCGTGATCAAGGCGGACCAGCCTCCGGCGCCCCTCGAGATTCGTCTCGCACCGCAGTAGCGGCCCGGTTTTCGCGGATCAGGGCAGTGAAGTCGTTTCACAAAGCCTCCGCGGCTGCGGCCGGCCCCCGCACCCGATGGCGGCGTCGCGAGATCTGCGGCGGATCCATCGATTCGCCTGGCCCGCATGATTCGTGAAGCCCGTCGCGAGAACGGTCGCAGCGCGCGCAGGGCGA
>CAZABP010000105.1:0-5497 GCA_964483245.1 uncultured candidatus Brocadiaceae bacterium | reverse complement strand
CTGGTCGAGGCCAGCAAGATCTACCGCAAGCACCTGAACCCGTTCGTCCAGTACTTCGAGCTGAAGGAGGACGTCGCGATCCAGGGTGGGGGACTCGCTCCGGAAGGGGACGAGGCCGCCCGCCGGCGCGAGATGGACGATCTGCTGTCGAAGCCGATCGAGATCCTCGACCTGTCGGTGCGGGCGAAGAACTGCCTGGACTCCGAGAACGTCAAGACGCTGCGCCAGCTGGTGTCGCTGGCCGAGCCGGAGCTGCTGCAGGTGCGCAACCTCGGCAAGACTTCGCTCAAAGAGATCAAGACCAAGTTGACCGCGCTCGGCCTCTCGCTCGGGATGCCGGTGGAGGCGGGCTCGTGACCGCGCCGGCGGCGCGACGAGGACGACCATGAGACATCGTGTTGCAGGCAAGAAGCTGGGGCGGAAGACGGCGCATCGTCAGGCGACGACGCGCAACTTCATCCGCTCGGTCATCGTGCACGAGCGCGTCGAGACGACGCTGACGCTGGCCAAGGGGCTGCGCGGCGCGGTCGAGAAGCTGATCACGCTCGGCAAGGAGCGCAGCCTGGCGCGGATCCGGCGCGCGATGAGCGTGCTGCAGGATCGCGCGGCGGTGAAGAAGCTGTTCGACGAGATCGGCCCGCGCTACGCGAGCCGCCCGGGTGGCTACACGCGGATCGTGCGCCTCCCCGGCTACCGGATCGGCGACGGCGGCAGCAAGGCGCTGCTCGAACTCGTCGGCAACCGCGTGCTGGAGCGCAAGCTCGAGCAGCAGGCCGCCGTCACGACCGCCGAATAGCCGGTTCCGGCGCGCCGAGCGCGCGCGCGCAGAGTTCTGCGTGCAGCGCGCGGGCGGCGTCCCGCAGCTCCGCCGGAACCGCCGCGAAGTCGACCGGGACCGGGGCGACCGGCGTGAGCCGCACGGCCGCACCGCGCAAGCCGGCGTGATCCTCGGTGCCGAGCACCGCGGCGAGCTGCTGCAGCTCCAGCTGCGCCAGCGACTCGAACCGCAGCCAGTGGACCCGTGCTGCGTCGGCGTCACGGAGGATCGCGCCGTACGTCGCGATCCAGTATTCGACCCAGAACGCGAGCTGCTGCGGGTCCGCCGTCGACCGCCGGGCGTGCCAGCCATCGAAGTCGACCGGTTTCAGGTTGGCGCCGAAGTCGTAGTGCCCGATCGCCGCCATGTAGCGCCGCGCGAACGGGTCGCGGCGGTGCAGTTCGCCGAAGCGCAGGTGCTGGCGGTGCAGCGAGTGGGCGTGCTGCAGCGGCTCGCGGAACAGCACGACCAGCGTGGCATCCGGCAGTGCCTGCGCCAGCGCGCGCAGCCGCGCGATGTTCAGGTTGTTCTTCGACGCGTAGCGGCGTGCGTGCGGTGACCCGCGCTGGCGCAGCGCGATGATCTTGCGCATGTGCGCGCGCAGGAACGCGACGAACTCCGGGTCGTCGCAGCGTGCCCATGGCCGGATCACCTCGGCGCCGTACTGCGCCGGCCAGAACCGCCGCCACAGGATCTCTTCGAACGCCTCGGGACTGTCCGGCCCGATCAGGATGCCATCCCCATGCGCGCGTTCGCGGGCCGGGCGCGGGCGCCGGAACGGCGCCGCCACCCGGTCCCACAGCAGCGGGCAGAGCAGGAACGGCATGTCGCGGTACGTATGTGTCGCGAACTCCGCCATCCCGGCCAGCACCTCCAGCAGGATCGTCGTGCCGGCGCGCGGCAGCGCCGTGACAAACACCGGAGCGACTGCCTCGATCCCCGCCAACCGGCGCCGGAAGATCCGCTCCTCCAGATCCGCCAGACCGACCTGCGCCGCCGGCGTGGCGAACGCGAGCCGGTGCAGCAGACGGTCGGCGAACGAGTACTGGTTCTGGAAGCTCACGGCCGCGGCTGGCGCCGCAGGCACAGCAGCAGCGCGATCCCGAGCGTCGTGATCAGCAGGAACGGCCAACCGGCCATCGTGACGAGGACCGGCTCCAGGCGCAGCACGCCGGTGCGATCGCCGAGCCACAGCAGCAGCGCCGGTACCCCGACGGCGACGGCGGTCGCCGCCGCGATGACGGCGAACTGCTGCAGCGATGTCAGCGCGTGCGCGCGCACCCGGCGCTCCTTCTCGCGTTCCTCGAGGGCCGGATCACGCAGCTCCGCGAGTGCGGTGCGCAACTGCGCGGCGACCTGTGTCGCCTGCGCCGGCACGCGCAACCACCGCAGCAGGCAAAGGCACAGCGAGACCGCGAGCAGCGCGCCGAGCCAGCTCACGTGGTCGCCTGCTCCCCTTGGGTCGCCGGTTGCTCGGCAGCTGGGGTCGCTGCCGCGCTGTCCCGCCGGCGGCGCCGTTCGCGCCACGTGCGGCGCAGGCGCTGCACCGGGTACCAGACGAAACCGACGAACGCGAGCACCACCGCCGCCAACAGCGCCAGGAACGCGCCGATCGCCGACAGCGCGCCACCGGGGCCGAGATAGGCGAGCGAGGACAGCAGCAACAGGTCGTCAGCGGCGAACAGGGTCATGCGGACTCCGACAGGTCGGTCGATGCGTCATTGGTGCTGCCACTGCGCGATGTCAGCGGCGGTGAATGGATACGCGGTGCCTTCCTGGACTTCGGCGATCGTCAGGCCGTCGGCGCGCGGCGCGTGGAACCACTCCCACACCGTCCGCCCATCGGCGTCGATCTCGAACACCCGGCCGGCGCAGGACTCGGTCAGCAACCAGTGACCGAGCGGCAGCGGCTGCGCCTTCCCACAACGGATCGTGAAGAAGCGCCGCTCGCCCGACGATGGATCCTCGGCTGCCGGATACAGCTGCCGGCGTTCCCCGGTGTGCGGCCGGAACGCGAGCAGCCGGCTGCCACCGAGGAAGCGTCCGTCCAGCGATTCTTCGGCCTGGTTGTCGAACACGCTGATCCAGCCATCGCCGACGAAGTCCGGGTCGTGCTGGCCGAACAGCGGGCGCGGGGCCGACCACTTGATCTGCGTGCCATCTGCCGAGCAGACCAACACCAGCGCGAGGTCGCGCAGCGAGACCAGCAGGTCGCCGGCGGTGAACGACGGGTACCCGGCCGCGAGGCCGGCCGGCAGCGGCTCGACGTCGTTCATGTGCAGCAGGTCCTTCGAGCGCGGCATCTGCCACAACAGTGGGCGCAGCTCGGAGCCGTAGACGACCTCCAACATGCTGAGCTCACACAAGACCTCCCCCTGCGGTGAGATGCACAGCGCCAGGTCTTCGACCAGCGGCGCGGTCAGCCCGGGGAACCGCCGTGTCACGTCCTCCTGTTGTTCCAGCCAGCGCGCGGCGCAGACCCAGAAGTTGCCGTCGTCCGCGCGCGTGACCGAGTGGTGCGTCCGCTCGTCGATCCGCCAGCGCACCTCGCCGCCTGGACCGAGCCGGACCAGCCCGACGTAGTCGACGCTGCACAGCAGGTCGCCGTCCGGGAACAGGTACGTGCCGTGGATCGAGTTGTCGGCGCGGTCCAGGCCGGCGCCGACCGAGTCGGATCGCTTCGCGCCGCGCCAGATCGCCGCCGGATCCACGGCCCAGCGGTGCAGTACCGCGCCTGCGCGGTCGATCAGCGCGACGCCGGGCAGCTCCGGATCGCCCGGCCAGTGGGTCGTCAGCAGGATGCAGCCTGGTGGTCCCGCATCCGGGCGGTGCGCGACGACCCCCTGCAACGGATGACGCCGCGGGTGGGCGTACAGCGGTACTGCCGGCGCGCCGGCGCCCGCCGATTCCATCTGCGCGAGTGCCTGCGCCAGGAATGCGTGCGGGAACCAGCGGTAGTGCGAGACCAGGAAGCCGCCGAGGAACACCAGCACCAGCACCGAAAGCTGGAACCAGATCCGGGCCACCCGCTCGTTCCGCGGCACAGTCGCTGTCATCGTTCGAACGCAGGGACGCCGGTGCGGGGCACACCGGCTCGGGCGGGGCAGGCAGCAGTGGTCACGACCCTGGGGCAGCCCGCCGCGATCGCGCTCGACGCGATGCGGAGGAACGAAGGGCCCCAGGAGTCTAGCCCACGCCGCGCGTTACGCAGGATCGTGGGGGAGGGGCCCGCCATGCCGGCGGTGCCACCGGGTCGGTCAAGCCGGCGGGCGGCGCACGAACGAGAGCCGGTCCGCCCCGACGATCTGCGTCAGCTGCTCGATCAGCTCGTCCGACAGTTCCACGGCGAAGTCCGGTCCCGCCTGGACCCAGTTGCACTGCTCCCCGTCGCGCACCTCGAACAGGATCCGGTGGCTCCCGCGATGTGCGGCGGCGGCGGCGGCGATCTCGTCCAGCCGGCGCGCGCTGCAGCGCTCGGCCTCGAGATGCAGCACGAGGGAGTGCACTTCGCGCCGGACGACGCGGTCCGCCGGTTCCACGTCGTCGACCAGCAGCGCCGGTTCCTCGCCCCCCTCCAGCCGTGCGCGCACGAACACGATCGCGTCGTCGACGATGCGGTCCTTCAGCGTGGCGTAGGCGCGCGCGAAGCAGGTCGCCGGCACCGAGGTGTCCAGGTCCTCGAGCTGGAACCGCGCCATCTTCTGCCCCGCATTGCGCCCGCTCTTGATCGACAGGATCCGGACCGCGCTGATCATCCCGGCGACGCGCACCTGCGCGCCGCTCTCGAGCTCGCGCAGCTGCCGCAGCTCGGTGTCGGCGAAGTGCGCCAGCACGCGCGCCCGCTTCTCGAGCGGATGGCCGGACAGATAGAACCCGAGCGCCGCCTTCTCGTGCGCGAGCCGCTCCTGCTGGCCCCACTCTTCGCCCTCCGGCGCCGCCGGTGCGGCGGCGACTGCGGCCCCGGCCGGCGCGAACAGGTTGCGTTGCCCCCGGCGCCGGTCCTCGCGCGCGACGACCGCGCCGCGCATCGCGACGTCGATCTGCTCGAACGCCGCCTTGCGCGTCAGCCCGAGCCCGGCGCAGGCGCCGGAACGCGCGAGCGCTTCCAGCGTCGCGCGGTTCAACACGGTCGAGTCGACGCGCGTGCACAGGTCTTCGAGCGAGGGGAACGGCCCATGCTGCTGCCGTTCGGCGACCAGCAGCTCGGCCGCGCGCGTGCCGACCCCCTTGATCGCGCCGAGGCCGAAGCGGATCCGGTCTGCTTCGACCGAGAAGGCCCGCTCGCTGTGATTGACGTCCGGCGGCAGCACCGGCATCCCGTGCCGCCGCGCCTCGTCGACGAACTCCTTGAGTTTGTCGGAGTTGCCGCTTTCGACCGTCGCATTGGCGGCGAAGAACTCGAGCGGGTGGTGCGCCTTCAGCCACGCGGTGCGGTACGTCAACAGCGCGTACGCCGCCGAGTGCGACTTGTTGAACCCGTAGCCGGCGAAGAACTCGATCGTCTCGAACAGCTCGCGGGCGAACTCGGCCGCATGCCCGTGCGCGCGCGCGCCGGCGACGAACTGGTCCTTGAACTTCGCCATGACCTCCGGCTTCTTCTTGCCCATCGCCTTGCGCAGCTCGTCCGCCTCGTTCATCGAGAAGCCGGCGACGAGGT
The DNA here is from genome assembly GCA_964483245.1 of uncultured candidatus Brocadiaceae bacterium. Lineage (GTDB taxonomy): Bacteria > Planctomycetota > UBA1135 > UBA1135 > UBA2386 > CAZABP01. The sequence goes on along the minus strand of CAZABP010000105.1, from coordinate 23 downwards.
TGGCGATCCGCATCACCTGCTCC
>CAZABP010000104.1:0-5690 GCA_964483245.1 uncultured candidatus Brocadiaceae bacterium | reverse complement strand
GTCAACAGCGGCGAGGACCGCTACTGGGTCGATAACATCGTGCTCCCCTCGGGCCCCGGCGAGGTGTGCGACGACGGCAACCTGGAAGGGGGCGACGGGTGCAGCGCCAACTGCCAGAGCGACGAGACCTGCGGCAACGGGGTCGTCGACCCGGGTGAGACCTGCGACATCATCCCGCCGGCCATCACGACGCTTGCGGCTACCTCCGGGACCGCGGGCCTCGTGGAGCTGGCCTGGGATCCGCCGGACCTGAGCCAGTACCCAGACGCGGGGTCTACCGCTCGGCGACGAGCATGGCGACGGTCGAGGGGCTCGTGCCGCTCGCGCTGACGCCGATCCCGGGCTACGTGGACAGCCCGCCGTCCCAGGGCACGTGGTACTACCGCGTGACCTCGTACTACCAGGTCGAGAACCAGAGCGAGGGCTCGAACCAGGTCGCGGCCGTCTCCGACGCGACCGGGCCGACGGCGACCATCGCCATCGCCCACGCCATGCCGCTCGGGCCTGGGCTCTATGCGCTGACGCTGACCGCGTCCGAGCCGCTGCCCAGCGAGCCGGTGCTCACGTGGAAGTCCAACTCGGGCGGCCCGGTGTTCGATCTCGAAGGGCGGGTCATCGGTGTCGTGACGCGGACCCACGAAAGCGGGGAAGGGATCGCGTTCGCGGTCCCGGTGCGGGTGCTGCGCTGGGTGCTCGACTCGATGCAGCGCAACGCCGGTCGCGTGCCGCGCGGTTACCTCGGCATCCGGTTCCAGCCATTGGTGCCGCGCGACCGCGAGCAGTACGCCGTTGCAGAGGGTGGCGCGCTGGTCGTCGAAGTGCATCCGGGGCAGCCGGCCGACCGCGCCGGCATCCGGCCCCGCGACGTGATCCTGGCGTTCGACGGCCAACCGGTGCGCACTGCGTACGACCTGCACGATTGGATCACGCAGGGTCCGCCTGGACGGCAGGTGCAGCTCGACCTTTCGCGCGGTGGCAGCGCGATCGAACCGGTGACCGTGACGCTGGCCGAACCTGCAACGCACGCGGCCGACGGAGAGCAACCGCGGCCGGGGAAACACTGACATGGTCGCCGCGTCGACCGGTCCGGGACCCGAACTGGATCCGCTGGATCCGTTGCCGCGCGCGCTGCACGCGAGCCGGCCGCCGGAGGAGCTCAGTGCGCGCCATCGCGATCGGGTCGGGCGCACGTTGGCGTTCCTCGCGCCCGGCCTGATCCACTGGCTCGGCAACTCGCTGTTCGCGATCCAGGGGCACGTCCAGATGCTGGCGCTGCGCGGGCAGGAGCCGAGCCGCGCGGTCGGGGAGATCCTGAAGGGCTCGCACCAGGCGCAGCACGCCCTCGAGCTGCTGCGCTACCTCGTCGTCGAGCCGACTGCGGTGCCTGCGGGGGACGCGGTCGCCGAACCGCGGCCCATCTACGGCTCGCTGGTCCAACTCGGCACGCTGCTTCCACGGCTGTGCGAGCTGATGCGGATCCCGCTGCGCGACGCCGGCGTGCGCGTGACCTACGAGCATTCGTCGCGCGAATCGCCGGCCTCGGTCTCCGGCACGGTGCTGTGCCTCGCCGTCACCGAGCTCGTCCGTGCCTATGCGCAGCGGGTGCAGCCCGGCTTCCGGGGTGAGCTCCAGATCGATCTGGCCCGGCAGACAGAGTGGGCGGAGCTGCGGTTCCTGCTGCGGCACGCGCCGGACCTGCTGCCGTTCCCGCAGCCGGCCACGGCGCTCGCCGAGGAGCTGAGCGTCGGTCTCGCCGAGCTGGGGGCGCGGCTGCGGGTCGAGCCGGACCACCAGACGCTGGTACTAGGAATCCCGGTGCAGGCCAGGCATGCCTGACACGGCCGTGCTGCGCGAGCGGATCGAGCGCGTCCTCGACGAGATGCGCCCCTACCTCCGTTCCGATGGGGGGGAGGTGGAGCTGGTCGGGTTCGACCATGGCGTCGTGAAGCTGCGGTTGCAGGGCGCCTGCGGCAGCTGCCCCTCCTCGACAACCACGCTGGAGCATGGCATCAAGGTGCGCCTGTGCGAGGCGATCCCCGAGGTCGTCGAGGTCGTTGCGGTGCCATGAGACCGGCCGCCGGCCCCGGCGGACTCGGCAAAGAGCCCGCACGGAGGGTCCGGCGCTTCACCTGATCCTCACCGAACGTTCATTGTCCGAACTACGGTTCGCCGCGTGAAACGCGAGAAGATCCTGGTCATCGAGGACGAGGCCGACATCCTCGAGGTGGTCCAGTACAACCTCGCCCGCGAGGGCTACAAGGTCGTCTGCGTGCGCGATGGCGCGACAGGATTGAGCCGTGTGAAGCAGGATGCTCCGGACCTGGTCATCCTGGATCTGATGCTGCCCGGGATGGACGGGCTCGAAGTCTGCCGGCGGATCCGGCAGGACCCGATCTCGGCGGGAACGCCGGTCGTCATGCTGACCGCCAAAGCGGAGGAGAGCGACGTCATCCTGGGTCTGGGTCTCGGCGCGGACGACTACGTCACGAAGCCGTTCAGCCCGCGCGAGCTCGTGGCCCGCGTGCGCACGGTGTTGCGCCGCGGGCCGGTCCGCGAGGAGCGGATCGCCGGCGAGCGGGTCGTGCGCGGCGAACTCGTCATCGACATCGGACGTCACCAGGTCGAAGTCGGCGGCCACCCGATCCCGTTCACGCCGACCGAGCTGCGGCTGCTGCACTTCCTGGCCTCGCATCCGGGCCGGGTCTTCTCGCGCAGCCACCTGCTGAGCCGCGTGATCGGCGAGGATGCGATCGTGACCGACCGCAACATCGACGTGCACGTGCGCGCCGTGCGCGCAAAGCTCGGGGATCACCGCGAGGCGATCGAAACGGTGCGCGGGGTCGGTTACCGGTTCAAAGACGGGGTCAACTGAGGAGCCTTGCTCCGCAAGTCACGATTCCTCGGCAAGCTGTTCGCCTGTCAGCTCCTGCTGATCGCGACCACCGCTGTCATCGCTGGATGGATCGGCGAGAGCGGGATCGAGCGCCTGGCCCGCGAGGAGCTGGAGCAGGATCTGCGCCGGCGCGCGACGCTCGTGGCGGCGGCGCTCGCGCCGGCCGCTGCCGGAGCGCACGAGGCTGAAGTCGCGCGGGACCTCCGGCGGCTCGCCGAAGGTCAGGGCGTGCGGCTGACCCTGATCGCAGCTGACGGATCGGTGTTGGCCGACAGTCATGCCGATCCGCTCGCGATGGACAACCAGAGCCTGCGCGTCGACGTCGCCGAAGTGCTGCGCACGAACGCACCGGCGTTCGCGTGGCCGCAGGCGCGCACGCCGGGTGCGTTGGCGTATGCGTCCGCGCCGGTGTTCGGTCCGGAACGCAGCCGGCTCATCGTCCGTCTGGGTGCGCCGCCGATCGACACGCGCGCCCGTGCGCGGCTGCATTGGGATTCGGTCCTGACCGCGGCGCTGATCGCAACCGCGCTCGGCTCGGCGATCGTCTGGTTTGTCGCGCGCCAGATCGCGCAGCCGCTGCGGCTGCTGACCGAAGTCGCCCAGGCGATGGCGGCCGGCGACTACCAGCGGCGCGTGCGCGTGCCGGCCGACCACGAAGTCGGGCGCCTCGCGGAGGCGTTCAACTCGATGGCGGACCAGCTGCAAGCCCGCATGGACGTGATCTCGACCGATCGCCACAAGCTGCTGGCGATCCTCGGCAGCATGGTGGAAGCAGTCATAGCCGTCGATCGCAACGAGCGCGTGCTGCACATGAACCACGTCGCCGGGATCCTGCTCGACGCGCGGCCGGAGGCGAGCGTCGGACGCCCGATCTGGCAGGTGACGCGTTCGATGGAGGTGATCAACGCGCTGGCCGAGACGATCCGGTCCGGCGGCGAGACGACCGGCGAGATCGTGGTTCCGGAAGTCGACGGCGACCGCACGATCGAGATCCACGGCAGCCCGCTGCGCGACCATGCGCAGCAGGTCGTCGGGGCGATCCTCGTGCTGCACGACGTGACGCGGATCCGCCGGCTCGAAGCGATGCGGCGGGACTTCGTCGCCAATGTCTCGCACGAGCTGAAGACCCCGCTCGCCGCGATCCGCGGGCTGCTGGAGACGATCCTGGACGATCCGCAAATGGACGGCGAGACGCGCGAGCGCTTCCTGCGCCGCTCCCGCGACCAGGCGATGCGGCTCAGCACGCTGGTCAGCGACCTGCTGACGCTGTCCCGCGTCGAGGCGCGCGACACGCAGCTCGAGTCGGTCGTGATCGACCTGCGCGACATCGTGCGCGAGTCGGTGCAGGCACTCGAGCGGGACGCGCTCGACAAGGGCCTCACGCTGGCGCAGCACCTGCCGCCGGTGGAAGTCTCCGTGCGCGGCGACGCCGAAGGTCTGCGTCAGGTGGTCGACAACCTGGTCAACAACGCGATCAAGTACACCAACGCCGGGGGCCGCGTCGACGTGCGCCTTCACTGCGGCGCCAGCGAGGCGACGCTCGCGGTCGAGGACACCGGGATCGGGATCGCGCGCCGTGATCTCGACCGGATCTTCGAGCGCTTCTATCGTGTCGACAAGGCACGCTCGCGCGAGCTCGGCAGCACCGGGCTCGGGCTCGCGATCGTCAAGAACATCACGCTGCGGCACGGCGGCCAGGTGGACGTCGAGAGCACGCTCGGCCGCGGCAGCACGTTCCGGATCACCCTGCCGCTCTCCCTCCAGTCAGCCTGAGGCCCATTCGTCATGTCCAAGCACTTCCTGCGCGATCTCGACGGTCTGAAGAAGCAGATCCTGATCGTCGGTTCGATGGTCGAGATCGCGATCCACAAGGCCACGACCGCGCTGCTGGACCGCCGCGCCGAGCTGGCCGCCGAGGTCATCCACGGTGACGACCAGGTCGACCGCAAGGAGGTCCAGGTCGAGGAGGAGGTGCTGAAGGTGCTGGCGCTCAACCAGCCGGTGGCGGCCGACCTGCGCTTCGCGATCGCGGTCCTTAAGGTCAACAACGACCTGGAGCGGATGGGGGACCTGGCGGTCAACATCGCCGAGCGCGCGACGTTCCTGGCCGGGCAGCCGCCGCTCGCCGTGCCGGCGCAGTTCCAGGTCATGGTGCAGAAGGTCCGCTCGATGGTGAACAACTCGCTCGATGCGCTGGTCAACCTCGACCTGCGCCTCGCGCGCAAGGTGCTCGATGACGACGACCTGATCGACTCGATCAACCGCGACATGTGGACCGAGCTGATCTCGGTCATGAAGCGGGATCCGGACGCGATCGAGCGCGCGACGCAGTGGTTGTCCTGCTCACGCCACCTCGAGCGGATCGCCGATCAGACGACCAACATCGCCGAAGACGTGCTGTTCATGGTCGAGGGGGAGATCATGCGCCACCGTGGCCGGCGGCGCGTGCTGTAGTGGGCGCGTAGATCTCGCCGCCACCGGCGCGGAACTCGGCCGCCTTGGTGGCGAGTCCGGCGCGCGCCTGGGCGCGCACCTCCTCGGTGATCTTCATCGAGCAGAACCGCGGACCGCACATCGAGCAGAAGTGCGCGGTCTTCGCCCCCTCCTGCGGCAGCGTGGCGTCGTGGAACGAGCGGGCGGTGTCCGGGTCGAGGCCGAGCCGGAACTGATCCTCCCAGCGGAACTCGAACCGGGCGCGGCTCAGCGCCAGGTCGCGGTCCGCTGCGCCGGGATGTCCCTTGGCCAGGTCCGCTGCGTGCGCCGCGATCTTGTACGCGATGACCCCGGCTTTGACGTC
>CAZABP010000103.1:0-5776 GCA_964483245.1 uncultured candidatus Brocadiaceae bacterium | reverse complement strand
GAAGGCTTCGTTCAGCCGCTGGGCTTCGGTCTCGAGCAGGCCCACGTCCACCGTGATTCCGGCAGCCCGCAACTGGGCGATGCCCGCGCCCGACACGGCGGGGTTCGGGTCTTCCATCGCCGCGACCACGCGCGCAGGCCGCCGCTCGGGAACGAACTCGCGTCCGGCTCGCCCTTCACCAGCGCCTTGCCGCTGAACTCCATGACGACCTTGCCGCCCTCGAGGCTGGCGAAGCTGTCGTGCTTCTCGGCGGTCGAGCCGGTCATCGGCTGGAACCAGTGCGTGAAGTGCGTCGCCCCGCGCTCGACGGCCCACTCCTTCATCGCGTTGGCGACCATGTCGGCCAGTCCCGGTTCGAGCTCCTTGCCGACGTCCATGCACTCGCGGAGGGCGCGAAACGCAGCCTCCGGCAGCCGCGCGCGCATCTGCTCCTCGCCGAACACGTTCCGCCCGTACAGCTCGGTCAGCGAGAAGTCGGGGCCGAAATGCGGAGATCGACGGGGACTCTTCGCGACGATCTTGCCGATCGCTTCGCGACGTGCTCTGGCGGACATGATTCCTCCCTGCGCGGTGGTCTGAGGCTCGTGGGTACGTTCGTGGCGCCCGGTCGGCGGATGCGGCCGCTGCAGCAGCGGCGCGGGCGTCGGCGTCGCGGCTGCCGATTCGCCGTGAGGCGGCGGTGAAGAAGGCGCTGCGGTTCTAGCCGCTGCGATCCGCCGCGCAACGGCGACGGCACGCCTGCGGCGGCGGCGGCGGTCGCAGGTCAGCCCTCGTCGAACAGCTCGATCCCTTCCGCCGCGATCGCGAAGAACACGCACGGCTCCGGCCCTTCCAGCGCGACCGGCGAGTGCGACGTCCCGTCCTCGAACCGGGCGTAGCCTGGCGCCCGGTGGACCCCGTGCTCGTCCCGGAACCCCCCGCTGACCAGGAACAGCTCTTCGGGTCCGCGGTGGCGGTGCCGCGGGTAGCTCGCGCCCGGCTCCATCCGGATCAACACGGCCGCGTGCCCGGTCGTGGAATCCTGGTGGAAGAAGTGGATCGAGACGCCGGGGTAGCGGGTCGCGCGCAGCGGAATCGTGGACAAGTCCATCCGGTCGCTATTCTGCCGCGCCCCTCGCCGGGGTGCCGCCGATGGAACGCTGGTCGATCCGGATCCAGAAGGACTACCTGAAGTTCTCCGCGGCCCACTTCCTGATCTTCCCGGACGGGACGGCCGAGCGGCTGCACGGGCACAACTACAAGGTGTACGTCGAGGTCGAGAGCAACCTGGACCCGCACGGGCTGGTGTTGAACTTCAAGGAGATCAAGCCGCTCGTGCGCGAGGTCTGCGACCGGCTCGACGAGCACGTGCTGGTCCCCGGGCGGCACCCGGTCCTGGTCGCGACGCGCGGTGAGGACGGGAGTACCGAGATCCGTTACCGCGAGCGCCGCTACCGGATCCCGAGCGACGAGGTGCTGATCCTGCCTGTGTCCAATACGAGCGCCGAGAACCTGGCGTGGTACGTCGGGCAGGAAGTCGTCGCCGGGCTGCGGGCGAGATTCCCGGCGCTGGTGCTGAAGCGGATCACGGTCGGCGTCGAGGAGACGCCGGGGCAGCGGGGGATCTGGGAGTCGCGGGAGTGAACATGCCGAGCCGCGTGGCTGCACGCGGCTCCACGATCAGCGCGCCCACCAAGCTGCGGACTCGCTGGTACGGCAGCTACGGATGAATCTCGGCGGACCGCCCCGCAGAGCGTTACGGGTACTCCCGATCTCGCTACTCTGCGCCGCACCCCGCGCCGGGCCATGCTCTCGAAGCAGGAGGCATCCCTCGAAGGCCCTCCCAAGTCCCACACCCACCGATGCACATCCTCCCCGTCGCTCTGCTCCTCCTGGGTTGCTGGCAGCTTCCGGCCCAGACGGTCGCGAACCCGGTCTCCTATCCCAACGACACGATCCGCGCCGACAGCGCGAACCTCGTGCCGCTCGGCTTCAACCCAGCGACCGGCGCGTTCGACGAGGGTCGTTGGCAACAGTGGATTCCTGCCCGGGCACTCCCGTCCGGCGGCGCCGTGTTCAAGGGGCTGGCCGTCCACTGTCCGACGTCGAGCTCCAGCGTGACCTATCGCACGCTGAAGATCACGCTGAGCCACACGACGGCGACGAAACTGCAGAACTCGTTCGCGACGAACCTCAGCAACCCAGCGGTCGTGTTGAACGCGACCGACCGGCAGATCAAGTGGGGGATCCAGAGCTGGGTCACGATCCCGTTCGCGACGCCGTTCACCTACAACGGCACGGACCACCTCGTGGTCGAGATCGTCAAGGTCTATGACCGGGTGACGCATCCGGTACCGGGTCTCGTGACGCACCAGACGGCCGGTCCACCGCACCGGATCGATCTGCTGCCGGCGATCTATGCAGCGAGTGCGTTCGGTGCCGGTGGCTCGACCGCGACGAACGCATCGACGTCGAGCACCGCGGTGTTGGCGCTGCGATTGATGACGGAGTCGGTGCCATCGACAACGGTCGCCAGTCTGAGTCTGCCGCGGGGCCTCGAGTTCGGGCTCGGCACGCCGATGAGTCTGACGACCTGGGGTGCGGCTGGCACGGCATACGGCACGCTGCTCGACACGCGCTTGCGCACTCCGATCTCCATCCCCGGGATCTCCGGCCTGCTGCTGCTCAACCCGAACTTCATGCTGACGAGCGGGATCACCGGCAGCAGCAACGCCGGCACGTTGACGATCCAGGTCCCGACCAACCAGGCGTTCGTCGCGACGTACTGGGTGCTGCAGTCGGTCACGCTGAACCCGGCGAAGACGGACTTCGCGATGACGAACGTGGCCGACCTCTACATCACGAAGTAGAGGCCGCAGCAACCGCGGGCGCCGGCGGCATGGCGCTCGCGCGACGCGCCGGGTGGGGTCCTCCGATGTGGAAAACGGATTTTCCGTTCGGCCTGCGGAACACATGTCCAGCCCCGGTGCGTCCATCCGCCGTTCGCAGGGCGACCTGCGTGCTCTCTCTCCTAGCGAGGCTTACCGAGCCTGGTCGGGGGGCCACGGACGCGACCGTTCCACGTCTTCCAGGGGGTGCAACGCCCTGACGGAGCTGGCGGCCAGCCGCCGGCGGAACGGCCTCCCCCGCCCGGGTGATCGGCTGGGGTCTCTACATCCCTGTCCGCGTAGTGTGCGAGCTGCGCGGTGTTTCTCTGCGAGGCGCAGTGTCCATGCCACTGCGCCTTGCCTTTTTGTGGCGCAGTCGGGTCAGGCCGTTTCCGTCCGATCGCGCACACGTGAGCAAGATCCGCACACCCGCAACCGGACGCGGGCCGTGCGTCACCGAGCAATTCGCCCGATGGGATCGGCATCAGAGCTCCGACGCCCACGAGCGCCAGATCGGCACGGTGCTTGCCCGGAACGCCGCCGGCCCTCGCCGCCCTCGCGCGCGTCCGACACCTGGAGCCGACCCCCTGATGCAACCCCGCACGCCCTGTCGTGCGCTGCGCCGCAGCGCCGCCCTGACTCTGTCCCTGCTTCCGTTCGCCACCCCCCTCGTGGCGCAGAAGACATCCTGGTCGCACCCGGACGGGACGACACACTGGTACGAAGCCGTCGCGGCCCCGGGAGGCGTCACCTGGGACGAGGCGAACCACGCGGCGAACGCTGCCGGGGGCTACCTCGCCACTCTGACCTCGGCCCAGGAAGCCCTGGTCGTCTACTCGATGGTCGGCGGCGAGGGGAAGTTCTGGTCGCAGGGGGACGGGCCCTGGATCGGCGGACTGCAGCCGGTCGGCTCGAAGGAGCCGCTCGACGGCTGGCGGTGGGCGGAACTGGAGCCGTTCTCGTACCAGAACTGGGCCAACAACCAACCTGACGACACCAGCGGCGCGGACCGGATCCACCTCGGCGGCGAGGCGGCCCCGGCATGGACCTGGGCCGATTCGCCGGCCTCGCGCCGGCTGCCCGGCTTCATCGTCGAACGCTCCGGCCCGACGGTGCCACGCACGGCGGGCCTGCTCGATTCGAAGGCAGGGGTGACGGAGGGATACACGCTGTTCGCGCCGACTGCGTCGCGCGACACGTACCTGATCGACCTGCGCGGGCGGCTGATCCACAGCTGGGTGGGCTCTGCGCCGCCCGGGATGTCCGCCTACCTGCTGCCGGACGGGAACCTGCTGCGCGCGTCACGCGCCGGCAACACGACGTTCACGGTCGGCGGGGTCGGCGGCCTGATCGAGGAGTTCGATTGGAGCGGCAAGCTCGTGTGGACCTACCGGTACTCGAGCTCGCTGGCCTGCCAACACCACGACGTCGCGCGGCTGCCGAACGGCAACACGCTGCTGATCGCGTGGGAGCTGAAGACTTCGGCCGAGGCAATCGCCGCCGGGCGCAATCCGAGTCTGCTGACGAACGGGGTGCTGTATCCGGACGCGATCATCGAAGTCGAGAAGACCGGGCCGGACAGCGGGCGGATCGTCTGGGAGTGGCACGTCTGGGACCACCTGATCCAGGACTTCGATCCGTCGAAGGCGAACTACGGCAACGTCGCCGCCCACCCGGAGCTGGTCGACGTCAACTACCCGCCGCCCGGACATCTCGGCAGCGGCATCCACGACTGGATGCACTCCAACTCGGTCGCCTACAACGCCGAGCTCGACCAGATCGTGCTGAGCGTGCGGCACTTCAACGAGTTCTGGGTCATCGACCACAGCACGACGACGGCAGAAGCGGCCGGCCACACCGGTGGTCGCAGCGGCAAGGGTGGGGATCTGCTGTATCGCTGGGGGAATCCGGAGGCGTATCGCGCCGGGACTCCGGCGGACCGGCAGCTGTTCCAGCAGCACGACGCGGATTGGATTCCGACCGGCTCGCCGGGTGCGCGGAACTTCCTCGTGTTCAACAACGGTGTGGAGCGGCCGGGTGCGGAGTATTCGAGCGTGCTCGAGATCGTTCCGCCGACGCCGGATGCGCGCGGGAATTATCCGCGCACCGGCGCAGCCTGGGGGCCGGCGCAGCCGGTGTGGTCGTACCAGGATCCGGGGGCGTTCGAGTCGCGGTTCGTCGGTGGCGTGCAGCGCCTGCCGAGCGGGAACACGCTGATCTGTGCCGGCTGGCAGGGTTGGAGCTTCGAGGTCACGCCGCAGGGGAACACCCTGTGGAGCTACGCGAGTCCCGTCTACGCGGCTGGTGCACGCCGGCAGGGCAGCGTCGCGAACGGGAACCAGATGTTCCGCAGCCCGCGCTATCCGGCGAGCTACCCGGCGTTCGCCGGGCGCGACCTGACGCCCAAGGGCACGATCGAGTTGCACGACACCGTGCTGCTCGCCGACGGCTCCGGCGCGGATCACGATGTCCGCATCGGCGACGTGGTTTCGCTGTCGGTCCGCTCCGGCAAGGACCCGAACAAGCTCTACCTGGTCGGCACGTCGATGACGGCCGGCATGATCGGGCACGACTTCCGGTACCTGCGCGTCGGCTGGGATCCGGTGCTGGAGGCGTCGATGACCGGGCAGTTGGGGTTCATCTTCTTCAACTACGCCGGCAGCCTGGATGCGCTCGGTCGCGCGCAGGCGTCGATCGCGGTCCCGAACCATCCGCTGCTGGATGGCGTCGTGCTGCGCTCGACGTTCGCAGTGCTCGATCCGAACCTGGACAGCGGCATCGCCACGCTCGCCAACGAGGTCGTGATCCGGATCGACGCCTGAGTCGCGTCGCGACCTGACATTTTGGCGCGACTATTGGGCCCCTGTGCCCGGAATCCTCGCGCCGCGCAACAGTTTCCCTACGCGCAT
>CAZABP010000102.1:0-5864 GCA_964483245.1 uncultured candidatus Brocadiaceae bacterium | reverse complement strand
GACTTCCACGCGTTGCGCGAGCTGCTGCAGCGCGACTTCGAGCTCGGCGCCTAGCTGCCGCTGCCGCGGACTTCGTCAAGCCGGAACGCTGCGCCCGCGCCCGCCGAGCCGCCGCATCGCCGCGCGCCGCTGCTGGCGATCGCAACCCACTCCGCGCAGGAAGCGGAGCTGGTCGGCCCGGGTGACCCGGACCGGCAGGCGAGCGGCGTGCTTGCGCAGGTGACGCGCCATCCGCAGCAGCATCCGGTCGCGCTCGCGCTCGGTCAGGGGCGGCGCCAGCCGCGCCCGGTCCAGATCGATCAGGCGCACGTCGATCCGGCCGCCATCCTCGCGCGCGATCAGGTTCTCCGCGTGCAGGTCGGCGTGCAGCAGCCCGGCCGCGAACGCCTGCCCGGCGACCCGTCCCGCCGCCTCGATGGCAGCACGGCGCAGCCGTGGCTCGCTCGCGGCAAACGCCGGCAGCGGCAGCGCACCGGCCACGATCTCGGTCACCAGCCGGAGCTCGTAGAACGCCCCCTGCCGCCGCGTCAGCGCCGCCAGCGGGACCAGCGTCGGGATCCCCGCCGCTGCCGCCGCAACCAACAGCTCGAGCTCCTGCTCGGACCGCCCCGGCGCCAGGAACCGCCGCCCGAGCAGCCCGGCGAGCGCCCCGCCGCGGTGGTAGTCGCGCGCCACGGCGAGCAGACCCGGCCGTGGCTGGATCAGCGACACACGGCCGCGGCCGCCGCTGGTCGCCAGCTCGGTCCCGCTCCCCCACCAGATCTCGTCGCCGACATCCGCCAGATCGGCGCGCACGACGGCGTCGCCGTCCGCGCCTGCGCGGCGGACGTATCCGGATGGGGGCACGTTGCGATCATATGCCGGCCCCTGGAGGCCCGGTATTTTCCGACCATGCCGGCGCTTCGACCGCACGCGCGCGTGCTGCTGATCCGCCTGTCGGCGCTCGGCGACGTGCTGTTCGCGCTGGAGACCGTGGCGTCGCTGAAGGCCGAGCGGCCGGACGTCACGATCGACTTCCTGGTCGAGGACCGGTTTGCGTCGCTGTTGGCCGGGCATCCGCAGATCGACCGCGTGCTGGCGTTCCCGCGCCGCCGCAAGCGCGCGATCCCGCGCTTTTGGCGTGAGCTGCGGCAGGTCCGCTACGACGCGGCGCTCGACCTGCACGGGATCCTGAAAAGCGTGCTGCAGCTCCGCGTCGCCCGCGCCGACCGCAAGCTCGGGTTCGCGGCACCACCGTCGCGCGAAGGGGCGCATCGCTGGACCCCTGCGACCGTCGCGCTGCCGGACCCGTTGCCGCACCGCGCCGAGTGGGGTCTGCACCTGCTGCGCGCGCTCGGGCTGCGTGGTGAGCCGGCACGCGCGCAGCTCGGGGGGTCGCCGACGGCAGTCGCCTGCTGGGGCAAACGGCGCGGCGCGCGGATCGTGCTGCACCCGGGCACCAGCGACTTCGCGGCGTTCAAGCGCTGGCCGATCGAGAAGCACGCCGAGCTCGCGCGCCGCCTGATGGCAGCCGGGCACGAAGTCGTCGTCAGCCATGGCCCGGGTGAGCTCGCGCTCGTGGCTCCGATCCTCGCGGCGGCGCCCGGGCTGCGCACGTTCGATGGTGGCGAGCTCGGCCTGCTGGGGCTCGCCGCGGCGTACTCCGATGCCGATCTGCTGGTGGCGCCGGACACCGGCCCGCTGCACATCGCAGCAGCCGTCGGCTGCCGCACGGTCGCGCTGTTCGGGCCGAAGGACCCATGCCTCTACGCGCCGCGGACCGAGCACGAGCTGCTGTTCCACGACGTGCCGTGCCGACCGTGCAAACGCCGCCGCTGCGTCTCGCCGCAATGCGTGCTCGGGATCAGCGTCGACGACGTGGAGGCCGCGGTGCAGCGCGCACTGCGCGCCGCATGCCCGGCATGACGACGCCGGTCGTCGTGATCCGCCACCCCAAGGAGCGGCTGTCGAAGTGCTCGCTGCGCCCGCTGCACGGCCGGGCGGGGTTCACGTTCCTGCGCGCGACGAAGGGGTTCCGTTACGACGCGACCGGGCACCTGCTGCTCACAGTGGACGCCCCACCGCTGACTGCGGCCGATCTCGGGCATCCGCTGCTGCTGCTCGACAGCACGTGGCGCCATCTGCCAGCGCTCGCGTCGTGCGTGACCGGGACGCCGATCCGCCGCTCGCTGCCGGGCATCCGCACCGTGTACCCGCGGATCAGCCGGGTCTTCGCCGACCCGCCGCAGGGTCTGGCCTCGGTCGAGGCGCTGTACGCCGCACTGCGGATCCTCGGGCAGGAGGACCGGGCACTGCTGGACGGCTACCACTGGCGCGAGGAGTTCCTCGCGCAGTTCGGCGCGTAGCCCGTCGCGCTAGCCGCTTGGTTCGTGAAGCCCGCCGCGAGCACGGTCGCAGCAGGGGTTCGCAACCAATGCGGCTACATCTCCGCGTTGGCGGCGAACGTCGCCGCGACGCTGTGCTGGTCGGTCGTCGTCGTGATCCGGGTCGCACCGGCGAGCGCGGTCCAGACGTACAGCTCGGCGTTGGTCTGCCCGGTCGGTACGTGCGTGAACACGACCTTGCCCGCAGTCCAGGCGCCGAACGTGTCGTCGCCCGCTTCGGTGCTGATCGCGACCGAGCTGCCGGCCGACTCGTCCCACAGATACAGGTCCGTCTGCGCTGACACGGTCAGGCTCCAGACCAGGTCCCCGCCTTCGGTCTCGCCACCGAACGTCGCCGCGCCGGCGTCGATCGTCGTCACCGTGGTCCCGTCGTACAGGAACAGCCCACCACCGCCATTGCTGTAGGCGACGTGGTCGCTGGCCAGCACCTGGTGGAACACGAAGTCGGTCGCCGGCGCGGTCGCGAAGCCGGTGCTCGACGTCGCGCTGGTGTCGTACAGGTACAGATCGTCGCCGGCGCCACTCTCCACCAGGTACACGACGTCGCCGTTGCTGAACGCGCCGCGATGCAGCTCGTTCACGCCGGACGACGCGATGACCGTGCGTGTGTTGGTCCCCCAGTCGTAGATCGCGAGATCCTGGTTGGTCGGGCTCGTGGCGATCTGGTAGACGACCTCGCCGATCGGCGTCACCGCGGCGAACGTCGCGTCGCCGGTGTCGCTGCCGGACACGAGCCGCGAGGCACCGGTCGCCGAGTCCCAGACGTACAGATCGATCTCGGTCGTCCCCTGCACCTCGAACACGACCTTCGCGTCGCTGGTCGCGCCGCGATACGTCTTGCTCTGGTTCTGCACGGTCGACGAGAGATCCGCACCGATCTCGACCAGGCCGGTGCCGGTGTGGAAGTAGTACAGATCCGTCTCCCCGCCGGCGCCGACGCGGCTCAGCACGAGCGCGCCGTTCTGCAGCACCGCACGCGTCGCTTCGTGCGTCGCGCCGTCGGCGACGACGGTCGAGGTGTCGGTCGCCGGGTCGTAGTAGTAGACGTCCGCCTGGCCGCCGTTGCCGCGCTCGTAGAACACGAGGTTCGCGCTGTTGACGAGGGCGTTGCGGTCGTGCTGCCCGGCGACGGCCGAGATCGCGCGCGCGAAGTCGGTCGACGCGTTCCAGATGTAGAGGTCCTGGTCGCCCGCGGTGCCGGCCGTGAACACGACCCGGTTGTCGGTCGTATGGCCGGCATAGACCTCGTCGCGCGTCGTGTCGTTGCCGAGCGTGAACGTCCGCCGCGTGAACGGATCGAACGCATACAGGTCCTTGCTGGCCCCGGTGTCGCGCTCGTAGATCGCGTGTCCGCGCGGCAGCGCGGCGCGGAACGTCTCGGGGCTGCCGGGCGCCTGCGCCACGCGCAGCAGGTTTTGCGTGCCGGCGTCGAACAGCATCAGGTCGTCACCGACCTGCGTGACCGCGTAGGTCGCGGTCGTCACGATCACGTCGAACGAGCCCTGCTGGCTGAGCCCGGACATGTCGGTCACGGCGAACGTGACCGCGAACGTCCCCATCGACTCGAATGTGTTCGAGTAGACCGAGCCGGTGAACGAGCCGCCGCCGCTCAAGACCGTGAAGATCACGGTGCTCTCCTTGTCGACGACGTACGGGCCGAGGTCGAACGTCAGCGTCGCGCCACTGGTGATCTTCTGGTCAGCGATCGACTGCAGGCGCGGGCGTGAGTCGTGCGTGCTCCCACAGGCGGCGGCCAGCGCGAGCAGAGAAACGAGTGCGGTGTTGGCGGAACGAGCACTGCGGTGCATCGGTCGGGGTCCTCCCGGGACGGTTCGTCGGAACGGTTCAGGCGTTCCGATCGGCCTCGCGCGCGCCCCGGGTTGAGCCGGGCCGCAAGATTCCTCGTCAGCGCGCCTTCCGGCCGAACACCAGGTCGAAGACCTCGTCGAACGTCTCGACGTACTCGAACACGATCCCGCGCTTCAGCTCCGGCCGCAGCTCCTCGACGTCGCGCTGGTTCTCCAGCGGCAGGATCACGCGCCGCAGCCGGTAACGGACCGCGGCCAGCACCTTCTCGCGCACCCCGCCGATCGGGAGGACCTCGCCGACCAGCGTCAGCTCACCGGTCATCCCGATCCGCGGCGGGCAGTGGCGCCCGAGCAGCCGGGACAGCAGCGCGATCGCGATCGTGATCCCGGCCGACGGGCCGTCCTTGGGGATCGCCCCGGCCGGGAAGTGGACGTGGACGTCGCTGCGGTCGAACAGGCCCGGATCGAGTCCGTACTCCGAGGCCCGGCTGCGCAGATAGCTCATCGCGATCCGGCAGGACTCGGTCATGACCGCGCCCACGCTGCCGGTCTGCACGAGCTGCCCCTTCCCTGGCATCAGCGCGACCTCGATGTACATGACCTCGCCGCCGTGCGGGGTCCACGCGAGGCCGGCGACGACACCCGGCACGCGCACGCGCCGCGCCCCTTCGTCGGCGAAGCGCGGCGGGCCGAGCAGCTTCGGCAGCGCCGTCAGCGTCACACGGCCCGGCGGCTTCTTGCGCGTCGCGACCGCCATCGCCGCCTTGCGGCAGATGCGGACGATCATCTTCTCCAGCCCGCGCACGCCGGCCTCGCGCGTCCACTGCTCGACGATCCGGCGCACGACCGGCTCCGTCAGCGTCACGTGCGTGGTCTTCAGCCCGTGCCGCTCACGCTGCTTCGGCAGGATGTGGCGCAGCGCGATCTGCACCTTTTCGGCCGTCACGTAGCCCGGGATCTCGATGACCTCCATCCGGTCCAGCAGCGGGGCCGGGATCTGCGGCAGCACGTTCGCGGTCGCCAGGAACATCACGCGCGACAGGTCGAACGGCACGTCGAGGTAGTGGTCGAGGAACGCGTGGTTCTGCTCCGGGTCGAGCACCTCGAGCAGCGCCGACGCCGGATCGCCGCGGAAGTCGCTGCCGAGCTTGTCGATCTCGTCGAGCATCAACACCGGGTTGTTGCTGCCGCTGGTCTTGATCCCCTGCAGGATCCGGCCCGGCATTGCGCCGATGTAGGTGCGCCGGTGCCCCTTGATCTCCGCCTCGTCGCGCATGCCACCGAGCGAGAAGCGCCAGAACTTGCGCCCGAGCGCCCGCGCGACGCTCTTGCCGAGGCTCGTCTTGCCGACGCCGGGCGGGCCGGCCAGGCACAGGATCGTGCCGGAGCGCTCCGGCCGCAGCTTGCGCACCGCGAGGAACTCGACGATCCGCTCCTTGACCTCGTCGAGACCCCAGTGGTCCTCATCCAGGACCTTCGCGGCGTGCTGCAGGTTCGAGTCGTCGGGAGTGCTCTTCGACCACGGGAGCGTGACCAGCCAGTCGAGGTAGTTGCGGACGACGCTGTACTCCGCCGACTCGGCCGGCGTCGTGCGCAGCTTCGCCAGCTCCTCCTCGGCGCGCGCCTGTGCCGCAGCCGGCAGCTTCGCCGCGGCCAGCGCGTCTTCGATCCG
>CAZABP010000101.1:0-5941 GCA_964483245.1 uncultured candidatus Brocadiaceae bacterium | reverse complement strand
ACTACGTGAAGAACATGATCACGGGCGCGGCGCAGATGGACGGGGCGATCCTGGTCGTGGCGGCCGACGACGGCCCGATGCCGCAGACCAAGGAGCACGTGCTGCTGGCGCGCCAGGTCGGTGTCCCGGCGATCGTCGTCTACCTGAACAAGTGCGACCTCGTCGACGATCCGGAGCTGCTCGACCTCGTCGAGATGGAAGTGCGCGAGCTGCTGTCGAAGTACGACTTCCCGGGGGACAAGGTCCCGGTCGTCCGCGGTGCGTCGTACAAGGCGCTCACCACGGCGAAGCCGGGCCGCGACAACCCCGACAGCAAGTGCATCTTCGAGCTGCTCGACGCGATCGACAGCTTCATCCCGGAGCCGGTCCGCGAGATCGACAAGCCGTTCCTGATGCCGGTCGAGGACGTGTTCTCGATCGAAGGCCGCGGCACGGTGGCGACCGGACGCGTCGAGCGCGGCGTGATCAAGGTCGGTGAGACGGTCGAGATCGTCGGCCTCGGCGAGACCCGCTCGACGACCGTGACCGGCGTCGAGATGTTCCAGAAGACGCTCGATCAGGGGCAGGCCGGCGACAACGTCGGCGTGCTGCTGCGCGGCGTCAAGAAGACCGAGATCGAGCGCGGCATGGTGCTCGCGGCGCCGAAGACGATCACGCCGCACACGCACTTCACGGCGCAGGTCTACGCGTTGACGAAGGAGGAGGGCGGCCGGCACAAGCCGTTCTTCACCGGCTACCGCCCGCAGTTCTACTTCCGCACCACGGACGTGACCGGCACGGCGAAGCTGCTCAACGCCGAGATGTGCATGCCGGGTGACAACGTCGAGATCGAGGTCGAGCTGATCACCCCGATCGCGATGGACGAGCACCAGCGGTTCGCGATCCGCGAAGGCGGCAAGACCGTCGGCGCCGGTCGCGTCGTCAAGATCCTCAAGTGATCCAGGACCTCCCGCAGCGGAGGTCCGGTGAGCCCACGCCCGGCGCCGTCGCCCCGATCCCGGCGGGATCGGTGGCCCGGTGCCGGTGCACGCGTACGGCAGTAGCTCAATTGGTAGAGCGCCTGATTCCAAATCAGGGGGTTGAGGGTTCAAGTCCTTCCTGCCGTGCCAGCCTGTTCTTTCACCAACGCCGCTGACTCGAGCCACCCGCAGATCCCATGGCATACAAGAAGGACCAAGGCCGGTTCGCGCGCATGTTCGCGTTCTGGACCATCGTCGGCCTGCTCGCCTACGGCTTCTGGGGCGGGTTCCCGGTGTTCCTGCGCGGCCTGTTCGTGAGCTGGAGCCCGGCGCTGGCCGACCCGTGGGTCGACTCGTTCCCGCTGTTCGGCAAGATCGACCTCGCATTCGTGGTCTCGATGCTGCTGCTGGCGGCCTCCGCGTGGTTCACGCTGCGCGTGCTGAACCGCCCGAAGATCGCCGACACGCTGATCGAGACCGAGACGGAGCTGCGCAAGGTGACCTGGCCGACGACGCAGGAGACCTGGAACGGCGCGCTGGCCGTCGTCGTCACGGTGCTGCTGCTGCTCGTGTTCCTGACGCTCGCCGACATCGTGCTGGCGCAGGTGCTGACGCGCGCGATGGGGGGCCGGATCTGATGGTGGCGGACTGGTACTTCCTGCGCGTCCAGGCCGGCCGCGAAGACCGCATCCGCGAGGGGATGATCAAGCGCCTGAAGCAGGGCGGCCTGGACCAGTTCGTCCCGGAGATCGTCGTCCCGACCGAGACCGTCGCCGAGCACCGCGAAGGCAAGCGCCGGATCAAGAAGCGCAAGCTGTATCCGGGCTACCTGATGGTCAAGATGGAGTTGAACGACCAGGTCTGGTTCGCGCTGCGCGAGACGCCCGGGTTCGGCGACTTCGTCGGCTCGCACCAGACGCCGACGCCGATGCGGCCCGAAGAGGTCGAGACCGTGCTGCGCAAGATGGACCAGAGCCAGGAGCAGCCGAAGATGGCGGTCACGTTCCAGAAGGGGGACCGCGTCAAGATCAAGCAGGGCCCGTTCGAGAACATCGACGCGGTCGTCGAGGAAGTGAACCCGGAGAAGGGGACGCTCGAGGTCGCCGTCACGATCTTCGGCCGCGCGACGCCGGTCTCGCTCGGCTACTGGGAGGTCGAACCGATCTGACCGGCAGGGCGGAACAGGGCATTGACTGACGGAGGCATGCTCCGTTCAATCCCCGCCCCTCCGCTCCGGAGCTCCGGGCGTCTGCGCCCGCCGCAGAGCATCCCTGACGTGGGAGGCCGCGCCTCGTGCCGGCCGCCTGGACCACGAGGACGAACATGGCGAAAGAAGTCACCGCTGTCATCAAGCTGCAGTGCCCGGGTGGTCAAGCCACTCCGGCGCCACCGGTCGGGCCTGCGCTCGGCCAGCACGGCGTCAACATCGGGCAGTTCGTGCGTGAGTTCAACGACGCCACGCGCGATCGCAACGGGCTGATCATCCCGGTCGTGATCTCGGTCTACAAAGACCGCACGTTCTCGTTCGTGTTGAAGTCGCCGCCGGCCGCCGTGCTGCTCAAGCGCGCGGCGAAGCTGGCGTCCGGCGCCGCAACGCCGGGCAGTCAGGTCGCTGGCACGGTCAGCCGGCAGGACGTCGAGGAGATCGCCAAGCTGAAGATGGCGGACTTGAACGCGGCGAGCCTCGAGGCTGCCGTGCGCATGGTCGAAGGCACGGCCCGCTCGGCGGGGATCCAGGTCGTCTGACGGAGAGCACGATGGCACGTCCCGCGAGCAAGCGTTTCCGCAAGGCCCACGCCGCAGTCGACCGCAGCAAGCGCTATCCGCCCGGTGAGGGGATCGAGCTGATGAAGTCCCTGCCGGCGGCGAAGTTCGAAGAAGCCGTCGAAGTCGCCGTGCGTCTGGGCATCGATCCAAAGAAGACCGAGCAGCTCGTGCGCGGTTCGGTCAGTCTGCCCAGGGGGATCGGCAAGAGCGTGCGGATCGCCGTGTTCGCCGAAGGGGACAAGGCGAAAGAGGCCCTGGCGGCCGGCGCCGACTTCGTCGGCGGGAAGGACCTCGCCGACAAGATCGAAGGCGGCTTCACCGACTTCGACATGACGATCGCCGCCCCGGACATGATGAAGTACGTCGGCAAGCTCGGCCGCGTACTCGGCCCGCAGGGCAAGATGCCGTCGCCGAAGGCCGGCACCGTGACTGCCGACGTCGCCAAGGCGGTGCAGGAGTTCAAGGCCGGCAAGATCGAGTTCCGCACCGACGCTGGCGCCAACGTGCACGCAGCGATCGGCCGCCGCGGCTTCGCCGCCGACGATCTCGTCGCCAACCTGACGACGTTCGTCGAGCACCTGAAGACGCTGCGCCCCGCCCAGGCCAAGGGCGTGTTCATCCGCAAGGTCACGGTCTCCACGACGATGGGGCCGGGCATCCAGATCGACCTGACCTGACCCGTCCGAGCCGACCCGACCGAACCGACCCGACCGAGCGCGATCCGAGGAGACGACGACGATGCCGAACCTGATCAACGAGATCCTGGCCGACGAGCTGGCGAGTCACGTCCAGTCGATGGGCTCCTGCCTCGTCGTGTCGTTCGACAAGATGACCGCGGCGCAGGCCGAGGACATCCGCAACCAGTTCCGCAAGCAGGGCATGCGCCTGCGCGTCGTGCGCAACCGTCTGGCGCAGCGCGCGTTCCGCGCCGCCGGTCTCGACATCGATGCCGCGCTGACCGGCAAGTGCGGGATCGTGTTCGCCGACGAGGAGCGCGCGATCACGGCCGCCCGGATCCTGCGCGAGACGACGGTGGCGCAGAAGCTGAAAGAGCCACCGTTCACCGTGGCCGGCGGCGTCATCGAAGGGCAGGCGATCACCGGATCGCTCGCCGGGATGATCGCCGACATGCCGGACCGGCACACCGTGCGTGGGCAGATCGCGACCGCGATCTCCGGCCCGGCGCGGATGCTGGCGACCTGTGTCCAAGGGGTCGCCGGCGGCCTCGCGCGCGTGATCCAGGCGCGCATCGACAAGCAGCAGGAGAGCGCAGGCGCCACCTGAGCCCTGCTCCTGCAGACCCAGAGATTCCCAACCCACCGATCCCGAGATCCGAAACGGAGCAGCTTCCGATGTCCGACGCAGAGACCGTGACGCTCGAGCCCGAGCTCGAGGAAATCTTCACCAAGATCGACGCCCTGCCGCTGGGCAAGGCGGCTCAGCTGGTCAAGGCGATGGAGGCCCGCTGGGGCGTCTCCGCCGCGGCCCCGGTCGCGATCGCGGCCGCGGGTGGCGCTGCCGCCGCGCCGGCCGAGGAGAAGACCAGCTTCGACGTCGTCCTCAAGAGCGGCGGCGCGAACAAGATCAACGCGATCAAGGTGGTCCGCGAGATCACCGGCCTTGGCCTCAAGGAGGCGAAGGCGCTGGTCGACGAGGCGCCAAAGCCGGTCAAGGAGGGTGTCTCCAAGGCCGAGGCCGAGGAGATCAAGAAGAAGCTGACCGAGGCGGGTGCCGAAGTCGAGGTCAAGTAGACCTCGGCGATGCGCCGGCCGGCCGACGCGCCCGGCGCTTCGGTCCCGGGCGGATCGCCGCCGGACGACTCACCGCCGCGGCGCACGCGCCCGGTGTGCCCCGACCCATGGCCGAAGCTGCGGCCATGGGTGCGTGGGAATCTCGCCATGAGGCTTGCGACGGCAAGCCTCGATGGACTAGCTTGCGACCTCTGGATCGATTTTTGCTAACGGGCGAGTCCGGTGCGCGGGACGGACTCCGACCTTCCGGCTCGTACGCCTGGTGCCGAGGCGACGGGTCAGCCACGCAACGCGCAGGTGGAGTGCATGGAGACCGTCAGATACGGCCGCTATTCGGACGTTTCGGAGATCCCCAACCTCGTCGAGATGCAGACGCGCTCGTACGAGGATTTCCTGCAGGCGAACGTGCCCGCGAGCAAGCGCCGTCCGATCGGACTCGAGGCGCTGCTGCGCGAGGTCTTCCCGATCTACTCGTACGACAAGACCCTCTGCCTCGAGTACATCTCGTTCGAGCTGGGGCGGCCGCGCTACTCGCCTGACGAGTGCCGCAAGCTGCGGATGACGTACGGGTATCCGTTCAAGATCCGCGTCCGTCTGGTCAAGCCGGAGCCGGTCGAGGAGGACATCTACCTCGGCGAGATCCCGATCATGATCGGGGGCGGCGAGTTCATCGTGAACGGCTCCGAGCGCGTCACGGTCAGTCAGCTGCACCGTTCGCCCGGCGTCGACTTCTCGGTCGAGCTGCACACCGGGGAGAAGCGGCTGCACTCGTGCTGGGTGATCCCCGAGCGCGGCAGCTGGATCGAGATCAACGTCACCAAGAAGGACGCGCTGGCGGTCCGCATCGACCAGTCGGGCAAGTTCCCGGCGACGACGCTGCTGCGCGCGATGGATCAGCGGCTGTCGAGCGATGCCGCGATCCTGCAGGAGTTCTACGACGTCGAGAAGGTGGTCCGGAAGAAGACGACGCCGGATGCCAAGTTCGCCGAGGAGCTGGTCGGCGCGTACGCCGTCGGCGACATCATGGACGCCGCCAGCGGCGAGCCGTTCGTGCGCAGCGGCGAGGAGATCACGCAGGAGGCCTCGACCGCGATCGCCGGCAGCGAGCTGAAGGAGATCCTCGTGCTGCGCGAGCCGGAGGACTTCCTGATCCTCAACACGCTGCGTGAGGACGCGCACAAGTCGCACGAGGAGGCGCTGCTGCGGATCTACAGCCGCCTGCGCCCCGGCAATCCGGCCCAGCTCGACAAGGCCCGTGAGCTGTTCCAGGAGAAGTTCTTCGACGCGACGCGCTACCGCCTGGGCCGCGTCGGCCGCTTCCGGCTCAACCGCAAGTTCGGTCTCAACATCCCCGAGACCGAGATGACGCTGCTGCCGGTCGACTTCGTCGAGGCGATCAAGTACCTGCTGAAGCAGCGTCGCGGCCAGGGGGAGATCGACGACATCGACCATCTGGGCAACCGC
>CAZABP010000100.1:0-6485 GCA_964483245.1 uncultured candidatus Brocadiaceae bacterium | reverse complement strand
GCAGCTCGAGGTAGTCGATCGGGCTCGCCGGACTCGCGAAGTGCAGGATCGCATCCAGCCTGCCCGGCACGTGGATGAAGTTCGTGACGTCCTGGTGGAAGAACGTGAACTTCGGGTTGCCGAACAGATGCTCGATGTTGGCGAGGTCCCCGGTGATCAGGTTGTCCATCGCGATGACCGAGGAGCCGTCGGCCAGCAATCGCTCGCAGAGATGCGAGCCGATGAAGCCGGCGCCGCCGGTCACGAGGACGCGTTCGAATCGGGTGGGCATGGAGTGGGTCAGGGTCGCTGCTTGGACGCGCGCTCGGAGTCGCCGCTCGCCGCGCCATCGGGAAACGTCGTGCCAGCGAGTGGGTCGAAGCGGGCCTCTTCCCCGGCGGCGAGCTGCACGCGGACGCCGGCCCAGCTCACGCTGCCGCCGTTGCTGCCGCCGCGCGCGATCAGCGCGCGCCCTTCGCGGCGGACCTCGATGTCACCACTGGGCACCAGTGCGGCCGGCACGCGCTCGCGCGATGGCGGCTCGACGAACAGCCGCAGCGCATGCACCGGTGGCAGCTCGAGCTCGAGGCCGTGCCCGCGCCACTGCAGCGGCGTGCGGCCGCGGTTCTCGATCTCGATCCGGTTCTCGACCTGCTGCACGCGATACGCGCCGACGCTGGCATCCAGCTCCGAGCCGTCCGGCATCCGCACGCGCAACTTGCGCGCGCGCGCGACGACCCAGGCCAGCGAGACGCGCGACAACGAGACCTCGGCCAGCTCCGGCGTCAGATCGACGATGTCCAGCTCGCAAGGGCCCAGGCTGCGCAGCGTCGCCGCGTCGTGCAGCAGCAGGATGAACTCTCCCTGGTCGCGCACGAGCGCGCTTGCAGCCGGCTCGATGATCCGGAAGCGGTCGTGGAACGCGAGCGGGACGTAGGCGGCCTCGCCGCGCTCGCGATACCAGACGCGGTCGCTGCTCTGCACGAGGACCGCGCGCAGCGGCGAGATCGGTGGCAGGCCGCGGCGCTCGGCCGCGATGTCGATCCAGGACGGCCAATCCGGATCGCCCGGCTCGCGCAGCCGTGGCAGCGGCGTCCGCATCGGCCCCGTGTCGCCACCGTCGGGGCCCGTGGGATACGCGCCGAAGCCGGTCGTGCTGCGCGTGTACAGCGGAAAGCCGGGTTGGTAGCCGGTGTAGCCGGTGCCGAGCCCCTGGAACCCACCGCGCAACGGCGCGCGCTGATACGGGGAGGAACCACCGATCCCGACCCAGCTGCTGCTGCCGTAGTACCCCATGTACGGCTGATCCTGCCACCATGACTGTTGCGGCGCCTGCGCGTCCGGGATCACCGGCGGGAGCCGCGGATACGGCGCCGTCGGCGGCTGCGTCTGCCCGGTGCCCCCTTGTGCCGGCAGCGCGGCCGTGAGCCAGCACAGCAGGGTCAGCGGGATCGGCAGCAAGCGCGTCATCGGAGCGGGAACGGGTTGGCTCAATCGTCGGCCGGCAGGCGGAAGCCGCCCTGGTCACTGCCCGGGGTCGGCAGGAAGAAGTCCGCGTAGCGGCTGATGAACTGCTCGGACAGGATCTTCGGCTGCGCCACGGCATCGGCAAGAGGCACGTCCACGATCTCCCCCTCGCGCATCGCTGCCATGCGGCCAAAGTTCTGCTCGAGCACCAGCCGCGCGGCCCGAGCGCCCAGCCGCAACGCGTAGATCCGATCGAACGCGATCGGTGGTCCGGCCCGCTGCAGGTGGCCGAGCACGAGCCCGCGGGCTTCCCAGCCGAGCCGCGCCTGCACCGCGGCAGCGATCAGCTCGGCGACGCCGCCGGTCTTGAAGTTGCCGTATTCGTCCTTGTCGGTCGTCGACAGCAGATGGCCGCCTTCGTAGACGCGCGCGCCTTCGGCCGCCGCGATCAACAGCGAACGGCGCCCCGCGGCGCGCACCCGTTCGAGCTTGTGGAACAGCGTCGTCAGCTCGATCGGTCGCTCCGGGACCAGGATCAGCTCGGCGCCGGCTGCGAGCCCGGCGTAGGCCGTGATCCACCCGACGTGGCGACCCATGCACTCGACGACCATGACGCGGTGGTGCGATTCCGCCGTCGTGCGCAGTTCATCCATCGCGCGCATCGCGCGCTCGACCGCGGTCATGAACCCGAACGTGAAATCGGTCGCCGCCAGGTCGTTGTCGATCGTCTTGGGGATCGCAACGAGCGGGACCCCGTGCTCGCGCCAGAGCCGGTCGGCCGATTTCAGCGTGCCATCGCCGCCGATCGCGATGACCGCGTCCAGCTCGTGATGGCGGATCGTCTGCAACACGCGCGGCACGTCGCGGTCCGGATTGCGGTACGGATTCGCCGACGACGAGCCGAGGATCGTGCCCCCCTGCGTCACCAGGTGTTGCAGCGCCGAAGGACGGATCACGACCGTGTCGTCCTCGATCAGGCCGCGCCAGCCGTCGCGGAACCCGACCATGATCGCGTTCGCGGCGACCAACCGGCGGCCGAGCCCGGCGATCGCGGCGTTCAGGCCCGGCGCGTCGCCGCCACCGGTCAGGATCCCGATCCGCAGCGCAGTCATCCGCGCTCGGCCCCGGCGGCTGGGCGACGGTTCATCGACGACCGCCCGCGAGATCGCGGGGGAACGCATCGTCGTCGTCGTCGATCGGGTACTGCGGACCGGTGAACGGCGCCTCCTCCGGCTGTGGTTCCGGCTCCGCGCCCGGCTTGCGCAGCAGCTTGCCGGCGAAGCCGGAGAACAGCAGCTCGAACTCGACGCGCCAGCCTTCCCCCAGGCGCACGAGCGCGGCGAACCGCTGCTCGAGCGCATTGCGCAGATCCTTGGTGACGCGGGTCAGGTCGATCCCGTCCGGCGCCTGGAAGATCGTCCGCACGCGCAGCCGCTTGATCCCGGCCGGGAGGATCGCGACGCGCACGCGGCTGATCCCCGCGACCGCTTCGCCCGCCTTGTGCAAGCCGGTCTCGATCGCCTCGCGCGCGATCCGCACCGGTCCGCCCGGCTCTTCGCTGAGGACGTAGTCGAGCGGCGCGCGCGGGGGCCGGCCGTAGAGGTAGTAGAGGACGTGCAACACGAGCAGCACGAACGCCGCCCAGAACAACATCGCGGCGCCGCCGCCGAGCCGGATCGACAGCATGCCGGTCTCGGCGTCGTGGGTGCCGGCGAGGCCCGGCCAGAGGTAGACCGCCGTGACCACGGTCGCGGCGCTCAAGGCCGAGATCACGTCGACGGCGAGCAGGAGCCGGCGGCCTGCCTTACGGATGTCGGCTGCCATGGCCTGGTTCTACCGCAGTCCGAAGTAACGGTCGATGAATCCGGTGTCGACCATGCCATTGCGGAAGTCGGAGTGGTCGAGCACGCGCAGGAACAGCGGGATCGTCGTCGCGATTCCGCCGAGCGTCATCTCTTCGAGCGCGCGCCGTGCCGTCGCGATCGCCTCGCTGCGGGTGGCACGGTGCACGATCAGCTTGCCGACCATCGAGTCGTAATACGGCGGCACCGTGTAGCCCTGGAACACGTGGCTGTCCCAGCGCACGCCGGGGCCGGCCGGAGCGATCAGCTCGTGGATGCGGCCGGGGGACGGCTTGAAGTTCTGCTCCGGATCTTCGGCGTTGATGCGGAACTCGATCGCGTGTCCGCGTGGGACGATGTCCTCCTGGCGGAACGGCAGGGACTGACCGGCTGCAATGCGGATCATCCACTGGATGATGTCGATGCCGGTCACCTGCTCGGAGACCGGATGTTCGACCTGCACGCGCGAGTTGACCTCGATGAAATAGAAGTCGCCGCTCTGGTCGAGCAGGAACTCGACCGTGCCGGCCGACCAGTAGTTCGCGGCTTTGGCGAGACGCACGGCCGCGTCCCCCATCGCACGGCGGGTCTCCGGCTTCAGCGCGACGCAAGGGCTTTCTTCGAGCAGCTTCTGGTGGCGGCGCTGCAGCGAGCAGTCGCGCTCGCCGAGGTGCACGACGTTGCCTTGCATGTCGCCGAGGATCTGGATCTCGACGTGCCGCGGGCGCTCGAGGTACTTCTCGATGTAGACGGTCGGGTTCTTGAACGCGGCTTCGGCTTCGGTCCGCGCGGCGTGGAAGCCGTTGAGCAGACTCGCGTCGTTGTGCGCGACGCGCATGCCGCGACCACCGCCGCCGGCGGCCGCCTTGATCAGGACCGGATAACCGATCTTGCGGCCTAGCTCGCGGGCTTCGTTCTCGGATTCGACGGGGCCGTCGCTGCCGGGGACGGTCGGGACGTCGGCCGCGCGCGCGAGCTCCTTCGCGCGCACCTTGTCGCCGACGCGTTCGATCGCGTCGGCCGAGGGTCCGATGAACTTGATGTTGCAGGACTGGCAGACCTCGACGAAGTGCGCGTTCTCCGACAGGAAGCCGTAGCCGGGGTGGATCGCTTCGACGTCGGCGATCTCCGCCGCCGAGATCAGCGCCGGGATGTCGAGGTAGCTGCTCTTGCTGGCCGGCGGGCCGATGCAGATCGTCTCGTCGGCATAGCGCAGGTGCAGTGCGCCGCGGTCCGCCTCGGAATAGACGGCGACCGTCTCGATGCCGAGCTCCTTGCAGGCGCGCAGGATCCGGAGCGCGATTTCGCCCCGGTTCGCGATCATGATGCGGCGGAACATCGCGCGGGTCCGGCTCCGGTCAGACCTTGATCACGAACAGCGGCTGCCCGAATTCGACCGGCTCGCCGTTCTCGACGAGGATCTCGAGGATCTCGCCTTCGACTTCCGACTTGATCTCGTTCATGACCTTCATTGCTTCGATGATGCACAGCGTCGCGTCGTGCGTGACGCGCTGGCCGGTGCGCACGAACGGCTCGGCGTCGGGCGACGACGCGCGGTAGAACGTCCCGACCATCGGTGACGTGACCTCGTGGCCGCTCGCGCGCTGCGGCGCCGCCGCGACCGCCGGCTCCGGTGCACGCTGCGCCGGCGCTGAGACCCCCTGTCCGACCACCGGCCCGCCGGTCACGTGGACGACGCCCGGGTGCTCCTCCTTCATCCGCACCCGCAACCGCTGGTCCGGCGTTTCCAGCTCGATCTCGACGACCCCGGCCGAGTTCATCAGGGCGATCAGGCGCTGCAGCTCGCCGACGCGCCCCTCGATCGAATCCGGGGCGGGTGGCGCTGCGGGCTTGGGTCTGCGAGGCGGGCGCGACTTCGGTTTCTTGGCAGCCATCGGTTCCGGCTTCGACGGGTGGAAGGCGGGGAGGAAACAGGGTCGGGGCGCCGGTTGCCATACCCGGATCCTGTCCACCGTGCGTGTTGGTCCCGCTCCCAGCCGACCAGGCCGCGCGCGGGTCCGCCCAGGCGTTTTTTCTTAGCGCACGGGTGGTACCGCCGGCGAATCCGGGGCACCGGTCCCTGGCGCGCATGCAGCCGATGGTGGCCGCGCGCCGGAGGATCGAATGTTCCAGCCACCGTGCTGTCCGTGGGGGAACTGCACTGCACACAAGTCCCCGCCGGACAACTTCTTCCAACGCTGGGGCACCTACGACGCTGCCTGCCAGAAGGAGCCGGTGCCGCGCTTCCGCTGCCGGCTGTGCAAGCGCACGTTCTCGCGGCAGACGTTCCGCCACGACTACCGCGACAAGAAACCGCACCTCAACGTGCCCGTGTTCGCGCAGCTCTCGTGGGGCTGCGGCATGCGGGAGTTCTGCCGGCGCCACGATCTGTCGCTGAAGGGGCTCGCCTACAAGCTGCGGAAGCACGCCACGACCCTGCACCACCTGCGGCACAACGTGATGACCGAGTTCCCAGCCGGCGCGCTGTTCCAGCTCGACGAGATGGAGACGTTCGAGCAGGGGCGGGTGCTGCCGCTGACGCTGCCGATCCTGATCGAGGCGAACTCGATGTTCCTCGTCGATGCGACGTCGGCCCCGATCCGCTTCCGCGGCAAGCTCACGGCCAAGCGCCGGCGCGAGCTCGCGCGGGCCGAGCAGACCCGGGGCCGGCGCACCGACCAGAGCCGCGAAGCCGTGCGCCAGGTCCTGCAGACGCTCGTGCCGCGGGTCGCCAGGCACGGCACGGTCACCGTCCGAACCGACCTGAAGTCGAGCTACGGACCGCTGTTGCGGCAGACGCTCGGAGCGGAACGGCTCGAGCATCAGAGGTTCTCATCGGCGCTGCCGCGATCGCCGTACGGGCCGCTGGCGCGGATCAACCTGATGGCGGCGACGCTGCGCGACGTCAACGGCCGCCTGCGCCGGCGCACGTGGCTGGTGTCGAAGTCCTACCACTGGCTCAACTGCCAGCTCGAGCTGAGCATGGTCTACCGCAGCATGACCCGGTGTCGGTTCAACCGGGATCGCCCGGTGATGACACCTGCGATGTGCTGCGGCTTCCTGAAGAAGCCGTTGAAGTTCGAGCAGTGCCTGTCGTGGCGCCAGGACTGGGGCGAGCGCAGCATCGACGTCGAGTCGCGGGACGCGCGGCCGTGGTGCGAAACACGGAGGTCGCGGCGCGTGTCGTGAGGAGCTGAG
>CAZABP010000099.1:0-7584 GCA_964483245.1 uncultured candidatus Brocadiaceae bacterium | reverse complement strand
AGCGTCGTCGCGCCGATGCAGTGCAGTTCGCCGCGCGCGAGCATCGGCTTCAGCATGTTGCCGGCGTCCATCGCACCTTCCGCCTTGCCGGCGCCGACGATCGTGTGCAGCTCATCGATGAACAGCAGCACCCGCCCTTCCGACTGCTTGATCTCGTTCAGCACGGCCTTCAGCCGTTCCTCGAACTCGCCGCGATACTTGGCGCCGGCGACGAGGCTCCCCATGTCGAGCGCGAAGATCGTCTTGTCCTTCAACCCTTCCGGCACGTCGCCGCGGACGATCCGGTGCGCGAGCCCCTCGGCGATCGCGGTCTTGCCAACACCCGGCTCGCCGATCAGGACCGGGTTGTTCTTGGTCTTGCGCGACAGGATCCGGATCACGCGGCGGATCTCCTCGTCGCGGCCGATGACCGGATCGAGCTTGCCGGCGCGCGCCATCCGCACCAGGTCGCGGCCGTATTTCTCGAGCGCCTCGTAGGTCGACTCCGGGTTCGCGCTGGTCACGCGCTGCGAGCCGCGGACGTCTTTCAGCGCCGCCAGCACCCGGTCCGCGGTCAGCCGGTGTTGCGTGAACAGCCGCCCCAGATCCGTGTTGCCGGCCGCGGCGACCATCGCCAGCAGCAGGTGTTCGACCGAGACGTACTCGTCCTTCATCCGCGTCGCCTGCTGCTCCGCGGCGACCAGCGTCTGCGAGAGGCGTTGGCCGAGGTAGATCTTGCCGGCTTCGAAGCCCGGCCCGGAGACCTTCGGACGCTTGTGCAGCAGCGCTTCGATCGCTTGCGCGAACGCCGGCACCGGCACGTCCATCTTCGCGAGCAGCCGCGGCACGAGTCCTTCCTCCTGCTGGAGCAGCGCGAGCAGCAGGTGCTCGTGATCGACCTCCTGGTGCCCGAGCTCGACCGCCTTCGCCTGCGCGGCGGCGAGTGCTTCCTGGGACTTCTGGGTCAGCTTCTGCAGGTCCATGGCGCGGCCCGGATCAAATGACGTGCCCGTGCGGAACGCCGCTGCCGCGGCGGATTTGCAGCGCGCGTGCCGGCTGGTTCTGCCAAGTTGTCAGGCGCGCGGCCGGCCGCCCGCCATTTCCTGTCCGCTCACCGCGCGTCGTAGCGCGCCCGCATCTCGCGGTGGATCCGCGCCAGCAGGCCGTCGGGCCAGAGCTCCGGATGCGGCTGCAGCAGGCTCCCGTGATCGCGCCCCTCGGCGAACAGGATCGTGACTTCGGCGCCGATCTTCTCCATGTCCTGCTGCATCAGCCGCAGCGCGCCTTCGAGGCGGAACGTGTCCTGCGTCCCCATGAACACGTGGATCTTGCCGGCCAGGTCCGGGCGCAGCTGGTCCCAGCGCGTGCGGAGCTGCAGTGCGATGTCGTACGGCTTCCAGCTCTCGGCGACGGTGCGATCGATCACGCCGGTCTCGATGTCGAACAGCCGCATCGGGCGGCCGTCGTCGCCGCGCGGACTGAACACTGCGTTGAAGCTCGCGAACTGACCGCCGTGGTCGCGCCGCGCGAACTCGCGCCGCACGAACTCCTCGATCGTCATCGCCCACTCCCCGTTGCGACGCACGAGCGGGATCGGCGCACCCTTCGGATCGCGGAACGCGTTGTCGAACGTGTAGACGTCGATCCCGGTGAAGTCGCGGAAGTCGACCGAGTCCGGCGCCGTCGACCAGACGCCGCCGAAGAACTTCGGATACGCGTACTGCAGCCACAGGCTGCTCCAGCCACCGCTCGAGTGTCCGGTCAGGAAACGCCCGCGCGGCGTTCCGTCGGCGGGGAATGCCCGCTCGAGTGCAGGGATGAACTCCTCGGTCAGCGCGCGGCCCCACGGCCCGTTGTTGACCGAGTCGGCGAACACGTGGTGTCCGAGCGGGAAGTGCGCCTGCAGGAACACGTGGATCAACCGCGGGCCACCCGCCTCCATCTCGGCGACGAGGGGTGGCCCGCGGCGCCACGCCGAGCGGTACGACCCGCCGAAGCCGTGGATCGAATAGCAGACCGGCAGCTTCTCGCCGGTCGTGTGCGGCGGCACGACGACGCCGGCCTCGACGAACATCGGCCGTCCCCAGAACTTCGTCAGCAGCTCCGACTGCAGCCGGAAGTGGCGGACATGCTCGGTGTCCGGTGGTGGATCGCGCGGCTCGCGCCGATCGCGCGATTCCTGCGCCTTCAACGGGATCAGGAGCGCGAGGGGAAGCAGCAACGAGACCCGGCGCGGGATCGCCATGGTCGCGGACACTAACCGCGCTGCAGCCGATCCCCGGGGACGAACGTCGACTCGGCGCGCAGCTTCTCGAACAGCTCGCGCTCACGTGGGCTCGGGTCTGGGGGATTCACGATCCGCAGCGTCACCAGCAGCGCGCCGCGGGAGCCGTCCTCCTTCGGCAGGCCGAGGCCACGCAGCCGCAGCGTCTGCCCGGCCTGGCTCGCGGGCGGGATCTTCAGCTTCACCTCGCCGGACGGCGTCGGCAGCGCAACCTCGCCGCCGAACATCGCCTCCCACGGCGTGACGGCGACCGCAGCGCGCAGATCGTCACCCTCCACCTGGAACACGGGATGCGCGCGCAGGTGCACGTGCAGGATCAGGTTGCCACGCGGTCCGCCCGCGCTGCCGGGCGCGCCCTGCCTGGCGAGGCGGATGCGGGTGCCCTCGCGCGTGCCGCGCGGCAGCGAGACCTCGAGCTGCTGGATCCCCTCCGGTCCCTGCAGGCGGATCGGCTGCTTGCCATCGCGCAGCAGGTCCTCGACGCCGATCTCGATCTCCGCCTCGAGATCGCTGCCGGGGCGCGGCCGCGGCTGCCGCCCGCGACCACCGCCGCCGAACATCTCCTCGAACGCGGCGCCGCGGCGACCACCGCCACCGCCGCCGCCGAACAGCGACTCGAAGAACTCGCTGAACCCCGCGAACGCACCGGCGCCGCCGAAGTCGAACTCCTGCCCTTCGAACCCGGGCGGCGGCTGGAACGACTGGCCGGCCTTCCAGTTGGAACCGAGCTGGTCGTAGAGCTTGCGCTTCTGAGGGTCCTTCAAGACCTCGTAGGCCTCGTTCAGCTCCTTGAAGCGGGTCTCGGCTTCCGGCTCCTTGCTGACGTCGGGGTGGAGCTTCGCCGCGAGCTTGCGGAACGCGCGTTGGATGTCGTCCTGCGACGCCGAGCGCGGCACACCGAGCGTCTCGTAGTAGTCCTTGTAGCGAACCGCCATCGTGAGGCGCTCATGCATAGGCCGCGCGCGACGCGGCGCCAGAGGGGAGCGGCCGGATCAGAAGTCGATGACGTCGAACGCGGGGCCGGTGAGTGCGGTGGCCCAGAGGTCCAGGACTTGCGCGACGATCGGCGTGCCGGCCAGCGTCGTCTGGTTGGGGACCGGCAACGTGACGCTGCCTTGCGAGGAGGTGAAGCCGATCGCGAGGTGCGCGTTCGCGTCGACGAACAACCACTGCCCTGCGATCTCGAGCGGCGCCGTGGCAGGCATCGAGATCAACAGGATCCCGCCGCCGCCGTGGTACCCCCACGTGAGCTGCCAGCTCTTGCCGAGCTGCATGCGGGAGGTCTGCGTGATGAATGCAGGGAGCGCCCGGTCGAGGCTCGCGACGATCGGCTGGCCGTCCGGTTGTTTGCCCCAGGGGCGGTACTGGTGCGGCGATGTGCCTACGCGCACTTCGCCACCCTTACCTCCTTCGATCATCGCGCCGCAGTGGAACACGCGTCCGGCGGACACCCCGTCACCTCCGCGCCCAGGACCGGGGCACGGGCATAGATGAGGAAGCGGCGGCGAAGTGAACTCGCCGCCGCCGCCGTCCCCCCCACGGATCGCGCTTCGCTGCACGATGACGTCGGCGCCCTGGGCGAGGAGCCCTGCCGGGCCGTCTGGACCATATGTATTGGTGCCGTCGCGCCACGATGTCGAGCCCCGCAGCGTGCAATCCGCGACGTACACCCGCTGAGCGCCCGTCGTCGTGATTGCGGGCGCGCCGGGCGCGTGCCCCGTGATCGTCTGCCATTCGGCGCCATGAACCACGCTGTGCACCAGAGTCAGAGCGATGAAGCCACTGGAAGTGATTCCCGCACCCGCGCCATTCCAGCTCCCGCCGTTGCAGAGGTTCTTGACCACGAAACCGCTCAGCGTCATCCGGTCCTTCCCGGATCCCACCAACGTGATTGCATCCGGCTGCTGCCCGTTGCCCGTGAACGGCTGCGTGACTGCCGCCACCGGATCGCACAGGATCGTCAGCGACTTCGTGATCCTGAGCGGACCATAGGTCCCGCCCAGCACGCGGATAACGGTCCCCGCCGACACCGCGTCGATGGCGGTCTGCAGGTCGCGGTAGTTCCCTCCCCCATTCGGATCGACGACGACGATCTGCGCTGGCAGCCCGAGCCCGAGCAGCAGCGGCAACACCCGGCCGGGACAACGACGCATGGTGAGCTCCTTTTCTGCTTGGCGCGCGATTGTGGCACGCGCGCCCGGATCCGTCAGCAGGGAGGACTCACCGCACCGGCTCGAGCCGGATCCCGCGCAGATTCATGACCGCGAGACCCGGCTTCTGCAGCGGGACGATGGCGATCTTCACGGTCCCTGCTGGCAGCTCCAGCTCGCCGAGTGCCAGCTCGCGGAAGGTCGTCCACGCACCCGTCGCCGGCACCTCCCCGCGCAGCTCCGCACCTCCCACACGCACCGCGAACGTGCTGCCCGCCGACTCACCGGGACACGCGACCTCGAGCGTCACCCGCATCCGCTGCGCGGCCGGCAGTTCGAACTCCCACTGCACCTGGTCCTTGGCGTCGGTCCAGTAGCCGATGCACTGCTTGTCGCGCTCGAACCGCACGTGCCCGCCGCGCACGTCGGCATCCGATGCACGCAGCCGCATCACACCGTCCGCGTCCGGCCGCAGCGGAATCGGATCCGCAGCCGCGTTCCCCTCGATCTCGACGACCAACACGGAGTCGATCGGATCCGGCAACATGGCCGGCAGCTCGATGACCGGTCCGGCCGCACCGCGGCCGACCGCGAGCGCAGTGCGCGCCGAATCACCGAGCCACCAGGCGCGGCGCACCTCGTTGCGCAAACCAACCAGCTCGACCCGCCCGTCTGCCGGCCGCTCGAACAGATGCACGTACAACCTGCCCGGCTTCGTCGTGCAGAACCACGGCGCACGCGTGAACGGCGTCGCGCCGCAACCGTGGATCGACTCCGCGTGTCGCTCCATCCACGCTCCGATCGCGGCGAGCCGTTCGATCGACGCGCGCGGGATCGCACCATCCGGCTGCGGGCCGACGTTCAGCAAGTAGTTCCCACCCTTGCTGACGATCTCGACGAGATTGCGCACGAGGACCGCCGGCGACTTCCAGTTCTGGTCGTCGCGCGACCAGCCCCACGTGTCGTTCATCGTCATGCAGCTCTCCCAGTCGACACCGGGGAACCCGCGCGCCGGGATCTCCTGCTCCGGCGTCCCGAAGTCACCGGCCCACTCGCCGTCGCGGTCGAGTCCCGCCATGCCGCTACGACCCTTGTCGACCCGGTTGTTGATCAGGATCTCCGGCTTCAGGCCGCGCACGAACCGCGCGACGTCGAGCCCGAGCTCGTGGGTCCAGCTCTCCTCCCACTCGCCGTCGAACCACAGGATGTCCGGGTCGTAGCGTTCGATCAGTTCGCGGAGCTGCGCCTTCAGGTACGCGACGTAGCGCGGGAACTCCGGCTCGATCCCCGGCCGCGGATCCCAGGCCCGCCGCGGCACGTAGTCCGGATGGTGCCAGTCCAGGATCGAGTGGTACAGCCCGAAGCGCAGCCCGTGGCGACGGCAGGCTGCGGCCAGTTCAGCCAGCACGTCGGTCCGATCCGGTGCTGCGCCGACGTCCCACTCGCTGACCGCGCTGTCCCACAGCGCGAATCCGTCGTGGTGCTTGCTCGTGATCACGACGTATCGCATCCCGGCCTGCTTCGCGATGCGCGCCCACGCATCGGCGTCGAAGCGATTCGGGTTCCACTGCGCCAGCAGCGGCTCGTAGTCGGCGACCGGGATCCGCGCGTGGTGTTGGATCCACTCGGCCGGCGCGGGGTGGCGCTTGCCATCCCACTGGCCGCCCGGGATCGCGTACAGCCCCCAGTGCACGAACATCCCAAAACGCGCCTCGCGCCACCACGCCATCCGAGCGGCGCGCGCGTCCTGCTGCGCCGGGAGCGCCGTGCCGAGCAGCAGCGCACCGAACAGCGCGAGCCGGCGTCTACACATGCGGCTCCGCGGAGCCCCCGGTCTGCTCCGCACCGATCAGCCGCGGCTCCACTTCACCGGACAGGAACTCGTCCACCTGCGCCGGCGCACGGCCGACGAACCGCGCCGGCTCCAGCAGATCGTCGAGCTGGCTGCGCACCGGCGCGAACGCCGGATCGGCGCGCAGCAGATCGAGCAGCGGGTTCGGCTCCCCCTGCTCCTGGATCCGCCGCGTCGCCTCGCGCGAGTGGACGCGGATCCGCTCGTGCAGCACCTGCCGGTCGCCGCCGGCGCGCACGCCGGCCATCAGGATCTCCTCGGTGGCGAGGAACGGCAGCGCTTCTGCCAGCTTGCGCGCGATGACGCGCTCGTGGACGACCAGGCCGCGCGCGACGTTCTCCACCAGGATCAGGATTCCGTCGATGGCCAGGAACGTCTCCGGCAAGGCGATCCGGCGCACGGCGGAGTCGTCGAGCGTCCGCTCGAGCCACTGCTGCGCCGCCGTCTGCGCCGACGTGTCGGCCACCGCCAACACGTACCGCGCCAGCGAGCCGATCCGCTCGCAGCGCATCGGATTGCGCTTGTAGGCCATCGCCGAGGAGCCGATCTGGCGCTCGCCGGCCGGCTCTTCGATTTCGCGCTCGTGCGCCAACAGCCGCAGGTCGACCGCGAACTTCGCCGCCGACTGCGCGATGCCGGCGAGCGTCTGGTGCAGCATCCAGTCGAGCTTGCGCGGATAGGTCTGGCCGGTCACCGCGACGGCGCGCTCGAAACCGATCTTCTGCACGACGCGCCGCTCGAGCTCGCGCACCTTCTCGTGGTCGCCATCGAACAGTGCCAGGAACGAAGCCTGCGTCCCGGTCGTCCCCTTGACCCCGCGGCACGGCAGCCAGGCGCGCAGCCGCCGCAGCTCGTCGAGGTCCAGCAGCAGATCCTGCAGCCACAGGCAGGCGCGCTTGCCGACGGTGACCGGCTGCGCGACCTGGAAGTGCGTGTAGCCGAGACAGGCGGTCGTGCGATGGCGGCGCGCGAACTCCGCCAGCGCGCGGATGCAGCCGACCAGCCGCTGCTCCACCAGCGCGAGCGCGCGCCGGTACAGGATCAGGTCCCCGTTGTCGGTCACGTAGCAGCTCGTGGCACCGAGGTGCAGGATGCCGTGCGCCGACGGCGCCAGCTCGCCGTAGTGATGCACGTGCGCCATGACGTCGTGGCGCAGCTCACGCTCGAGCACGGCGACGCGCTCGAAGTCGAACTCGTCGCGCCTGGCACGCAGCTCGGCGAGCTGTGCCGGCGTGATCGGCAGGCCGAGCTCCATCTGCGCTTCGGCCAGCGCGATCCAGAGATCGCGCCAGGTGCCGTGGCGCGAACGCGGCGAGAAC
>CAZABP010000098.1:0-7936 GCA_964483245.1 uncultured candidatus Brocadiaceae bacterium | reverse complement strand
CCCAAAAGGGTCAGACCCCTTTGGTATCACCCGCATCCGCGCAACCACCCATCCGCACGAACCCCTTCCCCTTCCCCTTCCCTTTCCTCGCCCTACCCAAGCCCCAGCCCGAGCCCGGGCCCGTTCCATTCTCGTTTCCCCCTTTCCCCTCCCCTAACCCCTGCCATTCGGATGGCACCCCAAACACGCCGGGCTCGACCACGAGTAGTTGCGCACCTCCTTGTGCTTGTCGGCCATCCGTGACTGGCTGTGGTCGTGGCAGTGCGTGCACGAGTACGCGCGCGGATCGTTCGGCACGATGTGGCACTCGGCGCACGTGACGCGGTGCGGTCCGCTGATCGGGAAGCGATGGTTGAACACCGCCCCGCGCCACGTGGTCGTGCTGTGGCACGACGTGCAGGTGGTCGGGAAGTTCGACGTGCGGTGGTTCGGATTCGTCGTGCGTTCGTAGTCGTCCTGGTGGCAGGCGTAGCAGTCGGTCGGCGTGCCGCGGTAGACGCCACCGGCATGACACTCGCTGCAACGCCGGCCGGCATGGCCACCGGTCAGCGGTAGTGCGCCGGGATGTGGCCAGAACGACGAGCGCCAGGTCGTGATCGCGTGGCAGCTCTCGCAACGCTGATCGAACCCGGCGGCCTGATGGCCCGGCTCGCTGGTCTGCGTCCATTCGTCGGCATGGCACGACGCGCAGTCGGTCGGCAGCCGCGTGAAGATCCCGCCCGCGTGGCAGGTCTCACAGCGCAGCCCGCCGTGCCCGCCGCTCAGCGGGAACGACTGCGGATGCGGGAAGCCGATGCTGTTCCAGTGTGTCGGCCGGTGGCAGCGGTCGCAGCGGTCGATCCAACCCTGCGCGCGATGATCCGGCGCGGTCGCGCGCGCGAGATCGCTCTGATGGCAACCGTCGCACAGCTGCGGCGCCCCCGCGAAGTTGCCGACGGTCGCACCCGGATGGCAGCGCCAGCAGGCCGCCGCCGCGTGTGCCCCGATCAGCGGGAACCTGGTGCGGTCGTGCATCGCGATCGTCGCGACGACGCGCCA
This sequence comes from uncultured candidatus Brocadiaceae bacterium, assembly GCA_964483245.1. Lineage (GTDB taxonomy): Bacteria > Planctomycetota > UBA1135 > UBA1135 > UBA2386 > CAZABP01. Next base: position 6,898 of record CAZABP010000098.1, on the reverse strand, counting down.
GCTCTGCTCGTCGTGACAGCTCGTGCACTGCGCACCCAACTCGCCGCGATGTGGGTCTTCGTGACAGCCGCCGCAGCCACGCGCCGAGAACTGCGCGACCGGCCCGCGGTCGTTGTGGCACAGCAGGCATTCGGCCTGCGCGTGCCGCCCGGTCAGCACGATCCCGGTCTCGGCCCCGTGGTCGAACTGGAACTCCTCCCGGATCAGGTGCCATCCATCGCCGAGATGGCACAACGAGCAATCCGCCGGGAACGTGTCGTGCGGCACGACCGGCCCGCGTCCCGGCGCCCACCCCTGCCGCGGCACGAACGCCGCGCACGCGACCAGCAGGCCGAGCGCGACCGCCAGCACCGCGACGCGCGCGCGTGAAGGAATCCGTTGCCGCTGCATCTCGCTCATCTCGCTTCAGAAGTGGAACTGCACGAACAGATCGATCGCGAGCGAATCCTCGCCATCACCGAAGAACTGCTGCCCGAACAACCCGACCTGCCAATCGCCTCGCATCCAGTCCACGCTCGCGCGCACGCTCTGGCGCGTCCCGTCGGTCGAGCTGCCGCCGATCGTGTCGAGCTCGTACTCCAGCCAGTCGTAGCCGAGCCCGACCAGCCATTCGCCGAACGGACGCCGCGCGCCGATCCGGAACCCCGGCCCGCTGCTCGTGCTGCCTTCGGTCAGGAACAGATCCACGCCGACCCAGGTCTGCTCTTCCAGCACGCGGTCGAAACCCAGCCGCAGCTCGCCACCGGCGCCGGAGTCGTCCTGATCGCTCCAGAAATCGCCGCGCAGATCGAGCCGCACACGCTCGACCAGATCGAACCAACCGCCGGCCGAGAACCGGTCGACCCTGCCATCGGCGACGAGCCGCGGCGGCGTCAGCACGTACTCCGCGCGCTTCAGCTCCGGCCACTCGAAGTGCGAGTACGACAGCGACGCGCCGCTGGTCGGCGTCGCACGCCAGGTCCCCTGCAGGAACGCTTCACTCAGATCGACTCCGCTCCCTTTGATCGGATCGCTCGCCGTGTAGATGTCGGCGCGCAGCGCGGCCGAGAACCACCACTGCTCGCTCGGCGCGACGTTCGCGCGCGCGAGCAGCAGATCGCGGTCCGGCGCGCCGTCGTGCCAGCTCTTCTGGTAGCCGAACAGCACCCGCGCGCCGCGCGGATCCGGATCGGCCCACTGCAGGAACAGGTGCGCCGTCAGGTCGTCGTCGGTCGTGCGCGCCGGATACGGCAGCGGCCAGCCGCCGAACCCGGCACCGACGTCGATCCCGGACGAGAACCGCAGCGCCCCTTCGACCCCGTCGATCAAGCCGAGCTCCGGGACGTACTGCGACACGAACCGGCCGACTTCGGCGCGCCACGGCGCGTACTCCTCGTCGCCGTGCAGATACGACAGCCGCTCGATCCGCGCGTCGTCGTCGTGCGCCTTCCCTTCGTCCAGCAGATCCAGGCCGCGCCGCTCGAGGTCGCCGGCGAACCGCACGCGCCCGCCGGTCCCGAACGGGTTCGTGACCTCGAAGTCGGTCCCGAGCCGCGCCAGCCAGAACTCCGAGTCGCGCCCATCCCCGCGGTCGCGCGACCAGTCGAGCTGCCCGAACACGCTGCCGGTCAACCGCGGCGGCCGCGTGTCGGCCGGCGCGCCGAACGCCGGCGCGAGCAGTGGCTGCCCAGGGTCGCGCGGGTCTTCGCGCCGAGTCCACGGAGGGTGTTGTGGGGTCGGCCGCGGTGGCGCCGCTGGCGCCGGTTCCGGCGGTTTCGCCTGTTCGATCGGAACCTGCACCTCGCCGCGCGTGCCGGTCGGCGGCACCTCGCGTGGCGGCGGCACGTCGGCGCGCGCGCCGTTGGTCGAGACCGCCCGGATCGTCGCATCGATCGGCGGCTGGCCGGGCGGGAACAGCCGCACGGTCATGCCGGGCAGCAGCCCCTCACCGCGCCCGCGGTCGAGGAACACGCTGTTGCCGGCGCCACCGGTCACGTGCACTTCGACCGTGCGCAGCTCCTGTGCCGGCAGGGCAGCGAGCAGCAGTGCAGCCGCGACGAGTGCGCGCAAGCTCATCGGTCGTCGCCTCCGCGCCCGCGCCCGCGCCCGCGCCCGCGCCGGTCGTCGTCGTCGTCGTCCTTCTCCTTGCGCGAGTCGTGGCAGTCGGCACAGCTCACGCCGAGCGGACGCCAGCGCACGACGCGGTGTCCGAACCCGTCGTCGTAGCTCTTGTGGCACGCCGAACAGCCGAGCTGGCGGTGGTTGGCATCCAGCGCGAAGCGCGCATCGCGCTGGTGATCGAACCGCACCGGCACGAACCGCTGCTCGCCATGGCAGCGCGCGCAGTCGGTCCCCTGCTCGCCGCGGAACTGACCGGCGTGCGGGTCCGCGTGACACTGGTCGCAGCGCCTGGGCGCTGGACCGAGCCGTCGCGGTGTCGCCGGCTCGCTGCGGTGGCACTGCGTGCACTGCAGCGACGCGTGTGCCCCTTGCAGCGCGTGCCCGGTCCACATCCGGTGCTCGTCGCCGCTCCACCGCACCTCGTCGAACCGCTCGTTGCCGTGGCAGCGCGCGCAGCCTTCGCGTCCGCCGAGCTGCCGCGGCCGTCCCGGCGCGTCGAACAAGCCGCGGTGCGGATCCTCATGGCACGATGCACAGGCGACTGGCAGCGGACCGAACTGCAGACCATCGGTGTGGCAGCGTGCACACGCCGTCGCGATGTGCGCGCCGGTCAGCGGGAACTTCGTGCGCGCATGGGCGGCGGCGTCGAACAGGGTCGGGCGGAAGCTCTCTGCGCGGTGGCAGCTCGTGCAGCCTTGCTCGAACCGACCCTGGTGCGGGTCGCTATGGCAGGCGGCGCAGTCGTCGGCGCGGCGCCCGGGAAAACGGGCGGCCCACGCAGCGCCCGGCCGGTGGCAGACGGCGCAGGCGAGGTCGGCGTGGGGCCGCCCCAAGGCGAAACCGCTCGCGGCGTGATCGGCGGCCGAGAGGTCGGCCGATGGCAGACCGAACCCGGGATCCGCGGCGGCGTGGCACCTTACGCAGCCTTCCGGCGATGCGGCTCGCACGAATTCCGCCCGGTGCGGCGATTCGTGGCAGCTCTGGCACTGCTGGAGCGGGGGGACCGTCGGGACCTGGCGCGCGTGGCAGCTCCGGCAGTCGGCTGCCGCGTGCCGCCCTTCGAGCGCGGGCCCGAACCGCGCGTGCTCCGCGCCCGCGACCCGCGGCGTCCAGTCGGCAGTCGTGTCATGGCACTGCGTGCACGCCCGGACCTCGGTGAACTGCGACGCGAGGCCGCCGCCACGATGCGGGTCGGCATGGCAGTCGTGACAGGCCCGCGGCTGCATGCCGGTCGCCTCGAGCCGCTGTGCGATCGCGTGCGGGGTGTCTTTCGCATGGCAGGCGAGGCACGCGAGGCCCGCGTGCGCACCGGCCAGCGGGAACCGCTCCGGGTGCGAGAACGCAGCGACCTGCGCGAACGGTGCGCTCTGCCCGTGGCAATGTGCGCAGTCGGTGCCGAACGCGCCGGCGTGCACGTCGTCGTGGCACGCGGTGCAGGTCTGCTGCAGGCCGAGGTAGCTGCGCGTCGTGTGGCACGCCTCGCACGCCAGCGACGGATGGACGCCGCCGAGCCGGAACTCCGCCACGTGCTCGTGCGCGTAGCGCTCCGGGTCGGCGACCCCAGCGCGGCGCCAGGACTCGGCTGCGATCGGCGCCAGCCGGTCGCCGCCATGCTCGCGGTGGCACAGTCCGCAGCGGCTTGCATCGGCAGCACCCAGCGTGCCGTGCAGACCGCTGCCAGCCTCGAGCTGCAGCGCGATCGGTTCATGGCATGCAGCACAAGCCTGCGCCATCGACTGCGGCGCCGCACCGTGGCAGCGCGGACAGCCGTCGGGTGCCGCGAGCTCGGCGACCGCCGCATGCACCGGATGCAGCGGACCGGGGGTCAGCTTCTGCTCGCGCTCCCACAGCACGACGGCGAGCACGAGCCCGAGCGAGACCAGCGCGAACGCACCTTTGGTGACGCTCACCGCCACAGCCCTCCGATCAGCGGCAGCACCGACCAGTCGACCTCGGCGTAGCGCAGCGCAGCCTGCACGTGCAGGATCGTCAGCAGCACCATCAGCAGTGCGAGCCAGCGATGCAGCCAACGCCACGATGCGAGCAGCGCACGCAGGTCGTCGTAGTGCGTCGCCATCAGTGCCAACCGCTGCGCGCGATGCGCGAGCGTCAGGATCCGCAGCGTCTCGTGCGGGGGGATGCCGCTGCGGCGCGCTTCACGGCGCAGCGCGCGCAACCTGCGGCCGACTCCGAGCTGCGTGCCGATCAACGCCCAGATCCGACCCGGCAGGCTGTGGCGCCAGCGATGCGCGGTCACGAGCTGCTCGATCTCGGCGCGCACGCGGCCGCCGAACCCACGCCCGTCCTGATCCCACTCACCCGACAGCGCGGCAAGCTTCGCCTGCACGTCTTCGAGCTCCGCCTCGCGCCCGTTCGCGCGGTGCGGGACGAAGGCATAGAACCACCGGCCGATCGCGCCGGTCGTCACGACGACCGCCAGGGCCGCCAGTGCGTGCCCGCCGACCGTGTCGCCGGGTGCCAGCGCGCAGTGCAGCAGCACGAACAGCAGCGCCAGCAGGCCGGTCGCGACGTGCGTGCCGAGCCAGCCGCGCAGCGAGCCGGGCAGCAGGCGCCCCAACCAGCTCGAGCGGCGCACGAGGTACAGCAGGTTGGTCACGAACAGTGCAGCGGCGACCAGGCCGGCGCTCAGACCGACGGTCCCCTTCGGGCCGAGCAGCTCATGCCGTTCGTGTCCCGTCCGCAGCAGCGCTGGCGTGCCGTAGTAGTCGGCGTGCACGAGCGCGAAGCCGAGCAGCGCGGTCGCACCGGCCAGCACGACCAGGAACGCCGCGAGCAGCCCGCCGCCGCGGTCGACCGATGGCGCGGTGGCGGGACGGTCGGCCGGATCGAACGAGATCCCGGCCTGCTCGAGCAACGCGAACGGTGGCGTGCCGCCGGCGAGCACGAACAGGTCGTCGTTGCGCAGCTCGCGGGTTCCCGCCGTCGTGCGCAGGCGCACGGAGTCCGCGCTGATCGACTCCACCTCCGAGCCGAACTCGGCGTGCAGATGTCCGGCACGGAGCGCCGCCTCGACCCGCTGCTCGTTGCGCGCCTTGAGCCGGAAGAACGCCTCGCGCCGGTAACTGACCGTCACCGTGTTCCCCGGTTGCTCCGCCAGTGCGAGCGCCGCTTCGACCGCCGAGTCGCCGCCGCCGACGACCAGCACGTGCCGATCGCGGTACGACTCGGCATCGAGCAGGGAATACGCGACCTTCGGCAGCTCCTCGCCCGGGACGCCGAGCCGCCGCGGTGTGCCGCGCCTGCCGAGCGCCAGGCAGACATGCCGCGCGTGCAGTGCCCCGGTGTTGGTCTGCACCAGGAACGTTCCGTCCTCGCTGCGCGTCAGCCCGCGCCATTCGACGCCGGTGCGGACCGGCAGGTCGTGCTGTGTGGCGAGTCCCTCCCACAGTTCGATCAGCTCCTCCTTCTGGTAGCTCAGACGCGGCAGCCGCCCGTGCAGCGGCAGCTCGACCGGCTGCGTCATCACGAGCTTGCGGCGCGGGTACGCCGCGACCGCGCCCCCGAGCCGGGCCTCCTGCTCGATGACCAGGAACGGGATCCCGAGCCGGCGTGCCTGCAGCGCGCATGACAGCCCGGCCGGACCTGCGCCGACGATCAACAGGTCGAGCATCGGCGAGGTCTCTTCGACGTCGGGGCCGCCGGCGCCGACGAGCACCCGCGCGCGTGCCGGTGCCACGGCACGGCTGCGGCGCGCGACTTCGGTCGCGACTGCCGCGCCGTGTGCGATCGCCGTGCGCACGAGCGCATAGCCGGTGATCTCGCCGGCGAGGAACAGCCCCGGCATCCCGACCGCTTCGCCACCCGGCTGCAGCGCCGGCAGGTCGCGCCGCGCCGAAAGATCCGCGAGCGTCAACGCGATCGCGCCGGTCGGGCACGCCTGCGCGCAACGACCATGTCCGACGCAGCGCGCGCCGTGCACGACGACGGCTTGTCCGTACAGCAGCTCCAGCACGCCGTCCTCGGGGCAGGCGCGCACGCAGGCACCGCAGCCGATGCACTGCCGCAGGTCGATGTCGGGGTACTGCAGGCGTGCGGTGTGGCTGCCGCGCGCGCGTGCCTCCGTGCGCGACGACGCGACCGTTGCATGCCGCGCGATCTCGCGCCGGCGCAACGACAGTCCGAGCACCGCGAGCGCGGCGAGCAGGGCCGGAATCGCCGCGAGCAGGAAGGTCACGCGGTCTTTTCGTCGCGGCGACGCCGCCAGCGTGAGCGCCGGCTGCGCCTGGTGGCCGTGGGCATGGTGACGCGCGATACGCGGCGGACGCGCATTCCGGACACGTTCCGTTCCATTCGCGTCGATGTCGCGAAGACCCTGCCGTGCACGTCCGGATCCTGATCTGCTCGGATTCCGGTCGATCGCTGTCCAGTCGTCGGACGAAGCGACGACGCTGCGAGAAAATCCGCGCCGCCCACAAACCTCTGCGTTCCCGCGGAACCTCGCCGTAGACTCCGCCGACCGTCAGGGCGGTGGCATGGTCAGATTCCTCGTCGTCGGAGGCCACGGCCCGGACCTGGAAACGGTCCGGACCGATTGCGAAGCGCGTGGGCACGAGCTGCGCGCCGTCGCGGATCTCGAGGCGGCACGCGCGCTGCTCGCGATCGAACCGTTCGACTACGTCTGGCTCGCGCCCGGCGCCCCGGAGCTCGCCCGGCTGCTGACGCCAGCGTTCGAGTCGCTGCAACCGGATCCGGGCTACCGGATCCGCGGCTTCGTCGGGCGCGCGCGCTGCCTGGACGCCGTCATGCGCACGGCCGACCTGCTGCGCGCCAACCGTGC
>CAZABP010000097.1:0-9592 GCA_964483245.1 uncultured candidatus Brocadiaceae bacterium | reverse complement strand
CAGCCCGTACACATCCGCCAGCCGGCCGAACTCGACCGCCAGCAGCTGCGCGCCGGCGCTGCCAGCCGTGCCACCGGTACCGCCTCCCCCACCGCTGCAGGCGGCGAGCAGCAGGCCGGTGCCGATCGCCGCGCACCGGCGCAGCATGCTGGCCGCGGCGCCAGAGCGCGGACCGTGCGACATCGAAGTGGCGGGCGGGAGCGACGGCTGTGACTGAGGGGACATCTGCGTCTCCGCGGCGGAGTCTGAGTTCTGGAAAGCGACCACAGGGATCGGGAGCGCCCCGGTCCTCGTGCCTCGATCGAGCGCTCCCAGCCTTCCCGCCTGTTCGCTCCGGACGAGCGGAACGCGCACAGCCTGGTCGGCTTGCGCGCCAGCAGAGCTCGTGGAGTTCAGCATGCGCAGGGGATCGGAAGGTGGGGATCGATGCAGCGGGTCGGACTCGTTCCGACGCGCGTCGGAACTGCTGAGCCTGGGTGCTCGCCGGGGAAGGAGGCCGGCGTCCGGCCCGCGCGGGGCACAGTAGCCACAACCTCCAGCCGGCAAAGCGTCGGGACGAACCCGCGGCCAGGGACCCGGGTCCGGGTGTCACTGTCCAACAACCGTGCCACTGGCTCGCTCAGGGATCGAGGGGTCATAACCAGATGTCCGCAAACGTCTTGGGACGAACCGGCAGACGTGCCGGGAGCCGTTCCATGAGCGGAAACTGCGGTCCCTGTGCGGCTTCGCACAAGGCACGGAAGGATAGCACGGGCGCGTTGGCCGAGTCGGTTCCGGTCTCCGCACGGCGGAACCGTCGCTCGCATCGCCGGGATACCACGTGGCCCGTGTCCGGCGGCCGGTCACTCGCCGCGCGGCCGGTAGCCGGCGGTCTTCGCCTGTTCCTCGCTCTCGAAGTAGACGCGGTTCTCCAGCTTGATCCGGCGCGCCTCGCCAGAGTTGTAGCGGTGGTAGATCTGCGTCGCCGAACTGCCGACGAACTGCGCGCTCAGCTCGCGTCCGCAGTAACCACAGGCCAGCAACGGCGGCGCCTCGTCGAGCAGGTGGAAGTCGCCGACCAGATAGCGCACGCCTTCACCGTTGGTGACGCAGCGGTCGTTGCGGCAGCGCAGCCCGATGCGCTCGGACTGCAAGCCCGGCTGCGTCGCGAACGTCGCCGGTGGCGCCGCGTTCAGCTGGATCCGGCCGAGCAGGAACGCCATCAGCGCCATCCGGATCGGCACGCCGAGCTCCGCCTGCCGGAAGTAGACCGCGCGCGGATCACTGTCGACTTCGTACGAGATCTCGTCGACGCGCGGCAGCGGGTGCATCACGCGCGCGTCGCGCAGCGACTCGCCGCGCAACGATGCACCGGACAGCCGCGGGTAGTTCTCCATCGACTCCCCGGCGTGCCGCTCGCGCTGCGCGCGGGTCATGTAGATCGCGTCGATGTGGCTGACCTGGTGCGGCGTCAGTTGCGTGAACAGCGCGAGCTGGTGCGGCTTGCTCGCGGTCAGGTACGCCGCCGAGTTCGGATCGCTGGCGAGGCCGCTCAGGTCACCGGCCGAGACCGCGGTCGCCTGCAGGCCGAACTCGCGCCGCAGCCGCTCGAGCACGTAGGCCGGCATCTCGAAGCCGGGGTACGGCAGCGTGATCACGTTCGCCTGGAACCGGGCGAGGGCATAGGCGAACGAGTGCACGGTCCGCGAATAGCGCAGGTCGCCGCACAGCACGACGTCGAGGCCGGCGAGCCGCCCCTTCTCACGCCACAGCGTGTAGAGGTCGCACAGCGTCTGCGTCGGATGCTCGTGCGCCCCGTCCCCACCATTGATGACCGGCGCCCGGGCGTAGCGCGCGGCGACGCGCGCCGCGCCGTCCTCCGGATGTCGGACGACCAGGATGTCGGCATAGCTGCCGCCGACGACGCGCACGGTGTCGGCCAGCGATTCCCCTTTGCTGCGGCTGGTCATCGCGCCTTCGGCAGCCGAGATCACACCGCCGCCGAGCCGCAACATCGCCGACTCGAAGCTGAGCCGCGTGCGCGTGCTCGCCTCGAAGAACAGCGTCGCCATGATCGTGCCGCGGCACAGCGCGGACCAGGCACTCAGGTCGGCCCGGAATTCATCGGCATGACGGAAGAGCTCCAGGATCTCCTCGTTCGAGAGGTCCTCGATCGAGACGAGGTCCCGCTTCGGTTCGGGCGACATGCCGGGGCGAAGATCATGCCGCGGATGCCGCCGCGGTGCAATTCGGCCCGCACGCGGCGCCCCAGCGGACGCCGCGCCGGTTCAGACCGGGACGATCACCGCTGCTGCTCGAACCGGTACGTGATCGAGAACGACGACAGCCGCGGCGAGATCGGCGGGTTGGCGTCGACGTTGTTCAGCATCACGAAGCGCCAGTTGAAGTACTTGACGTCCGCCGGCGTGAACGTCTCGGTCGGGCCTTGGAACCGCGACGTGAAGCGTGCATCCATCAGCTCGTTGATCTCCTTCGTGTAGCCGGTCATCTGCTTGTTGTAGAAATAGGTCCACGCGCCGCGGTTGTTCCGATCGTCGAACTTGCGGATGTGCGCGTCGCCGGCTTTGAGGGGATCGAGCGGGAAGTTCGTCGGATCCGGTTTGACCAGTGACGTGTGCTTGGTCGCGTACCACGGCGACGGATCGACGATGCCGGCGCCGCGGAACTCGGGCACCACCGACGTGCCGCCCGGGAGCTGCTCGAGCGGCGGCTCGAACGCCAGGTCGAACCGCGGCAGCACGTCGCGCGGCGGACTGCCACCGAAGTACGGCCCCAGCCGCGGGTCGGCGTTCGGTCCCCCCGGCATCCGGTGCGGATTGCTGATCTCGACGAACCCGAACGTGGCGACGCTCTGGCGCTTGAGGAAGTCCGCCATGATCCAGAACACCGAGTTGTCGCCGGAGATCGTGCGGCCCCCGGTCGGCGTGTAGCCGCCGGTCGCCGAAGTCCAGTCCGGCAGGCCCGGCTTCACCTCGCGCGGCTTGCCCTGCACGAGACCGCCGCCGGAGTAGACGCGGAAGTTCGGCAGCGGCCCGGTCGGCATCGCCAGCGAGATCTGCCAGCCGTTCGCGCCGGAGGCGCGGAACGGGTTGTCGATCGGCAGCGTCGCGGAGTCCGGCAGGATCTGGAAGTCACCCAGCAGCGGCAGCGCGATCGCGCCGACCAGCCCCCCGGTCGCGGTGTCGGACGAATTCGAGCCGGGTCGGAAGTTCTGGCAGTTGTTCCAGTACCCCGGGTTCGTCTGCAGCCCGTTCGGGCCCGACGTCACGAACCGCCCGCCCCCGTTCAGGAACGGCGACACGATGTACGGCGGGATCGGGGACGCCTGGCCGTCGTTGCCGTGACGCGAGTTGCCGCCCTGTTCGGCGACCAGCTCGTCGCGCCACACGAAGTACGGCTTCTGGAACTTCGGCAGCGGCAGATAGCGGTTGATCCCGTTCGGCTCGGTCAGCGCGAGCCGCTGCTCGATCGGCAGATTGCTCGGTGCGAACGCCGCGTGCGCCGCGCGCGTCGGCTCCTGTTGCCCGACCAGGCTCAGGTTGTGCGCATAGTTGCTGTCGAACTGCTGGATCAGGCCGGAGCTCGGCAGCGACGCCGCGAATGCCGAGCGGCAGGCCTCGGGCCGCACCTCCGAATGCCCGAGGTACAGCGCGATCGAGTCGAACTCGTCGAACGTGATCGGGTTGGCCTGGAACGGCGACCAGAACATCTGCTCGACGTCGAGGTTGAGGTCGTGCGGGTTCGTGCGCGACAGGCTCATGTCGATCTCGCGCCAGACCGTCTGCAGCCGGCAACCGAACGGGTTCAGCGGATTCTGGATCGGCTGCCCGAACGGCGTCGTCGCCGGTGCCGAAGGCAGGTCCACCGGCGGGCACCAGCGCAGCGTGCTGGTCTGCGGCGGCGGCGGGTTCTGGTTCAAATTGTCGGCGATCTGCCGCACGCGGCCGGTGTCGCGCGCGGCGAGCGCGCCTTCGGTCAGGATCACAACGGAGCCGAACAGATCCTGCAGGTTGAACGCGAGCGGGTTCGGCTGGCCGCGCTTCTGCACCTCGGCGTCGATGTAGTACGACGGCTGCTCGTCCTCGTCCTCGCCGGCGAACCGGCGCACGACGGAGACGGCGAGGTTGTCGGCGAACTGCGGCCGGCCCTCGGGCGTCGAGCGCGTGTCGAGCGAGAACGGGATCACCATCTCGTCGCGCAGCGTGCGCACCGACTGGAAGTCGATCGCGTTGCCGGACAGGTCGCGGATCCCGCCGCCGCCGCCGGCCAGGTGCAGGAAGTAGCGGTACTTCTTCTGCTCGAACGGCTTCCCCTCGTCTTCGGTGCGCATCTTCTGATCGAGGTAGAAGCCGATCTTCGGATGCAGCCGGATCGCCGTCTGCGAGCCGTCCTCGTCGTAGACCTGCGCGGCGACCAGATGCGGGGTGACGAACTTCTCGTGCCGGAACGACGACGCCTCGATCCCGATCGTCGCGATGAAGTCCCGCACCGCCTGCGGATCGAGCAGGTTCCGCGTGGCGAAGAACAACGTGTCGAACGCCTGCACGGTCGGCATGTCGATCGGCTTGGTGAAGCGCACGATCGCGCCGGCGAACGGCGACACGTTCTGGTTCGGCTCGCTCGGCTTGCCGTCCGGGAACGGCAGCGGCGACGGTGTGAAGGTCAGGAAGTAGCGCGGATCGTCGCCGTAGGTCTTCTCCGGGTCGTTGGGGTCGACCCGCTCGGCCGTGAACTCGCAGACCAGCACGGCTTTCGGCGCATGCACGAGCAGCCACGGCTCACGGTCGAGCTCGTTCTCGGGATAGTCCGGCCGGCGGCTCGGGTCGTTCTCCTCGAGCCCCGGCGTGCGGCGCACGACGACGCTGACGTGCTGGACGCCGGGATTCCCGCGATCCCCCTGGTTGCCATCCGGATCGACGGCGACCTCCGTCACTGCGGCCGGGACACCGCTGTTGTCGACGACCAGGCGGATCACGTCACCGCGGTCGATCTCGTGCTTCGCGCCCCCTTTGTAGATCCGCAACACCTGGCGGTCCTCGCCGAGTTCGTCGACGCGCTCGAGGTACATGACGATCTCCCCGAGCACGCGCGGCGGCACCGGGTCGCGGACGAACCCGCGGCTCAGGTCGGCCGAGCTGTCGTTGCGGTTGCCGGACCGCATGTCGCGGATCACGCTGCGCTGCGTCTGGTTGTTGAACCCGGTCAGCCCGCCGCTCGTGTCCGGCTTGATGCCGGGGATCGCGAGCGGGCCTTCGAGCGCGATCGCGATCCGGATGTTGGCCCCGACCTGGTCCGGCGCTTCGGGCAGACCGGAAGCGTTGTTGCGCGTCTGGTAGCGCTGACCCTCGGAGCCGAGCAGCACCGGATCGAGGATCAACGTCGCGCCGTGCGGGACCAGCCGGCACGGCACGACCTGGAAGTCGCCGGCATGCAGCCCGTCGTTCGGATCACCGACGATGTTCAACAGCTGCACCGCTTCGGAGTTCTTGACGCCGATGACCGCGCCAGTCAGTGGATCGCGGACGACGAAGAAGTCCTCGGTGATCCCCAGCGGTCGCGTGAACGACAGTCGGATCGCGGCGTTGCGCGGGAGCACCGAGAACGGCTGCGTCGTCGTGTCCTGGCCGAACCGGGCCGGCAGCACGCGCCGCGCCTTGTCATCCAGCGCGTCGAACGCCGCGGCGAACTCGGCGCTGCCGATCTCGCGCGTGATCAGCAGCCGGGATTGCAGCGTGTCCGGGTCGGAGTTGACGAAGTCGTACAGGATCTCTTCGTCGCGCTGCTCCGAGTTGGCGCTGCGTTGGTCCTGGATGTCCGGTCCGATCAGCACGTCGCGCTGATGCAGCGCGACCGTCGTCTGCCCGCCCTCCTTGCGCAAGCCATAGACGTCGGCCAGGCGGCCGAACTCGATCGACAGGAGCTGCGCCCCGGCCGAGCCCGCGGTTCCGCCGGAGCTGCCCCCGCCCCCACTGCAGGCAGCGAGCAGGATCGCGAGTGCGGCCGACGCACCGCGGCGGGCGCGGGCAGGGACGGCGGTGAGCTGCTGCATCCCAGGGCCGGAATGCGAAAGCCGGCGATTCAACCCAGGACCGGAAGTGACCGCCCAGGTGCTCAGAGGATCGACGTGAACGTGCATCTACCGCTCCTCAGCGGGTTCGGGGTCGCAGCAGTTCCGGGCGGGGCCGCCGGAGCTGCGGCGAAGTGTATGCGGATTCAGGATCGGCAGGGCTGGAAGTCGCGCGGGCTGTACAGGCGCCTTCATTCCGAAGCTGCCAGACTCCAACCGAGCACGCGCATGACGTGCAGGGCCAGCAACGCATGACCGCGGAACGCCAGGTGGTTGACGTTCTGGAACCAGCCCTCCGCATGGCCGGCTGCCAGCGCAGCCGCCATGCTGTCCTGCAGCTCGATCAACCCGCAGCCGGTCCGCGCCGCGAGGTCTGCGACCGATGCACCGATCGCCCGGATCGCGCGGTTCGGATCTGCGTCCAGCGGCAGCTCGAACAGCGGCGGCTCGATCAGCACGATCCGGGTCGGCAGGGCGGCCTGCGTCAGCCTTACCAGGCGTGCGAGAGTCGCCAGGAACGACGCGTCGTCGACGGCGCGGGCGTGGTAGTCCGGCAGGTACCGATAGCCGACGTCATTCGTGCCGATCATGACGAACAGGCGGTCCGGCCGCGCCGCCAGCACGTCCGTTTCCCAACGTCGCGCCAGGTCGAGGACGGTGTCGCCGTCGACGCCGCAGTTCGCCAGTTCGAACCCGAGCTCCGGCCGCGCCGCCCGTAGCAGCGCGTCGACCATCATGACGAACCCGTAGCCGAGCGGGCGCGCGCGCGTACACCGCTCGGTGTCCGTGTTGCTGTCGCCGACGAACAGCAGGCGCTCGCCGCTCTGCAGCGCCTGCCCATTCCGCGCGACCCGCTGGTCCGGTCCGGGTGCCATCGGCAGCTCCTCAGCCATGCCCCTGCCGCGAACGTGCGCCAGCCGGCTGCGGCCGTCGCGGCACTCCGTCGTCTCCGGCGTCCATGCTGTCGCGCCGCACGCGGGCAGGATCCTAACTGGCGCGGTCATTCAGAACCTGTACGGGATCCGCAGGAAGCGGATCTCGGCACGCGGAGTCTGCGGCGTGAACGGGAACTCGGACGTGTTGCCCGGCTCCTCGGCGAACCGCGAGTTGAACAGCAGGTCCCACTGCACGAACGGCGCCTTCAGCTTGCGCCGCGCCTCGCGCGCCGCCGTCCGCACTGGTCAGATCCACGTCGTTGCTGAAGTCGATCGCGATCGGGTCGTTCAGGAACAACCGCCCGTTGTTCGGCGGCGACGTGCGCAGCAGCACGAAGTCCCCGCTGGTGCCCTTGACGCCGTGCGGGCCGTCGGAGCTGCAGGAGGGCAGGAGCAGGGATCCACCGAGCAGAAACACAGTGGCAGCACGGGAGCAGGCAGGGCGCATCGGGTCACCTCCAGAGGACGACCGGGGCGATTGCAGTCGCAGGCTCGCGGCGCTCACCGTTCGAACCGGTACGTGATCGCGAACGACGACAACTTCGGCGAGATCGGCGGGTTGGCGTCGACGTTGTTCAACAGGATCAGGCGCCAGTTGAAGTAACGGACGTCCGCTGGCGTGAACGTCTCGGTCGGGCCTTGGAACCGCGACGTGAAGCGCGGATCCATCAGCTCGTTGATCTCCTTCGTGTAGCCGGTGAGCTGCCGGTTGTAGAAGTACGTCCACGCCCCCCGGTTGCCGCGGTCGTCGTACTTGCGGATGTGCGCGTCGCCGGCTTTGAGCGGATCCAGCGGGAAGTTCACGTCGTCCGGCTTGATCCGTCCGTGCGCGCGCGCGAACCACGGGTCCGCGTCGACCGCGCCGGCCGCGCGGAACTCCGGCACGACCGATGTGCCGCCCGGCAACGACTCGAGCGTGGGCTCGAACGCGTAGTCGAAGCGCGGCAGCGCACCCGGCTCCGGTGCGTACGGGCCGAGCCGCGGATCCAACGTCGATGCCGCCGGCATCCGGTGCGGATTGCGGATCTCGACGAACCCATAGGTCGCGACGGTCTGGCGCTTCAGGAAGTCCGCCATGACCCAGAACACCGAGTTGTCCGCCGCGTTCAGGGTCTTCGAACCGTCCGGCTGATAGCCACCGGTCGCCGTGCTCCACTCCGGCATGCCCGGTTGGACCACCTTCGGCAGGCCCCGCACGAGGCCACCACCGGAATACGCGCGGAAGTTCGGTTGCGGCGCCGAGGTCAGCGCCAGCGAGATCTGCCAGCCGTTCGCGCCGGAGGCGCGGAACGGGTTGTCGGCCGGCAGCGTCGCCGAATCCGGCAGCACCTGGAAGTCGGCCAGCAGCGGCAGTGCGATCGAGCCGACGAGTCCGTCGGTCGCCGTGTCACGAGTGCTCGGGGAGGCGATGCGGTAGTTGTCCGCGTTGCACCAGAACCCCGGATTGGTCGTCAATCCGGCCGTGCCGCTGGTCACGAAGCGGCCGCCGCCGTTGAGGAACGGCGAGATGATGTACGGCGTCATGACGTCGGGATTCACGTCCGAGCCGATCCTCGCGTTCGCCCCCTGCTCCATGACGAGCTGATCCCGCCAGACGAAGTACGGCTTGCGGAACTCAGGCAGCGGCAGGTAGCGGATGATCCCGTTCGGCTCGGTGATCGCGAGCCGCTGCTCGATCGGTAGGTTCGCGCCGGCGAACGCGACGTGCGGCGGCGTGCCGAGCTCGCGCTGCGAAGTCAGCGTCTTGTTGACGACCGGGTTCTCCGCGAACTGCAGGATGAGACCGGACGACGGCAGCGACGGCAGCGCGCCGAACACACCGACGCACGGCTCCGGCCGCCACTCGGAATGGCCGAGTTCCAGGCTGAGCGAGTCGAACTCGTCGAACGTGATCGGGTTGCCGGCGAAGGGCGCCCAGAACATCGCTTCGACGTCGAGGTCGAAATCGTTTGCGTGCGTGCGCGACAAGCTCATGTCGATCTCGCGCCAGACCGTCTGCAGCCGGCAGCCGAACGGATTCAGCGGATTCTGGATCGGCTGCCCGAACGGCGTCACCGCCGAGCCGGACGCGATCTGCAGCTCGCCGGCGACCGTCGTCGGGCACCAGCGCAGATTCGAGTTCTGCGGCGGCGGCGGGTTCTGGTTCAGGTTGTCGACGATCTGGCGCACGCGCCCGGTCGGCCGTGCTTCCATCGTCCCGTCCGCCAGCAGCACCATCGAGCCGAAGACGTCCTGCAGGTTGTAGGCCAGCGGATTCGGCGTCGTGACACCCTTCTTCTGCACCTCGGCGTCGATGTAGTACGACGGCTGCTCGTCCTCGTCGTCGTCCGCGCTGCGACGCACGAGCGAGACGGCCAGGTTGTCGGCGAACTGCGGCTGCCCGGTCGTCGTCTTGCGTGTGTCCAGCGAGAACGGGATCACCAGCTGGTCGCGCAGCCGCTGCGCCGACTGGAAGTCGATCGGATTGCCGGACAGATCGCGGATCCCAGCCGCCCCACCCGCGAGGTGCAGGTGGTAGCGGAACTTCTTCTGGTCGAACGGCTTCCCCTCGTCCGCGGTGCGCATGACCGCGTCGAGGTAGAACCCGATC
>CAZABP010000096.1:0-9800 GCA_964483245.1 uncultured candidatus Brocadiaceae bacterium | reverse complement strand
CGCGCGGCCGTGGTGCGAAACACGGAGGTCGCGGCGCGTGTCGTGAGGAGCTGAGAGCTAAGAGCGCCTGCGTTCGCGCGCGCGTCTGAGCGCT
Organism: uncultured candidatus Brocadiaceae bacterium; assembly: GCA_964483245.1. Classification (GTDB taxonomy): domain Bacteria; phylum Planctomycetota; class UBA1135; order UBA1135; family UBA2386; genus CAZABP01. The sequence goes on along the minus strand of CAZABP010000096.1, from coordinate 9,706 downwards.
GGATCAACAGGCACGGTGAACAGGATCAGGTGGATGACGGCGGAGGTCGTCCAGCAACGCATACGCCGCCGGCGTCACCAGCAGCGTCAGCAGCAACGCCAGCATCTGGCCGCCGACGACGACCACGGCGACGGCGCGGCGTTCTTCGGCGCCGGGGCCGGTGCCGATGATCAGGGGCAGCATGCCGCCGACCAGAGCCAGCGTGGTCATCAGGATCGGGCGCAGGCGGTCGGCACAGCCGCGCCGCACGGCTTCGTCGCGGGGGACGCCGGCTGCGCGCAGCTGCTTGATGTGGTCGATCTGCAGGATGGCGTTCTTCTTGACGACGCCGAACAGGACGAGGATGCCGAGCGCGGAATAGAGGTTCAGCGTGCCGTCCGCGAACCACAGCGACAGCAACGCGAATGGGACGGAGACCGGCAGCGAGAGCAGGATCACGAGGGGATCGCCGAGGCTCTCGTACTGCGCTGCGAGGATCATGTACATCAGCAGGATCGACAGCGCGAACGCCCACAGGAACTCGCCGAAGGTCCGCTCCAGCTCACGCCCGCGGCCGAGCACGCGCGTCGAGTAGGCGGGCGGCAGCTGCATGGCACGAACCTCGGCGCGGAGTGCATCGAGCCGGTCGCCGAGTGCGGCGCCTGGACCGACGCCGGCACGCATGTTCGCCGCGCGTTGCCGGTCGAGCCGATCGATGCGGGCTGCGGTCACGGCGTGTTCGAGACGTGCCAGGTTGCGGAGCTCGACGACGCTGCCGGCGCGGCCCGGGACCAGCAACGTGCGCAGCTGCGCTTCCTCGCCACGCTGGTCCGGCTCGAGCCGCAGCGTGACGTCGTAGTCCTCGTTCGTCGCCGGGTCGCGGTAGCGGCTGACTTCGTCCTCGCCGCCGACCAGCAGCCGGAGCGCCGTGCCGATCGCGCGGGCATCGACGCCGAGATCGGCGGCGCGCTCGCGGTCGATCTCGACGCGCAGTTCCGGCTGGTCGAGCTTCAGCGTCGTGTCGGCATCGACGATCCCGCCGATCCGCTGCGCTGCGACGCGCAGATCCTCGACGTACTGCGCCAGCCGCTCCAGCTCCGGCCCGCGCAGCGCGATGTCGATCTCGAAGTTGCCCCCACCGATGTTGAAGCTCGCATAGTTGCGCAGCGTGACGCGCAGATCCGCGTACTGCCGCAAGCGGCGGCGCAGGTCCTGCATGACCTCCCGCTGCGACACGTTGCCGCGGAACGCCGCCGCCGGCTCGCCGGCGAACAACGCGCGGAACATCCGCCCGATCGACCAGACGCGCTGCTCGTGCGCAACCAGACCGACGTGCACCTGCGCCCGCGAGATCTGCCCCAGGAAGCTCCCGCCCACCGAGCTCAGCACGGTATCGACCGCCGGATGCGCGCGGATGTCCGCCTCGATCGCCTGCATCGCGGTGTCCATCGCTGCGAAGCTGGTCCCCTGCGGGGCCTGCACATTGATCTGGAACTCCCCCTCGTCCACGTCGGCCGGCAGATAGTCCTGCCGCACCGACTGGTACAGCGGGACCGACGCCGCCGCGATGCCGAGCGCCAGCAGCAGCGTCGCCACGCGCCAGCGCAGCGCCCAGCGCAGCAGCACGGCGTAGCCGCGGTCGAGCAGGCCCTGGATCCCGCGGCGGGAGCGCGGCCCTTCAGCCCCGTGTTGGCTCCGTTCACCGGCGAGCAGCCGCGCGCCGAGCGCCGGCGTCAACGTGAACGACACCAGCAGGCTGACCATGACGGCAGCCGCTGCCGTGATCCCGAACTCGTACAGCAGCCGCCCGGAGATCGACGACATGAATGAGACCGGGATGAAGATCACGACCAGCGACAGCGTGGTCGCGAGCACGGCGAGACCGATTTCCGCGGTTCCGACGCGGGCGGCCTCGCGCGCCGGCAGTCCCTTCTCCTCGACGTTCCGGAAGATGTTCTCGATCACGACGATCGCGTCGTCGATGACGATCCCGACCATCAGCACGAGCGCCAGCATCGTGACGCTGTTCAGCGTGAACCCGAGCGCAGCCATGACGCCGAACGCGCCGATCACGGAGGTCGGGATCGCGAGCGCGGCGATCAGCGTCGAGCGCCAGCTGCGCATGAAGATCAACACGACCAGCGACGCCAGCAGCGCGCCGATCACGAGGTGGCGTTCGATCTCGCTCAGCGCTTCGCGGATGAACCGCGACTGATCCCGGATCACTTCGATGCGCACACCGGCCGGCAGCTGCGGCCGCAGCACGTCGACGCCAGCCATCACGGCATCGATGACGGCAATCGTGTTGGCACCCGATTGGCGGCGGATCTCGAGCGAGACGGCTGGTTCCCCATCGAGCCGGGAGACCGAGCGTTGCTCGCGGTAACCATCTTCGACGCGGGCGACGTCCCGCACGCGCACCGGCACGCCTTCGAGCGTCGCGACGACGAGATCGCCGAACTCGTGTGGCTGGCGCAGCTTCCCCATCGTGCGCAGCACGCGCTCTCGCACCGGGTCGGTGACGTTCCCCCCTGGGACTTCCACGTTCTGCGCCGCAATCGCGTCCCGCACCGCGGTCACCGGCAGGCCGAGCGCCGCCAGCCGCGAACCATCGAGCCAGACGTTGACGGTCCGCTCCAATTCGCCGACCAGCCGCACCTCACCGACCCCCTGCGCGCGTTCCAGCTGGACCCGGACCAGCTTGTCGGCGATCTCGGTGAGCTCGCGCACGGAGCGCGATCCGGACAGCGCGAGCGTCAGCACCGGGCTGGAGTCGTTGTCGAACTTCGACACGATCGGCGGCTCGCAGTCGTCGGGCAGATTGCGCAGCACGGTCGCGACGCGGTCGCGCACGTCCTGCGCGGCGGTGTCGATGTCACGCTCGAGCGCGAACGTCGCGATCACGATCGAGCTGCCCGGACCGGAGATCGAGCGCAGCTCCTCGATCCCGTCGACGGCGTTGACCGCCTCTTCGACGACCTGGGAGACCGACGTTTCGACCTCCTCCGACGACGCGCCCGGCAGCATGGTGCGCACCGAGACGGTCGGCAGGTCGACCGACGGCAGCCGGTCGACGCCCAGCCGCAGGAAGCTCGCGCTGCCGATCACGACGATCGACAGCACGAGCATCGTCGCGAAGACGGGTCGGCGGATGCAGACTTCGGCGAGTGCTTGCAAAGGGCGGCGGCGTGCGTGGCGGGCGGCGCGGGATCATCGCGGATCGGCTGGATCTGCACAGCAGCGGTCCACCACCTTCGACCGCAGGTTGCGACCCCGCGCGCGGCGACCTACGTTGCGCGCCTCGATGAGGTCCCGCGCGGCCATCCTCCTGCTGCTGTCGGCCGCCAGCACCGGCTGCGGCGACCAGGCGCAGCGCGCGACCACACCCGAGCAGGAGCCGATCCCGATCACGCTCGCCGACGTCGAGCGGCGGACGGTCGAACGGACCGAGGCGCTGACCGGCACGCTGCACGGCGTCGCCGAAGTCCGCCTGTCGACGCTCGTCTCCGGGCGGGTCCTGCGGCTGGCGGCAGACCTCGGCGACCGCGTGCCGCCCGGCTCGATCGTCGCGGAGCTCGACGCGACCGAATACCAGCTCGCCTATCGGCAGCGCGAGGCTGCGCTCGCCGAGACGCTGGCGCATCTTGGGGTGCAACATCCGCCGAGCGCCGACTTCGACCTGATGCGCGTGCCGGCGGTCGAGCGGGCGCGCCGGCTGCTCGAGCAGGCGGAGTCGCGCCTCGCGCGCGGCCGCGAATACCGCCAGCTCGAGACACCGGTGATCTCCGGCGAACAGCTCGATGACCTCGCCACCGCGGTCGAAGTCGCGCGCACCGATCTCGAACGGGAGCAGCTGTTGGCGCAGGCGCGCCTGGCCGAGGTGAAGACCCGCGAAGCGGAGCTGCGCGTGGCCGGACACCGCGTCGCCGAATGCAGTATCCGAGCACCGGCCCTCCCGACCGGCGGAGGGGACGCCGCCACCGGTGCCTGGGAGGTGGCGACCCGCTTCGTCGAGGCGGGCGAGTTCGTCGCTGCGGCAGCGCCGCTGTTCGACCTCGTGCTGTGCGATGACGTGATCCTGCGGGCGTCGCTGCCCGAGCGGCTGCTCGCACGGGTCCAGCCGGGCGCCGCGGTCACGATCCGCACCGAGTCGGATCCCGGTCCGTTCCAGGGCACGGTGGATCGGATCGCGCCGGCGGTCGACCAGCGCACGCGGACGTTCCGGATCGAGGCGCGCTTCCCCAACCAACACGGACGCCTGCGCCCTGGCGCGTTCGCCCGCGGAGAGATCCTGGTCGGACGGGAGGACGGAGTGCTGTTGGTTCCCGCCCCTGCGCTCGTCCAGTTCGCGGGCGTCGAGAAGATCTTCACCGTCCGTGACGCGCGCGCGGTCGAGCACGTCGTCACCAGCGGGGTCCGCCGCGACGACTGGATCGAGATCCGCGGTGAGCTGCCGGAAGTCCAGCAGGTCGTCGTCGGCGGCGCCGCCCGACTCGCGGACGGGATCCCGGTCAGGCCGGACTGACGCCCACGCCCTGCGCGCCGCGCAACCGCAGCAGCAGGATGCCGACCAGCACCACCCAGGGCAGGAACGCGAAGATCGCGACCGTCCCGTTGCGCTGCGCGACCGCCGTCGCGCGCTCGCTCCCCGCGAGCTCTTCGCCGACACCGATCCGCCGGCCGGTCAACAGGCTCCGCAGCTCCTCGTCCGACGTCAGGCGCAGGGCCGCCTCGTACTCCGCGCGCGCGCCGGCCAGATCCCGCAGCCACCAGCGGGCATCGCCGGCGAGATAACGCAACCGCGCCGTCTCCTGCTCGGCGTCTGCCACGACTGCCAACGCGGTCTCCGGATCCCCCTGCGCGAGCGCTTCGCTCGCGCGGCGATCCGCCTCGTCCGCGGTCAACCGGCCAGCGATCGGCAGCGGACCTTGCAGATGATCCCGCCGGTACGACAGGTCGTGCAGCTCGTCGAGCAGCGGCTTGTCGTCGTCGAGCACGAGTCCGCCCGGCTCGACCCGTCGCCACGCCTCCGGCCGGGCCATCGTGTCGACCAGCTCACGCAGCTCCGGCGCGACGCCCGAGACCGCCGCCAGCGCACGCGGTGGCAACAGCGGCTGCTCGTGACGCGCGACGACCAGCAAATTGCGCGAACGCGGCACCTTGAACAGCCACGCGTCGCCGAACACCGCCGCCATCGTCGCCGCGATCGACTGCGGCACGCGATCGTCGAACCGCAGCCCGCCGACGTTGACCGACACCACCCCACCCGGCGCGAGCACCTGCTGCAGCCGGGTGAAGAACTGCCTGCTCGCGAGCTGCGGCGGGATGTAGATCTGCCGCTCGTACGCATCCAGCAGCACGACGTCGTACTGCGCGCGCGCGCGATTGACGAACACCCGCGCATCGAGCGCCCACACATCCCCCGGCGACTTGCGCCCGCCGAACCACTGCTCCCCCAGTGCGATCACGGCCGGATCGATCTCGACACCGTCCACGACCGCGCCCGGATGTGCGGCCGCATACAGCCGCGCGAACGTCCCGGCCGCAGCCCCCAGCGACAGCACGCGCAACGGCTCCGGCCGCTTGCCGTCGCCGGCCAGGAACGGTGCGACGGCGTGCCAGTCGTAGTAGCGCCTGCCGGTCCAGTCGGTCCCCTCGATCGCGATCGAATGGAACGAGTCGAGCCCCTCGTTGATCGCGAGCCGCGTCGTCGCCGGCACCGGCTCCGGTGTGCGCAGCACCTGCAGGAACTGGTAACCGCTCTCGACCTCGGCGAGCAGCTCCGCTCCTGGCGGTGCGGGTCGCATCGCGCCAAGCGGCAACAGCGCACACGCGAGCGGCAGCAGCGCCGCGGCCGCGGCGCGGATCCGGCCCTGCGCGAGCCCGGCGCAGACCACGATCAACGCGGCGCTGAGCCAGACGGTCGCGCGGCTGCCGAGATACGGCACCAACAGATGCGTGGCCGCAAACGTGCCCGCGAGGCTGCCGGCAGTCGCCATCGCGCTGACCAGGCCGGCCGCCCGGCCGACGCTGGTAGCACCGCCGGCGGCGAGCCGCACGACCAGCATCGGCGATACGCAGCCGAGGCAGAATGCCGGCGGCGCGAACAGCAGCAGCGTCGCCGCCAGCGATCCGCGCACGAGTGCCGGAAACGCGGCGTCGAGCGGCAGCTCCTGCGGCAGCAGCCAGCCACCCAACGGATTCGCGACGAACGGGACCAGCGTCGTGACCCCGGCGGCGACCAGCAACAGCACCGGCAGCGCGCGGTTGCGACCGGAGTCCGCCAGCAGCCCGCCACACCAGGCGCCGACCGCCAACGCGACCAGGATCACGCCGATGACGTTGGTCCAGACGTAGGCGCTGTCCCCGAAGTGCGGTGCCAGCAGGCGCACCGCCGTCAGCTCGAGGCTCATCAGCGCGAAACCGGACAGCAGCGCGATCAGCGCCGCGATGGAGCGACGCATCGAAGGAGGGAGGGACGGCAGTCAGCCGTCCTTCTTCTCTTCGCTGCCGCTCTCGCCGGTCGGCTTCTTGACCGACGTCACGTAGAACGTCGTGAACAGGAAGGCCGGGTCGAACTTCTGCTTCATCAGGTCGAGCATGAACTCGCGGCTCCGCTCGCGCTTGAACGTCTCGGCGATCCCGTTGACGACGACGGTGACCTCCTTGTCGAGGTCGACCAGCGCGTCGTTCAGGAACAGGCGGAACTGCGAGATCCCGGTTGCCGTGACGTTGATCCGGTTCGCGCTGCGATCCGCCTCGGCGATCAACGACGGCCGGTTCTTGTCGGTCACGCGCTCGAGCGGCTCCATGACGTCGATCTTGGCCCAGTAGGCGCTCGTGAACTGGTTGTGGTTCGGCACCAGCAGGACCTTCGGACGGAACAGGCGCCGCCGCGCCTTTTCGACCCAGCTCGCGATGTCCGGCGTCGATTCGGTGTACGGGTACTCACCCTTCCCCTCGATGACCTTGGCGCTGTCCGCTTGCAGCCCGTTCAGCGTCGTGGCGAGTTTCTCGGCCACGGCCTTGTTCTGCTCGTTGGCGAGGATCAACACCGGAATCCCGATCAGGTTGTCGAGCCTGATGCGCCCGATTTCGACCGGGTCGCGCAGGATGATCCCACCCCAACGGTCGGGGAAGTACGACGCGAGCCGCAAGCCGAACCCGGACGCGCCGCGCCCGCAGTCGAGGATCCAGCGGTCCCGGTCGAGGTTGTAGGCGCGCCCCGCTTCGCCAAATGGCGCGAACAGCGTCGCGATGCGCCGCCGCTCCTCTTCGTCGTGGATGTCGCTGTCGATGTCCGGGACCGGGTCCAGCGCGATCGAGTCCGGGATCGGCGTCGACACCAGCAGCGTGTCCTGCAAGAGCGGGCTCCCCTGCCAGGTCGCCTTGTAGTGCGTCTGCACGTCGTCCCACTTGTCGCCGGACGCATGCCGTCCCGGGATCACGAACAGCGCCCGCAGCGGGACTTCGGCCTTGTAGCCCTTGGGCACGACGACCGCGTAGTCCGGGACATCCGACTTGCCCTTGACGGTCTTGATCTCCCCATAGCCGGACTGGCGTTCGTATTCGAAGATCCCCTCGAACACGGCCAGCATGTCCCCGACCTCGGCGAGCAGGTTGGCCTTCTTCTGCAGGCGCTCCCACTCCTTCTCGAACGACTCCCGGGCCTTCTGCAGCGACTTGCGCGTCTTCTCGCGTTTCTGCGCGCTGTCCGCCTCCTCGTTCTCGCGCAGTGCCTCCATCCACTTGCCCGCCAGGTCACCGAGCTTGCGGTGATCGGCAGGGGCGAGCTTCGTGGGCAGCTTGTCCGGGTCCTGGGCCGCCCCCTGTGCGCCCGGCACGAGCATGCAAGCGAGCAGGGTCAGCGCGGCTAGAAGTCGTTTCACAAATGATCCGCCGGCGAGGCCGAGCCAGCGCGGCCGAGGGCAAGGAGCGAGATCACAGGCGAATCGATGGATTCGCCGCAGATCGCGCGACGCCGCCATCGGGTGCGGGGGCCGGTCACAGCCGCGGAGGCTTTGTGAAACGGCTTCGGGGACGGTCATCGAGTTCTCCTTGGGCTGGCTGTTCGGAGGCGATACGGCAGGCGCAAGCTAACGCGCCTGTGCAGCATTGTCAGCCGGCCGCGGCGACGGATCTGCCCCTGCGAGCAGACGTTGCAGCAACAGGCGCCGGCCCCAGCCGCCGGCCGCATCCGGCCGTCCGCGCAGGAGCAGGGCCAACGACTCCGCCGGCGGCAGATCCCTCCCGCCGTGCGGAATCCCGAGCCCGAGCGACGCGAGGTTGACGATCGCAGCGCTGGCGGCTGGATCCTCCTCGCAGGCGACGGAACGCCGGAATGCGGCCACCGCCTCGTCACGGCGCCCGGTCCCGAGCAGGAACAGACCGAAGTCGTTCCACAGCAGCCCGTCCTGCGGCGCGAGCGCGAGCGCGGTCCGGTACAGCGCCTCCGAGTCCTCCTCGGCGCCGACGTTGCGGAGCGCCAGCGCCAGGTTTGCGAGGGCCACCGGATCCTCCGGATACGCCTGCGCCTGCAGCCGGAACAACCACAGCGCCGGCTCGGTGCGCCCGCGGCGCAGCAGCCGGTCGGCGGCCGGCAGCGCGGCACTGCTGCGCCCGAGCGCCTGCAGGACGGCGTCGGGGTACTCGCCGCGCTGCTCGAATCCGAGCAGCAGCGCGTCTTCGTCCTTGCCGGCACCGAGCAGCGCCTGCAGCCGCCAGCCGAACAGCGCCGCATCCTGCTCGCCGGCGGCCGCGATCTCGGCGAACAGCTCGGCGGCGAGCGCGTGCTGCCCGGCTTGCAACGCGCTGAACGCACCGGCCGGGCGCTGCGCCCGCCGCACCTCCGGATCTGCGATCTGCAGGTAGTGCCGTACCGCCTGTGCGTAGGCGGACGCCACCGAGCCTGCATCCTCGCCGGCCTGCCGCCGCCGCTCGGCGTCGGCATAGCTCGCCGTGAATTCCTCGTACTGCGCTGGCAGCGAGGTCACGCACAGCAGCACCGCTGCCAGCCAGGTCAGCCGCACGTCAGGTCAGCCCCAGGTCACGTCCTGCGCGCCCGCCGTGATCGCACCGACGTCGCGCGCCGGCTCCCCCGCCGCGGCAAGCTGCGCCAACACGCGCTCCACCCGGTCGCGCGCCACGATCAACACCATGCCGAACCCCATGTTGAACACACGCCACGCCTCCTCCTCGGCGACGCGGCCCCGCGCGATCAGCAGGTCGAAGATCGGCGGCCGCGGCATCTGCTGGCGCGACACCAGCGCCGCGGTCCCGACCGGCAGCACGCGCGGCAGGTTGTCCTGCAGCCCGCCGCCGGTGATGTGCGCCATCGCGTGGATCTCGCCGGCGTCGAGCAGCGGTTGCAGCGGAGCCAGGTAGCTGCGATGCGAGGCCAGCAGCGCTTCCGCCAGCGTTGCACCGCCGAGCTCCGGCGGCCGCGCGCCGAGATCCAGCCCTGCCGTGTCGAGGATCCGCCGCGCCAGCGAGTAGCCGTTCGTGTGCAGGCCGGACGAGCCAAGCGCGATCAGCCGGTCACCGACGCGCACTGCCGATCCGTCCAGCACCCGGTCCCGCGGAACCGCGCCGACGATCGTCCCGGCGACGTCCATCTCGCCGTCCTGGTAGACGCCCGGCATCTCGGCGGACTCGCCGCCGATCAACGCGCAGCCGTTCTGCCGGCAGGCAACGGCCAGCCCTACGAAGACCGCCTGCACCGTCTCCG
>CAZABP010000095.1:0-10121 GCA_964483245.1 uncultured candidatus Brocadiaceae bacterium | reverse complement strand
CGGCGAGACCCGCCGCACCAACCCGGTCTTCCGCGGCGGTACACAGGGTCTCTGAGACTCCGTCCGTCACTTGGCGCGAACCTTCGCGCGCGAAGCGGTACACGCGGTCTCAGAGACGAACTCCATCACTTGGTGCGAGGTTCCACGCGCGAACTGACGGACGGAGTCGCAGAGACGCGGTGTACCGCTTGCGGTCAGCGCGCGAAGATCACGAGCAGCTCGAGGCGCTGCTCGATGGCGTGGAAGCGATGCACGGCCTGCGCCGGCACGAACAGCACGCTGCCCCGCGTGACCTGCTGGTCGTGACCGTTGCACTGGAAGCGGGCGCGGCCGGACAGGACTACGTACAGCTCGTCCTCGGCGTGCGGCTGCTGCATGTCGGTCGCACCTTCGGGCAGCACGTAAACGGCGGTCTTCAGCTCGCGCCCGGTGAAGAACTCGTGGTACGGCTGCCCCAGGCGCGCACGTTCCGCGAGCACGTCGTCGAGCTGGAACACGGCCGGCTGCGCGAGCGGCCGCGCGGCGTCGTCGTCTTCGTCGTGCGCCGCGCCGCTCGCGCAGCCGGCCAACAGCAACAGGCACGGGAGCCAGGGCGACTTCATACGGAGCCTCTCTCGCGAACGTAGCGGTGCGCGATCGGCACCCGACGCCCGACCCAGCAACGATCCGTCAGCCGGAGCGCCGGCGCAGCCTGGAAGCGCTTGAACTCGTTGCGCTGCACCAGCGCGAACAGCGCGGCGACCTCGGCAATTTCGATCCCGGTGCGCTCGGCGGTCTCGGCGACGCCGAGCTCCTCGTCGACGAGCAACCGCAGCACCGGGTCCAGCCGCTCGTACGGCGGCAGCGAATCGGTGTCGCGCTGGTCGGGGCGCAGCTCGGCCGACGGCGGCTTCTCGATCGAACGCCGCGGGATCCGCTCCCGCTCGCGGTTGAGCCAGCGCGCGAGCGCGTACACCTCGGTCTTGTACAGATCCCCGAGCACCGACAGCGCGCCGCACATGTCGCCGTACAGCGTGCAGTACCCGACCGCGAACTCGCTCTTGTTGCCGGTGTTCAACACGATCGCGCCGAACTTGTTGGCGCAGGCCATCAACAGCGTCCCGCGCACGCGCGCCTGCAGGTTCTCCTCGGCGACGCCCGGTTCGCTGCCGCGGAACAGCGGCTCGAGCGCGACTTCGAAGCCCGCGAACGGCGGCTCGATCGGCACGACGTCGCAGCGGATGCCGAGGTTGCGCGCCAGCGCCTGCGCATCCTCGAGACTGTGATCACTGCTGAACCGCGACGGCATCGCGAGCCCGGTCACCGCGTCACTGCCGAGCGCATCGACTGCCAGCGTCGCGACCAGCGCGCTGTCGATCCCGCCGGACAGGCCGACGACGACGCGCGGCAGCCCGAACTTGCCGCAATAGTCGCGGATCCCCTGCACCAGCGCAGCGTGGTGCATCTCCTCGATCGGGGGCTCCTGCGCCTCGACCCGCCAAGCGACATCCGTATCGACGACCTCGACCGCCTCGGCGAAGAACCGCGGCGCGAACGCCAGTCCCTCCGGCTTCGCAGCGATCGAACCGCCATCGAACTGCAACGCCACGTTGCCGCCGACCTGGTTCACGTAGACGACCGGCAGCCCGTGCCGCTTCGCCGCCGCGCGCACCATCTCGCGCCGCAGCCGGTCCTTGCCGGCATCCCACGGACTCGCCGACAGGTTCACGACGAGCTCGGCGCCGGCATCGACCACGCACTGCACCGGATCGAGCGGATACAGCCGCTCGCGGAAGAACATCGGGTCGTTCCAGCCGTCTTCGCAGACGACGACGCCGACCGTCCGGCCGGCGATCCGCACCAGATTCCGTTGCGGCTCGCGCCACGGCTCGAAGTACCGCGACTCGTCGAAGATGTCGTAGGTCGGGAGCAGACTCTTGCGCGCCACGATGCGCGCGATTCCGTCGTCGATCAGCGCGACCGCGTTGTGCAGCTGCCGGCCGCCGCGCTCGACGCGCTCGTTCCGTTCGACGCAGCCGACCAACACCGCAATGTCCGGCGGCAGGTTCGCCGCCAGCTCCGCCAGGCAGCGATCGTGGTCGGCCAGGAACGCCTGGCGGAGCAGCAGGTCCTCCGGCGGATAGCCGCAGATGGCCAGCTCCGGCACGACCGCGAGCTGCGCACCGCCGCGGCGCGCGTCGGCCACGGCCTGCTCGATCCGCGCGCGGTTCCCGGCGAAGTCGCCGACCGTCGTGTTGATCTGGCAGAGGCCGATGCGCATCGCGCGCTAGCGCACTGCCGCCGGCAGCGCGAACTCGATCGCCTCGATCGCGCCGTCCACCTCGGTCACCTCATCCGCGCCGAGCTCGCGCAGGCGCTGCACGACCGCCTGCACGCTGACCTCCGGCGTCGAAGCCCCGCTGGTCACGCCGACCGTCTGCTTGCCGGCGAGCCAGACCGGATCCAGTTCACCCGCGTCCAGCAGCAGCCGCGCCGGCACGCCGCTCTGCTCGCCGAGCTCGCGCAGACGGTTGCTGTTGGAGCTCGTCCGATCCCCGATCACGAGCCACAGATCCACCTGTCCGCGCAGCGCCTTGACCGCCATCTGCCGGTTCGTCGTCGCGTAGCAGATGTCCTCCTTGCGCGGGATCCGCAGGGCCGGGAACCGCTGCCGCAACACGCGCAGCACCTGCTCCGCCTCGTCCACGCTGAGCGTCGTCTGCGTCAACACGGCGACCCGCTCCGGGTCCGGCACCTGCACCGCCGCCGCCTCGGCCGGCGTGCTGACGACCAGCGTCCGGTCCGGTGCTTCGCCGACGACCCCCTCGACTTCGACGTGCTCCCGATGCCCGATCAGCAGGATCGTGCAGCCGGCGCGCGCAAACCGCCGCGCCTCGACGTGCACCTTGGTCACCAGCGGACAGGTCGCGTCGATCGTGTGCAGCTGCAGCCCGTCCGCCTCGGCGAAGACCGCCGGCGCGACGCCATGCGCCGAGAAGATCACGTGCGCGCCGGCCGGCACATCCCGCAGCTCGTCGACGAACACCGCCCCTTGCGCCGTCAGGTCGTCGACGACGACGCGGTTGTGCACGATCTCGTGCCGCACGTAGATCGGCGCGCCGAACTTCCGGATCGCGCGCTGCACGATCTCGATCGCACGCTCGACGCCGGCGCAGAACCCGCGGGGGCGGCACAAGAGGACCTTCATCGGGTCGCAGAGGATGGGGGCCGGCAGGGTGCCGCTCAAGGGCCGGCGCTTGATCGTGACGGCGGCGCCACCTATTCCCTGCGCCGCGCTGCACGCTGCCCCGATGTTGACCACCGAAGAAGTCCGCCGCCTCGTCGAGGCCGGGATCCCCGGCGCCCAGGCCGAGGTCCAGGACCTGACCGGGACTTCCGATCACTTCCGGATCCTGGTCAGCTCCCCAGCCTTCACCGGGCTCAGCCGCATCGCGCAGCACAAGCTCGTGCATCGCGCCCTCGGCGAGCACCTGACGACGACGATCCACGCCGTCGAGATCCAGATCCAGACCCCCAAGAGTTGAGCACCCGCCATGTGGACCAAGGATGACATCCAGAACGTCGTGACCCGCCACAAGGTGGTCGTATTCGCCAAGGGGACCAAGGAGCAGCCGGTCTGCGGCTTCTCGCACCGCGCGATCGAGATCCTGCGCCGGATCGGGCAGCCGTTCGAGGTCGTCAACATCTTCGACGACGCCTCGATCCGCCCGGCGTTGGTCGACTACTCCGGCTGGCCGACGACGCCGCAGTTGTTCGTCGGCGGCGAGCTGATCGGTGGTTCCGACATCGCGCTCGAGATGTACCAGTCGGGCGAGCTGCAGAAGAAGATCGAAGCGGTCGCTTCGTAGCACACGTCCTGCGCGTCCCAGCAGTGCGAGTCCCGGTCTGAGAGGCTGTTCCTAACTCCCCGCGTCGCGCCGAGGCCGAGCGAGGCGGTCGCCGGCAAGGAGCGCCGACGCAGGCCTATCCAGGAGATACGTCGAGGAGGCGCGACGCAGTCCGGCGGCTGCCGCAGCCGGCCGAACGCAGCGGGGAGTTGGGAACAGCCTCTGAGGCACCACCGGGACGCGGCGGCCGCATCGGCCTGATCGCTCTCCCCTCGCGCACGCCGCAGCGGAAGTCCAAACCCTGGACCCCTGCGCTCAAGCCGGCTGTGCAGCGTTCCGACAACCTGCCGCGAGAGCGAGAGAGAGAGAAGACGACGGTCCGATGCCACCAACGTCGCAACGCGCACAGGGGGATCCTTGAACATCGAACATGTCAGCGCTCCGCTGCCGGAGCCTTCGCCGCAGATGCGTTATGCGTCCCTGCACCGGGCCGTCGAGCAGGGCATGGCCACCGAGGCGACCTGGCGCGACCTGGTCAGGGTCTGCGCCGATCTCGGTCTGCACGACGAAGCCAGGCGCGCGTTTCGTGAGATCTTCGATCCGTTCGAGCAGAAGCGCCTGCGCGCGCTGCTCGTGCGCCGGGGGATCCTGAGCGTCGACGAAGCAGCCGCCGCGCCGGAGCCTCCGGCGCGGGTGTTCGTCGAGCGGACGTCGATCCTCGAGGAGACGGTCGACGCGCTGCGCTTCCTGTTCCTCGACCACATGCCGCTGACGGTGGTCGTTGCGACGCTGACGTTCCCACTGGTCGTCGGGCTCGGCGGCGTGTTGACCGCCGGCAGCCCGATCTTCGTGTTCCCGGCGATCGCGATGTTGCCGGGGCTGACCGTGCTCGGGATCGTCGGCGCACTCGGCCGCCGCATCCTCGTCGAGTCGGCCGAAGGGATCGATGATCCACCGCCGATCCCGGATGCCGGCACGCTGTTCGGCGACGCCGCGCGCTTCCTGCTCGACGTGTCCGTGCTGTTCTCGCTGCTGCTCGGGCCGGCGATCGCGCTGCCGCTGCTCGGCGGTCCGATCGGCGCCACGTTGTGCGCCGCGGCTGTCGGCGCCCTGCTGCTGCCGATGGCGCTCGCGCTGCGCCAATTGCGCGGCGACTGGCAAGCGCTGTCACCGAACGTGCTGTTCGGCGCCATCGTCAAGGGCGGCAAGCGCTACCTCGGCGCAGCCGGGTTCAGCGCGCTGCTGTTCCTGCCGGCGGCCATCGCCGGGATCGCAGCAGCCGGCAGCCACTTCTATCTGCAGGTCTCCGTGATCGGCCCGCTGGTCGTGGCGCCGCTGTTCGTGTCGTCCCGTCTGCTTGGACGCACGCTCGCACTCCGCCGCAACGAGCTCGGCAATCTGCTGCGGGGCCCCGGCGCGACGGCGCCCGCGCCGGTCGCGGCACCGACTCCGGCCGTCGAAGCCGCCCGCGCGGCGACGCCGCGCCCGCGCCCGAACCTGCGTGCAGAAGCTCATCCGGAAGCACGCCAGCCCGCTCCGGGTGCGCGCCGCGCACCGGCCAGCGCGCAAGCGCCGACGGCCCGACCGCAGGCTGCGCCGGCGCAAGCGACACCGGCAGCCGCCGCCCAGGCCCCGCGCCAGCAGGCCACGCCGCAGCTGCAACGCCCACGGCTGACGGCGAAGCCGAACCCGAACCAGGTTTCGAACCCGAACCCGAACCCCAACCCGAACCCGAACGCGCCGCAGCAACGCCAGCCGCAGGCGCAGCAACCCGCGCCGCAGGGCACGCCGAGGCGGACTCCGGCGAATCCGGCACCAGCGCCCACGCAGCCGGCACGCCCGCAGCCACAGCCGGCACGGGCGCGGCCCTCGCCGCAGACGAACCAGATCGTCGGCGATGCCGCCCCCGACCTGACCAAGCTGCCGGGCGTGCAGGTCGTGACCGGCAAGGCGCGCCAGCTCGTGGGCGCCGCGGCGCCGACCCAGATCCGCGACGACGACGCCGAGCGCGCGCAGACGCCGCCGCCGATCCCGGTGCCACCGTCGCTGCGCGAGCCACCGCCGCGCGCGGCGAAGCCACAGCCGCCGTCTCGCCCGCCGATCCGGCGCCGGAGCTGAGCCGGATCCATGCCACTCACGGACGCGCCGGCAGCGCGTCCGGGAGCCAGCGGCGGCACGCGAACACGGCCGCGTAGAACCACGGCGTGTCCGCTAGGGCGACGAGGGTCTTGAACAGCCACCCGTCGACGATCGCCCCCACGATCCGCTCCGTCGGCCACTGCGGATCACCGGCGAACAAGACGCAGACGACCAGCACGGTGTCGACCAGCTGCGAAACGATCGTCGACGCGTTGTTGCGCAGCCACAGATGGCGCCCGTCGGTCAGCCGGCGCCAGAAATGGAACAGCCGGATGTCGACCAGCTGCGCGACCAGATACGCGGTCATCGACGCGAACACGATCCGCCACGAGTTGCCGAACATCTCGAAGTACTCGGCATCGTCGATCCGCGACCCGGGCACGGCCGGGAACTGCATCGCGAGCCACAACACGCCGAGCACGAACAGCGAGACGACGAACCCGATCCAGACGACCTGGTTCGCGCGCCGCTTGCCGTAGATCTCCGACAGCACGTCGGTGACGAGGAACGTGACCGGATACGGCAGGATGCCGGCCGAGACCTCGAACACCTTGAACCCGAGATCGACCGCCACGAACCGGTTCGCGATCAGATTGCAGACGATCAGCGCCGCGATGAACAACCCCGCGAGCAGCAGGAAGACACGCTCGCGCGGTCCGGACAGCGGCGGCGGGTGCATGCCCCACGGTTTATGCGGCTGCTGGCCCCAGGGCTATGCTGCGCCGCGCCGACTCGACGATGCGTGACGAGATCCTGATTGCGAACGGACAGGGCTTCTGGGGGGATTCGATCCTCGGGCCGGTCCGCCTGGTCCGCGAAGGGCCGCTGCACTACCTGACGCTCGACTACCTCGCCGAGGTGACGATGAGCATCATGCAGAAGCAGAAGAGCCGGAACCCCGAGGCCGGCTACGCGACCGACTTCGTCGCGCTGCTGCAGCGGATCCTGCCGGAGCTCGTCGCGAAGAAGATCAAGGTCGTCGCGAACGCCGGCGGCGTGAATCCGCAGGCCTGCCTGCGGGCCGTGTTGGCGCTGGCGCGCGAGCAAGGGATCCGCGGGCTGCGCGTCGGCATCGTCGAAGGGGACGACATCCTGGACCAGCTTCCCGACCTGATCGCGGCCGGCGAGGAGTTCCGCAACCTGGACACCGGTGCGCCGCTGGCGCCGGTGCTCGACCGCGTGCTGAGCGCGAACGTCTACATCGGCGCCCGCGCGGTCGCCGACTGCCTGGCGGCCGGCGCCGACATCGTGATCGGCGGCCGGATCACCGACCCGGCGCTGGTGGCCGGGCCGCTGCTCCACGAGTTCGGCTGGCGCGACGACGACTACGACAAGCTGGCCGCGGCGACGATCGCCGGGCACATCGTCGAGTGCGGCGCGCAGTGCAGCGGCGGCAACTTCACCGGCTGGCGCGAGGTCGAGGACTTCGTGCGGATCGGCTATCCGATCATCGAGGCGCGCGCGGACGGGACGTTCGACGTGACCAAACATGCCGGCACCGGCGGGCGGCTCGACGAGCGGACCGTCGCCTCGCAGCTGCTGTACGAGATGGGCGATCCACGGCGCTATCTCGGCCCGGACTGCATCGCCGACTTCACGTCGATCCAACTCGCGCAGCGCGGACCGGACCGCGTGCGCGTGACCGGGATCCGCGGCGCCGCGCCGACGCCGACCTACAAGGTCTCGATCAGCTTCGCCGATGGCTGGAAGGCGGCCGGCCAGTTGACGGTCAGCGGACCGGATGCGACGGCGAAGGCGAAGCTGTGCGCCGACATCGTGTTCGGGCGGCTCGCGCTGGATGGCGTCGAGTTCACGCCGGAGCAGAAGCTCGTCGAACTGCTCGGGACCGGCGTCTGCCATGCCGGCATCACGCCGTCGATCGATCCGCCCGAAGTCGTCCTGCGCCTGGGGGTCAAGCATCCCGACCGCCGCAAGGTCGACCGGTTCGGCATGGAGATCGTGCCGCTGGTCACCAGCGGACCGCCGGGCGTGACCGGGTTCGCCGGCGGGCGTCCGAAGGCGACCGAGATCGTCGGCTACTGGCCGGCGCTGATCGACAAGCGCAAGGTCCGCACGCGCGTGACCGTGGAGACCGTCTGATGGCGAAGGTCCGACTCGGCACGATCGCGCATGCGCGCTCGGGCGACAAAGGGGACGGCAGCAACGTCGGGATCTTCGTCGCCACGCGCGAGCACTACGAGACGTTGCGGCGCGTGTTGACGCCGGAAGTGGTCAAGCGTCACTTCGGCGCGATCTGCCACGGCGACGTCGTGCGCTACGAGATGCCGAACCTGCTGGCGTTGAACTTCCTGCTCGGCGACAGCCTCGGCGGCGGTGGCAGCGCGAGCCTGAAGACCGACGCCCAGGGCAAGACGCACGGCCTCGCGCTGCTCGAGCTGGAGGTCGAGATCTGAACCGCCCCACGCGCGGCGACGCGGCGCCAGGTCATGGGCGGACCGACCCTCCGCCGTCGCCGCTGGTCGCGGCGCTGCGGGAGCGCGCGCGCGCGCGCCGCCCGCGGATCGTGTTGCCGGAGACCGGCGACGCCCGGATCGCGCAGGCGCGGGCGATGCTCGCGCAGCAGCAGCTCGCCGACGTCGTGTGGGTCCCGGAGCCGCACGCCGACCCGCGGCTGGACGCGGTCGCGGCGCGGATCCACGAGCGCCGCCGGCACAAGGGGATCGACGCCGCCGCCGCGCGCGCGCTGGCGGTGCAGCCGCTGTACTTCGCGGCCGGCCTCGTCGGGCTCGGGCACGCCGATGCCTGCGTCGCCGGTGCCGCGCATGCGACCGGCGAGGTGATCCGCGCCGCGCTGACCTGCGTCGGCACGGCCCCCGGGATCCCGCTGGTCAGCTCGTTCTTCCTGCTGGTGCGTGGCGAGACCGCCTACAGCTACGCCGACTGCGGGGTCGTGCCGGAGCCGGATGCCGAGCAGCTCGCGGCGATCGCACTGGCGACCGCGCGCAACCACGAACGGCTGACCGGCGCAGCGCCGCGCGTCGCGTTCCTGTCGTTCTCGACCAAGGGGAGCGCCGAGCACCCGAGCGTCACGCGCGTGCGCGATGCGGCGCAGATGTTCCAGTCGCTCGCTCCCGAGATCGCCGCCGACGGCGAGCTGCAGTTCGACGCCGCGGTCGTGCCGGAGATCGCCGCGCGCAAGGCTCCCGACAGCCGCGTGCGCGGCGACGCCAACGTGTTCGTGTTCCCCGATCTCGGGGCCGGCAACATCGCCTACAAGATCACCGAGCGGCTCGCCGGCTTCCGCGCGTTCGGCCCGCTGCTGCAGGGCCTCGCCCGGCCGTGCATGGACCTCTCGCGCGGCTGCAGCGCTGAAGACGTCGTCGACGTCGCCGTGATCGCGGGGCTGCTCGGCTGACGCCGCGCAACCCCGCGCGCGTCACTGCTGCCGCGCGCCGTTCTTCTCCAGCTCGTCCGCCAGCTTGCCGGCGCCGTAGATCTTGCGCAGCGACTCGATGATGATCGCCGGGTGCACGCTCACCGAGCGCGAGACCTCGTCGTCGAACACGTAGTTGTTGCCGAGCATCTCGATGTTGCCGTCGAACACGAGGCCGACGACGTTCAGGTCGCGGTCGATGACCGGTGAGCCGGAGTTGCCGCCGATGATGTCGCAGGTCGCGACGAAGTTGAACGGCGTGCGCAGGTCCAGCTTGTCCTCGCGCTCGAGCCAGATCCGCGGCAGGTCGAACGGATGCACGCCGCCGAACTCGGTGTGGCGCGCAAACAGCCCGTACAGGCTGGTGAAGTACGGCGCGACCGTGCCGTTCATCGCGTAACCCTTCACGACGCCGTCGCTCAGCCGCAGCGTGAACGTCGCATCCGGCGGGATCGACGTGCCGTAGACCGCGAAGCAGGCCTCGCCGATCCGCTTGTTCTGCTCGGCTTCGAGCTTCTGCAGCTCGCGGCCCTTCTCGCGATCCCCCTGCAGGTCGACCTTCTGCGCCTGCAGCTCGGCGATCTTGTCCCAGGCGTCGCCGTACTTCTCCTGCAGCTTGGGATCCTGGGCGACGGCGGCCCGCAGGTCCGACTCCGCCTTCGCCTTGATCGCCATGATGCGCGGATTGCGCAGGCCATCCAGATAACCGGCTCTCCTGACGTTCGTGTGGGTGTCCACGGTCAATGAGAAGGCGACGGCGC
>CAZABP010000094.1:0-11858 GCA_964483245.1 uncultured candidatus Brocadiaceae bacterium | reverse complement strand
GGCTGCGCGGCCGCGGGGCGCGGGGTCGACCGCGCGGCGCGCGGTCGACCCATTCGTTGCGGCCGTGAGGCCGCGCTGCTCCCTGGCATCGCCGAGCACGAACGCCGGCGAACCGAGGCGGAACTGCCGGGTCCCGAGCTGCGCCTCGAGCCCGCGTCCCGGCAGCTCGCGCACGGCCAGCTCGGCGACGAATCCGGCACCCCGCGCACGCAGCGCCGCCGCGACCGCGCGCGCGACCGGGTGGTTGCTGCTCGCCGCCATCGAGTATGCGACATCCCGCAGCTCCGCCGGCGGCTCGCGCAGGACTTCCGCCTGCAGTTCGCCCCAGGTCAGCGTGCCGGTCTTGTCGAACAGCACCTTGCGGATGCGCGCCGCCTTGTCGAGGAAACCGGCCGTGCGGACGTAGATCCCGCTGCGCCGCAGCCGCGCCAGCGCCAGGTCGAACGCCAGCGGCAACGCGATCCCGATCGCGCACGGACAGGTCACGACCAGGATCGCGACCGCGACTTCGATCGCGCGCGCCGGCTCGCGCAACCACCAGAGCGTGGCTCCGGCTGCGGCGAGCAACAGGACCACCGCGACGTAGAGCCGGTTCAGCCGGGTCCAGAACCGCGTGCCGCGCGCCGCTTCGCCCTTCTCCTGCGCCGGCGTCCGCAGCAACCGCAGCAGCCCAGAGCTCTCGGCGTCGGCGCGCGCCCGTGCGCGCAGCGGCATATCGCCCGCGTGGAACGCACCGGCCGGCAGCTCGGCGCCGGCCGCGAACTCGCGCGGAACCGATTCCCCGCAGATCCAGTCCAACGAGAACGAGCCGCTGCGCTCGAGCAGCTCCGCGCGCACCGGCACGAGGTCGCCAGGTGCCAGCAGCAACAGGTCCCCGGCCGCCACTTCGGTGACGCGCACCTCCTGCACCTCGCCGCCGGCCAGCCGCCGCACCCGCAGCAGATCGACGCCGTCGTTGCGCAGCAGGAAGTCCCGGTTGCGTTCGATCGCGCGCTGCTGCAGCCAGCGCCCGACCAGCATCAGCGTGACGAACACCGTCACCGTGTCGAAGTAGCCCGCACTCGCGCCGGACAGGAACTCGTGCAGCGAGCCGCCGTACGCGAGCAGGATTCCGAGCGAGATCGGGAGATCGAGGTGCAGCACGCGCGAGCGCAGCCCGCCGAGCGCGGCGCGGAAGAACACCGGCCCGCCGACCAGCACGGCGGCCGTCGCGATCGCCAACGACAACCAGCTGAACAACCGGCTCAACGCGCCCCCTTCCGCGTCGAGCCCGAAGTAGCCGGAGATCGCGAACAGCATCGCGTTCATCGCGAGCGCGATGCAGACCCCCATGCGCACCAGCAGGCTGCGATCCCGGCTGCGGGCGGTCGGTGGACCGACGCGGTAGCCGAGCCGTTCGACCGCATCGATCCACCCGCGCAGCGTCGTGGATGCCTGGTCGTACAGCAGCGTGACCTGCCCGACGGCCGGGTTCAGCTCGATCCGCAGCGCGCCGGTCTGGCGCTGCCAGAGCTCCTGCAGGACCCAGACGCAGGCAGCGCAGCGGATCCCCTGCACGTCGAGCGCGAGCCGCCGCGCATTGCCGACTGGCAGCGCCGCGCGCTCCAGGTCCGGCAGCCAGTCGTGACGTCCTGGCCGCGGCACGTCGCCGATCGGGGCGCCCCGGCCGAGCTCGTAGTACCGATCCAGCCGGTGCTCGTGCAGCAGGGCATGCACCGCCTCGCAGCCGCGGCAGCAGAACCCACCCGGCATGCCGTCCGGTACCGGCTCGGAGCAGTGCCGGCACTGCCGGGGCTTCGAAATAGTCGGAACAGCCGCGGGTTGCGTGAGGAGCACAGGCGCGCGGGTCCGCATCCGCCGCCTCAATGCCGCATGTTCGCCGAGAGTTTCGTGTTCGGGATCCTGAACGGTCTGCACTGCGCAGGCATGTGCGGCCCGCTCGCTGCCTGCCACGGCGGCGGCGCCAGCGCCGGCGTCTATCAGGTCTCCCGCCTCGCGGGCTATGCGCTGGCCGGACTCGCGGCCGGCGGGATCGGCGGCGTGCTCGGGCTCGGCGGCGTGCTGCCGGGCGGCGCGCTGGTCAGCTTCGTGCTCGCGGCTGCGCTGCTCGGCTTTGCGCTGTTCGGCCACGGCCGGATGTCGGTGCTCGCCGGCCTGCCGCTGGTCGGACGGTGGTTCCGCGCCGTGTTCCGGTTGCCGCGCTTCGCGCGCGCCGCCGGCGTCGGCCTGCTGACGCCGTTGCTCCCTTGTGGGTTGCTGGTCGGCGTCTACGCCGCGGCGCTCGCTGCTGGCAGTGCCGGCGGTGGGGCCCTGACGATGCTCGGCTTCGCGTCCGGCTCCGCGCTGCCGCTCGTGGCGGCGCAAGTTCCGCTGGCGTGGTGGTCCGGCCGGCTGTCGCCGGTTGGTGTGCTGCGCCTGCAGCGCGTGCTGCTGACCGCGGCCGCGCTCGTCCTGTTGTTGCGCGGCGGGCTCGCGCTCGCCGCCGAACCCTGTTGCTCGCATGCCGCTGGATGACCCAGCACGGGACCAGGCCATGAGACCCCTGACGATGTCCGCACCGAAATCCGAAGAGCTCCTGCAGATCGGTGAGTTTGCCCGGCTGGCCGGGACGAACCTGCGCACGTTGCGCTACTACGAGGAGCTCGGACTGCTGACCCCCGCCAAGCGCAGCGAAGGCGGGTTCCGCTTCTATCGGCGCCCGCAGCTCGACCGGATGCTGGCGATCCAGCGCCTGCAATCGCTCGGCCTGTCGCTCGAGGAGATCGCGCGCACACTGGTGCCGCAGGCGCCCAAGAGCGGCGCCGAGCTGCTCGCTGGCCTGCGCCCGCTGCTCGACAAGCAGGCGGAGCTGGTGGAGTCGCGGATCGCGCAGCTGCGCGCCGAGCTGGACGATCTGGAGCTCGCGCGTGCGCAGCTGCGCAGCTGCCTGGTCTGCAACCGCGAGTTCTCGCCGCGCACCTGCGATCCCTGCCAGAAGACAGGCGAGCCGCTGCCGCCGATGCTGCGGGCGTTGTTGCCGTAGCGCGGGCGTCAGTCGCCCAGTCGTGCGGCGATCCCGTTGCTGAAGCCGATCCCCAGCACGGGCACGGCAGGATCGAGCGTGAACGCCTGTGCGTACAGCCGCGCGCCGCGCAGCTGAGGTGCATAGGGGATCGGCAGGATCGCGCTCTGCGCGAACCCGTGCGGGTTCGTAACCGCCAGGAGCGGAACGATCGGCGGCTTCACGTACAGCGAACAACCGCTGCCGACTGGGAGCGAATCGGGCGCCGTCGCCAGGCCGAACATGCACAGCGACTGCGCACGCGCAGTGCCGAGCTCGAAACGGAAGTTCGAGCTGCCGAGATACGGCAACCGGCTCGTCAACACGGCTGGTCCGCTCGTGCCGGCGCAGGCGAACCCGTACGCCTCGGCGCTGGCCGCGGCCGGGCTCCCGTACAGCCACAGAGCCCCCGGGGCATCGGCCTCGCCACCGAACATGACGACCTGGCCGCGGCTCCGATCGAATGCCACGGCATGGCGGGCGCGTGAATCCGCAGTCGGCCGCTGCAGTTCCCAACGGATTCCGTCCCACTCCCAGGTGTCGTGCAGGCGGACGGTGTCCGACCTGCCACCATGCAGGACCACGCGCCGGCGCTGGTCGTCGCAGGTGATCGCCGCCAGCCAGCGCGGGGGCGGGCTCGTCGGCGCAGTGAGTCGGGTCCATGTGATTCCGTCCCACTCCCAGGTATCGCCGCAGGCTGCGCCGTCCCAGCCGCCGAACAACAACACGCGGTTGCGTGAAGCGTCGAATGCCATGACGTGCCAGGCCCGCGCCGTCGGACTCGCGGGCGGCGTCGATCGTTGCCAATCGCGCCCGTCCCACTCCCAGGTATCGGCCAGCGCGGTCTGGTTCCAGCCGCCGAACAACACCACGCGACGGCGGGTGGGATCGAACGCCATCGCATGACCACTACGTGCCGGCGGTCGGGACGTCGTGTTCGCGGCTACCCAGGTCCTCCCGCGCCAGATCCAACTGTCGTCGCGGGGGCCACTGTCGGACTCTCCGCCGAACAAGAGGACCCCGCGCCCGGCAGGATCGGGGGCGAGCGCGTGCAGCCGGCGCGCCTGTGGAGCCGTGGCCAACGCATGGAGCTGCCATCGACCGCTCGAGTACGTCCAGGTCTCTGCTTGGAACCCGGCTCCCGAGGAGCCGCCGAACAGCAGTACTCCGCCGGACGGATCGGAAACCATCGCCGGTGACAGCCGCGCGGTCGGGGATGTGGTTGGATGCTGGAGTCGCCAGCGGTTGCCACGCAGATGCCAGGTGTCGCCCAGGGTCCCGCCTGAGTTCGCACCCCCGATCAGCACGATCTGCCGGCTCCGCACATCGAAGGCGATCGCGGCTCCTTGGCGCGGGCCGGGTCCGGAGGTCGGCCGGCGCATCGACCAGTCCGTGCCATCCCATTCCCAGACCGCCTCGTCCGCGCCTCCCCACAGCACGATCGTTCCCCGCACCGGGTCGAACGCCATCCGATGTCCGTGTCGCGCGGTCGGCGACATCTTCGGCGTCCGTTGGGTCCAGCGCGCACCGTCCCAGTCCCACGTGTCGCCGAATGCAGTGTCGCCGCCGATGCCGCCGAACAGGACGACGCGCTGGCGCAGCGGGTCGAACGCCATCGCATGTCCTGTGCGTGCGCGCGGGGCAATGCCCGCTTGCATGGGGAACCAGAACTCGCCGTCCCATTCCCATGTATCCGCCAGTTCGTAGTACGCGTTGCCGTGGTTGACCGCCGTGCCGCCGAACATGACGACCCGCTTGCGCATCCCGTCCGTCGCCAGCGCATGTCCGAACCGCGAGATCGGCACGATGCGCAGATCGCGCTTGCGCCAGTCGGAACCGTTCCAGCTCCAGGTGTCGCCGAGCGGCGTGCCGTTCCACTGCCCTCCGAACAGCAGCACCGAGCGCGACGCTGCATCGGTGGCCATCGCATGCCCGACACGGGATCCGGGTCGCGCTCGGGGCATGAGCTCGGCCCAGTCCTTGCCGTCGTAGATCCATGTTTCCGACAGGGGGACCACATTGGCGCCCCCGAACATCACGAGCTGTTCGCGGACCGGGTCGAATGCGAGCGCGTGCCCCGCGCGTGGTTGCAGCAGACGCGCTTGTAGCCACTGGTTCTGTGCCGGCAGTGGGGCTGTCATGACGGACAGCGCGAGCGCCGCGGTGCCTGCGGCCTCGACGAGAAACCGGGTCGGTACGTTGCGCATGGAGATCCCTCCAGACGGACCGCGCTGGACTCTAGCGCTCTGGATTCTCGCCGGCAGCTACTGCGCGCGGTGCTTCGCCCAGGCGGCCAGCGCCTGGCTGAACGTGCGGAGGTCCACGTCATCGAATGCGGCGGCGTGGGCCTTCGCCGGGTCCTTCGTCTCGCGCAGCGTGCGCAGGTAGCGCTCGGGGATCTGTTTCCACTCCGGCTGCCAGCCCCGCGGCTTGCGGCCGTCGCCGTGCAGGAACTCGATCAGCGCGTATGCCAGATCGCGGTTCGTCGTGCTGAACGCGGGGTCGCTGGTCAGCAGGAGCTGCTGCAGCGGCGTCTCGAGATCGTCGCCGAGTGCCTTGCGCAGCTCCCGGTAGCGGCCCCGGTCGTGCGCGATCTTCCAATCGCGGCCGACGGTGCGCGTCGCAGTGGCGAGGAACGCGTGGTATCCGCTGAGCAGCCATGGGCGCGGCAGGTTCGCCGATCCGTCCTCACGGTCGCCGAGATGACGGTGCAACTGCTGTTCGAGGATCCCGGCCTTGGCGCCATGCTCACGGACCTTGGCGGTCTCGGCCTGATCCGATGTGACCAGCTCTCGTGCGCGATGGCTGTATCTGGTCGGCGAGAAGATGCGCTGCGGACCGACGAAGTCGCTGACGGAGTCGCGGCCGCAGATCCGGAGCAGAAACGGCTGCTCCTGGTCCTCCAGCAGCGGCAGCAGGGACACGACGAGCTGGCGTGTCGCTTCGAACATCGCGGCGCTGGCCGCAATGTCCTGGTCATCCTCCCGCGCGCGCTTGCTGTACGGAGTGTCGTTGGATGCGAGCACCAGCGACTGCCCGACGCGGCGCAGTGACCAGGTAGGCATGTGCCGCAGCGATCGCTCCGCCTGTGACCACAGCGGCGCCCACGACGCAGTGAGCGCCGGCTCAGGCGGCCGCACGTCCACGTCGCCTGGCGGGAGATCCGCGACCTGTTCGACCGATGCGAAGATCGCGTGGACCAGCTTCGCCCACTCGGGATTCACCTCGTCGCGCTTCATCCGCAGGCGCTGCACGATCACGACCGTGCGGTCGGCGAAGTCGTACTGCGCGGCGATCCGGCGGATCGGTGGGCCCAGCTCGGATGAGTCGCTGAACTCCCACAACGCATGGGCGGTCCCGCGGCCGGTTGGCTCGACGCGCGCGCCCTTCTGCAGGTACTTGCGGTCCCGGATCGTGGGGTCCATTTCGGTGACCCACTCGCGCCAGTCCCGCGCCTGCTGCGGACGGCGCTGCGCTTCGGCGAGCGGGAAGCCGTGCACGACCAGCGTGCTGCCGTGGATCTTGAACCGCGCGTGCACGCTGCTCTGCTCGAAATCGACCAACAGCTCCGGCAGTCCGACCGTCTCGCGCGGCGCGCGCAGCGTGATCCCGAGCGACGGGACCGCCAGCGTCTCGGTCAACTGCGGCACCTGCGCGCGGCCCGCGCTGCAGCACAGCAGCAGCGCAGCCAGCACGCGGCCCGCGCGTGTCACCGCCGCGCCTCGACCAGCCGCGTGATCGCCGCGACCGACCCGAACGTCTCCTCGTTCAGGTCGTTGATCTCGAGCTGCACGCCGAGGTCGAGCTGCAGCGCGAGCACGAGGTTGACCATGCTCAGCGAGTCCAGGTAGCCCTTCTCGATCAGCCGGTCCTCCGGCGCCGGCCGGAGGATCCGGCCGGAGCTCTCGAGGATCACGCGGGAGACGATGTCGGTGATCTGGTCGGTCAGCTCGGCGGCGGACATGGTTCGGCGATCGATTGCAGTCGGGGACGGTCCGGCTTGCCGGACGGAGTGCGCGGCAGCAGCGCAACCAGCTCGAAACGAGCCGGCACCTTGTAGGCGGCGAGGTGGGATTCGCAATGGGCGCGCAGCCGCTCCACGTCGAGTGCCTCGGCGGCAGCCGCGCGTTCGACGAACGCGACCAGCCGCGCGCCGGACGCGCGATCCGGAATGCCGACGACGACCGCTTCCTGTACTCCGGGGACGGCGCGCAGCACGGCTTCGATCTCGAACGGGCTGACGCGATGCCCCTGCACCTTGACGAACGCCGACGCGCGGCCGGCGAGGTGCAGGTTGCCGTGCGCATCGAGCCGGCCGAAGTCCCCGGTCGCGAGCCAGCCATCCGGATCCAGCAGCGGATGCACGGCGCCGTCGTGCCATTGCGCGCGCGCCGCCATCGCGCAGCGCACGACGAGCTCGCGCGGTGCCTGGTCGGTGGTCGACGGCGCGCGCAGCTCGACGCCGGGGACCGGTGGCCCGACGAGTCCTGGTTGCGCCAGCAGTTCGCCCGGCCCGAGGTCGAGCCGCGTCAGCGCGCCGACCGCCTCGCTGAGGCCGTAGCGGACGTGCACCTGCGCGTCCGGCCACAACGCGCGCAGCTCGTCGACCAGCGGCGGATCGACACTCGCCGTGCCGAGCGTGAAGCCGCGGAACGGCGTGCGCGCCGGCGTCAGCCGCTCGACCGCGCACCACAGCCGGACCCAGTGCGGACTGGTCGCGACGTGATCGCAGCCATGCGCGAGCAGCCGGCGCCGATCTTCGGCCGGCGCGAACCGGTTGCTGCAGACGACGCCACTGCCCGCGGCGAGATGTTCGAGCACGACCGCGTTGCCCATCGCGTGGAACTGCGGCAGCGGCAGGAACACGTTGCGTCCGTGGAACTGCGCGAGGTGCGCCTGCTGTGCATCGAGATCGGCGCAGAGATTCGCCTCGGTCAGCAGGATGCCCTTCGGCCGCGCCGTCGAGCCGGACGTGAACTGCAGCAGCCGCACGTCCTCCGGCAACCGCGGTGCAGAGCCTGCGAGCTGCGGCACCGGTTCGTCCGCACCGATCACGCTGCAGGGGCCGCGCGCGATCGACAGGATCCGCTGCGCGCAGGCAGGGTCGGCCGCGATCGCCAGCTGCGGCGTCAGCTCGTGCAGGTACTGGCGCAGCTCGTGCTCGGTCGCCGTGGCCGGGATCGGCGCGGCGACCGCGCCACTCTCGATCGCGGCAAGCTGCCAGATGGTCAGCGCCGCACCGCCCGGCAACGCGAGCAGGATCAACTGCGGGGACCCGGCGCGGCGCAGCTCGGCTGCCCGGGCGCGCGACGCGGTGAGCAGCTCGGCGAACGAGACCGCCTGTTGCTCGTCGGCGATGGCCAGCGCGGAGCCGCGCCCGCGCGTTGCGGCTTCGATCCGCGCCAGCAGCATGTCAGCTCCGTCCCGGTAGCTGCTGCCCGGCGAGTGCGTCCTGCGGACTGCCGGCCGCGCGCGTCACGAACGAGCGCCCGCCGTCGACCAGGACTTCGGCCGGCGACGCATGGCTCAGGAACAGGACCGGAGCGAACGTCAGCCCGTAGGCCCCGGACTGCAACACGGCGAGCAGATCGCCGGCTGCGACCGGCGGCAGCGCCGCCTCGGCCGCGAGCTCGTCGGCCGGCGTGCAGAGCGGACCTCCGCACGCGACCGTGATCGTCGCCGCGGCGTCCAACGCGTCCGCCTTGACGATCGGGAAGCTCCGCCGCACGACGCTGCCGAGGCCGGCGGCTGCACCGTGGTGGTGGAGTCCGCCGTCCAGGATCAGGTGATCGCGACCGCCGGCACGCTTGGCGTACAGCACGCGCGTCAGATAGACGCCGGCAGGTGCGGTCAGATAGCGGCCGAGCTCGACGAACCAGCGCCGCCGCGGTTGTGCGTCTTCGGCGATCAACCGCTGCACGCCGGCACCGACTGCGGCGAGGTCGAGCTCGCCGTCTCCTTTGAAGCACGGCACGCCGAACCCGCCGCCGAGATTCAGCTGCAGCGGTTCGCCCTGATCCAGCGCACGCGCCAGCGCATGCAGCGCGCGCGCGTTCTGGATCCAGCCGCCGGCGTCGAAGCTCTGCGTGCCGGCATAGACGTGCAGTCCCAGCAGCCGGCAGACCCCGTCGTTGCGGATCCGCGCCACGAGGTCCGGCACGGCGCCTGCGTCGACGCCGAACTTCTGCCCGGTGCCGCCCATCCGCATCCGGCTGCCGGACAGCGCCGACGACGGATGCACGCGCACGGCGACCCCCGGTCGCCAGCCACGCGCGCGCGCAAACGCGAGCAGCGCCTCGTACTCCGCGTCCGACTCGAGGTTCAGACAGGCGACGTCGTGCGCATGCGCCGCGACGAAGTCGTGCCCTGTCTTGCCAGGCCCCGCGAACTGCATCTGCGCCCCCGGGACCCCGGCATGCGCAGCGACCAGGATCTCGCCGGCCGACGCGACCTCGGCGCCGGCACCGGCTGTCGCGAGCACCTGCACGACAGCGGCGTTTGGATTCGCCTTCAGCGAGTACAGCACCTCGACGCGCGGACCGAGCGCCTGCGTGACGCGCGCCAGCCGCCGCCGCAGCACGTCGGCTGCGAACACGTACAGCGGCGTCCCATACCGGCGCGCCAGCTCACTCGCCGCGATCCCGCCGACCATCAACACGGAGGAACCCGGGCACAGCTCGGCCAGAGCCTGGTCGCGCGCGCGGGCGTCGTCGGGCATCGCCGCTGTCATATCCCTTGTCGGGCAGGGGCCCAAGCTGGACAGTGCGCGCGATGTCGGTCGACGCGCGGGATCGTCTCGTCGCCGCCGCGCGGGCAGCGGCAGTGCACGCGTATGCGCCGTTGTCGAAGTTTCCGGTCGGCGCAGCGGTGTTGGCCGAGGACGGGCGGATCTTCGCCGGCTGCAACGTCGAGAACGCGTCGTACGGACTCACGATGTGCGCCGAGCGCAACGCGGTCGCGCAGGCGGTCGCCGGTGGCGCGCGGCGCGTCGTCGCGGCCGCAGTCGTGACGCCGCTCGCCGAGCCGGCCTCGCCCTGTGGCGCCTGCCGGCAGGTGCTGTACGAGTTCGGCGCGGAGATGACGATCTGGCTCGCCGGCAGCGGCACCGACGTGGTCGCGACGTCGATCGAAGAGCTGCTGCCGCGGCCGTTCCGCTTCGCACGAGGTCCGGCATGACGCGCGCGGCTTGGCTCGAGGGGGCGCATCCGGTCGACGCGATCGCGCTCGAGACGCGCGCCGCTGAACTCGCGACGCGCTCGATCAAGGCCGGCGCGAAGCTGACCGGCCTGAAGCTCGCGCTGGCGATGACCGACCTGACGACGCTGGAAGGGAGTGACTCGCCCGGCCGCGTCCTGTCGTTGTGCCACAAGGCGCGCCATCCGTTGCCGGGGCGCCCGGACCTGCCGTCCTGCGCCGCGGTCTGCGTGTACCCGGACCTGGTCGAGGTCGCCGTGCGCGCGCTTTCCGGCTCGAGCGTCCGCGTCGCGTCGGTCGCGACCGGGTTCCCGGCCGGTCGCACCGACCGCAGCCTCAAGCTGGCGGAGACGCGGCGCGCGGTCGCCGCCGGCGCCCAGGAGATCGACATGGTCATCGACCGCGGCGCGTTCCTGCGCGGCGAGCTGGCCGCCGTGCACGACGAGATCGCCGCGATCAAGCAGGCCTGCGGCGACGCGGAGCTGAAGGTGATCCTCGAGACCGGCGAGCTGGCGACCTACGACCACGTGCAGCGCGCGGCGACGATCGCGATCCATGCCGGGGCCGACTTCGTCAAGACGTCGACCGGAAAGGTGCAACCGGCGGCGACGCTGCCGGTCGTGCTGCTGCTGCTCGAGTGCGTGCGCGACCACTACCTCGCGACCGGGCAGCTGGTCGGGGTCAAGGCGGCTGGCGGGATCCGCACCGCGAAGGATGCGCTGCGTTACCTCGTGTTGGTCCACGAAACGGCCGGGGATCACTGGTTGACACCGGAGCGGTTCCGGTTCGGTGCCAGCACGCTGGTCGACGATCTGCTGATGCAGATCCGCCGGCGCGAGACCGGGGTGTACCAGCGCCCGCGCGAGTTCTGGAAGGATTGAGCAGCATGCGCGACCCGACCCAGACGAAGACGCAGTCGAGCCGGCCGGAGCTGTCGTTCGGCAAGAGCTGGGACTACGCGCCGGCGCCGGAGAGCGCCGCGATCGTCACGCTGCGCGAGCGCTACGGGCTGTGGATCGGCGGCCGCCAGGTCGCGCCGAAGAGCCGCCGCTGGCTGACGACCGTGAATCCGGCCACCGGCGAGACGCTGGCGGAGTTCGCGCACGGGAGCGCGGCCGACGTCGCCGCCGCGGTCGCCGCGGCGCGCAAGGCGCTGGTGCCGTGGCAGCGGATCGGCGGCGCGGCGCGCGGGCGTTACCTGTTCCGGATCGCGCGGATGATCCAGGAGCGCGCGCGCGAGCTCGCGGTGCTGGAGACGCTGGACGTCGGCAAGCCGATCCGCGAGTCGCGCGACGTCGACGTGCCGCTCGCGGCGGCGCATTTCTTCTATCACGCCGGCTGGGCAGACAAGCTCGCGCTCGCGTTCGCCGGCGCGACCAGGCAGCCGCTCGGCGTCGTCGGACAGATCGTGCCGTGGAACTTCCCGCTGTTGATGGCGGCCTGGAAGCTGGCGCCGGCGCTCGCGTGCGGCAACACGGTCGTGTTGAAGCCGGCCGAGACGTCGCCGCTGACAGCACTCGCGCTGGCGGAGATCTGCGCGCAGGCGGAGCTGCCGCCCGGCGTCGTCAATGTGGTCACCGGCGACGGGGAGACCGGCGCTGCGCTGGTCTCTGCGGACCGGATC
>CAZABP010000093.1:0-12025 GCA_964483245.1 uncultured candidatus Brocadiaceae bacterium | reverse complement strand
ATGCGGGCTAGAAACTGAGCCGCCCACCGAGGATCAGGAACGAGCCCCAGCCGAGCGTCTCACCGGGATGTCCGAGGATGAACCCGCCGAGCCCGGCCGTGAACGCGGCGCGCTCCGTCGGCGCGAAGTCGAGCGTCATGCGCAGCAGCGCGGAGCCGCCGACCTCGTCGTCGAACGTGCGATCGAACGAGGCCTGCGACACGCCGAGCCCCGCGCCGGCCGTGAACTGGAACTTGCCGCCTCCCTCGGCGAGCTGCGCGCGCGTCTCGAAGTCCAGGTACAGCGACTGCAACGACGCGTCGCCGGTCGTCGTGTCGCCGTCGAACCAGCCGCCGAGATACAGCAGGCCCGCGCTCTGGTTCGCGTTCCCGACCGCCACGCGCGTGCCGAATCCCATGCCGGGATCGAGGTCGGAGCGGACTTCGACGCCGTTCACCTCCGACTCGATCGTCGCGAAGTAGCCCGGGATCCAGAACGCGTCGACCTGCACCCGCTCCCCCCACGAACCGCGCGGCTCGCCGCGATCGCGTCGCTGCCCGGTCTGCAGCGGGTCCTGCGGCGACTCGACGGAGCTCGGCGCATCGGTCAACACCGGCAGACCGTGGCGGCCCGCCAGGTCCGTCGCGCGCGACGCGGCGGACGAGGTCGGCAGCACGGGCGGCGGCGGCGCGGCGCAGGCGCCGAGTGCCGAGGCCACGGACAGGAACAGGACGCGCATCCGAAGTGGTCTCACAGTTCGAACTTCTGCTTGTGCACCGGGACCACGACCTCGCGGAACCCGGCCTCTTCGAGACGGTCAGCGAACTTCGTCGCCGGCCCTTCCTCACCGTGCACGACGAACACGCGCCGGACCACCGGCGCCAGGTGTTGCACGTTGGTCAGGATCTCCCGCCAGTCCGCATGCGCGGACAGGCCGGGCAGCGTGCGGACCTTGCAGCGCACTGCATAGCGCTCGCCGAAGATCCGCACGTGCTCGTGCCCGTCGATCAGCTTGCGGCCGAGCGTGCCTTCGGCCATGTAACCGACCGCGAGCACACAGTCCTCGGGGTGTCCGATCGAGTGCCGCAGGTGGTGCAGGATGCGGCCTGCTTCGAGCATGCCGGACGCGGCGATGATGATCCCTTCGCGCACGCCGTTCAGCTCCCTGCTCTCGTCGACGGTCTGCACGTAGCGCACGAGCTCGCCGAAGAACGGATCGAGCCCCTGTTCCCGCAGCTTGCGCAGCTCGGCGTCGTGCAGCTCGCTGTGCTGCGCGACCAGCTTGGTCGTCTTCGTCGCCAGCGGCGAGTCGACCCAGATCCGCGTCGGCGGGATCCGCCGGTCCGCCTGCAGGCGGGCCAGCGAATACAGCAGATTCTGCGTCCGCCCGACCGCGAACGCCGGCACCAGGATCCGACCCCCGTCGCGCTGCTCGTCGAGGATCACCTGCGCCAGCTCGTCGAGCGTCAGCCGGCGCTCCGGGTGCAACCGGTCGCCGTACGTGGACTCGGTGATCAGGTAGTCGACGTCCGGCAGCTTCGCCGGATCACGCAGGATCGGCGACCCGCGCCGACCGTGGTCGCCGGTGAAGGCGATCCGGACCGTGCGCTCGCCGTCCTGCACGCGCAGCACGACCATCGCCGAGCCGAGGATGTGGCCCGCGTCGTGAAACTCACCCTCGATGCCCGGCAGCACCTCGAACGGCTCGCCATAGGAGTGCCGCCGGAACTGCCGCCGCGTCCGCTCGACGTCGGCTGCGCCGTAGAACGGTTCGAACGCCTGGCCGTGCCGCGCCAGATGCTCGGCATCCTGCGCCTGGATCGCGGCCGAGTCCTCGAGCAGCAGCGACGCGAGGTCGGCCGTCGCCGGCGTGCAGTGGATCGCGCCGTCGTAGCCGAGCTTGACCAGGCGCGGCAGCGAGCCGCTGTGGTCGATGTGCGCGTGCGACAACACGACCGCGTCGAGGGCACGCGCATCGACCGGCAGGGCCCGGTTCAGCTTGTCCGAGATCGCCCGGGGTCCCTGCACCATGCCGCAGTCGAGCAGGATCCGCTTGCCATCGACTTCGACCAGGTGCTTGCTGCCGGTGACGTAGCGCGCAGCACCGAGGAATTGCAGCGAGACCGGCATGGGCGAGGTCCAGGCATCATGCGGGCTCGCGCCGCGGCGTTCCACGCGGCGGGCGCCGGAACAGCCGGTGCAGCAGCAGCCCTGCCCCGAACCCGCCGAGGTGCGCAAACCAGGCGACGCCCCCCTCGTCCGGATCGCGCAGGCTGACCGCCCCGCCGAGCCCCTGCAGCAGCGCCCAGTAGCCGAGGTAGAGCACGGCCGGGATCGCGACCAGGAACGGCCATGGGAACAGCAGCAGCACGATCTGGGAGCGCGGGCACAGCAGCAGGTAGGCCCCCATCACCCCGGCGATCGCACCGGACGCGCCGACCATCGGCAGCTCGCTGCCCCAGCTCGTCGCGAGCTGCAGCGCCGCCGCGCAGAGCCCGCACACCAGATAGAACGCCAGGAACCGGAACCCGCCGAGCTTCTCTTCGACGTTGTCGCCGAAGATCCACAGCGTCCACAGATTGCCGAGCGCGTGCACCGGGCTCGCATGCAGGAACATGTGCGTCACGAACGGCCACAGCGCCGACGGCTCGAACCATTCGGCGAGCGACAGGTCCACGTAGCGATCTGGGCGCAGCGCGAACCGGGCGAAGAACGCGTTCATCGCCGGCTCGTCGAGGCTGAGCTCGAACACGAACACGGCGAGGCAGAGCCCGATCAGCGCCGGGACGACGCTCGGGCTGCGACGGACCGGCTCGGTGTCGCGGATCGGGAACACGCGGCCGCGATCGTAGGTCGGCCGCGCGTGCGCGCGAGATCGAGGCGGTCACTGCGAGCCCGCATGATTCGTGAAGCCCGTCGCGAGAACGGTCGCAGCGCGCGCAGGGCGAGGAAGCGCGACGGCCACCACCGAGGCGGGGCGAAAGCCCCGCCGCAGGGAAGCGGCTGACGCACTGACCAGGACAAGCCCGCTGGCAAGCCTGCCCTGGCGGCGGCGGCAGCCGCGGCCAGGAGGCGGGCGCTGCGCGATGCTGCGCCGTTCGCAGCAGGGGTTCGCGAATCCTGTGGGCTAAGCTCCCGGCGATGCAACGTCTGCACGGATGGATGCTCTTGCTGCTGCTCGCCGGCTGCGCGAGCCAGGACACGACCACGGTGGTCCCAAGCGCTCTGCCGCGGCCACCGGTGACGCGCACGGTCGCGGTCGTCGATGACTACCACGGACAGCAGATCGCGGACCCCTACCGCTGGCTCGAGGATCAGGACAGCCAGGAAGTCGCGCAGTGGGTCGCCGCGCAGAACGAGGTCACGCAGGCGGTCCTGGCGCAGATCCCCGAGCGGGAGGCGATCCGGCAGCGGCTGACGGAGCTGTGGAACCACGTGCGGCTGAGTCCGCCGACCAGGCAGGGGGACCTCTGGGTGTGGTCGCGCAACGACGGCCTGCAGAACCAGGCAGTGCTGTACCGCGGGACGACGCCACTGCAGCAGGGCGACGTGCTGCTCGATCCGAACACCCTGTCCGCCGATGGCACGGTCGCGCTCGGCGGTGGGGCGTTCTCCGAAGACGGCCGGTACTTCGCGTACGGGCTGTCGGAGCGTGGCAGCGACTGGCGCACCTGGCACGTGCTCGAAGTCCCGACCGGCCGGCGCCTCGACGACGAGCTGCACTGGAGCAAGTTCTCCGGGGCGACCTGGCTGCCGGACGGGAGCGGGTTCTTCTACTCGCGCTATCCGGCCCCGGAGGAAGGCGCGACCTACGAGGCGGAGAACAAGAACCCGCAGCTCGTGCTGCACAAGCTCGGCACGCCGCAGGCTGACGACGTCGTCGTCTACGAGCGCCCCGACCAGCCGGACTGGTCGTTCGGCACCACGCTCGGCGACGATCAACGCCACCTGATCGTCGCGATCCGGCAGGGGACCGACCGGCGCAACCGGATCGCGTACGTCGATCTGCAGCACGGGCTCGCGGTGCAACCGCTGCTGATGGAGTTCGACGCGAGCTACCGGTTCCTCGGCAACGACGGCGGGAAGCTGTACTTCCTGACCGACAAGGACGCGCC
Organism: uncultured candidatus Brocadiaceae bacterium; assembly: GCA_964483245.1. Classification (GTDB taxonomy): domain Bacteria; phylum Planctomycetota; class UBA1135; order UBA1135; family UBA2386; genus CAZABP01. The sequence goes on along the minus strand of CAZABP010000093.1, from coordinate 7,931 downwards.
GCGCGGGCGGATCATCGCCGTCGACGTGGCACAGCCGGCCGCCGAACACTGGCAGGTCGTGATCCCGGAGGCGGACGACACGATCAGCTCCGTCGAGATGTTCGGGAACCGGTTCGTGATCACGTGGCTGACGGACGCGCGGCACCGCGTCACAGTGCACGGGCTGGATGGCGCGTTCGAGCGGGAGCTGCCGCTCCCCGGCATCGGTGCCGTCAGCGGCTTCAGCGGCAAACGCCGCGACGACCAGGCCTGGTTCACGTTCACGTCGTTCACGACGCCGGGCGAGATCTGGCGCTACGTGCCGGAGGCGGGGACCGTGGCGCGCGCGTGGCGTCCGGATCTGCCGATCGACCCGGAGCAGTTCGAAACGACGCAGGTGTTCTTCCAGAGCAAGGATGGGACGCGCGTGCCGATGTTCCTGGTCCACCGCAAGGATCTGCGGCTGGACGGAACCAACCGGACCTACCTGTACGGGTACGGCGGCTTCAACATCTCGCTGACGCCGTCGTTCTCGGTCATGCGTCTGGTCTGGTGCGAACGCGGCGGCGTCTACGCACAGCCGACGCTGCGCGGGGGCGGCGAGTACGGCGAAGCCTGGCACCAGGCCGGCATGCTCGAGCGCAAGCAGAATGTGTTCGATGACTTCGTAGCCGCGGCGGAGTACCTGCTGCGCAACGACTACTGCACGCGCAGCCGGCTCGGGATCGGCGGCGGCAGCAACGGTGGGTTGTTGGTCGGCGCCGTGATGACGCAGCGGCCGGGATTGTTCGGGGCCGCGGTGCCGGAGGTCGGCGTCATGGACATGCTGCGCTACCACAAGTTCACGATCGGCTGGGCTTGGGCGTCGGAGTACGGCCGCAGCGACGATCCGGCGATGTTCCCGGTGCTGCTGCGCTATTCGCCGCTGCACAACATCCGCAGCGGCACGGCGTACCCACCGACGATGGTGATGACCGGCGATCACGACGACCGCGTGCTGCCGGGGCACAGCTACAAGTTCGGGGCGGCGATGCAGGCCGCGCAGGCGGGTGAGGCACCGATCCTGCTCCGGATCGAGACCCGCGCCGGCCATGGTGCCGGCAAGCCGACGGCGAAGCTGATCGAGGAGGCGACCGACCGGCTCGCGTTCTTGACCTGGGCGCTGCAGTGACCCGCGTGGCAAGGTTGGGGTCAGACCCCGATGTGGTCAGCGTGGCAAGGTTGGGGGAGCCTGCTCCGGAATCCTCCGCGTCGCGCCGAGGCCGAGCGAGGCGGTCGCCGGCAAGGAGCGCCGACGCAGGCATATCCAGGAGATACGTCGAGGAGGCGCGACGCAGTCCGGCGGCCGCCGCAGCCGGCCGAACGCAGCGGGGATTCAGGAGCGGGCTCGAAGACCCCAATCTTGCCATTCGCCGCGCGCCATGCTGATCGCGCTGGCCACGGCGCTGTTGCTGCCGCTGACGCAGCAGCCGTCTGTGCAGCGGCTCGACGACGGGCGCACGCTGCAGGGCTGGCGCGGCGAGCCGCAGGTCTGGTCGGTGCGCGATGGCGCGATCACCGGCAGCACGGTCGGCCATGCGGTCGATGCGAACACGTTCCTGATCTGGGACGGCGGCGAAGTCGAGGACTTCGAGCTGACGTTCGAGGCGCGCCTCGAGGGTGCCAACAACTCAGGTGTCCAGTACCGCAGCCGCGTCATCGATCCGGCGCGCTGGCAGGTGCACGGAGCCCAGCTCGATCTGCATCCGCAGCCGGACTTCACCGGGATGCTGTACGAAGAGGGGCTCGGGCGCGGGATCGTGGCAAGGCGCGGGACCCGGGTCGTCACGGACGCGCAGGGGAAGCCGATGGTCGCGGGCGAGCTCGTGCCGGCGGCCGCACTCGACCTGTCGCAGTGGCGCCGCTACCGCATCGTGGCGATCGGCGATCACGTGCTGCACGAGGTGGATGGGATCCCGACGGTCGAGTTCGTCGATCGTCACCCGCAGCGCCTGCAGCGCGGAGTGTTGGCGTTGCAGGTGCACGCCGGCGCGCCGATGACGGTGCAGTTCCGCGACCTGCGGCTGCGCCGCTTCGCGACATCGACGCAGCCGCACTGGATCTGGGGTGAGGATCCGGATCGCTGCACCGCGAGCCGGATGTTCGCCGTCGCCGAGAATCCGCACGACGCCGCGTTGATCGCGACCGGCGACAACCGGCTGCGCGTGCTGCTGAACGGCACGCTCGCGCTGCAGGGGGACGAATGGACGCGGCCGGTGCAGGCCGACGTGACCCGCTGGCTCGTGCCGGGGGCGAACGAGCTGCGGGTCGAAGGGCGCAACGACGGCGGGCCGGCCGCAATCGCGCTGTCGCTGCGCTGGACCGACGCGCGCGGGCGGCAGTCGTTGGTCACCGGGCCGGACTGGCTCGTCCACGGCGCCGGCGGCGCGCGTTCGGCCGGCCTGCTCGGCGCGGCAGGCCTGCCGTGGAGCGGCGAGCTGGATGCGGATGCGTTCACGCTCGGCGAGCCGCAGCTCGCGCAGCCGGCAACGCAGCTGACGGTTGCCGACGGCTTCGTCGCCGAGCGGCTGTACACGGTTCCGCGCACGCAAGGATCGTGGGTCGTGCTGGCCGTCGATCCGCAAGGTCGGCTGTACACGAGCGACGAACGGCGCGGGCTCTACCGGATCACGCCGGCGCCGTACGGCCAGCGCGACGCGCGGACCGTCGTCGAGCATGTTCCGGTCGATCTCGATGGTGCGCAGGGACTCTGCTGGGCGTTCGACGCGCTGTACGCGGTCGTGAACGGACGCCGCTCCGGGCTCTACCGGCTGCGTGACCGCGACGGCGACGACCGGCTCGACACGGTCGAGCGGCTGCTCCCACTGCATGGCAGCGGCGAGCATGGACCACACGCGGTCCTCGCGGATCCGGATGGTGCGCACCTGATCCTGGTCGCCGGCAACCACACGCGGCTGCCGCCGTTCACGCGCAGCCGCATCCCGCCGCGGTGGCACGAAGACCTCCCGGTGCCGGCGATCGAAGATCCCCGCGGCCACGCGAACGGGATCCGCGCCCCGGGTGGCTGGATCGCGCGGGTGAAGCCGGATGGGACCGACGTCGAGATCCTCGCAGTCGGCCTGCGTAATCCGTACGACGCCGCGTTCAGCGACAGTGGCGAGCTCTACACCTGGGACGCCGACATGGAGTGGGATCTCGGGCTGCCGTGGTACCGCCCGACGCGGATCCTGCACGTCGTCAGCGGCGCGGAGTTCGGTTGGCGCACCGGCACCGGCAAGTGGCCGGCGTGGTATCCGGACTCGGTACCTGGGGTGTTGGAGCTCGGGGAAGGATCGCCGACGGGGCTGGTGTTCGGCACGCGCACGAACTTCCCCGCGCCGTACTTCGATGCGCTGTTCGCGCTCGACTGGACCAACGGCACGATCGAGGCGATCCCGTTGGACTCGGGGGACCGGATCGAGCGGACCAGGCGCCATCCCGTCGTGCGCGGGAAGCCGTTCGCAGCAACGGATGCCGTCGTCGGACGGGATCGATCGATCTACTGCGTGACCGGAGGTCGCGGCACGCAATCGGTCCTCTACCGGATCGCTGCGGTCGAACCGCAGGAGTGGCAGTCCCGGATCGGAACCCGGCCGGATCCGATGCCGCGGCGCTCGCTCGAGCAGTTCCACGGGCACGTCGATCCGGCGGCCATCGAGGCTGCGTGGCCGCACCTGGCCGACGCCGATCCGTTCCTCGCGTATGCCGCGCGGCTCGCACTCGAGGCGCAGCCGGTCGCGCAGTGGCGCGCGCGCGCGCTGGCGGAGCCGAGCACACGCACCGCGTTGCCGGCGTTGCTCGCGCTGGTGCGCAGTGGCGACAACAGCGACGTGCCAGCCATCCACGAAGCGCTGCTGCGGCTGCGCTGGCGGTCGCTGCTGCCGCAGCAACGGCCGACCTGGCTGCGCGTGTTGTCGCTGACCCGTGCGCGGCATGGCGCGGCGGCTTCGCCCGAACTGCAGCAGATCCTGCTCGAGGCCTACCCACGCGCCGACCGCGCGCAACGCCGTGAGCTTGCGATGCTGCTCGTCGCGTTCGACGTGCCGGGCGTCACGGCGAAGCTGCTCCCGCAGCTCGCGTTCGAACCAGGCGACGCGGAGCAACTCGGCGACGCGATCCACACCGCGCTGATGCTCCGGCTCGTGACCGAACCGTGGAGCGAGGCGCAGCAGCAGACCTACTTCCGGTTCTTCGTCGAGGCCGCGCGTGCGCCGGGTGGCAAGAGCTTCCTCGGGTATCTGCGTGCGATCCGCCGCGAGGCGTTGCGCGCGCGCCCGGCGGCGGAACGTGCGACGATCGGCCGGCTCGCGCAGCTCCGCCTCGACGCGCCGCCCCCGTTTCCGGTCACACCGCCGCAGGGACCGGGCCGCGCATGGACCGTCGACGACGCCGAACGCGCCGTCGCAGGCGCGCTGCGTGAGCGCGACTTCGCCGCGGGTCGCAATCTGTTCTTCGCCACCGGCTGCGCCACGTGCCACCGCGTGCGTGGCCAGGGGGGCGACATCGGCCCGGACCTGACGACGGCAGGCAACACGTTCTCGCTGCGCGATCTGCTGCTCGCGATCGTCGAGCCGAGCCGGGACATCCCGGACCGGTACGGCTCCTCGGTGCTGCGGCTGCACGATGGCACGACGCGGTTCGGGCGTGTCATCGAGCGGGACGATGGCGACCGCCTCGAGCTGCACCAGCCGGATCCGGAGCTCGAACCGGAGTCGTATCCGCGCAATGAGGTCGCGGCGGTCGAGCCGTCACCGGTTTCGCAGATGCCACAGGGATTGTTGCACGCGCTGAACGAGCAGGAGCTCCGCGACCTGATCGCGTTCCTGCTCGCCGGCGGCGACCCACAGGCGGCGTGCTACCGATGAAGCACTGGGCACCTTGGCTGTTGGTCGCCTGTGCGACGCCACCACCGGCGGCGTGGGAGTCCCCGCTCGGCGAAGCGCGGGCGCAGGCGCAGGGCGCCGATGCGTTGCTCGTCGTGTTCGTCGCGCTGCCCGGCCGGGAGCTCAGCGACCGGATGGAGCAACAGGCGCTGCGCGAGCCGCGCGTACTCGAGGTGCTGCGGCGGCATGCATACATGACCGCGCGCATCGATGGGTTCCGGGATGCCACGCACTACGCGCAGTGGATCGGCAGCGGCGAGGGGATGGGAATCGCCGTGCTCGATCCGGCGGGCCTCGTCGGCGCAGCCAGGCCAGGGCCACAGGATGCGCCGGAGCTGGCGGCGTTCCTGGAGCAGGCAGCGCAGAGCCGTGCCGAGCTGGCAGAGCTGCGGCGCGAGGCGCCCGGCTCGCTCGTACTCGCCGAGTTGCTGCTCGAACTCGGCTGCCGGCGCGAAGCGGAGCCGTTGCTGCGACAGCTCGCCGCCGGTGGCGATCCACGCGCGGCGTTGTTGTTGGCGCTGCTGCTGGGACAGGACGGCCGGCTCCTCGATGCGCGTGCGGCGCTCGCGGCAGTCCCGGCTGGTCCGGAACGCGACGTCGTCGACGGCTACATCTGCTTCAAGGAACGCCGCCACGCCGAAGCGGTCGCGATCCTCGAGCGCGTGCCGAGCAGCGCCGTGCCGGCGCGCGAGCGTTGGCGCGCTGCGCTGTATCGCGGCAAGGCACTCGCCGCCTGCGGCCGCACCGAGGACGCCCTCGCGGTGCTGCAGGTGTTGGCCGAAGACGCGCGCGGTACGACGTTCGCCGGCGCCGCCGAACACGCCCTCACCCACATCCTGGACCCGGACCATGGCCATGCGCACTGAACCCCTCCTCGTCCTGTCCCTGTCCCTGTCCTGCGGCTGGCTGCAGGCGCAGGAGCCCGCGCCGCCGGCACCGAGCGACCCACGCGCGCAGGAAGCGAGCGCGCCACCGCTGCTGCTCGGCGTCCCCGGCTGGCGCTACGCCTGGGTCGCCGGCTGGGGCGCGCCGGCCGACGGCAAGCCGCATGGCAACACGCATGGTTGCCTCGTCGTCGACGCAGCCGGGCGCCTGTTCGCCAACACCGACACCGAGCAGGCCGTGCTGGTGTTCGGTCCGGACGGCAGGGTCATCGGCGGCTGGGGCAAGGAGTACCGCGGCGGCCTGCACGGGATGACTCTGCGCGAAGAAGACGGCAAGGAGTTCCTGTACCTCGCGCACACCTCGCGGCACGAGGTGTTGAAGACCACGCTCGACGGCGGGCTGCAGTGGTCGCTCGGCTGGCCGCAGGCGTCGGGGATCTACGCCAACGAGCACGAGTTCAAGCCGACGTCGATCGCCGTCGCGCCGGATGGGCGGATCTTCGTCGCGGATGGCTACGGGAAGTCGTGGATCCACGCCTACGACGCCGAGCGCAACTACGTGCGCAGCTTCGGCGGTCCAGGGACCGAGCCGGGCAAGCTGCGCACTCCGCACGGGATCGTGATCGACCTGCGCGGGGATCCGCCGCTGCTGCTCGTCTGTGATCGGGAAAACCACCGCCTGCAGTGGTTCGACCTGGATGGCAGCTTCGTCCGCCTGCACGACCAGGAGCTGCGCCGCCCGTGCAACGTCTGGTTCCTCGAGGACGGCGCACTCGCGATCGCCGACCTCGCCGGGCGCGTCACGTTGCTCGACCGCGAGCAGAAGCTGATCGCGCACCTCGGCGACAACCCGGATCCGGCCAAGCGCGCAAAGAACGGGGTGCCGCGCGAGCAGTGGGCCGACGGCGAGTTCCTCGCGCCGCATGCGGTCTGCGCCGATGCGGCGGGGAACCTCTACGTCATGGACTGGAACGCGCTCGGCCGGATCACGAAGCTGCAGCGCGTGCGGTGAGGAAGCCGGGCCGTGGGCAGGGGCGCGGCCCGGCAGGGCGCATCAGCTGCTCACTTCTGACCCACGGTCATGTCGAGTCCATTGCTGAAGACCATTCCCAAAGCATTCGCCGACTGGTCGACGACGACGCCCTGTGCGAACACCTGCATCCCGATGAAGCTCGGCGAGTTCGGTGTGATGACCCCGAAGTCGACGAACGTGGCGAGCGTGGTCGTGATGATCGGGCCCAACGTCGAGTCCGTGCTGGCCAAGCCGACGCAGTTCGGCGCGCCGAGGAACCCGAGATTGAGTGGCAGCGGACCGAACGCCGATTGCGTGTTCGACAGGCCCAGGTTGAGGAATACGGAAGTCGTGAATCCAGGCAACCCGGTGACGCGGACGTTGGACGTCGTGCCGAGCCACAACAAGTCGGCAGCGCTCGCTTTGTCGACCGTCGGCCGTCCGCCGGCGCCGTAGGTGCAGGCCAGATTCGCGCTGTTGCCGTAGGTGATCGAGACGGCAGGATTCACCGGCGCATACTCGAACGTGTTCAGCATGCCATCGAGGCGGACCGCGCGCGCCCGCGCGGAATCGAATGCGAGGGAGTGTCCCGTGTTGACGGTCATCGACAGCTGCGTGCCCAGCTTCTGGCTGATGGTCGGCGGATTCGGCGACACGGGTGTCGTATCGATCTCCCACGTGTCACGGTGCGTCGCGCTGCCATAGATGACGGTCCGCTGCCGTGCATCGTCGAACACCATCGTGGGCCGGATCCGCGCCAGCGGTGCTGGCGAGGTCGGGAATGCCAGCGGCAGCCACGGGTTCGTGATCGCGGTGACATCGAAGACCCAGGTATCGGCGAGCGGCGTACCGACGCCGCTCGGGCCACCGCGTCCAGCGTGCAGCAGCACTCGATTGAGCACTGGATCGAACACCATCGCGTGTTCCGAGCGCATCGGAGGTATGCCAGCGGGGGGCGTCTGGAACCAGAACATGCCTGGATGCAGGTTCCATGTGTCGCCGAGTCGCGTGCCGTTCGGTGCTTGGCCACCGAACATCGTGACGCCGCTCCCATTGAACGCCATCGCGTGGAGAGATCGCGCGGGAGGGGGGAACGCGCTCGGGACCTGGGTCCAGAACGCACCGTTGAATTCC
>CAZABP010000092.1:6651-12057 GCA_964483245.1 uncultured candidatus Brocadiaceae bacterium | reverse complement strand
AAGCTGCGGATCCCGATCGTGACGTTCATCAACACGCCAGGTGCCTACCCTGGCATCGGCGCCGAAGAGCGCGGCCAGGCCGGCGCGATCGCGCGCAACATCCTGGAGATGTTCGACCTGAAGGTCCCGATCGTCGTCGTCGTGATCGGCGAAGGTGGCTCCGGCGGCGCACTCGGGATCGGGATCGGCGACCGCGTCGGCATCCTCGAGAACGCCTACTACTCGGTGATCTCGCCCGAAGGGTGCGCCGCGATCCTGTGGAAGAGCGGCGAGAAGGCCCCCGAGGCGGCCGAAGCCCTGAACCTGACCAGCGCCGATCTGCTGCGGCTCGGCCTCGTCGACAAGGTGATCCCGGAGCCGCTCGGCGGGGCGCACCGCGACGTGCCGGGCACGGTGCAGACGGTCCGGGCGCAGATCCTCGCCTGGCTCCAGGAGCTCGCCGCGATCCCGATCCCGCAACTGCTCGAGCAACGGCTGGCCAAGTTCCGTGGCATGGGGATGCCGGTGCGGGCGTAGCGGCCCGGCGGATCCGGTACCAACACTCGACCGGCGTCCTTCGTAAGCTGCGACAGTCCTGACCGGCGGCCCGGCCACCGCGCCCCCGCGATGGTCCGCCAACCAGCCCGATCGATGACGTTTCCGTTCCGGCGTCGCCCTGAGCCCGATCCGCTGCCGGTCACGAGCCCGGCAGTCGACGGCGTCGCCGACGCCGAGCTGGTGCAACGCGTGCTCGATGGGAACGAGCAGGCGTTCAACGATCTGGTGGCACGCTACAGCCGGCGCGCGTTCTGGATCGCGTATCACGTCGTCGGGCGGATCGAGGACGCCCGGGACGTCGTGCAGGAAGCATTCGTGCGCCTGCACCGGGGACTGCGCAGCTACGACTTCTCGCGCAGCTTCTACACCTGGTTCTATCGGATCGTCACGAACCTCGCGATCGACAGCCTGCGCCGCACGCGCGCGGCGCGCGCGACCGGGCTCGATGAGTTCGCCGACTCGATCCCGGCCCCCGGCGACGAAGTCGAAGCACCAGCGGAGCGGGACGAGACGAAGGCGCAGGTCTGGGGCGTGCTCGACTCGCTCGATGCGAAGTTCCGCGCCGTGCTCGTGCTGCGCGACATCCATGGCCTGAGCTGCCGCGAGATCGCGCCGATCCTGAAGGTCACGCACGCGACCGTCCGCTGGCGTCTGAACCGCGGCCGGCAACTGTTCCGCGAGGGCTGGGAGCGGCAGCAGAGCCGCGCCGCCCGCAGTGGCGAAACCTGGGCATGAACCTCGCTCGCGACTGCCGCACGTTCCGCGATCGCCTGCCGCTGCTGGTCGGCGGCGATCTGATGGCCGCGGAGGCGCGCGAAGCCTGGGCCCACGTCGGCACCTGCGTCCTGTGCCGCGGCGAGCTGACGGCGCTGTCTTCTGCCCGCAACGCACTGGCGTCGCTGCGCGCCGATCTGGATCGCGAGCACCCGCTCGCCGATCCGCCCGCGCGGATCCTCGAGCGGATTCCGGAGCCGGTCCTCGCCGCCGATCGTGGCGGCTGGCGCCGGTGGGGGACTGCGGCCGCGGCGGCCGTCCTGCTGGTCGGGTTCGCGCTCGGTCTCCGCCACCGCGGCAGCATCGACCCGGTGCCGCTGCGCTATGAGCCGAGCGGCCTCGGGCTCGAGGTCTCCGAGCTCAGCGGCGGCTATCTGGCGGACTTCCCCGCGACCCGCCCGGTCGGTCTGTCCGGTCAGGATGCCGGCACGCTGTCGCGTCCGCTGTACCGGTCGCACGCGGCTGCAGCGGATTGGCTCGCGGTCGAGTCGGCCGGCCAGGTCCCGACCCCGGCCTACCGCGGCCGCGGCGCGCTGCAGGGGCTGCTGGCGCAGCAGGCCGCGATCGGGTCGTTCAGCGAGCAGGAGCAGCGCCTCCTGTCCGAAGTGCTGGGTGCCGATCCGATCGCCAGCAGCGGGCGGTAGCGTCCGGTCCGCCGGCCCCGCGCCGGCCGGAGGAATCTGCTCGCGGATCCGTATTCAGGCCCGAGCCATGAAGAACCTGTTGCACGCATCCTGTTTCGCGTTCGCCGCGCTGCTGGCCTCGGGCGTTCCGGCCCAGGAGACCGAGCAGCCGGCAGTCCCCAAGCCCAACGAGTTGATCCAGCAGCTCGGCGACCCGAGCTACCGCGAGCGGCGGGCGGCCGAGGAGGAGCTGCGCAAGCTCGGCGCCAGCGCGACGGACGCGCTGCGCGAAGCGGCCGAGCAGCACGCGGATGCCGAGGTCCGTTGGCGGGCCGGACGGCTGCTGCGGCAGATCGAAGAGGGCAGCAGCGAAGGACGCCTGCGCACGCGGCAGCCGGCGCGCGAGGACCGCGTCGAAGTCACGCCGGACCGTCAAGGGCGCCTGCGCACGCGGCCGCTCGACCACGTCCGCGAGATGCAGCAGCAGTTCGACGAGATGTTCCGGCAGCTCGAGCGGGAGTTCGGCATCGATGTGCCGAGCCGGCGGTTCTTCCACGACGACTTCTTCCGCGATCTGGAAGAGCAGATGCAGCAGCTCCGCACGTTCCCGCAGGGGGGCCAGGGGGAGTCGATGCAGATGCAGATCGGTCCGGACGGCGTCCGCGTCGAGGTCAAGCGGGTCGAGGACGGCCAGGAGAAGACCGACGTCTACGAGGCGCCGGACATGGAGTCGTTCCGCGCGAAGTACCCCGATATCGCCAAGCGGCACTTCGGCGGCGGGTTGCAGTTCCGCGGGTTCGACATGCCCGGGCCGCTCCGCCCGTTCCAGTTCGACGTGCGGCAGCGAGGCGCGCTGCCGCCGGTGACCCAGCCGCGGCCTGCGCAGCCGCCGGTGCAGCCGATCGATCCGAACGATCCGAACCGGCTCGGCGTCATGGTTGCCGAGGTCGCACCCGAAGTGCGCGCATTCCTCGGGCTGGCGGCGGACCAGGGGCTCTACGTGCAGTCGATCGTCGAGGGCTCGCTGGCCGCAACGCTCGGGATCGAGTCCGGGGACATCCTGCTCGAGATCGCGGGCCAGCAGATCGGTGCGGTCGGTGACGTCCGCAACGCGCTCACCAGCGTCGAGGCCGGCGCCAAGGTCGAGGTGGTGGTGAACCGCCGCGGCGTGCGCAAGCAGCTCACCGCCACCAAGCAGACCGTCGAGCTCGCCGAGCCGAAGGATCGGGGCGAGCAGCCGGACGTGTCCGAGCCGCAGGAGCCGGCGACGCCGCCGCAGTCGGAGCCGGGCGAAGGCGCGCCGAAGTCCGGCGGCAAGCTGCGCCGGATCCGCTGATCCGCTGATCCACGCCCGGCAGCCGCGCGCAGCGCGCAGCTACGGCGCCGCGGCGCGGATCCGGAGCTGACCGCAGGCAGCGCTGCGGTCGGCGCCGCGCTGGCGGCGCACGGTGACGTTGAGTCCGCCCGCACGCAACGCAGCGGCGAACCGCTCGACTTCGGGTGGCGACGGGCGGCGCAGATCCGGGATCTCGTCGACCGGGTTCCACGCGATCAGGTTGACCGTGCACGGGATCCCGCGCAGGCGGCTCACCAGCGCCTGCGCATCGATGGCGCGGTCGTTCACTCCGCGCAGCAGCACGATCTCGAACGTGACTTCGCGTCCCTTGTGGCGCTGGAACGCCTGCGCCGCGGCGACGATCTCGGCGACGGAAGCACGCGCCGTCGGCACGAGCCGCCGGCGCAGTCCGTCCTCGGCGGCGTGCAGCGAGACCGCGAGGTTGTAGGCATGGGGCGCCTGCGCGAAGCGCAGGATCCGGTCCGGATACCCGGACGTGCTCACCGTGATCCGGCGTGCGCCGAGACCGATCCCCTCCGGGTCATGGATCCGCTCCAGCGCCGGCAGCAGTGCCTCGAGATTCAGCATCGGCTCGCCGATCCCCATGACGACCAGGTTGGTCAGCTTGCGGCCGGACGCGAGCCGGTCACGCGCGTGCAGCACCTGGTCGACGATCTCGCCGGGGCCGAGGTTGCGCCGGACTCCTTGCAGTCCCGAGGCGCAGAAGATGCAGCCGACCGGGCAGCCGACCTGAGTCGAGATGCACAGCGTGGTCCGTTCCGGCTCGGGGATCAGCACGCACTCGACCGTCTCGCCGTCGGCCAGCCGGAGCAGCAGCTTCTCGGTGCCGTCGGCCGCGAACTCGCTGGTCTCGACCTGCGAGCCGCGCACCGGCACCTCGGCCAGCCGCTCGCGCAGCGCCGCCGGCAGGTTGCGGCAGTCGGCCAGCGAGCGGGCGCCGTGCCGGTAGATCCAGTGCGCGAGCTGGCGGGCCTGGAACGGCTTGCCGCCGGCGCCGGCGACGAGCTCGGCCAGGGCTGCGTCATCGGCGGCGGTCAGCGCCGCGGCGGTCACGCGGTCTCGCGTTTGCTGACGAGGCGGCGGTGCCGCGCCAGCGCGTCGGCCAGCCGCTCGTCGACGAACTCGCGCGTGATCACGAACCGGTTCGTCTCGCGCTTGCTCGGGATCGTGTAGCGCAGCTCGAGCAGCATCGTCTCGAACATCGAGCGCAGCGCGCGCACGCCGGTGTCCCGCTCCATGACCAGCTCGGCCAGCCGGTCGAGCGCGTCCGGCGTGAACTCGAGCGAGCAGCCTTCCATCTCGAAGTAGGCCTGGTACTGCTTGACCAGTGCGTTGCGTGGCTCGGTCATGACGCGCAGGATCTCGTCGCGCGACAACGACTTCATCGGCACCAGCACCGGGAGGCGGCCGACGAACTCCGGGATCATCCCGAACTCGATCAGGTCGCGCGGATCCAGCTCGGCGATCAACAGGTCGCGCTCGGTGCCGCTGTGCGTCTCCGCCGCGCGCCGCACGCCCTCCTCGCCATGCTGGAAGCCGATGACCTTGCGGCCGACGCGGCGGGCGATGAACTGCTCGACGCCCATGAACGTCCCGCCGCAGATGAACAGGATGTTGTCGGTGTTGACCTGGATGTAGCTCTGCTCGGGATGCTTGCGGCCACCTTGCGGCGGCACGTTGGCCACGGTGCCTTCGAGGATCTTCAGCAGCGCCTGCTGCACACCCTCGCCGGAGACGTCGCGCGTGATCGAGACGTTGCTGGTCGTGCGCGCGATCTTGTCGATCTCGTCGATGTAGACGATCCCCTGCTGCGCGCGCTCGACGTCGAAGTTGGCGTTCTGCAGCAGCTTCAGCAGGATGTTCTCGACGTCCTCGCCGACGTAGCCGGCTTCGGTCAGTGTCGTCGCATCGGCGATCGCGAACGGGACGTCGAGGATCTCGGCCAGGGTCTTGGCGAGCAACGTCTTGCCGCAGCCGGTCGGGCCGACCAGCAGCACGTTGCTCTTCTCGAGCTTGACGTCCGGGCTCTGGTAGCGCGCGTTGAGCCGGCGGTAGTGGCTGTAGACCGCGACGGCGAGGATCTTCTTGGCCTCCTCCTGGCCGATCACGTACTCG
>CAZABP010000092.1:0-6641 GCA_964483245.1 uncultured candidatus Brocadiaceae bacterium | reverse complement strand
CTTGTCACGGGCGACGAGGTCCTTGACGAAGGCCTGCGGCTCGCCGGAGCCCCCCTTCGAACGACGCTCCTCGTCCTTGAGGATCGAGTTGCAGATCTCGATGCACTCGCTGCAGATGTAGATCCCGGGCGGTCCCGTGATCAGGGACCGCACGTGGTGCCGGGACTTGTCGCAGAACGTGCACCGTTCCACCGAACGTCCCTTGCCGCCGCTGCTCTTCGACATCGTGTGTGTCTTCGTCAGATCGCGTGCCCCGGCTGGACCCCGCCCGTCGGCGCAGCCAGCGTCGACGCACGGGTCGGCCGGAAGCCTCCCGGCCAGGAGCGATCGAATCGGCAGGATTCTAGGCCGCGGCGCCGGTGAACAAACCCCCGCGGTTCGTTCCCGGCGGTCCGACACGCCATCGGGGCGCGGCGGCCGGCGCGGGTCAGCGCAGCCGGATCACTTCGAGGACTCGACGATCTCGTCGACCAACCCGTAGGCCTGCGCTTCGCTGGCGCTCATGAAGAAGTCGCGATCGCTGTCCTTGGCGACGCGCTCCTCCGGCTTGCCGGTGTGCCGCGAGAGGATCGCGTTCAGCGACTGCTTCAGGCGAAGGATCTCCTCGGCCTGGATCTCGATGTCCGCCGCGGTGCCGGTCACGCCGCCCCACGGCTGGTGGATCATGATCCGCGCGTGCGGCAGCGCGTGCCGCTTGCCCTTGGTGCCCGCAGCGAGCAGCACGGCGCCCATGCTGGCTGCCTGGCCGATGCAGAACGTCGCGATCGGGCACTGCACGTACTGCATCGTGTCGTAGATCGCGAGACCGGCCGTCACGCTGCCGCCCGGCGAGTTCAGGAACAGGTTGATGTCCTGCGTCCGGTTCTCCTTCTGCAGGAACAGCAGCTGCGCGATGACCGAATTCGCGAGGTCGTCGCTGATCGGCGAGCCGATGAACACGATGCGGTCCTCGAGCAGCCGGCTGTAGATGTCGTACTGCCGCTCGCCACGGCCGGTCTTCTCGATGACGTAGGGGATGATGTAGCTGGAGAGGGTCATGGACTCCGTCCTGGTCGATCCGGTCCGTCACCGGCCGGTGCGGCTCACTTATCGGTGCGTTGCGCGTTCTCTCTGAGGAATTCCCGGACCTTGCGCTCCATCAGCGCGATCCGCAGGTCGGTCATCAGGTTGTTCTCGCGGTAATACTCCCGGACCTGGTCCGGCGTCGCGTCGTTCTGCGCGGCGATCCCGCGGAACTCCGCCTCCAGGTCGCCTTCGGTCACGAACAGCTTCTCCTGGCGGGCGATCGTGTCGAGCAGGAAGAACGTCCGCACGCGCTGCTCGGCATCCTGCTTCGCCTCGTCGCGGGCTGCCGCGACACGTTGCTCGATCTCTTCCTTCGGCGCGCCGTTCTCCTCGAGCCGCTTGGCGTAGGCGTCCAGGTGGTGCTGCGCCTGCTGCTCGACCATCGTCTCGGGCACCTCGAACTGCGTCTCGGCCAGCAGCTGCCGGATCATCTCCTCCTCCTGGCGGCGCAGCTCGATCCGTTGCTTCTCGGCGCCGATCCGGTTGTGCAGGTCCTCCTGCAGCGCGGTCAGCGAATCGAAGCCGAAGCCCCTGGCGAGCTCGTCGTCGATCGCCGGCGACAGCACGCGCATGACCTGCTGGATCGTGAACTGGATCGATCCCGGTTGCCCGCGCACCGCCTCCTTCTCGAAGTTGTCGGGATACGTCAGCGGGATCGTGACCGTCGCGCCGCGCTCGGCGCCGATCATCTGCTGCGCGAACTGCTCCGGATCGGTGCCGGCGACCGGGATCCGCGGGTTGAGCTGCACGCCGGGACGTTCGTGCACCGGGTTTCCCTGCGCATCCAGGAAGCGCAGGTCTCCCTTGGCGAAGTCCCCTTCGGCCACCGGTTCCTCGACCGACCGCAGCGTCTTCTTCTGCCCGGCGATCTGGGCCAGCGCCTGTTGCACATCCTCGTCGGTGACCGCCGGATCCTGCGGCTTCAGCTCGAGGCCGCGCGTCTTCGCGACCTGGAACTCCGGACGCACCTCGACGTGCACCGAGAACTCGACCGACTTCTCCGGGTCGAGCGGCTGGTCGTCGAGGCCTTCGACGCTCGGGCGGCTGACCGGCGCCAGCTTGTGCTCGCGCAGCGCGTCTTCGAAGCAGCGGTTGATCAGCGATTCCTTGGCCTCGGCGAGGATCGCCGTGCCGAACCGCTGCTCGAGCACGCGGCGCGGGATCTTGCCCGGCCGGAAGCCCTTCTGCCGGACCTGCTGCGCGGCCTGCTGGTAGTACTCGTCGAGATGGCTGCGGACGCGCTCGGGCGGGATCGTGATCTTGAGCGTCTTGCGGCACGGGCCGGCGGCGGTGACCGTCGTTTGCATCGAAGGAGTCGGCGGGGGGGAGGCCCGCGCAGGATGGCGGGAGGATCGCGAAGGAATCGGGCGATTCTTGGCCGCGGAACCGGCAGGGTCAAGCGAACGGCCCGCGTCCGGGAGGGCTTGGGTGGTTCTCGTCAGCGCGGCAGACCGTCCAGGAAGCGGCGGATCGACTTCTCCTCGAGGGCCTGGGCGAACTCCGGATCCCGCTTCGCCTCCCGCTGCAGTTGCGTCAGGGTCAGCCCGCCGTCGGTCACCGCGCGCTTGAACTGCGCCCAGCGACCGCGCCGGCCTTCGCAGCGCGCGATCTTCAGCTGCAGTGCACTGCGCAGGCTCTCGGAGCCGCGCGCCTGCTGCAGCGCCTCGTCGTAGTCCCGGGTCGCCTCGGGCAGCTTGCCGACCGCCAGATACGCGTCGGCACGCAGTTCCCAGGACAGCGGATCCCGCTTGCGCTTGTTGACCAGGTCGTCCAGCCGCTCGAACAGCTGCCGGATCCCTTTCAGCTTGTCGCCGAGGTCGCGCATCGCGACGGCGCAGGCAGTGGGAAGCGGCCCGAGCTCGCCGTCGGCGACGACCCGGCGCATCTCGTCGAGCGTGGTGGCGTGCTCCGGCGGCGCGATCTTCGCGAGGTGGGTCGCCAGCTCGGTCTTCTGCTCGGTGTCCAGGCCGGGGTTCGAGAGGTAGCGCGCGAGCAGGTCCGCGGCCGCGGCGTTGCCGGGTGCCACGCGCACGAAGTACCGCGCATACGCCAGCGCGAGCGAGCTGCCCGGCTCCTGCCCGAGCGTCGTGAGGGCGGCGTCGACGCCGGCCGGCGAGCCGGTCTGCGTCAGGTAGCCGAGCACCGCCTCACGCGCCTTGCTCGACCCGCCGGCCATCCGGGCTGCCGCTGCGGGTGCCGCGTCCGGGTGCCCGAGCCGCGTCAGGGAATCCACGGCCTCCAGCAGATCGGAGTCGCTGAGCTGCGGCAGCACACGTGCGATCGCGTGCGTCGCGGCGCGCTCGCCGGTCTCGCCGAGCAGCCGGATCGAGAGCCGCCGCGTCAGCTCGTCGCTGGCGCCGACCAGCTCGACGAGTGCGTCGCTGAAGCCGGCAGGGTCGAGCCGCGCCAGGACCCGGTAACAGTTCTCGGCCAGATTGCGTTGCTCCGGACTTGCCTCGGCCGGGGTCAGCTTCTCGAGCAGCAACGGCACGATCGCGTCGCCGAGCTCGACGACCTGCGCGATCCGCTTGTCGAGCAGCTCCTGGTTGTCCCGGTAGCGCAGCGCGAGATCCGGGAGGAACGGCTCGAGTGCCTGCAGCTGTGCGGGACGCTGGCGTTCGCTGCGCGCGCGCGCGAGCTGCGCCAGCTCTTCGAGCCCGATCGGGCCCTGCGGCATCTGGGCCGGCAACGCGACGGCCAGGAACGAACAGGTCGCGAGCAGCACGACGCGCGGCATGGCGCGAGCATGGTGGGAGCCGCCGGGCCGGGCAAGGGGCAGATCCGGCTGGCGGCCCGCTAATCGGCGGCCGGGAAGTAGATCCGGCGCAGTGCCTCGCGGTTGGCGAACACGAAGTTCCACATGCCCCCGCTATCGGTCGCCGCGGGCTGCGCGATGGAACCGCTATCCTGCCGCGCCCGTGAGTGCCGGCGACTTCGACGTGATCGTGATCGGTGGCGGCCATGCCGGCGCGGAGGCCGCGCTCGCGGCGGCCCGACTCGGCGCGCGGACCGCCTGCGTCGTGCTGGATCCAGCGGCGATCGGACGGATGTCGTGCAATCCAGCGATCGGCGGGATCGCCAAGGGCCAGCTCGTGCGCGAAGTGGATGCGCTCGGCGGCGAGATGGGGCTCGCGACGGACGCAGCCGGGATCCAGTTCCGGATCCTGAACACGCGCAAGGGTCCGGCGATGCGCTCGCCGCGCGCGCAGTGCGACCGCGCGCTCTACAACGAGACGATGGTCGCGCGCGTGGCCGCGCAGCCGGGCCTGACCGTGGTGACCGGCGAAGCGGCGCGGCTGCTGGCCCGCGGGTCGGCTGGCCAGACCAGGATCGATGGCGTCGAGTTGACCGACGGCGCGCGGTTGCTCGCGCCGGCCGTCGTGCTGACGACCGGGACGTTCCTCGGCGGCAAGCTGTTCTCCGGCGAGTGGGAGGCGCCGGGCGGGCGCTTCGGTGAGGCTGGCGCGAGCCGGCTGTCGCAGAGCCTGCTCGGGTTCGGCCTGCGGCTCGGGCGCCTGAAGACCGGCACGCCGCCGCGGCTCGCGCGGAGCTCGATCGACTTCGCCGGCCTGCAGGTGCAGCCGGGGGACGCCGAGCCGCGCCCGTTCTCGTTCCGCACGCCGCGCCTGGTGGTCGAGCAGGTCGTCTGCTGGCTGACGCGCACGAACCCGCGCACGCATGCCGTCATCGCGCGGCACGCCGACCGCTCGCCGATGTTCACCGGCCGGATCACGGGCGTCGGCCCGCGCTACTGCCCGAGCGTCGAGGACAAGGTCGTGCGGTTCGCCGAGCAGCCGCACCACCTGGTGTTCCTCGAACCGGAGGGCCGCGAGAGCCCGGAGATCTATCCGAACGGTCTCTCGACGAGTCTGCCGGTCGAGGTGCAGCAGGAGTTCCTGCGCACGATCGCGGGGCTGGAGGCGGTCGAGATCCTGCGTCCGGGGTACGCGGTCGAGTACGACTTCCTGTGCACCGACCAGCTGCGCGCCGACCTGCACGTTGCGCATCTGCGCGGGCTGTTCGCCGCCGGGCAGATCAACGGCACCAGCGGCTACGAGGAGGCGGCGGCGCAGGGACTGATCGCAGGGATCAACGCGGCGCGGTTCGCGGCCGGACGCGACCCGGTCCTGCTCGACCGCGCGAGCTCGTACATCGGCGTGTTGATCGACGATCTGTGCCGCGTGAACCCGCGCGAGCCGTACCGGATGTTCACCAGCCGCGCGGAGTACCGGCTGTGGCTGCGCAGCGACAACGCCGACCGGCGCCTTGCGCCGCTGGCGCGCGAGATCGGTCTGCTCGATGCGGCTGCGGCGGCGCAGGTCGCGCACAAGGAGCAGCGGATCGCGGCGGCGCTGCGCCTGCTCGAGCAGGAGCGGCGCGACGGGCGCAGCCTGCGCGAGCTGCTGGTCCGCCCGGAGGTGAAGCTGGCCGGTCTGCGTGCCGGCAGCGCGGGTCTGCAGGCGCTCGATCCGACTCCGGAGGAAGCGGCCGAGATCGAAGCCGAGGTGAAATACGCCGGCTACATCGCGCGGCAGCAGGCCGACGTGGAGCGGATGCGGCGCATGGAGGCGCGGCGGCTGCCGCCGGACTTCGCGTTCGAGCGGGTGCCCGGGTTGTCGAACGAGGCGCGCAGCCGCTTGGCGCACCGGCGTCCGCTGACGATCGGCGAGGCCTCGCGGATCGAAGGGGTCACGCCGGCGGATCTGAACCTGCTGCTGGTCGCGAGCGGCAGATAGACGTCAACGCTCTGCATCGCGGCCTCGCGCCGACTCCGAACCTCGGCGTTCCACGAGGATCCTGCGCCTGCGCACTCAGTCGCCGCGCAGCACCGTCTTGACCAGCTCTTCGGTCGCCGCGTCGGGATGCCGGCCGCGCACGCCCTGCACTTTCTCGCGCGCGTCCTTCTCGGCATAGCCGAGCACGACCAGCGCCGCGACGGCGTCTTCCGTTGCGCGCGGGGCCGCCGGCACGACGACGCCGCCGGCGCCGAGCGCGAGCTTCGCGACCTGATCGCGCAGCTCCAGGCACAACCGTTCGGCGGTCTTCGCGCCGATGCCCTTGATCCGCTTCAGCGTGGCGTGGTCGCCGCGCGCGACGACGTCGACGAGCTCCTGCGGGCGGAACGCGCTGAGCACGGTCAACGCCAGGGCCGGACCGACGCCGCTGACCTGCAGCAGCCGGCGCGCCAGCTCGCGCTCGTCACGCGACGCGAAGCCGAGCAGCATCGGCACGCCGTCGGTCACGTGCAGGATCGTGTGCAACAGTGCCGGCGCGCCGAGCGGCGCCTCGGCCAGCGTGCCGGCCGGGACGCGGATCTCGTAGCCGACGCCACCGGCCAACAGCACGACGCGCGCGGGCTGGCGCTCGGCGAGCTCGCCCTGCACGCGGTCGTACATCCGGCTGACCTACCCGCGCAGCGAGAGCCCGAGCTCTTCGAGCTTCGACTTGATCTCGTTCAGCGAGGTCTGGCCGAAGTTCGGGCAGGCGAGCAGATCCGCTTCGGTGCGGTTCGCGAGATCGCCGATCGTGCGGACCTTCAGCAGGTCGATGATGCGGCGGCTGCGGACCGACAGATC
>CAZABP010000091.1:0-12361 GCA_964483245.1 uncultured candidatus Brocadiaceae bacterium | reverse complement strand
TCGACGTAGACCGCGAACGCCGCCGGCAGACCGAGATCGTGGCGGACGCGCAGATCGACGAGCCGCTGCGTGCGCGCCTCCGCCTCGAGCAGCTCGTGCTGCAGCTTCGCCAGCTCCTCACGCGTGGCGGCTGCAGGGTCCTGCGCGCACAGCACGGTGCTGAACCACACCACGGCGGCGAGCCTCACCGCAGCAGCCCCCGATACGCGTCGGCGGCGCGCTCGACGTCGCCGAGCTGCTGCCAGACCCGGCCGAACATCCCGGCCAGCTCGCGCTGCAGCGGCTCGTGCCGCACTTCCTTCGCCAGCGGCAGCGCGCGGGCCGGGAACGTCGCCAGCGCACTCCCCGCTTCCGCCTGCGCGAGCATCGCTTCGATCGCGAGCACCCGCGCTTGATCACCCTGCACGCCCTGCTCTTCGAACAGCAGCTTGGCCGTTGCGATCGCGCGCTCGTAGCGACCGACCTGCAGGAACGCCCCCGCCAGGAACAACACGAGCTCCGGCACGCGCTCCTCGGGGCGCCGGACCTCGACCTCGAGATCCTCGAATGCGCGATCCCGGTCGAGCACGGCGAGCGCGCTCTTCGCGTCCAGGATGCGCGCCTCCTTGTACCAGTCGGGCGAGAGCTGCGCGCGATACGTGATCGCCTCCTGCGCCGCCGCACGCGCCTCGAGGAACATGTCGCGCGCGAGGTACGCGCGTCCGAGCATGACCAGCGCCATGCCTCGCCGCGGATCGTCCGGCGCGAACCCGAGGAACACCTCGAGCGCTTCGATCGCCGTGTCGGCACTCGCCTGGTCGCCCGCCGCAGCCGCCTCGGCACCGGCGCCGCGCAGGAAGTGGTAGTCGTTCCACTGCCGCGGCGTCAGCTCGCGGAAGCTCGCGAGCCCGCCGAGCCGGCGCATCTCGTCCGCCGTGCGATCGAGCCGCCCGCGCAGCCGGTGCACTTCGCCGAGCAGCAGCGTGATGTCGACCGCTTCCGGCGTGCCGGCCAACGGCAGCAGCGCAGCCTCCAGGAACCGCACGCACTCATCGTGGAAGCCACGCGCGATCAACACGCGGCCGAGCAGCACCGTCGCAGCCGCGGTCTCCGGCAGCCGCGGGTGCTTGACCGCGAGCAGCCGCGCCCAGCGCTCTGCCTCCTGGAATTGTCCCAACTCGAAGTGGCACTCGGTGATCCGCAGCATCGCGCGCGGGATCCCGGTCCACAGCGGATCCTGCTCGTAGATCGACTCGAACCATCGCCGCGCCGCGTCGGTCTCGCCGAGCTCGAGCAGGAGCTGGCCGAGGTTCATCCGTGCCGACAGGCCATGCTGCACGACGAGCGGGTCGACCTTCAGGTCGTCCGCCAGGAACGTCTGGTACCACTGCGAAGCCCAGCTGCGCAGCCGCGTCCGGCCGACCTCGGTCGCCGGACTCGGCGCTGGCACGACGTGCAGGATCGTCGCCGGCCCGGTCGCGCCGGTGCGGTCGTCGAACACGACGTCGGCGCCGCAGGCGACCGCGATCAGGTGCGCGGTCGTGCGCGGGCTCGAGCCGGCGAACGCAAGATCCAGACTGTGCAGCGACAGCTCCTGCTGCAGCGACTGCGGATTGAAGCGGACCGACCAGCCGAGCACGTTCGCGAGCTCGAGCAGCGCCGCGTCGCCGGCGATCGCCGGGCGGTCGGCGGAGACCCGCTGCACGTCCCCCTCCTGCGCGAGGACGAACGACGGGTCCTGCATCAGCGCAGCCGCACAGAGCAACGCGATCATTTGCGCTGCTCCTGCGGCGGTGGCGCCGCCCCGGCCCCCTGCTCCGCTTCGATCCGGTACGAGTCCCCCAACCGCAGGTACGCCTCAGCGATCGCGGCGCGCTGGTCGGGGCGCAGCATCTGCTGCTGCAACAGCAGCCGCGCATAGTCGCGCCGCATGTCGGAGCCGCGCCCGTCGGCGGCGGCGCGGCGCGCGCTCTCGATCAGCTCGTCCGGCAACGCCGTGCGCTGACGCAGCTGCGCTGCCATCGTGCCATAGCGGTGCGCGTCCTCGCGGCGGTTCAGCAGCACCGAATAGTGCGCGAGCTGGTTGTAGACCGTCGCCCGCAACGCCGGCGGCATCTCCGGATGCCGGCGCAGGTAGTGCTCGAGCAGCGCGACCGCTTCCTCGTGCCGCCCCTCGAGCGAGGCGACGACGGCACGGTCGTACAGCTCGCGGTCCGGCACGCTGATCGCGAGGTCACGCGCATCGCGCAGCTCCGGCTGCGGCACCGGCTGCGCGAGCGGCGGTGTCGGGCGCTGCGGTGCCGCCGGTTGCGCCGGCGTCACGACCGGATCCGGCACCAACAACATCAACACCATCAGCAGCAGGTTCAGGCCGAGCATCGCGCGCAGCAGCTGGTGACGCAGCCGCGGCGACAAGCGCTCGGTCGGCGGCGCGGGCCGCTGCGCCTGCTCCGCCTCTTCGACCGCGTGGCGACCGCGGCGCAGCGCCTGCTCGGCGGCAGCGGCTGCGTCGGCGGTCAGGTCGCGGCGCCGGCGGGGCGGGGCCGCACCACCGCCCATCAGCTGCTCGATCGCAGGCTCCTGCTCGCTCGCCGCCCGGTCCGGATTCCGTTCCCTTGCCATCGCTCAGCTCCACAGCTCAACCAGCACCGCAGGGAGCCGCGGTCCTGGCGTGGCTCTTTTCGGCATGTCATCGGCGGTTCCGAAGCCGGCACTCGCAGCGCGCAGCGCCGAGGGCGGGTTCAACAGCCAGATGGTCCGGCCTCGGCGTCGCGCCGCGGCGATGCGCGGGAGCCAGCTGCGCAGGCGATCGGCGGTCAGCGCCGGACCGCGGCTGCAGTCGATGGCGAATTCCTCGACAGCGGTGGGCCATCGCTCCGCTGTCCCGATGACCGTTGCAACAGTGTCCGGGCGTCCGTCGCGCCACAGCCGCCATTCGGCGACCGTGCCGGAGGTCGTGGCGATCAACCGCAGATCACCCCCGCGCGAGGCGAGTGCGGCGCAGCGGTGCTCATGCCCCGCTGCGACCGCGGCACGCGCGACGATCTGCAGTCCGTCCGCGCGGAGCTCGGCAGCGGTTCCGGCGGCGGTCTCGAGCTGCTGCACGAGCTCCGCGACATCGGCCGGCAGGTCGATGCGAGGAGCCGGCGCCGGCACCGGAGCCAGCTCCGCGATCCGCGCCGCGAGCTCCGACGGCAGGATCGGCTTGCCCAGCTGCAGGTCGGCAGTCGCAGGCGGGACTTCGTCGACGTTGCCGCTGACGACGATCCGGCGGCCGGCGAAATCCCGCAGCAACCCGCCCGCCGTCCCGTCCGGCAGGCGCCAGTCGCTGACGACGAGATCGAACGCATGCTGCGCCGCGAGCTGCACCGCTTCGGCAACACGGCCGGCCGTGTGCACGACGTGCCCGCGCAGGCGCAGGTAGGCGGCGAGCCCGTCGCGGATGCCCGGCTCGTCCTCCACGAGCAGCAGGTTCATGCGGCGGCGCACGGCAGCCGGAGCTGGAACGCCGCACCGTGGCGGCTGTCCAGCAGCTCGATGCTGCCGCCATGCAGTTCGGTGATCGCGCGGACCAGCGCGAGGCCGATCCCGCTCCCGCCGGAGTGCGAGTCGAACGGGCGGAACAGCGACGCGCGCTGTTCCGCAGCGATCCCACTGCCGTCGTCGCGTACGACGACTGCGACGTCTTCGCCGTCGAGGATCAGCTCGATCACGATCCGCGTGGCCCCGGCGCGCAACGAGTTCTCGATCAGGTTCTCGAGGCAGCGGCGCAGCAGGCAGCGGCTGCCATGCACCCGCGCGGTCTGGCCGTGGTCGCTGACGCGCAGTTGCGGCGTGCGCTGCCGCAGCTCCTGCGCCAACAACGTGAGGTCGATCGGTTCCCCGGGCGGCAGCCGCCCGGTGCCGAGTGCCAGATAGGCACCGAGCAGGTCCCCGGCACGCTGCAGCTCGCCGAGCGCAGCCGCGAGCTGTGTGGCGCGCGGATCCCCCGGCTCGGTCAGGTCCCGCGCCAGCGAGACCTGCACCATCGCCGCTGCGAGCGGGTTGCGCAGCTCGTGGCCGAGCACGGCAACGAGCTGATGCGCCGGCCGCTCGGCGAGGAGCATCACGACACTCCGACGCCGGCGCGGCGCGGGCGCTGGCCGAGGCCGTAGAGGCGGATCTTGTTGTAGAGCGTGGTGCGGTTGATCCCGAGGATCGACGCGGCACGGCTGATGTTCCAGTCGGTGTCCTGCAGCACGCGCGCGACGAGCTGCCCTTCGAGGCTGCGGATCGACTGCTCGCCGGCATCCAGCACGATCACGTTGCGCGCCAGGGTCCCCTTGCCGCCACGTGCGTCGGTGAAGTTCGGCAGGTGCGCCTCGTCGATCATCCCCGACGGGCAGACGATCGCGGCGAACTCGACCGCGTTGCGCAGCTCCCGGACATTGCCGGGCCAGTCGAACTCGCACAGCGTCTCCATCGCCTCCTCGGTGAAGCCGGTCAGCGACTTGCCCATCTGCCGCTTGAACTGGTCCAGGAAGAAGTGCGACAGCAGCGGCACGTCCTGCGCGCGGTCGCGCAGCGGCGGCACCAGGATCGTCATGACGTTCAGCCGGTAGAACAGATCCTCGCGGAACGTCCCCTTCTCGACCTCGGCGCGGAGGTCACGGTTCGTGCTGGCGACGATCCGGACATCGACCGAGATGTCGCTGATCCCGCCGACCCGGCGGAACGTCCGCTCCTGCAACACCCGCAGCAGCTTCGCCTGCAGCGCGCGCGGCATCTCGCCGATCTCGTCGAGGAACAGGGTCCCGCCGGCGGCGACCGCGAACAGCCCCTGCTTGCCTTCGCGCGCGGCGCCGGTGAACGCGCCCGGCTCGTAGCCGAACAGCTCCGCCTCGAGCAGACTCTCGGTCAGCGCGGCGCAGTTGATCGCGACGAACGGCCCGTGCCGTCGCGAGCTGCGCTCGTGGATGCAGCGCGCGACGAGCTCCTTGCCGGTCCCGCTCTCCCCGGTCACGAGCACCGTCGTGTCCGGCGCATGTGCGACCTGGTCGATGCGCGTGTGCACGTCACGGATGGCCGGGCTGAGGCCGACCAGTTCCGTCGCGGTCAGCTCGCGCACGCGATCCTGCAGGTAGCCGAGCTCGGCGCGCAGCTCGCGCGTCTCGAGGCAACGGCGCACGACGGCCAGGATGCGGTCCCCCGAGAACGGTTTCTCGACGACGTCGATCGCACCGCGGCGCATCGCCTCGACCGTGTTCGCGACCGTGCCGAATCCGGTCAGGATCACGACATCGGCCGGCGGCTCGCTGGCGCGCAGCGACGGCAGGATCGACATCCCGTCCGCGCCCGGCAGATGCAGATCCAGGAAGACGATGTCGAACGCCCGCTGCTGCACGCGGCGGATCGCGTCCTCGGCCGTCGCCGAAGTCTCGACCGCAACGCCTTCTGCCTGCAGCAACGCGCGCAGACCTTCACGAATCCCTTCCTCGTCGTCGACGACGAGGATGCGCGGAAGACCGGGGAAGTTCAGATTCCTCATGTGCCGACCTCTGTGTTCGGTTTCGCCGCGTGCGCCGCCGCGACGGCGGCGCCGGTGGCGATGTCCTTGCCATGGCCGGTATCGGCACGCCCCCCTGTCCGCCTTTTGGGCAGCGCCGAAAAAATCGGACGGTCGGGTGGCCAACCCTGAGGCAGCCCTCAAGCCGAGTGTCGCATGTCCGAGAATCCACGGCCGCCGCACGGTCCAACCGGCGCGGCACCAGCGGATTCCACGACACGGAGTAGGAGCAACAGGGAAATGGGTCTGAGAGTCAACACGAACACTGCGTCGATCAACGCGCAGCGCAATCTCCTGAACGTCACCGAGCGACTGGCCGGCAACTACCGCCGGTTGTCGACCGGCCTGCGCATCTCGGTCGCGGCCGACGACGCGGCCGGCCTCGCGATCTCCGAGCGGCTGCGCGCGCAGGTGCGCTCGCTCGACCAGGCCAAGCGGAATGCCAACGACGGCATCTCGCTGGTGCAGACCGCCGAAGGTGCGCTGAACGAAGTCAGCTCGATCCTCGTCCGCCTGCGTGAGCTGGCGGTCCAGGCCGCGAACGGCGCGACCAGCGACGCCGACAAGGCGACGCTGAACAGCGAGTTCGGCGACCTCGTCAACGAGATCAACCGGATCGGCCGCTCGACCGAGTTCAACAACATCAAGTTGATGGACGGCAGCTCCGCCGCGGTCTCGTTCCAGATCGGCTTCGGCACGACGGCCGGCATCGACACGATCTCGGTCAGCCTGAACCCGACGCTCAGCACGTCGCTGAGCCTGAACTCGCTCGACATCGGCTCGAGCGGCAGCACGTCGACTGCGATCACGACGCTCGACACGGCGATCAACACGGTCTCCGCGATGCGTGGCCGCCTCGGCGCCGTCCAGAACCGCCTCGGCTCGACGATCAACAACCTCGCCGTGCAGGTCGAGAACCTGTCGGCCGCCGAGAGCCGGATCCGCGACGTCGACGTCGCCTACGAGACGGCCCAGCTGACCCGCAACTCGATCCTGCAGCAGGCCTCGATCGCGATCCTCGCGCAGGCCAACGCCGCGCCGCAGTCGGCGCTCGCGCTGCTGAGCTGATCCGCGGCGGGATTCCGCACACACCGAAGACGGCGCGTTCCGGCTGGGCCGGAGCGCGCCGTTCGTCGTTTCGGCGGTTGGCGAGGGGGTGGCCGCGCCGGGAACGCAGGACTAACGTCCTGCCGTTCGTCCGACGTTCCGCTGGAATCACCGAGGAGACCTCCCATGCGCCGGATCCTGGCCGCCACCCTCGTCGCTGCGGCGCTCGCGAATGCCGCATCCGCCCAACTCGTCTGGGAGCTGCGCAAGCCGATGCGCAGCCCGCCGGCTATCGACCACAGTCAGCTCGTCTACGAGCCGGCGCGGCAGCAGTGCCTGACGCTGGTCGTGGGACCGACGCACTACACGACCTGGATCTGGGACGGGACGGACTGGGCGGCGTCGAAAGCGGCGTCACCGCCGGTGGCACCGCGGCATCGCTTGGTGCACGACACGAAGCGGGATCGCACGGTGTTCATCCCGGAAGCGTCCGCCAACACGCTGACCGTCTGGGAGTGGGATGGTTCGCAGTGGATCGACACCAAGCAACCGGGGTCCGGCCTGCTGTACCGGAGCGTCGCGTTCGATGCGTCGCGCAACAAGGTCGTGTCGCTCGGTGGCATCAGCGATCGGACGTATCTCGCGTTCGAAGAGTGGGATGGCACGAGCTGGAAGACGCATCCGGTGCAGCCGCCGCCGACGATGGCCGCGCGTTGCGCGGCGGCGATGACGTTCGACACGGATCGGAACGTGCTGGTGCTGTTCGGCGGGTACGACGGATTCGCAGCGCTGCACGACACGTGGGAGTTGTCTGGCTCCACATGGACGCGCCGCTTTCCCACCAGCAACGCAACAGGAGTCTGGGGGCATTCGATGACCTATGACCCGGTGCGCCGGCGCACGTTCATCTACGGTGGTATCCAGGACGGCAGATACAACGAGCAGCTCTGGGAGTGGGATGGCACGACCTGGACGCACGTCTTTGGACCGCTCACGCCGGACATGCGCGCATACCACGGGACCGCATACGACACCGTCCGGCGGCGGCTCGTGCTGTTCGGCGGACTGATGCAAGGCAACGCTTCGAACCAGACCTGGGAGCTCTACGACCAGCGCACCCCGGCCGACTACCGCGGCTTCGGCAGCGGTTGCGCTGGCACCAACGGGACGCCTTCGATCGCAGCTCCGCTCGGCATGTTTCCGCGCATCGGTTTCCCATTCCGCGCCGACGTGACGAACCTGCCGCCCGGCCGGTTCACGACGCTGCTGGTCGGCGCGTCGAAATCGCAGTGGGGCTCGCTCCCGCTGCCGCTCGACTTGACGCCGATCGGGATGCCGGGCTGCACGGCCTACTGCAGCGACGAGTGGGCATTCCCGCTGGTGAACCTGAACGGCACCGCGAGCTGGAACACCAACGTGCCCAACCTCGCCGGCCTCGCCGGCCTGCGCTTCTACAACCAGGTCTACGTCTCCGATCCGCCGACGAACCAGCTCGGGCTGATCAGCTCCAATGGGGCCGAAGGTCTGATCGGTTACTGAGCCTGTTCCGCAATCCCCGCTGAGTTCGGCCCGCTGCGTTCGGCCGGCTACGGCGGCCGGCAACCGGTCCGCGCTCACTCAGCTCGGATCGGGATTCGCAGCCCCGGCGATCCGGCGACCCGCGACCGTCCGCACGGTGCTGCGAACAGTGCCTGCGCGTACGCCGTCTGCCCGACCAGCGCGCGGTCGGCCGGGATCGGCAGCGCGGCGGCCGCGACACCGTGGCGATCGGAGCCGAGCGTGACGACCAGCGCGGCGGCCGGATCGACGTGCAGCCGCAGATCCTGGAACCGGATCGACGCTGGAGCAGCCGCGAGCAGCAGCAGACCGACCGCGTCGCGCGGCGCATCGCGCACGACGAGCGCGAAACCGCGGTCGCCGATCCGCGCGATGTCGTTCGCGTCGAGCTCCAGGTCGGGCGCGCAACGCGGCGTCGCCGGGCCATAGCGCGCGGCACCCTCGTCGCCATCCAACACGCCATCCAGATTGCGATCGATCGACTGCTGGCGCTCCGTACCCGGCAGCACACCGGTGAACGTCACGGTGCCACCGAGCCAGGCGGACAGCAGCATCGCCGCCGTGCTGCGCGGCGCGATCGCCTGCCGGTCGGCGACGAACCGTTGCTGCGTGTCGTCCCAGCTCCAGGCGACGCGCCCGAACAGCGGCAGCTCGGCATGCGCGATGAGCCCGACATTCTGCGCGGCGACCTGCCCGGTCAGCAGCGCCAGCTCTGCGCGCACATCTGCATCCCAGGCGTGGTCGCGCGTCACCGTCAGCGTGCGCCCGACCGCCGGCGCGGTCCCGGTGTCGAACTCCAGCAGGAAACGCTCGAGCATCCGCTTGTTGCGGTCCTCGTGACGCAGCTTGCCGAGGAACACCAGGTCGGAGCTCAGGAACTCGAACACGCCGTTCTCGTGGCCGCCGTGCAGGATCCCGAATCCGGACTTGCTGCGCTGACCGACCGGCCGGCGTCCCGTGCGCGTGTACAGATCGCGCAGGTGCTGCGTGATCATGTACTGCGCCGACTCGCGCCCGATCACGATCTCGTCGCTGCTGCCGCTCGGCCGTGCGTGGCAGTCGACGCAGCTCTGCGCCGGTGTTGCGCCGCTGAAGTTGGCGTGCAGGAAGAACTGCTGCCCGTCGCGGGCGCTCTCGCCGGCCGGCGTGTCGGTGTAGGTGCGATCCGGATTCTGGTTCGGATTCGGCCCGAACCGCATCCCCTCCAGGAACGCCAGGAACAGGCTCAGATCCGCCGGCTCGAGCTCGTTCCCGCCGAGCAGCGAGGCAAACGTCGGATTGAAGTCGGCGAGGCTGTCGCGGTCGCCGCGCCAGTGGAACGGGTTCTGCCCGCGCAGGCCGATCAACGTCTGCGTCAACAGCGGCCCCTTCATCGGGTGCAGCTCGAACGTGACCTTCGGGTCGCGCTCGCGCACCAACACGCGCATCCGGCCGTACGGATCGCCGAGATCCCAGGCGATCCCGTCGCGGCGCGCATCGACATGACAGGACGCACAGGAGACGAGGCCGTTGCCGGACAGCTTCGCGTCGTACAGGAACCCTCTCCCCTCGCGCCAGCTCTGTGGCAGCGGGTCCAGCCCGAGCGGGATCTCGCCGACCGCGCGGCGTGCGCGCGCATCGATCGTGATCAGCGTGCCGGACAGCGGTGCGAGCACGTATACGACCGGCGCCGTCGGGTGCCAGGCGAGGTTGCGGGGCCCGCGCTTGGTCCTCGGTGCGACGACGGTGCCAGGCGTGTCGCCGACTTCGATCCGCTGCAGCACGCGACCCGCGCGATCGAGCACGCCGATGCGGTCCGTGCCGAACGCGGCGACCCACAGCTCGCTGCCATCGGGGGAGAACGCGGCGTCGGTCGGCTGCGCGAGCGCTGCCGCGAGTGCCTGCGGGTTCGGCAGCTTCGTGTAGTCGACCCCCGGATTCAGATCGACCGGCGTCACGACCGGCGTGCCGGCGAGATCGACACGCGTGACGCGGTTGGTCACGAACCGCGCGCGCAGATCCGGTTCGAACCGGATCAGGTTGTGCGCTTGCGTGTTGGCGATCCACAGTTCGGGTGCCTGCGGATGCACGGCCAGCCCGAAGTTGATCGTGCCGGTCCGCGCGATCTCGCGCGTGATCTGCAGCGTGTGTGGATCGATCTCGACCACGTCGATGTCCGGCAGCTGGATCCCATGCTTGGGCGCCCACTGCGGATCGTCGGCCGCGACGATCAGCGGCACCGCAGGACCGTCCGGCAGCTCCGGCCGGCGCGGCTTGGGTTGCGGCGGCGCGTGCTTGACCGGCACGACGGTCGTCCCGTTGCCGGATTGGTGGACCGCGACGTAGATCCGCGTGCTGCCCGGATCGACGGCGAGCGCCGTCGGCTGCTGGCCGAAGATCGGGATCCGACCGATCTCACGACGCGTCGCCGGGTCGAAGACCTGCACGAGGTCTTCACCGGCGCTGCTGACGAACGCGCGCTGCGGTGATCCAGCGAACACCACATCAGCCGGCTCGTCGGCGGTGCGCAGCTTCGCCACGACGCGACGCTCGCGCAGCGAGACGATGCTGATCGCATCCGACAGCCGCTCGACGACCCAGGCTTCGTCCGCATTGCGCAGCCGCACGCTGACCGGCTCGAGTCCCACCGGGATCGAGTCGAGCCGCACCGGCTGGTCCGGCCGCGCCAACGAGAACGAGACCAGCCGGCCGGCGGCCGGTTGCACCGCGTAGAGCCGGGCGCCGTCGGGCGACACGGCGAGACCGTGCACCGGCGGCTGTTCGAAGTTCCGTTCCGGCGGCAGCTGCGCCGCCACGCCGCCCGCCAGCAGCAGCAGGACTGGCAGCGCAGGCGCCGCCGGCACACGTGCTCGGCAACGGGTCAGCGGCAGGTGCGGCGGCTGCATGGGACGCAAGAGCCTACCGTCGCTCGCAGCGACGCGTCGCCCCCGCGGCCCCATCGACCGATGCCGCCGCTACCCTCTCGCGGAACCCACGCCCGCCCGGCCCCTATCACGCCCCCATGACCGCACGCGTCCTGCTCCTCCTCGCGATTCCGACGCTGCTGCTGGCCGGTTGCGCACACGAGCCGGCCCCGCCGCCGTCGACCCCTACCCGAGCACCCGACATGAGCACCCCGACCCCCGACCCGACGGCCAAGCCGGCGCCCGCCGCGCAGGATTCCAAGCAGACCGAGACCGCGACGTTCGGCGCCGGTTGTTTCTGGTGTGTCGAGGCGGTGTTCGAGCAGTTGGACGGCGTCCTCGACGTGGCATCCGGCTACATGGGCGGCTCCGTCGCGAACCCGACCTACCAGCAGGTCTGCAGCGGCACCACCGGCCACGCCGAAGTCGTGCACCTGACGTTCGATCCGGAACGGATCTCGTTCGGTGTGCTGTGCGACTGGTTCTTCAAGCTGCACGATCCGACGACGCTGAACCGCCAGGGGCCGGACGAGGGGACGCAGTACCGCTCGGCGATCTTCTTCCACAGCGAAGCGCAGCGCCGCGAGGCGGAGGCCGCCCGGGAGCGGGCGCAGCAGCACCAGCCAGGGCTGATCGTGACCGAGATCACCAAGGCCGCGCCGTTCTACTCCGCGGAGCAGTACCACCAGGACTACTACCGGCAGAACAAGCAGGCCGGGTACTGCCGCGTCATGATCGCGCCGAAGCTCGAGAAGCTCGGGCTCGAGAAGTGAGGGCTTGCGAGACTGCTGACCCCGCCGCGCCGTCGCGATTTCGGACGCACGTCGCAATTCCCCTCTAGTCGCGCACGAGCCGCAGCCGATCCGTCGGCCCAAGCGGCAGCCGAGGCCCATTCCGACGGCCCTGTCGCGCAAACCAACAGGGGAAGACCACATGGGACTCAGAGTCAACACGAACACTGCGTCGATCAACGCGCAGCGCAATCTGAACAATGTCACCGAACGCCTGTCGGCGAACTACCGCCGCCTGTCGACCGGTCTGCGGATCTCGACGGCAGCGGACGATGCCGCCGGCCTGGCGATCTCCGAGCGCCTGCGGGCGCAGATCCGCTCGCTCGATCAGGCCAAGCGCAACGCCAATGACGGCATCTCGATGGTGCAGACGGCCGAAGGCGCGCTCGGCGAGGTCAGCTCGATCCTGGTCCGCCTGCGCGAACTGGCGGTGCAGTCGGCGAACGGCACGACCAGCGACGCCGACAAGGCGACGCTGAACGCGGAGTTCGGCGACCTCGTCAACGAGATCAACCGGATCGGCCGCTCGACCGAGTTCA
>CAZABP010000090.1:0-12967 GCA_964483245.1 uncultured candidatus Brocadiaceae bacterium | reverse complement strand
ACTCCAACCCTCCCAATTCAGGAGGGTTGGAGTCTGACACCAACTGCCCGTTTCTAAGGAGACACCTACGCGGCGGTCAATCGCCGAACGTCAGCTTGGCTCCGGCGCTGAGTGCGAGGCCGAGGACCGGCCCCTGCGGATCGGCAACGAACGCCTGCGCGTAGACGACCGCGCCGCGCAGCGTGAGGTCGACCGGCAGCGCGTAGCGCGCCGACTCCGCGACGCCGGCCCAGTTGCTCACCGCGGGCAATGGCACGATCGGTTCGGTCAGGTACAGCGTGCACGGCCCGATCGGCAGCGACTGGGTTCCGTGCGAGAGCCCGAACGCGCAGGCGGACGAGGCGCGCGCATTGCGCAGCTCGAGCCGGAACGCCGGATGGCCGAGGTGTGGCGGGTCGGCGATCAACAGCGGCGGCCCCCGCGTGCCGGCGCAGGCGCTGCCGAGCACGTCCGCCGCGGCCGGGGTCTGCAGCCCATACAGCCAGGTCGTCGGTCCGAACATCAACACGCGCTGCGCCGCGGCGTCGTACGCCATCGCGTGCGCTGAGTGCGGCGGCGGGATCGTGCCGGGCGTCTGCAGCAGCCAGGTCGTGCCGTCCCATTCCCAGGTATCGCTGAGCTGCCGCGTCCCGTCGTAGCCGCCGAACAGCACGATGCGCTGCCGCCGCGCGTCGTAGGCCATCGCATGGTTGTGACGCGGGCTCGGCGCCACTGCAGGAGCGAGCAGCCACCAGGCGACGCCGTCCCACTCCCAGGTGTCGCCGAACTGTTGCGCGCCATATGCGCCGCCGAACAACAGCACACGCTGGCGCGCGGCGTCGTACGCCATCGCGTGATCGACGCGCGCGCCCGGACCCGGTGTGCCCTGCGTCCAGTTCGTGCCGTCCCACACCCACGTGTCGGCAAAGATGCTGAGGCCACGCTGGCCGCCGAACAGCACGATGCGCTGCCGCGCGCCGTCGCTGGCGAGTGCGTGGCCGTAACGCGCGCTCGGACTCGTCGCTGGGTTGCGCTGGGTCCAGGTCGCGCCGTCCCATTCCCAGGTGTCACCGCAGTAGTTCCCATCCCAGCCGCCGAACAGCACGACACGCCGGCGCGCGACATCGAACGCCATCCCAAGGTCGACGCGCGCACTGGGGGTGACCGGCGGCACGAACGACTGCCATCGACTGCCATCCCATTCCCACGTGGCGTCCGGTACGCGATCGCCGCCGAACAGCACGACGCGCCCGCGAACCTCGTCGCCGGCGAGCGCATGCGACCCACGCCGACCCGGATCCGCCGCTGCGGCGCGCAAGACCCAGTCGTTCCCGTTCCATCCCCAGGTATCGCCGAGCGAGAAGTCGACGCCGGCGCCGCCGAACGCCACGACCTCCCCGCGGCCGACGTCGTAGGCCAGCGCCAGGTCGGCCCGTGCACTCGGGCTCGATGCCGCATTGCGTTGCATCCAGGCGCTGCCATCCCATTCCCAGGTGTCGCCATGCAAGACCGGCGAAGCATCACGCCCGCCGAACAGGACGACCCGCTGCCGCAGGATGTCATAGGCGATGCCATGCCCGGCGCGCGCGCCCGGTTTGATCGCCGGCGTACGGTTGGTCCACGTACTCCCGTCCCATTCCCACGTGTCGGCGAGCACGACCCCGCCCCAGCCGAATCCACCGAACAGCACGACGCGCTGCCGCGCGACGTCGTAGGCCATGGCGTGTTCCCAGCGCCTGCCGGGGTTCACTGCGGGGGAGCGCTGCGTCCAGTTCGCACCATCCCATTCCCAGGTGTCGTCGCCGAAGCCGGGGGTCGGGCTCCACCCGCCGAACAGGACGGTGCGCTGCCGCGCCGGGTCGTAGGTCAACGCGGCCGCCGTGCGCGGTTGCGGATTGGATCCCGTCGCCGCCGCGCGGAGCGACCACGACTGGCCGTCCCATTCCCAGGTGTCCCCGAGCATGCCCGCGGCGCTCGTGCCGCCGAACAGGACGACGCGCTGGCGCGCGATGTCGTAGGCCATCGCATGGCCGCTTCGGGGCGGCGGCCGCACGGCCGGGGAACGTTCCAGCCAATGGCTGCCATCCCATTCCCAGGTGGCATCGGTGGCGTCGCCACGGACGCCGATCCCACCGAACAACACGACGCGTTGACGCGCGACGTCATACGCCAGTGCGTGGTCGTGCCGCGCGTCGAGCGCGTGGGCCGGCAGCCAGAGGGGTGCGGGCTGGGCCGCTGCGCTGCCCGCGAGCGCACCGAGGGCCAGACCCAGGAACCGGCGCAGCCCGGGATGCCCGGTGCCGCGATCCGGACGCAGTGCAGAATGCTGCATGAGCGCCTCGCTCGTCGAACCGGGGCGGACAACGCCTGCCGGCGCGC
Organism: uncultured candidatus Brocadiaceae bacterium; assembly: GCA_964483245.1. GTDB lineage: Bacteria > Planctomycetota > UBA1135 > UBA1135 > UBA2386 > CAZABP01. Next base: position 10,609 of record CAZABP010000090.1, on the reverse strand, counting down.
CGGACTTTCGCCGCGTGCCGCGGCGGATCCTGCTCACTGCAAGCCGAGCAGTTCGAGCCAGTAGGCCAGGTTCACCAGCGGACGCCGGAACGGCATCGGCAGCCCGCAGACCGCGATCGCGACCGACGGCGCGAGCAGGATCCAGAACCAGCGCCACCGTGGTCGCGGCGGCATCAGCGCGCGCCCGAGGAACAGGTACCAGAAGGGCAGCAGCGGCACGAACCAGCGGATCCCGAACGCCGAGCCCCCGTAGTTGTTGGTTCGGGTGACGTAGTAGCCGACCAACACCAGCGTTGCCCCCCCGACCGCGACGGCTTCGAGGCGCAAAGGCGCAGCACGCCGCAATTGCGCCGCCCATGCCAGTGCGGCGAGCCACAGCAGCGGGTTGAACCAGAGGAACCCCTTCATGCCGAGCAACATGGCGAGCGCATAGCGCGACGTTTCCGTGAGGGAGTTCGTCCGCACGCCGGACAGCTCAGCACTGCCGCGCCACGGGGAGCCTGCGTAGTCGAAGTGCGCCGGCACGAGCTGCACAGGGATCACGCTGCCGGAGATCGCGAAGTTGACTCCGATCACGAGCCCCACCGCGAGCATGGCCGGGAGTACGAACCAGCCCGCCAGCCTCCGGCTTCGCGGATCCGCGAGCAGCATCGCTGCGAAGGCGACGATGAAGATTCCGAACGGTTGGTCCGCGGACGCGGCGAGTCCCCATGCCGCGCCCGCACCGAATGCCGTGCCTGCACCTGCTCCGCCGTGGCGCACGCGCAGCACGAGCGGCAGACCGATCGCCAGACATGCCGCCGCGAACGAGTGGTTCGCGAACACCGTCGACCACGGCCACAGGATCGAGCCGAACGCGAGCGCAACCGTGCACCAGGTCCGCGCGGTCGCATCCGCCCCGGTGATCCCGACTGCGCGATGGAACGCCAGCATGCCGAGCAGCCATGGCAGGCCGATCGTCGCCAGCGTGATCAGGTAGTACGCCCAGCACGGTCCTTCTGTCAGCCGCAGGCCGCTCGCGTGCAGCGGCCAGTACACCAGCGCGCCGAGCAGCGCCGGCATCACCGGCTTGTCCGAGTAGAACTGCCCGCCGATCCGGACCTTGTCACCAGTCGCGACGAACGCGGTCGCATCGATCGCAAACGTGCCGTGCTCGACCAGCGCCTGCACGGTCGCCATCCGGCTCGCGTCGTTCCAGCTCGTGGCGGCGTGCTTCGTCAACAGGATCGGCGCCAGCGCGAGCAGGAGGAGCAGCGGCCAGGGCATCGCGCCGCGCGCGGCGGCGCGGGGTTCCGGTGCTGCATCCCGTTTCGCTTCCAAGTTCCAGACTCCTAGGTCGACACGCTGGGCACGAGTCAGGAGACGATAACTGGCACGGCAACTAGAAGAGGCTCCAGGACGCACGCCCCTCGTTCGACGCGCGAGACGAACAGAGTCCATGACCGAATCCACCCGCACCACGATCACATTCGGGCTCGCGTATCTCGGCTACGCGCTGCTCTGCGTCGATGTCGTGCGGCGCGCCGTCGGGCACCGTGGCCGGGCATGGACGTTCGTGCTGGCCGCGGTCGTCACGGCGCATGTCGCCTGCGTCTGGCTCTGGCGCTTCGAAGGTTCGCTGCAGCGCGCGCTCGACAAGAGCATCGTCGGGTTCGTGATCTTCCACACCGCGCTGTTGTTGATCCTGGCCGGCAGCGTGTTGCGCGCGCCGTGGTCCACGCGCGTGTTGGTGGCGGCCTTCGTAGTGGTTTCGAGCGGCGCGCTGCCGGCACCGTTCCGCTACGACGAGATCCGGATCCTCGCGATCCCGATGTTCGCGCTGTTCGTACCGACGGTCGTGATGCTGGTCTGGGCCTGGCGGCGCCGGTCTGGCGCGAAGCCGTTCAATCGCCGATGACGAGCCTGCGTCCAGCGGAGAACGCGATCCCGAAGCCGGGGCTCTGCGGGTCCACGACGAACGCCTGCGCGTACAGCGCCACACCACGCAACGCCGCATCCACAGGCACGGCTTGCGCCGGCGATCCGGCCCCGCCGATCGCATCGGTGACTCCGAAGAACGGTACGACCGGATCCCGCACGTAGAGCCGGCACGGACCGACCGGCAGGCTCTGCGAGCCACCCGCGAGCACGAACATGCAGGCAGCCGCCGGCACGGCATCGAGCAGCTCGAGCCGGAAACCGGCGTTGCCGAGGTACGGCAGCTCCCCACCGAGCCGCGGTCCGACGCCACTGCCGCTGCAGGCCGTGCCGAACTCGTCACTGCGCGCGGGCGACGCCGGCCCGAGCAACCACGTGTCCGCCTGAACCCCCATGTGGTGGGTCCCGCCATGCAGCAACACGCAACCACGCGCATGGTCGAACGCCATCGCGTGACCTTCACGGACGAATGGACTGGGCGAGAGCACACGCTCGCTCCAGTCGTTCCCGTCCCACTCCCATGTGTCCCCAAGCTGGCCTCGCGGTCCGGATCGTCCGCCGAACAGCACGACCCGCTGGCGCGCTTGGTCGTACGCCATCGCATGCGCTCCCCGGCCCGGCGGCACCGTGACCGGGTAGCGCCGCGCCCACTGGACCCCGTCCCACTCCCAGGTCTCGTCGCCGCCGAACATCACGACGCGACGCCGCGCTTCGTCGAACACCATCGCAAACGCGAACTCCGGCTGCGTCACGGGAGCTTGCACGGTCCAGTCGTTCCCGTCCCACAGCCAGGTGTCGCGCAGCGCGCCGCTCGCGCTCCATCCCCCGAACAGCACGACTCGCTGCCGGACACGGTCATAAGCGATCGCCTGCCCGGATCGCGGCGAAGGCGCGTGCGCCGGCGCCCGCTGCGTCCAGCTCGTTCCGTCCCATTCCCACGTGTCGCCGGACAGTCCGGCCGCCGTTGCGCCGCCGAACAGCAGCACACGACCTCGGGTTGCGTCGTAGACCATCGCGTGACCGCGGCGAGCCGCGGGCGAAGGCGCCGGCAGCCGCTGCTGCCACTCGGCACCATCCCATTCCCAGGTCTCGGCGGTCGGCGCACCGAATCGATCACCGCCGAACATGACGACGCGCTGCCGGCGCTCGTCGGTGGCGAGTGCATGTGCAAGCCGCATCCCAGGCGCGGCGTGCGACGCGACGCTTGTCCAGGCGACGCCATTCCAGGCCCACGTGGCGGAGTCGCTCTCGCGCGCGCCGGTCCCGAGCAGCAGCGTCCGCGCACGCGCGCTGTCGTACGCCATGGCATAGGCCCAAACGACGTCCGGCACGGCCGACGAAGTCCGCCGCGTCCAGTTCGTGCCATCCCATTCCCAGGTCTGCGCACCACCGAACCAGACGGTGCGCTGCCGCGCCGCGTCATAGGCCATCGCGTGATCGCTGCTCGGTGGCGGACTGGCCGCCGGTGCCGGCTTCGACCAGCTCGTGCCGTCCCACTCCCAGGTGTCGCCGAGCCGGTTGCCGCCGCCGTATTCCCCTCCGAACAACACGATGCGGCGGCGCTGCAGGTCGAACGACATCACGGCGCTCGTGCGCGGCGATGGGGTCGTCGATGGTTGCCGCGCGATCCAGTTCGCACCGTCCCACTCCCACGTGTCGGCGAACCAGTTCGATCCGTCCTCGCCCCCGAACAGCACCACACGCTGGCGCGCGGCGTCGTAGGCCATCGCATGCCCCGACCGCGGCGATGGGCTCGCGGCCGGAGTCGCGCGCGTCCAATCGACCCCGTCCCACTCCCACGTGTCGGCCAGCGGCGCGTCGCCGCCGCCGCCGAACATCACGACGCGACGGCGCGCCGCGTCATACGCCATCGCAAAGCCGGAGCGCGGCGGTGGCTGCACGGCCGGCGCCCGTTCGATCCAACGCGCGCCGTCCCACTCCCAGGTCGTGGCCGTACCGCTCTGCCACAGGCGGTCCGCATTGCGGAACATGACGAGTCGATCCCGCGCCTCGTCGTAGACGACCGCACGTTCCGCCGGATCGTCGCGCGTGCGCGGCTGGGTCCACTGCACGGGCGCTTGCGCCGATGCAATCCCGCACAGGCTCGCCGTGAGGAACAGGACGTTGCAGACCGGACGCCGGCGCGACTGCAGCATGCGGAAGGTCTCCTCGCTGGAAGCCGCACACTCTACCCGGTTCCTCCGCTTGGGGTCTGACCCCTTCGTGGGCTTGGCGGCGCCGTGGCACGATTGGGGTCAGACCCCTTTCTTGCCACCGGGTGGTGTGCTGAACCGATTCGCAGCCACGCGGCAATACTGGCTGTGTGACCCGCGCCGACCCGACCCCACCGGAAGACCCGCTGCTCGCCGATCCAGCGACGATCCTCGCGCACGATGGTTTCGTGCGGGCGATCGCGCGGCGCCTGCTTCGCGACGAGGCCAACGCCGACGACGTTGCGCAGGAGACCTGGCTGGCAGCGGTGCGGAGCGATGCTGGTGCACGCACGCGCGGCACCTGGCACGGCTGGCTGCGCGTCATCACCGAGCGCATCGCGAAGCTGCAGCGCCGGCGCGAGGAGCGCCGGCTTGCGCGCGAGCGACGCGCGGCGCGGCGCGAAGCACTACCGGACGAAGCGGAGATCCGCGCGCGCGAGGAGGTCCGCGCCGCGATCGTCGACGCAGTGTTCGCGCTTGAGGAGCCATACCGCACGACGGTGTTGCTGCGGTTCTTCGAAGACCTGCCGCCGCGCGCGATCGCGGCGCGGATGCAGGTGCCGGTCGAGACGGTCCGCACGCGGCTCAAGCGCGCGCTGGCGATGCTGCGCCCGAAGCTCGACCAGGCGCGCCGTGACTGGCGCCTGACGTTGTTGGCGCTGCCGATCTGGGATCACGCGCTCGCGCGCGCAGGAGGACTGCTGCTGATGTCACAGGGGATCTTCAAGGGCCTGCTCGCGGCTCTGTTGTTGGCTGCGCTCATGCTCGCATGGTGGTTCGCGCAAGACGCCGGCGATCCCGCGTCGGCGGAGACAGCACCGCAACACGTGGCAGCGGCCGCGGCAGGTTCCGCCGAAGCTGCGCGTGGGCCGGCGGTCGCCGGCGACGACGCGCCGCCGAGCGAGCGCACGCCAGCCGCGGCCGCAGTGCCGGCGACGACCGGCACCTTGCGCGTGCGCGTGCTCTGGGGCGACACGCGCGAACCGGCAGCCGGCGTGCCGGTGCAGGCGAACGCGGCCAATGGGGACCGCGACCTGCACCACTGGAGCACCCGCACCGATGCTCGAGGCGAAGCCATACTCGAGGGCCTGAGCCCGGGCCGCCACGAGGTCCGAAGCTGCGCCCACCCGTCGGTTGTGCGCACTGCCAACATCGCCGCCGGCACCGAGGTGCTGTGCACGCTCGTGATCACCGACCCCGGCGGCACGCTGCACGGTCGCGTCCTCGACGAGCTCGGCAACGGAGTCCCTGGCGCCCGGATCTGGGCGACGGACGGGCATCGCGTCAGCTACGGCAGCGAGGCCGCCATCGCCGATGCCGACGGCCGGTTCACGCTCGAACGTGTCGCGACCCTGACGCTGGCAGCCCGCGCCGATGGCTTCGCCCCGTCCCCGCAGCAGCGCGTGAGTGTCGCGCCGGGCGGGAAGGCCCGCGTCACGCTCACGCTGCCCACCAATGGCGCGAGTCTCGAAGGCCAGGTCATCGCACCGGACGGCTCCACTGCCGCGGGCGCCCATGTCGTGCTCGGCGCGTATGGCACCTGGCGCGAAGGATTCCTGCTGGCAGGTGGCGAGCACGCGATGGGGCCCACGCCGCTGCACCTCCGCACGACTTCGGACGGGCGCTTCGCCGCGACCGATCTCGCGGCCGGTCGCGTGCCGGTGCAGGTGATCCATCGCAACGCGGGGGTCTGGCGCGGCGAGCTCGAGCTGCCGCGGGGCAGCCACCGCGTCGTGTCGATCCGCCTGGATCCAGCTGCGAAGCTCAGCATCACCGTGCGCAACCCGGCCGGGCGGGCGATCTGGGCGTTCGCACGGCTGTACGACCTGCACACGTTCGGCCGCAGATCTGCCAACCCGATCGAGGTAGGTCGGCTCGAGTTCGACGGCCTGCTGCCCGGCGAAACGACGCTGACGGTCGAGGCCGAGCCGTACGCCGCACACGAACAGCGCGTCGCGCTCGTGGCCGGCCAGACGACTCACATCGACGTGACGATGGCCCGCAAGCGCACGGTCACCGGCCGCGCCGTCTACCCGGATGGCCGGCCGGTCGCGCTTGCGTTCGTGAGCGCGTCCCAACATCCATGGCACCACCCACGTGTCCAGACCGGAAGCAATGGCGAGTTCGAGCTGTCCGACGTGCCGGTCGATCGGTTCGCGTCGCTCCTGCTCCGGCGCAGCGGCGAGCCGTTCGACTGTCTGGTCCTGCGCGACATCGAGGTACCCGATGGCGAGCTGCTGCTGCGCGTCGTGGATGAGAGCCCGTGGACGGCGGGCCTCCGGCTGCGTCTCGTCGACCCGGATGGCGCGCCGGTTCCCCATGCCGTCGTCTGGCCTCGACCCGTGGACTACGCAGGGTTCAGCGAGGTCTGCAAACCGGATCCGAAGACCGGCGAAGTCCTCCTCGATTCCTGCCCCGCAGTCGAGCTGACGCTGACGATCCAGGGTCCGGGGCTCGGTGCCATCCGCGGCCGCCGCGTGCAGCTCGAAGCAGGACGCCGGCTCGATCTCGGCGATGTCGTGCTGCACCCGGCCGCGGAGCTCGAACTCGATCACACGCATCTGCCGGAGGAGACCGCGCTCGACGCGTGCATCGTCGACGAGCAGGTGCGGTGGGTCGCGAGCCTGGTGCCGGTGGGACCTGGTCGCCTGGCGTGCCGCGAGCTGGCGCCCGGCCAGTACTTCGTCCTGATCTCGGGGACCACGTACGCAGCGGTCGGTATTCCGTTCGCCGTGTCAGCCGGCGACCGCAAGCGCCTCGCCGTGCCGACCGATCCGGGCGAGCCCTGCCGCCTGCGCGTGGAAGCACCCGGGAAGTCGAGTGGTGACGTCGCCGGTGTCGCACGCATGTTCGACGCCGCCGGCCGCCCGGTCGGCCGGATCGTGCTGACCACTGGCAACGACGGCTACGCGACTGCCGACCTCCAGCTCCGACCCGGTTCATACCGCGCCCGCTTCGACGCGATCGGCACGCTCGGCCCCGAGGTCGCGTTCACGATCCGCGCCGGCGACCGCGACCGGCCGCCCATCACGCTCTCCCGCTGATCCTGCCGGGGTCATCCGCTTGGGGTCTGACCCCTTTGTGTTCGCGCTGCGGCGAGCTCAGACCAGCGAGGAACAGCGCCGCGGGCCAGACGTGGAGCAGCAGCCGCGCAGCGGCGGTCTTCAGGTGCCATTCGACGTCGTACGGCGTCAGCAGGAACGCCGCGAAGTAGACGCCAACCATCGCGTGCAGCAGCGCGATCCCGGTCCACGGCACCGTCGGCGCGTTGCGGCCGCGCAGCAGCGCGACGACGAGCACGAGCACCTCGAGCCCGGGCACGCCCGGGTACTTCCCGCCGAACCAGCAGAGCTCACGCGCGAAGTACTCCGCAACCTGCACCCAACGCGACGGGTCCGCGAGGCGGTTCGACGCAGCACTTCCCGCCTGCGCCGCCAGCAGATCCTGCGCCGGCGCATACCCCAACTTGAACCACAGCGTCGCGAAGCCGACCACGCCGATGCCGAGCAGCAACAGCAACAGTTCCGACACCGCGCGCCGCCGCGCCAGCACGAGCAGTCCGTACAGCCCGGCCACGAACAGCGCCCACACGATCCCTTCGTTCTTCGTGAATGAAGCGGCCCCAGCCGCGATCCCCGCCAACAGCAACGCACCGTGCCGCCGTTCGGCCATCAATACGACCGTCGCCAGCACGTATCCGGCGAGCGGCACGTCGGCGATCCGTTCGGCCGCGACGAGGAGGTAAATCGGAGTCAGCACCAGCACGCCACCTGCAGCGAGCCCGACGGCGCTGCCGCGCTGCATCGTCAATGCACCGCAAAGCGTCGCGATCGGCGCCAATCCAAACAGGAGCGCCAACACGGCAGACGCTGACTCGGTCTCGGTTCCGGCGTACGCATAGCCGCGCGCCACCAACAACGGCAGCAGCAGCGGGTAGTCGACGTGAGGCATCCGGTCCGACTGCGGCCAATCGGCATCCAGCGTGGAGACCCAGTCGCCGGGTGCGCGGTGCAGGAACACCGCGCGCAGGTTCCAGATCGACAACGCGTCGGCATCCCCCCATGGGTTCAGCGACAACTGCCACGCAATTGCAGCGGCAGGGATCAACAGCAGCAGCGCGACCGGCGCCCACGGCAGCTTCGGGCCCGGCGCACCGCGGCGCTGTCCGAGCATCGTGCTCGCGGCGATCAGGCCGACCTCGGCCACGAGCCCGAGCTCGATCCCCGATCCGAACGTCATCGCGAGCACCCACCGCAATGCCGCGACGACGGCGAGCCCGAGCTGCAGCGCGAGCCCCGCGTGCCGCAGCCATGCCGCAAGGCCCCGGGGCCGGCCGAGTGCCGCGCCGACGATCCGGTCACCGACCCAGTACGGCGTGACCAGCGCAGCGAGCAGCTCCCAGGTCATGGAGCCTGTTCCTGAATCCCCGCGTTGCGCCGAGGCCGAGGCCGGATCACGCATGCCCTCCTGCTGTGAACGGCGCAGCATCACGCATCGCCCGCCGCGGGACGGTGGGCCAAACGCAGCGGGGATTCAGGAACAGGCTCATAGCCTTCGGTACACCACGAGCCCGTTGCCCGGCCGCAGCACCTCGATGACGCCGATCCCCTCCGGCAGCACCGGCACGGCCTGCTCGTCAAGGTAGTTCCCGACGGTCCACTGCAGGTCGTCGCGCCACTTCAACCGCAGCGGCGCCAACGCATGCTGCGCGAGCAGCGCGTCGACGTAGAGCTGCTGCGCGCGGTATGGATCCTCGGCCATCAGGCGATCGTACGTCGACGGCTGCATGACAGTCCGGTAGCCGATGACCCCTCGGGACGGCAGGTGCTCGCGTAGCACCTGGAACTTGTCGACGGCGATCCTCGGCGGGTACGGAAACGGCGGCGGCTCCATCGCTTGATGCGCGAGCCGGACCCCGCCGGAGATCCAGCCGATCCCGGCCACCACCAACACGCACAGTGCCACGCTTCGCCGTCGCATAGCTATCCGCGGACCAGGGAGCTCCTGTGCTGCGCGCCGCGCGCAACCGGCACCACGGCCGCGCCGCCCGGCCCACGAGCCGCGGCGCCCGCGGCGCAATCGTCGCCGCATCGTGGCACCGGGAGAACTACTGGAACACGCGCGGCAAAACCTTACCTAGTTGCCCCTGCATGCCGCACCGCCGGACGCTGTTCCTGTTCGCGATCCTCCCGCCGCTGGTCTGGACGGCCTGCGCGAGCCAGCCGGCGGCATCCTCCGGTCCCGCGATGCCGGCCGCGTCGATGGACGACGTCAGCGACCTGATGGTCGACCGGATCGACCGCCCGTTCACCGAGGTCCTGCTGCGCGAGATCCAGCGCGACCTCGACCAGATCGACCTGGCCCAGGTCCAGCGCGCGGCGGAGTCGATGGCGGCCGCGATGGCGGAACTGCACGGGCCGCTGCAGCTGCCGACCATCCCGCAGTTTGCGCAGCTCGCACGCGATGCGGAGAGCGAGCTACGTGAACTGGCGAAGGACGCGGCTGCCGGCCGCCGCGTGCAGGTGCAGCAGCGGGTCCTGCGCCTGGAGTCGCGCCACTGCGACCGCTGCCACACGGCGGCCGAGCATGCCGGACGCTGATCCGCTGCCGGCGCCGACGATCGAGGTCGAGCCGCACACCGGCCGGCCGATCCTGATGGCGCCGCAGCGTCGCCACCGTCCGCACCTGACGGGCACCGGCGCACCTGCAGCCCGGCGTTGCCCGTTCTGCCCTGGCCACGAAGCGGACACGCCAGCCGAGCTCGACGCGGTCCGCGCCCCGGGTACCGCACGCGACACTCCCGGCTGGCGCGTGCGTCTGTTCCCGAACCTCTACCCGGCGGCCGCTCTGCACTGGGTCGTCGCCGAAGGGAACCTGCACGCTGAGCAGCCCGCCGAGCTCGATGCCGGACTCTGGCAGGACGCGCTCGCGCTGTATCAGCGCGCCTGCACGCGAATCCTGGCGCAGAACCTGATCCCGTTCTGGTTCAAGAACGTCGGCGCGCGCGCCGGCGCGTCGATCGCGCACAACCACAGCCAGATCCTCGGGCTGCCGATGCTGCCTCCGCGCCTCGAACAGATCCTCGCGCGCGCCAGCGCACGCAGCGGCTGCGCCGTCTGCGACGAGCTGCTGCACGCGGAACGGGAGCAGCGTCTCGTCTACGCAGCCGACGGATTCGCCGTGTTCTGCCCGCGCCACCCCAAGCTCCCGCACGAGACCTGGCTCGCACCGTGGGCGCACGGCCATGCCTTCACCTCGGGCGACGGGAACGCCGCGCTGGCGCGAGCGCTGCAGCACCTGTTCACGGCCGTCGCGCGGGCGCTCGATACCCCCCCACACAACGTCTGGCTGCACGACGCGCCGGACCACGCGCTGCACTGGCACCTCGAGCTGCAACCGCGGACCGGCAACCTGGCCGGGCTCGAGCTCGGCGGCGACATGTACATCAACTCGATCCCGGGCGTGGAGAGTGCGGCGCG
>CAZABP010000089.1:0-13581 GCA_964483245.1 uncultured candidatus Brocadiaceae bacterium | reverse complement strand
GCCGGAGTGGCGGAACGGCAGACGCAACGGATTCAAAATCCGTCGCCCGCAAGGGCGTGGGGGTTCAAGTCCCCCCTCCGGCACCAACACCCTGCTCAGCGCTGCGGGCGGCTGGCGTCGCCGTCGAACTCGTAACGCGGCGGCGGCTGGTCGATCCCGACACTGCCAGCCCGGATCTCCGCTTTCGCATAGCTCTCCGGCCGCACGGGCGCGCCGGACATCCCACGCAACAGCGCGAGTTGTCCGACATGCGTCAGCGCGTCGGCGACCGGCCCCTGGAAGATCTGCTCGAGCGGTCTGGCGTCCGCGTGCCGCGCCGCCAGTGCGGCGTCGAGCGCGGCAATCCCGCGGAAGAACCGCGCCACCGCCTGTGACCACTCGCCTTCATCCCGCGCCTCCCAGCGGTACTCCCCGCGCGCGAGCCGTTCGGCCCACTCCATCAGATCCCCGAGATGCGAGACCAGCTCGAGCGGGGTCCGCGACGCTTCGGCCACGCGCTGCGACACCGCCGCCCCCGGGAAGTCCCGCAACACCTTCCCCGCGCGGTACGCGAGCGTCGCGATGGTGTGACGCAGCAGCGCGACCTCTCGCTCGCTCATGGCTGCTGCTCCGGCGCCGGGATCCAACGGCAGAGGTCCCGCTCGCGGTCCCAGCCGATGCGCCCGCGCTGCACGGCCTGCGTGATCGCGCGCATCGCGACGTCGTACGTGACCCCATGGCGCGTCGCCAGCTCGTGCACGAGCGAGTCGCGCGTCACGGTGCGCGCGCCGAGCAGCTCGAACGCGGTCGCGAGGTCCTCGCCGGCGATCGGACAGCCGGGCCCATCGAACGCCTTCTCCGCCTCGTCACCCGACCCGCCGCAGCATGCCTCGACGACGACGCCGCACTGCGCGCACTGGCCATGGCCGTGCACCCAGACGAGTTGCAGCGGGCTGCCGCAGGCGGGACAGGGCAGCGGCTCCACCGCGCGGGGCCGGGTCAGCCGGCGACGACCTTCAGGTCCTCGTCGACTTCGCTCTGCAGCATGTTCTCGATCGCCATCAGGGTCCCCGCGATCGAGCTCGGGCAGCTGCCGCAGGCACCCTGGTAGCGGATCCGCAGGGTCTTGCCTTCGAGCGCGACGATCTCCAGGCCACCGCCGTCGCCGGCGAGCGCCGGCCGCACACGGTCGTCGAGCACGTCGTTGATCCGCTGCATCAGCTCGGCATCGTCGGTCGTCGGGGCTGCTCCCTCGACGGCGGAGACGAACGGCGCCGCCGCCGCAGCGCCGAGTTCATGCCGCCCGAGCACCTCGCGCACCTGCTCCTGGATCCGGCGCCAGTCGGCCCCCTCGCGCCAGGTCACGGTCACGAAGTCTTCGCAGAAGAAGACGCCGACGACGTCCGGGATCGCGAACAGGGCTGCAGCCAATGGATCGCCAGCCGCCGCGAGGGGGCTCTCGTACTGGCGGACCCCCTGGGCGAGGATCGGCTGGGACAGGACGAACTTGTAGGCGTTCGGGTTCGGGGTCGGCTGGACGGCGAGGATCTGCATGCCGCCTCCACGATGGGTCGCCGGGCGGGACGAAGCAAGCGGCGGCCCCGAGGTCAGCTCTGGGAAGGACCGCCAGGGGTGGCTCCGAAACTCACATGCCCTTCATGGCTTCCTCACGCAGCGGCCTAGCCTGCCCCGCGAGTTGGCCCGGATGCCCGGGCCGCACAACCGCCCCTGAAGAGGAAAGAGAGAGCAACGACGATGTCCCAGACCATCAAGGCATCCGCCAGGTTCAGCGCGCTCGCCGCTGCTGCCCTTTGGGCCAGCCCGGCGATCGCCCAGGTCGAGGCCGCAGCGCAGGAGCCCCAAGCCAGGCCGGCGCCCGCCGCCGCCAAGTCGCTGGTCGACCCGAAGCTGCGCAGCTACGAGCAGACGACCGGGGTCTCCGGCAGCATCAAGAGCATCGGGTCGGACACGATGAACAACCTGATGACGCTGTGGGCCGAGGGCTTCCGGCGCATGTATCCGAACGTCGAGATCGAGATCGAAGGGAAGGGCTCCTCGACGGCGCCGCCGGCGCTGATCAAGGGCACCGCGCAGCTCGGGCCGATGAGCCGCCCGATGAAGTCGAAGGAGCTCGACGACTTCGAAAAGGAATACGGCTACAAGCCGACCGGCCTGCCGACCAGCATCGACATGCTGGCGGTCTACGTGCACAAGGACAACCCGATCAAGGGGCTGACGATGCAGCAGGTCGACGCGATCTTCTCGAAGTCGCGGAAGGGTGGTCTCGAGAAGGACATCAAGACCTGGGGCGATCTCGGCCTGACCGGTGAGTGGGCCAACAAGCCGATCAGCCTGTATGGCCGCAACGCGGCGTCGGGGACCTACGGCTACTTCAAGGAGCACGCGCTGTTCAATGGGGACTACAAGGACTCCGTCAAGGAGCAGCCGGGCAGCTCGGCGGTCGTGCAGGGCGTCGCGTCGGACAAGTTCGCGATCGGCTACAGCGGCATCGGCTACAAGACGGCCGACGTGCGCGCCGTCCCGCTCGCCAACGACGCCAAGAGCAAGGCGATCGAGGCGGTGCCGGAGAACGCCTACACCGGTGAGTACCCGCTCGCGCGCATCCTGTACGCGTACATCAACTACAAGCCGGGCACGCAGCTCGATCCGCTGCGCCGTGAGTTCGTGCGCTACATGCTGAGCCGCGAGGGGCAGGAAGACGTGGTCAAGGACGGCTACTACCCGCTGCCGTCGTCGTTGGCCGAGAAGGCCCTCGTCTCGGTCGGCATCGCATCCAACTGAGGAATCCGGGCGATCAGGCCGGATGATGTGCACCGGCGCGGTGCCCGCACGGGACCGCGCCGGCGTTGCGAACGCCCCCTGCATGAAACCGAACCAACCGGACCGCCCGCGGACGTTCACTGGTAGAGGCCGCGCGCGGCAGACGTCGCGCAGCGTCCGCATCGCGGACCGCGTGGCGAAGGTCCTGATCATGATCGGCGGCCTCGGCACGATCGCCGCGGTCTCGCTGGTCTGCGTGTTCCTGATCTGGGTCTTGCTGCCGTTGTTCGGCGGCGCGACCGTGACCGAGGCCGCGAGCGCGCCGCTGACCGGAACCGATGCGCAAGCGCGCCGGTTCGCGGTCGACGAATACCGCACGATCGCCTGGCGCCTCGAGCCGGACGGCCGCTTGCAGGTGTTGGCGACGGCGGATGGTGCGCTGATCGAAGAGCAGCGCCCGTTCGCCGACTACGACGTGACCGCATGGGCGTTCTCGCCGACCGGCCCGGAGTTCGTGATCGGGCTCGCGGACGGCAAGGTCGTGCAGGGGACGATCGGGTTCGAAACCGGGTCGCCAGACGAAGCGGACCTGCCACCTCCGATCCGCGCGCTGCCGGTCGGCGGGCGCGCGCGGTGGAAGGATGGCATCGTCGAGCACGCGGCCGCCGGACGCTTCCGCCTGCAGACGGTCGCGGTGGCGCTCGGAGAACCGATCGATCTCGGTGCGCAAGCACCGATCGAGCTGGTCGACTTCACGACGCTGGCGAATGGGACGGCATTCGCGGTCTACACGCGCAACGGCGACCTGCTGGTCAAGGATGTCGTGGAGCGCGTCAACCTGCTGGAGCAGACCACGGTCCGCACGGTGCGCGGAGGCAGGGTGGCGCTCGGGCGCGATGCAGCGGGCGTGCCAGCGCACCTGCGCCTGGGCAGCAACGGCACGATCGGCTACCTCGCGTGGAAGACCGGACGCCTGCTGCGCCTGGATCTGCGCGACACCGAAGCGCCGGCGTTTGCCGAGCGGATCGACCTGCTCGCAGACCGGCCCGGAGCCGAGCTGACCGCGTTCATGTTCCTGATCGGTGAGACAACGCTGTTGGCCGGAGACAGCACCGGACGGACGTCGGCCTGGTTCCCGATCAACACCACCAAGGACACGACGGTCGATGCGCTGCAGTTGATCAAGGCGCACGAGCTGCCCGGCCCGGGCGCCGCGGTGACGGCGTTCGGCGTCTCGGCGCGCAGCCGCGTGTTCGCCGCCGGCTACGCCGATGGGTCGATCCGGATCTACCAGGCGACCAGCGAGAAGGAGATCGGCGAGCTGCAGACGGAGCGCAAGGAGCCGGTGGCGGCGGTCCTCGTGACGCCGAAGGAGGACGCGATCGCAGCGCTGGTCGGCCGGGAACTGTGGGCGTGGAGCCTGGACATCGGGCACCCGGAGTCGACGTTCGCGTCGCTGTTCCGCCCGGTCTGGTACGAAGGCCAGGCCGAGCCGGAGCATGTCTGGCAGTCCTCCAGTGGTACCGACTCGTTCGAGCCGAAGTTCGGCTTGTTCCCGCTGATCTTCGGCACTCTGAAGGCGACGGTGTTCGCGCTGCTGTTCGGGGTGCCGCTCGCGCTGCTCGGCGCGATCTACACCAGCGAGTTCATGGACCATCGGACGCGCGCGCGGATCAAGCCGACGATCGAGCTGATGGCGAGCCTGCCGAGCGTGGTGCTCGGCTTCGTCGCAGCGCTCGTGTTCGCGCCGTTCATCGAGCAGCACATCGCGAGCCTGATCGCCTGCTTCGTGACGGTCCCGTTCGTGTTCATCCTGGGCGGCTACCTGTGGCAGCTGCTGCCACAGCGGATCGCGCTCGGCTATGTGCGGTTCCGGTTCTGGTTCGTGCTGCTGGCATTGCTGCTCGGCGTCGGGCTCGGCTGGGGGGTCGGGCCGCGGATGCAGCAGCTGCTGTTCGTCGGGGATGGCAATGCCGGATTCATCGACTGGTTGAACAACCAGGAGAGCGGTTCGGCGGCGCCCGGCTGGTTCCTGATCCTGCTCCCACTCGCGGCGTTCGCGACCATGTTCGTGATGGGCCGGGTGGGACAGCCCAAGCGCGGGCCTGCCTCGCACCCGGGCCTGCGTGAGCTCGGCCGGCTCGCAACCGGTGTCGTCTGCACGCTGGGGATCGCGGCGCTGCTCTCGTTGCTGCTCAGCGCCGCCGGCCTCGACGTCCGGGGTGGGCTGTTCGACACCTACGTCCAGCGCAACGCGTTCGTCGTCGGGCTGGTCATGGGGTTCGCGGTGATCCCGATCATCTACACGATCTCCGAGGACGCGCTGACTGCGGTGCCGGAGCACTTGCGCGCGGCCTCGCTCGGCGCCGGCGCGACGCAGTGGCAGACTGCAATGCGGATCATCATCCCGACCGCGATGAGCGGGTTGTTCAGCGCGGTCATGATCGGGCTGGGGCGTGCCGTCGGCGAGACGATGATCGTGCTGATGGCGGCCGGCAACACGCCGGTGCTGGAGTGGAACATCTTCAACGGCTTCCGCACGCTGTCGGCCAACATCGCGGTCGAGCTGCCGGAAGCGGTGCAGAACAGCACGCACTACCGGCTGCTGTTCCTGGCCGGGCTCGTGTTGTTCGCGATGACGTTCGTCGTCAACACGTTCGCTGAAGTCGTGCGGCAACGGTTCCGTCGGAGGGCCTACCAGCTGTGACCTCGACGGCACCTGCGAGCTCGCCCCGTGCGCCGAAGCCGGACGTCGAGATGCGTCCCCGCGCGTACCACCGCGAGCGCTCGCGGCACACGCTGCGCGCGAGCGCGGAGCCGATGCTGTGGTTGAGCGGCGGCGCGCTGGCGATCTGTCTCGCGATGATCGTCGGCCTGCTGGTGTTGGTGCTGGTGCAGGGGATCGGCACGTTCTGGCCGCAGCCGCTGGTCGCCGTCGAGCTGGCGGACGGCCGCAAGGCGCTCGGCGAAGTCACGCGGCAGGAGCTGTTCGCGCCGGACGTGGATCAGCTGGCAGCGCTGCCGTCCGAGGTGGCGGATCGTGCCCGCGCGCAGATGGCGGCGCAGCAGGGCAAGATCGAACGCCGGCTGTTCCGGATCGGCAACTTCGAACTGACCGGGGATCACTTCGCCTGGATCGATACGCCGTCGATCGTGCGGGAGACGCGGCCGCAGGATGCGATCGTCGTCGAGCGGCTCAGCTGGGGCCGCTTCTACGGCTATCTGACCGCGTTCCAGATCGGGGACGAGCGGGTCGCGACCGGCGCCGAGGAATCGTGGCAGGCGTTCGAGCGCCACCACGACAGCGTGCGTGCGCGCTTTGACGAGCGGCGGGGGCTCGAGCGCACCAATATCGGTCACGCGAGCCGCCGGTTGGAAGAGGCGCGCCTCGCGGTCCGCGCGGCCGAGCTCGAGTACGGCGCCAACACGGCGGAGCACGCGTCGGCGCAGCTGGAATACGAGCGCATCCAGGCCGAGGCGGAGCGGCAGATCGAGGCGATCCGGCAGCGGATCACCGCGATCAACGCGGAGAACGCGAAGTACGGCCTCGTCCTGACCACCGCCGACGGGCACGAGAAAGTGCTCGAGGTGGAGGGCATCGTGCGCGCCTACCGCGCGAACGAGCTCGGGTTCGTCGACTCGCTCGGGGTCTATCTGTCGCGCTGGTGGGAGTTCCTGACCGACGAGCCGCGCGAGGCGAACCAGGAAGGTGGCGTGTTCCCGGCGATCTTCGGGACGGTGCTGATGACGCTGCTGATGTCGCTGGCGGTGGTGCCGTTCGGCGTGCTGGCGGCGCTGTACATCCGGGAGTACGCAAAGGCGGGTCCGCTGATCAGCGCGGTGCGGATCGCGGTCAACAACCTTGCGGGCGTGCCGAGCATCGTGTTCGGCGTGTTCGGGCTCGGTTTCTTCTGCTACACGATCGGGACCAGCATCGATGAGCTGCTGTTCGCCGAGCGGCTGCCGAACCCGACGTTCGGGACGGGCGGCCTGCTGTGGAGCTCGCTGACGCTGGCATTGCTGACGCTGCCGGTCGTCATCGTCGCGACCGAGGAATCCCTGGCCGCCGTGCCGAGCTCGATGCGCGAGGGGTCGTACGCCTGCGGCGCCAGCAAGTGGCAGACGATCCGCCGGATCGTGCTCCCGCGGGCGATGCCCGGGATCATGACCGGGATGATCCTCGCGATGGCGCGTGGCGCCGGCGAAGTGGCGCCGTTGATGTTGGTGGGTGTCGTGAAGCTCGCGCCGGAGCTCGCGCTCGACGGGGAATGGCCGTTCCTGCACCCCGAGCGCAGCTTCATGCATCTCGGGTTCCACATCTACGACCAGGGTTTCCAGAGCCAGAACAGCGAGGCTTCGAAGCCGATGGTCTATACGACGACGCTGCTGTTGATCGGCATCGTCGCGGCATTGAACGTCGCCGCCGTCGCGATCCGCTCGCGGCTGCGACGGAAATTCGTCGGCGCTCAGTTCTGATGCGGAGCTAGCATCCCATGAGCACAGCACCCGGACCGTTACGCCCGAACCGACCGAAGTCGGAGTTCGCCGTTCCGCTCAGCAAGCCCGTGAAGAACCCAGCAGCACCGCAGGACCCGACCGTGCCCGTGACGCCGGCCGTCGTGCCGACCGGCGAGGCGACGCGGCTCGATGCGATCGCGCGTGGCGCGCAGATCGAGACGATCACGCACGAGGCGGTCGCCAACGAAGAGGCGGTCCTCGAGGTCGAGAAGTTCCGGCTGTTCTACGGCGCGAATCAGGCGCTGTTCGACATCGGGATGCAGATCCCGCGCGGCAAGGTGACCTCGCTGATCGGCCCGTCCGGCTGCGGCAAGTCGACGCTGCTGCGCTCGGTCAACCGGCTGAATGACCTGATCGACAGCGTGCGCATCGATGGGGACATGCGCCTCAACGGCGATTCGATCTACGGCCCGCGCGTCGATGTCATCGAGCTGCGCAAGCGGATGGGGATGGTGTTCCAGAAGTCGAACCCGTTCCCGATGAGCATCTACGAGAACGTGATCTACTCGCTGCGCATCGACGGGGAGCGCGACAAGAATGTGCTCGACGAGGTGTGCGAGCGGAGTCTGCGCGGCTCGGCACTGTGGGACGAGGTCAAGGACCGGCTGCAGGACAGTGCGCTGCGCTTGTCCGGCGGCCAGCAGCAGCGCCTGTGCATCGCGCGCGCGATCGCCGCCGAGCCGGAGGTGCTGCTGATGGACGAGCCGTGCTCCGCGCTCGACCCGATCGCCACCGGCAAGATCGAGGACCTGATCTACGAGCTGAAGGGCACCTACTCGGTGTTGATCGTCACGCACAACATGCAGCAGGCCGCGCGCACCAGCGACTACACGGCGTTCATGTATCTCGGCCGCGTCATCGAGTACGGGCCGACGCAGGAGATCTTCACGAATCCGAGGGCAAGGGAGACTGAGGACTACGTGACGGGGCGGTTTGGGTAGGGCAGGGTTGGACGGGAATGGCACGGGCTCGGGCTTGGGCCCGGGCTGAGGCTGGGCGAGGAAAGGGAAAGGGCAGGGGCAGGGGCTCACGCGGAGCCGCGCGCCGCAGCCGGTTGGGCCGCAGCCGGTTGGGGTCTGACCCCTTTCGGATACGGGATCAGTGGACGAGGTCGCTCGCGGCGTCGATCGGGCCGGTCGTCAGGAAGGCCGGTTTCCAGAGGCCGCCGGCGCCGCGGTGGTCGACGACGCGCAGGAGCAGGGTCTGTTGCGTGCCGGGGCGCGCGGCGGGCGTGAGGTCGATGGCGGTGCGGTGGAGCCAGACGGTGATGTCGCGGATGGGATCACCGTGGCGGCCGACGGAGGTGGAGTCGAGGAAGCACTCGTAGGAGTCGTCGACGCCTTCGAAGACGGCGTGGATGGGTTGGTCGGCCCAGGTGGGTGGGAGGGTGATCGTGGTGCGATAGAAGGCGACGCCGTTGCGGTGCGGGAAGCCTTGGTTCTCCCAGTGGGAGCCGGCGCGGATCGGGTGCCAGGTGGTTTCGCCGTCGAAGCGGATCTGCCAGTCGTCGAGGGGCAGGGTCTGGCGCGTGATGGTGGCGCGCAGGCGCGCGAGGAGCTGCGGGCTCATCGCGCGGCGCGGTGGGGGACCGTGGAGCAGGTGGTGGGCGAGCTGTGCGAGGACGTAGCGGCCGGCCGGGGAGTCGTGGTCGAGCGTCGTGACAGCGAGGCGGCCGGCGCCGACGGCGGTCTCGGCGAGCAGCAGGAACGAACGGACTTCGGCGAGGTCGTGCGTGTCCCAGAGCGCGAGGATCGGGTCGATCTGGCCGCGGAGCGCGTCCCAGTCGAGGACGCGTGGGCCTTCGAGATCGAACGTCTGCAGCTCGAGCAGGAAGTCGCGGGGCAGTGCGGCGTGGATCGGGTGGTGCGGCGCGATCGGGGCGCCGCGGTAGTACTGGTGCGCGCGGGTCTTCAGTGAGTTGTGCTGCTCGCCGGCGCGCAGGATGGCGCGGCCGCCTGCCTGCAGGCGATCCAGCAGTTCGGGGGTCAGCGTGTCGACGATCTCGACCTCGCGTGGGAGCGCAGGTGCGTCCGGCAGCAGCCACAGGTGCCATTGCGCGGCGAGCGGGGGGGCGGCTGCAGCGGTGGGCGTGAACTCCGCCTGCAGCTCGAGGCGGCGCGGCACACGGCTGGCCGCGAGCTCCGGTCGGATCGTGCCACTGCGTGCGACCGGTCCACTTCGATATAGTGGGATCTCGCCATGCGCCTGTTCGAGGCGCCAGGCGAGCGTGCCGTCCGGTGCGCGGGGATCCGGGTCGATGGCCGCGATCTGCAACGCGAGGTCGCCGGCTGCGAACGCGCGCCGATCCTGCGCCGTGTCGAGCGCGAGCATCCGGTCCGCCTGCCACGCCCAGGCTGCGGCAGGCCACTTGGCACGCCCGACATGGTCGACGAGACCCATCCGCGCGAGCGTGAAGTCGCGCCAGACCGACACGACGTAGCCGGCGTGCGGCAGATCCATGCGCAGCCGCTCGATCTGGTAGCGGCGGTTGCGCATGACGTAGTCGAGCGAGTCCGGCAGCAGCTGTGCGAGCGTCTCGACGCCGTGCTCGCGTGCCAGCCAGCTCTCGAACTCACGCTGCGCCGCCAAGCAGCGCGGCGCCCACCACGGCGTCGCACGCCCATGCACCGCATCCCAGGCTGCGAGATCGATCCAGGTGTCGCCGGTGATGCACTCGCCGAGCAGCAGCGGCTTCTCACCGTGCTCGCGGATGTGCGCATCGAACGAGCGGAGCTTCGCCGGCCACGGCCGGTTGTTGCCGTACGGATGGTCGTCCCAGAAGTCGTGGATCCGGTTCCACGCGATCCACGAGCTGTCGTCGACGACCAGCGTGTTCGGCACGCTGGCGTGTGCGTTGTCGTACAGCGTCCGGATCACGTCCAGGTCGGCGCCGTGACCCGTTTCGCAGGTCAGACTGCGGAAGGCGACGCTGGGGTGTGAGCGGTCGTAGCGATGGAACTCGGCGAACTCCTGCGCCAGCGCCTCCTTGCGCTCGGGTGTGAAGCGCGGATGCCAGGTCGGATACTCCTGCCAGACCAGCATCCCGACCTCGTCGGCGATCTCGTAGAACTCGCGCGGCGGGATCCACAGGCACGCCTTGACGAGGTTGAACCCGCGCGCGCGCATCGCCTCCAGCTCCGCGCGCCAGACCGCCGGCTCCGGGGCCGGTGCCGTCCGCGGCGGTTCGTAGCCCCAGTGCAGCATCCCGCGCACCTGCAGCGGCACGCGGTTCCACAACAGCACGCGACCTTGCGCGGCGACCTCGCGGAACCCGACCTGCCGCACGATGCGGTCGGTCACGCGGCCACCAAGCAGCAGCGCGAGCTCGACGCGGTACAGGTTGGGCCGCGCCGGGGACCAGTGCCGCACCTCGCGCACCGGGACCCGCAGCTCGACGCGGTCCGCGATCGGTTCGGTCTGCTCCGCGACCAGCCGGGCACCGTCGAACAGCCGGGTGCGCAGCTGCGCACCCTCGGCCGGGTCGATCAGCGCCGCGTCGACCCGCAGATCGTCGAACCCCCCGAACGTCAGCAACGAGAAGCGATCCAGCACTGGACCGACGTCGACGCACAGCACGACGTCGCGCCACAGCCCGCCGAAATGCGGCTGGATGATCGGATGGAACCCCTGCGTGTCGTGGCCGACCGCTTCATCGAGCCGGACTTCGAGCAGGTCGTTGCCGTCATGCCGCGCTGCCGCGAGCGGGACCCGGAACGGAGTCCATGCCCCGACATGGCGGCCGACCGGCGCGCCGTTCAGGAACACTTCGGCGATCGTGGCAGCACCATGGAACTCGATGCGCAGCTGCGCACCCGCGGGGCAGGCGCGCAGGTCGAGCACGCGCCGGTACCAGGCGACCCCGTCGAACGTCGGGCCGAGCACGTCTTCGAAGCTCGACGGCACCGAGACCGCACGCCAGGCCTCCGGATCCGGCCGCACGCCGGGCTGCACCTCCGGTGCGAGCTCCCAGCCGGTGCGCAGCGGCAGGCGCTCCTGCGCGGCCAGCCCGGCGAGCAGGAGACCCACGGCCGCAGCGCGCCTCACAGCCCGTACAGCGGTGCCAGCCGCTGCTCGAGGTCGGCGAGCAGGAACGCCGGATCCGGCGCCGCGCCGGTGGCGCGCTCGATCAACTCTGCGGGCGCGTACAGATGCCCGTGCCGGTGCACGTGCTGGCGCAGCCAGCCGAGCAGCGGGGCGAACTCGCCGCACTCGATCTGCGCCGGCAACGACCCGAGCGCGCGCTCCGCGGCCGCCCAGAGCTGCGCCGCATACACGTTGCCGAGCGTGTAGGTCGGGAAGTACCCGATCAGCCCGGCGGCCCAGTGGACGTCCTGCAGGCACCCCTCCCGGTCGGAGCGGATCTCGATCCCGATCTGCTCGCGCATGCGCCGCCGCCACTCCGCCGGAAGCTTCGCTACCGGCAGCTCGCCGCGGAGCATGCGCCGCTCCAGCTCGAACCTGATCCCGACGTGCAGGTCGTAGTGCACCGGATCGGCGTCGACGCGGATCGCTCCAGGTACCACATGATTCGCTGCAGCCCACAGCGAGACCGGATCGAGCGGCCGGCTGCCGGGCGCGAGGAACTCGGTCGCATACGGCGCCGCCCAACGCCAGAACGCCGCACTGCGGCCGACCTGGTTCTCCCACAGCCGGCTCTGGCTCTCGTGCACGCCGAGCGAGGCGGCCTCACCGGCCGGGGTTCCGAACGCCTGCGCGTCGAGACCCTGTTCGTAGAGCGCATGCCCGACCTCGTGCATCGTCGAGCCGAGCCCATCGAGCAGGTCGCTTTCGCGGTAGCGGGTCGTGATGCGCACGTCGCCTGCGTGCGAGCCGCCGCAGAACGGATGCGTGGAACGGTCGATGCGCCCGCGGGCGAAGTCGAACCCCATGCTGGCCGCGACGAAGCGGACGAACTTCTCCTGCGTCGCGACCGGCATCGGCACGGCACGGAGCGGAATCCGCGGCGTGCGCGCCAGGATCCGTTCCCGCAGCGACCGCAGCCCGGGATGCAGGCGCTCGATGAGCGCGCTGAACGCGGCCGCGGTCAGCCCGGGCTCGTATTCGTCGGCAAGTGCATCCCAAGCCTCGCCGGTCTCCGGTCCCGCCAGGCAGGCTGCCTTTTCGCGGTGCAGGGCGAGCACCCGCTCGAGCCACGGGGCGAACTGCGCAAAGTCGTTGCGCCCCCGCGCCTGGGC
Source organism: uncultured candidatus Brocadiaceae bacterium (assembly GCA_964483245.1). GTDB lineage: Bacteria > Planctomycetota > UBA1135 > UBA1135 > UBA2386 > CAZABP01. The sequence goes on along the minus strand of CAZABP010000089.1, from coordinate 1,108 downwards.
CCAGTGATGCTGCGCCAGGCTGGTCGTCTCGCTGAGCGCGCCGACGAGCTTGGACGGCAACCGCACGAGCCGCGCGTGCCGTCGCGCGAGCTCGGCGAGAGAGCGCGCCGCGACTCCGTCCGGATCGTCGCGGACGACCGGGTCTTCGGCCGCAGCCTGCAGCCGATCCGCCACCCGCGGATCGGTCCGCAGCTCGTGCGCCAGCCGGCTCAGCTGCTCGAGCTGCGCCGCGCGCAGGTCGACGCCGCCAGCCGGCAGCATCGTTTCCTGATCCCAACCGAGAATTGCAGCGCTGGCGTCGAGCAGGGCCGCCGGCCGCAGCTCCGTCAGCAACGCGGCGTACGCACCGGCCACCATGGCGCCGCAGCATAGGGGCGCCCCCGTGTTCGCCACTGCGTAGCACCGGCTGTTGGCGGCCCCGCGCGGCGGGTAACGTTCGCCGTTCGTGGAGCGCGCCCAGCCGAGCCAAGCGAAGACCGCCGTCTCGCGCGGGGTCGGGGCGCTGCTCGCCGTTGCGATGCTGGCCGGGGGCTATCTGCTCGGGGCGCGCAGCGTGCCACCAGCCCCTCCGGCACCGGCCACGCTGCCGAGCCTGGCTCCGATCGTCGAACAGGTGCGGCGTGGCGTCGTCGGCGTGACCAGCGTGGCGCCCGGTCGGTCGCTGCCGGAACACGGCGGGACGCCGGAGTTCGACGTGGTCCATGGGAGCGGGTTCGTGCTGCACCGCGAGGGCCTGGTCGTGACCAGCCGCCATCTGCTGCAGGACCCGATGATGGTGTTCGTCGATGTGCCGGAGCAGGGTCGCATCCGGGCCGAGATCGTCGGCGAAGATCCGACGACCGACATCGCGCTGCTCCGGCTCAGTGAACCGCTGGTGAACCCGGTCGGCCTGACGCTCGGTGAGCCGCGCCCGCTGCGCCAAGGGGACTGGGTCATCGCGGTCGGGGATCCGTTCGAGTTCTCGCAGAGCGTGTCGGTTGGCGTCGTCAGCTACGTCGGCCGCCATCTGCCGGGCGAAGGCCTGATGGTCACGAACGACTTCCTGCAGATCAGCGCGCCGATCAATCCCGGCAACTCGGGCGGCCCGGTGTTCGATCTCGAAGGGCGG
>CAZABP010000088.1:0-14475 GCA_964483245.1 uncultured candidatus Brocadiaceae bacterium | reverse complement strand
CCTCGGTTGGGTTTCGGGCGCGAGCAGAGCGAGCGCCTGAGATGGGGTCTGACCCTTTTTGGCTACTTGCGCAGCCGGTCGGGGTCTGACCCGCTCGCGTCCCACGCGATGACACCCACAGCAGGCGACGAATCGCGCTGCGCGTGGAGAACCTGTGGAAACATCCCGCTGGCATCCTGCGCGTGCGGCGGTTGGAGTACCTGCGTCACCGCGCGATCCCGCGCACCCGGACGCGCAACTCGGACCCTCGGACGAACGCACTGGTGAGCGAGACCCCAGCCCCGGAACCGGCACAGCAGCGGCTGTTTGCACGCGAGCCGATCGTGAAGCCGCACGCGAGCGCGGCGCGCGGGCCCGTAGAGCCGCCGGAGTTCGCGTCGCTCGGCGAGCTCCACCGCCACGTCCGCTCGCTGCTCTTGCGCGGCTCGGAACGGGAGGCGCGGCAGTTCGAGCTGAAGGCGGGCGAGTACTTCCCCCGCCAGCTCCTGGCGCAACTGATCTCCGCAGAAGCGGCCTGCAACCTGCGGCTGGTCGACCAAGCGGAGGCATTCCTCACCCGTGCCCGCGACCTGGTGACGAGCGCATCGCCGGCCCCGCTGCTGCGGTCCTTGGCGGAGCTGGAGCGCGGGGTAGTCCGGCTGACGCACGGCAGAACGCACGTCACCTGGATCGAACGCAACGGACGCGCAGCCGCGCGCGCGCCGAAACTCACCAGTCCGCCGCGCACGCTGCCCCGCCCGACGCCGCCCGTGCGGCCGAAGATCCGCAAGCCACGCGCCCCGTCCCCACCGGCGACGCAGTCCGCACCAGCCGCACCGCTGCTCTCCCCGCCCGTCGCGCTCCCCGACGTCGAGCTGCGCTTCGAGCCGCGCGGCGCGGATCCATCCCTCGACATCTCCCCCACCGACCCCGCCACCGCGCTGCGCGACTACCGCCTCCGCCTGCAAGCCTCCGCGATCCGCCGGCTGCAGAGCTTCGACACGCTGCTCGCGCTCGGCGAAGTCCACGGCGTCGACCGCTACGACTACCAGATCCGCACGGTCACGCGCGTGCTGCGCGAGTTCTTCGGCCGCGTGCTGCTGGCCGACGAGGTCGGCCTCGGCAAGACGGTCGAAGCCTGCCTGTGCCTGAAGGAGTACCTGCTGCGCGGGCTGGTCACCCGCGTGTTGATCCTGGTCCCGCCGTCGTTGCGTTGGCAGTGGCGCGACGAGCTGCAGAGCAAGTTCGGGATCACGGCGACAGTCGTCGACGGCGAGCAGGCGCGGTCGGAGCCGGAGGTCTGGCAGTCGGACGGCGTGCTGCTCGCGTCGCTCGGGCTCGCGCGCCTCGAGCCGCACAGCTCGCGGATCGCAGCGGCGCGGTTCGACATGGTGATCGTCGACGAGGCGCACCGGCTGAAGAACCGCCAGTCCCGCTCGTGGCAGCTCGTCGACGGGCTGCGCGCGCGGTTCCTGCTGCTGCTGTCGGCGACGCCGGTCGAGAACGACCTGATCGAGATCTACAACCTGCTGTCGCTGCTGAAGCCGGGGCTGTTCTCGACGGAGGCGGAGTTCAAGCGTGCGTTCGTCGGCGGGACGGGGCGCAAGGTCAAGGATCCGACGCGGTTGCGCGCGCTGCTGCGCGAGGTGATGATCCGCAACACGCGCGCGCTGGCGGAGGCGAAGCTGCCGCCGCGGTTCGCGGCGACGTTGCGCGCGGCGCCGGAGGCGGCTGAGGCGGCGCTGTATGCCGACGTCTCGGCGGCGGTGCGTGCCGCGCTGCAAGCAGGCACGCTGCCGCGTCACCTGGCCGGCGAGATCCTGCGCGCGGCCGGCTCGTCGCCGGTCGCGGCGGCGTCGCTGCTGGAGACGCGGGTCGACGCGGCCCTTGCGGCGCGCGCGCGGGCGCTCCCGGCGGTCGCGAAGGATGCAGCACTGCTCGACCTGCTGGCGCGCAAACGCGGCGAGAAGATCCTGCTGTTCGCGGCGCACCTGGCGACGCTCGAGCATGCAGCACGCGTCGTCGCCGGCGCCGGCTGTCGTGTCGCCCTGTTCCACGGCAGCATGACGCCGGCGGAGAAGGAGCGCGCGATCGCGGAGTTCGCCGGCGACGCCGAGGTGCTGGTTGCGTCGGAATCCGGCGGCGAGGGGTTCAACCTGCAGTTCGCGCGCACGATCGTGAACTACGACCTGCCGTGGAATCCGATGCGGATCGAGCAGCGGATCGGACGCGTGCACCGGATCGGGCAGCCGCGCGAGGTGTTCATCTTCAATCTCGTGACGGCCGGGACGCTCGAGGAGGAGATCCTTCGCGTGCTCGACGAGAAGATCAACATGTTCGAGCTCGTGATCGGCGAGGTGGAGCTGATCCTCGGCCGGCTCGGCGACGACGAGAAGGAGTTCCAGGAGCTGGTGCTCGAGATCTACGCCGATGCCGGCGACGGTGCCGAGCTGCGCCAGCGGTTCGACGAGCTCGGCGAGCGCGCGGTCGCGGCCTGCGCGGAGCATCGCAAAGTGCAGGAGTTCGAAGCGGCGGCGTTCGGGCGCGATCTGGAGGCATGAGCGGAGTGCTCGAACCGGGTGACGTCGCGGGGTTCTTCGGCGCGGCGCTCGAACGCGAAGGGGCCTGAACGGCATGCTCGAACCGGGTGACGTCGCTGGATTCCTCGGCGCGGTGCTCGAGCGCGAGGGGGCGCTCGCGCAGGTGGACTCCGATGGCCGGCTCGAGGTGGTACTCGGTCCAGAGCTGCAAGCGGCGACCGATCTCGGCGAGTCGGCGACGCTGCGGCTGCTCGCGAACGCGCGCGCCGGCGAGCAGGCGCTCGCGCTCGAGTCGAGGGCGGTGCAGTGGTGTCTCGAGTCCGCGCTCGCGCGCGGTTCGCGCGCGTGCATGGCGATCCCGGGCGTGCGGCCGCGCGCCAGCGGCGTCGCCGATGCCGTGCTCGCGCGATTCCACGCGCGCAACTGCGCCGTGCGGGATGCGGTCACGCGGCAGCACGACGCGCGCGTGCTGGTGCTCGAGTTCCGCTACGAGGCGATCGGCGAGGAGCGTGCCGAAGGGAGCGTGCACGTGGCCTGCGATCCGGCGCTGCGGACCATGTCGGCCCCGCTCGCCGCGATGCTGCTCGCGGAACTCGCTCGAGGGTCCGCCGGCTCGCCGCGCGTCGCAGCCACGGCGGTCGCCGCGGCTGCCGGCGCGGCGTCGCGGCACGCGCAGCGCCTGCTCGGCGAGCGGCTGCAGGGGCTTCGACGCTCGCTGACTGCGCGCATGGCACGCGATGCCGCACGGATCACCGACTACCACGAGACGCTGCTGCGCGAGGGGCGCAAGCGCGCGCGCGGTGTCGTCAACGAATCGCGCGAAGCCAAGGCGCAGGCCATCCTGCGCAGCCGCGACGAGAAGCTGCGCGAGCTCGCGCTGCGCTACCAGGTCACCGTGCGCTGGTCGCTCGCCTCCGTGCTCGAGGTCGCGTATCCCGTCAGCATCTGTGAGTTCCTGCTGCTGCGGCGCAAGCGCGAGATCCTCGTCGCGCTGCCGTGGGATCCGTTCCTCCAGGACGTTCCCGGCCGGATCTGCGATGGCTGCGGCGAGCCGGAGTTCGGCTTCGAAGCCTGCGACGAGGCGGGACACCTGACGTGCGTCGCGTGTGCCCGCGCCTGCGCGCGGTGCGGGAAGCGGGCGTGCCGCACGTGCCATCCGGACGGGTGCCGCGGCTGCGGCGCCGCGTGATCCGAAAGGGGTCAGACCCCAACCGGCTGCGCGCGAATACGAAAGGGGTCAGACCCCCAACGGATCAGCGGCGCGTCGGGGGCGGATTCCCCTGCACGGGAAGCCCCGCCGCGAGCAGCCTGGCGAGCTGGTGGATCGTGAAGGGGACTGCTGTCGCCGCGGGCAGCTCGGGATGCGCGGTGAGGTAGCGGTCGTATTCGTCCCGGTCGGCGAAGACGCGATGCCGGTCCATGCACTCGCCACCTTCTTCCGGCAGGCTGAGAAAGACCGCGGTCGAAGGCGTCACGCTCCAGCCGTCCGGATCGCGCTGGATCGTGACCTCCGTGTTCGACAACGGGGCGCGCGCACGGACCCTCGTCGGCGGCATTGCCTCCGCCTGCACCGTCAGCGCGCAGTGGATGCAGCGGTAGGGCAAGGGCGCTGTGCCCGCGGCGAAGAGCAGCACTTCGTGCCCTGGCGGGATCGGCTTCTCGCACAGCGGACACAGGACTTCGGACGGGGCCGCAGCCGCGCGCGGCTCGTCGCTGGGCGCCTCGGGCACGCGCGGGACGCTGTCCGTCTGGCAGCCGAGCAGCAACGCGGCGATCAGCAACGCCGGCAGCGGGCGGGAGATGACTGGGAATCGGGGTATGGCCTGCATGTCGGTATGTCGTGGTCAACGCTGCACGGCATTCTCCGCGATCCGCGCCTTGACCAGCTTGCGCACCAGTTTCGCCGGCAGCGGCTTGCCAGGTTGGAACCGGATCGTGCCCTTGCTGGTGTCGTAGCCTGCGAGCTCCCGTGCGTGGTCACGGACGGTGTTGCCGCTCATCGGAAAGAACGCGCAATGCCCCCTCGCGGCGCCGAACGCGACGAGCGGTCTGCCCGCAAGGCGGAACGCGGCGAGACCGTAGCTGATGCACTCCTCCGCGCCTGGCGCAGCGGCGCGGATGAGGCGGCGCAGCCGCTCGAGCGCACGACGCTGGTTGGCGGGAAGCTCAGCGAGATACCTGTCGATCGGGGTCGAGCCGGCGCGCGTGCCAGCAGTGCCGGAGCGGCGTGCGGCGGGCGTGCGCTTGGATGGCGTGCCGCCAGCGCTGCGTGCGGCGCCCTTGCGTGTGGACGGCATGCTGGCAGCGCGGCGTGCGGAGCCCTTGCGTGTGGACGACGAACGGGCCACACCCTGCTTCGCCGCAGCAACCGCGCGGCCGCTGTCCGCCGCACGCTGGGTGCGACCACGCTTCACCGTTCGCTTCTTGGCTGCCATCCGAGCTCCTCGTAGCTGCGCGGCGGTTCGAGATCGGGATCGTGCGACGCGTGGATGTCGAAGCACAGCCCGAGCCCGAGCCGCGCGAGACGTTGCACGATAGCCGGCGTCAGGTCGAAGCCTCGGTTCCACGTGAACAGGTGCAGCTCGAAATGCAGCGCGACGTGGTGACGCTCGCGCAAGCGCGCGAGGATCGCCGGGTCGGCGGGAAGCACCGCCAGGAGCCGAGCGAGCACGTCTTCGGGTTGCGTCGGCGATTCGCCGTCGGTCGAAAGGAGCCAGACATCGGGCGCCGCGCCCGCCGCGCTCGCGCAGGCATCTCCGCCGCGTTGCTCTGCCACCGGCACTGCCGTGGGCTCGGGCGTGGGCGGCGCCCCGATCAGCCTCGAGATCTGGGCGGGATCGAGGGACGCGCCCTGGATCCTCAGCGTCGCGCGGGTCCGATCGATCCTGCCGCCGACGCGGATCAGCCTGCCGCGACGCGGCGGTGGTTCGGTCGCCGGGGAAGCCACGGGCGAGTCCTCGGCGAGGTCCGCGACATCGTCGTTGTCACCATCATCGTCATCGTCCTCGTCATCGTCGTGATCATCGTCGTCCGCGTCGCGCTGCCCACCGATCGTCGATCCCTCCGGGCCGTAGATGTCGAAGCCGAGACCGATGCCGAGCTCCCCCACGCGCTGCACGATCGCGGGCGACAGCTCGAACGCGCGCCGCGACGCGTCGAGGAACAGGCCGAACTTCTGCATGACCTGGAACCGTTCGCGCAGTCCGTTCCAGATCGCTGGCTCGGGCGGCAGCCGCGAGAGGAGCTCCGCCAGCACCGCTTCCGGCTCGGTCGGCGCAGCCCCCTCGCCCTCGACAAACCATGCTCCGCGCGGCATCGGGGGACTTCGGGGTCCACGCAGTTCGCCGCGGCGATGCGAGTCATCCGGCTCACACCGCATCAACGCAGTGATCCGATCCGGATCGAGCTCCTCGCCGTGGATCCCGATGCTGACGCGAAACTCGTCGACGTCAGAGATCACGCGCGGCGCGGGCTCGCCCGGTGGATCGGGTTCAGGCTTCGGCGCTCGGTCGTCGCGCATTCGGCCAGGGCCCGTCACCGGATGATCTCACCAGCGTGCAGCCGGCTCAGAAACGTCTCGACCGGCACTACGCGCGTTCCGTCCGCATCCAGCTCCTTGTCGCCGCGGTACACGATCCAGCTCCGGACACGCCCCTCGCAACCTGCCTCGAGCGCGCGGATCCCCGCCCTGTACTCCCGCCGGTAGCGCGGACTCGACTTCACCTCGATCGCCACCATCTGCTTGCCGTACCACCACACGAAGTCGACCTCCCCACCGCTCGGCGTGGCCCAGTAGCCGAGCGTGCCGCGCACTCCGCCGTAGTGGAGGTACGCCCGCAGTTCGTGCAGCACGAGGTGCTCGAGGAGCACACCGTTCCAGTCGGCCGGCATCGGCTGCTCGAATCCGCCCGCGGCCGCGTGCAACACCCCCGCGTCGAACCAGTAGAACTTCGGCTGCGCCACCTCCTTGACCTTGGCGCGCGGGCGCCACGCGGGGAGCCAGTCACCGATCAGCGTGTCCACCAGGATCTCGAAGTACCCACGCGCAGTCTCGCGTGAGACGCCGGCGTCGCGGGAAAGCCCGGCGACGTTCGTGGTCTGGCCGGCGGCGAGGGCGGCCACGTCGAGGAATCGGCTGAACCCGCCCAGGTCCCGCACCAGTCCTTCGGCGCGGATCTCCTCGGCGAGATAGGTCGTCACGTACGCGCGCAGATAGTCCTCGCGCGAACGGTCATCCGCGGCGGTGACGCTGAGCGGCATCGAGCCGTACCGCACGCGCTGCTCGGCCGGGACCGAGAATGCCGTCTCGGCCGCAGTGAGCGGGAAGAGGTTGCGCAGCACCGCGCGTCCGGCGAGCAGGTTGGCGCCGCCGCGCTTGAGCTTGCGCGCCGACGAGCCGGTCAGTGCGAACTTCCGGTAGCCCTTCTCCTCCATCAGGTGGTGGACCTCGTCCCGCAGCCGGGGCACGCGCTGCACTTCATCCACGACGATCCAGTCCCCCTTTGGGCGCGCCAGCACCTCCGCCCGGAACAGCGCGGGTTCCCGCTCATAGCGCACCGTGTTGTCCGGCGTCAGCAGGTCGAAGACGTGCGCGCCGGCGAAGCGGGACCGGATCCACGTGCTCTTGCCTGTTCCCCTGGGTCCGAACAGGAAGAAAGCAGAGCGAGGCGGGTCGAGCGACCGTGTAAACATCGACGCCAGATTTACGGCAAATCTGGCGGCGGCTTCAACAGGTGATGCGGGAGGCGCCCCAGCGCTCCGGTGTCATGGAGGCTGAGCACGATGGGGTCAGACCCGTTCGTTCTCGCTCTTGGCCCGCGCGTGGCAAGGAATCGATCGGTCGCACGGTGCACCACGGCTCTTGGTTGCGGCGCTCGGTCGTCGGGCACGCGCACGAGCGCTAGCCCGGCGGCAGCAGCCGGAGCTGCTCGCCCAACCCCCCGGCCGGCGGCGCTCGGAACTCGAACCCGCGCACCGCCGGGTCGTAGCCGAGGATCCGCTCAGTCGGAGCGTTCTCCATCGTCAGTGTGACCGGCTTGCGCAACCGCTCGCCGAGCTGCACGACGAACCGCAGCACCGAGTCGAACCTCGCGACGTCGCGCACCTCGTGAGGATCGAGATCGAACTCGATCTCGTCGACAACGAAGAAGTGGCAGTGCAAGCGCACGTCGTCCCGCTCGATGCGCAGCAGCAAGTTCTCGCGCTCAGCGATCGTGAACGCCGCATCCACGGTGTCGATCGGCGACGCAGGCTCGCCATTGCGCGTCCAAGTCTCCTGCCAACCCCACTCGGACAAGCTGCCCAGCATGCGCTGCCAGTCGGCGGGATCGGTCGGTGCGACGTAGATGTCGCGGAGCGCACCGTCCGGACGGAACCACTCGCGCACGAACTCCCACGCTCGCGCGCGATCGGCCGCGGGCGCATCCGCGGCGATGCGCAGCCGGAGCTGCGTCGGGTCGTGCCAGTCGATGCCGCAGGTGAAGCACTGCTTTGCCGTGGCGCTGCGCAGGAACCCAGCGCAGAACTGGCAGATGCGGCCAGATGGCCAGGGAAGCGCCTTGCCGCCGTGGCGGACCCAGCGCATCGCTTCGCCACGCGTGCAGCCGACGAGCTTGCGCAGGGCCTGTTCTGCTGCGGGAGCACGCAGCGCGAGGATCCGCTTGGCGTCCGCGGCGCTGAGCGAGCGGAATTGCGGGATCCGCTGCCCACAACAGCCGCACACAGGTCCGTCCTCGGCTGCTGCGGCTGCTGCGGATGTCTCGCTGCTGGGATGGGCGGCGCCCGCCGACTGCTTCCGCTGCCGCGCCAGCTCGCGATCCGCGGAGCTGGCGCCGGCATCCGGTTCGACCGTCGTCAGGTCGCGGAATCCGTAGAGCAGCGTCGCGACTGCCAGCGCATCGGCGCTGTAGGTCGGCAACTCGGCCGGCAACCCCCGCGCGCGATGTCGCTCGAGCTGCCGCAGGTATGCGCGGCGGATTCCGGTCGCGCTGCCATCCGTGTCGCGAAGCCATCGCGCTGCGACGCGCTCTGCTGCCTGCGGACCGGCGAAGCACATCAGGAAATCCACCTGAGTGCTCGGCTCGTCGAACCCGAGCACGGGTCCTGCCTGCAGCAACTGCGCAACTCGCTGTGCGTCTTCGAACTGTGCGAAGAATGGGAGCGCGAACTTCCGGATCGAAAGGACCGCATCCGCGATCGCATCGATGCGCTGCGCGCTCGGCCCAAGTGTCCAAGCCGACGTGCTGCCATCAGGCTGCAGGATCCGAAGGTCCGCCATCGCGACGCCCGCGGGCGACCGGTTCAGGCATCGGTGCTTACGCTTCCACGCGTTCAACGCGGGACACGAAACCGAAACTCCGATCACGAGTGACACGAACACGTCGCGTCGGTCCAAGTACGTCGATCGGAACCAGATGTGGTGCACGAAGTCCCCGACCTTGCGCACCAGTCTGCGGTCGCGGGGGGAGTAGTCGAACCCGTCCCCGCGCAACGCGAACCCAAACTGCTGGCAACTCGCGCGGAACACCTCGCGAGGGGTTTCCTGATGGCCTTCTGTCACGACGCGGGATCTACGGTAGCGCTCCGCTCGCGCACCGCGGCCGCCGCACGCCGTCCGCGTGGCACGTGGCAAGAAAGGGGTCTGACCCCAATCTTGCCAAGCACCCACGCGCCCGCCTGACAGAGTGGCGCGACTTTTCTCGTCAGACGACTCGGGTCGCGTCACTGCGCCTGCAGCTGCAACATCTCCCACAACAGCCACACCGGCAGCCCGCGCGTCAGCAACACCCACAGCAGCGCGAGCGCCTTGGCGGTGCCGGGCTCTGGGCGTTCGTTCCGCAACTCGTGCTCGGTCAGGAAGCGCCGAGCGATCCGGCGGAATACGCCCAACGAGGACCACAGCACGAGCGTCGCGAGCACCCAGAATGCGACGTGCGAGCCGGCGATGACGAGGTACGCGCCGGCGAACAACACGGCGACGGGGCGACAGATGCTCAGCTCACCCCAGTCGAGTCCCTGCTCGCCTGAGGCGCTGCTGCTCGCGCCGCCGCCTTTTTCCGCGCTCCGGTTCAGGTGCCGGATGTCGACGTGGTACAGCCAGAACACTGCCGCTGCCTGGCCGACCCCCGCCGCTACAGAACCGACCTGCGCGAGACACCCAGTCACCACGGCCGGCCCGCCTGCGGCAGCGAAGGAACTGGTCCCACCCCGAATCCGCCACGATGCCACGCGCTCCCCTGACAAGACGGCGCGACTTTTCTCGTCAGACGACTCGGATCGCCAGACGACTCGGATCGCCGACCACGCATCGGCGTCCCCCACCCGAGCGCCCCCATCCGTGCCAATGCACATCACTCCGCCAGCAACCGCACCGGCTCGAAGCCACGTTGGTCCAGGTCTCGGTCACGCGCGCCACTACACCACCCGCTTGATCTCCCGCCGCGCCTCCTTCGCCTTCAACGTCTCGCGCTTGTCGTGGATCTTCTTCCCGCGACACACGGCGATCGTGACCTTGGCGTGGCCGCGCGGCGAGAACCACAGGCTCAGCACGACGAGCGTCAGCCCCTTCTCCTGCGAGCTGGCCTTCAGGCGCGAGATCTCGCGGCGGTGCAGCAGGAGCTTCCGCTTGCGCGTCGGCTCGTGGTTCATCTGATTCCCGTGCGAATACTCCGGGATGTGCATGCCGAGCACGAACACCTCGTCCCCCTGGACGCGGGCGAACGCCTCGTCGATCGAAGCCCGGCCGTTGCGCAGGCTCTTGACCTCGGTGCCGACGAGCACGAGGCCGGCGTCGAAGGAGTCGAGGATCTCGAACTTGATCCGCGCCTTCTTGTTGGCGGCGATGACCTTGCGGTCGTCGGCGGCGGCCTTCGGCTTGGCGCCCATCGCGGGGACGTTACTCGGCGGCGGCGGACGCGGGCCGGCTTGATTTGTGCGAGGGCGGGGCTAGCTTCTCGGCCCCCGATCCGCGCCCAGGTGGCGGAATTGGCAGACGCGCCAGGTTCAGGTCCTGGTGGAGGTAACTCTCCTTGGAGGTTCGAGTCCTCTCCTGGGCACCATCGCGAGCAGCCGGCCGCTGAGGTCGGTGCGGCGCAGCCAGAGTTCGGCGAGCAGCAGGTTCGGCACCCAGCAGAGCCAGGCGACGAGGGGGAACGCGCGCTCGAACGACCCGGTCAGCGCGACGAGCAGCGGCAGCTCGATGCGAAGCGTGACGGCGGCGTAGCACAGCGCGTAGCTGCGCACGATCCAGGTGCGGTGGCGGCGCACGTCGCGCGCGCGGATGCGGGCGAGCGCGAGCATCGTGGTCGCGAACCAGAACAGCCCGAGCAGCGCGAACCCGGTGTGCGCGGCGATCCCGCCCATCGACCACACGGCCATCGCGAGCGCCGGCAGCGCCGACAGCGTGACGGCGGCGACATAGACGTAGCCGAGCGCGCGGTGCAGCTCGGTGCGGCGCGCCAGCAGGTCGCGGCGGAACCCGAAGATCCCCGCCGCAAGCGCGACGCCGCCCGCCGCGAAGTGCAGCTCGTCGAACCACGGCAACCCCGGCACGGCGTCGCGCACCGGCCGGCCGTCCTGCAGCGCGATCGCGTAGCCGGCAACGCCGAGCGCGGGGATGGCGAGGAGATACCACGCGACGCCGGGGCGCAGGCGGTCGGGCAGGGCTTCGGCAGGAACGTCGGCGGCGTGCACGGGAGGGTTGGAATCTGACACCTTCCCTCCCGAATCGGGAGGCTTGGGGTCAGACTCCATCCCTCCTGAATCGGGAGGGATGGAATCTGACGCCATGTCGCTTTGATCTCAGCCCCCCACCGATGCGCAGCGAACTGAACCAGAACGTGCCGCTCCCCCGCCCGGGCGAGTTCCGCGCACTGCGGATCGGGCCGCTGGTCGTGGACCCGCCGGTCGTGCTGGCGCCGATGGCCGGCGTCACGAACGCGCCGTTCCGGACGTTGTGCCGCGGGTTCTCGGGCGGGCGGATCCTGTACGTCAGCGAGATGATCACGGCGCGGAGCTTCGCGATGGGGAATGCGAAGACGCTGAAGCTGGCGGCGTTCGGTCCAGAGGAGACGACGCGCTCGATCCAGCTCTATGGCACGCACGAACGGAGCCTGGCGGAGGCGGCGCGCGTGCTGGTCGGCGATTGGGGCGTGCATCACATCGACATCAACCTCGGCTGCCCGGTGCGGAAGATCACGGCGCAGGGAGGCGGCAGCGCGATCCCGCTGCGGCCCCGGCTGATGGCGCGGCTGGTCGGGGCGGTGGTGCGCGCGGCCGGCGCGGTGCCGGTGACGGTGAAGTTCCGCAAGGGGATCGACGAGGAGCTGCTGACGTTCGTGGACGCGGGGAGGGTGGCGGTCGACGTGGGCTGCCGCGCGGTGGCGCTGCACGCGCGCACGGCGGCGCAGCTCTACGACGGCGAGGCGGACTGGAACGCGATCGGCGAGCTGAAGGCGGCGGTGCCGGAGGTCCCGGTGCTCGGCAACGGCGACGTGTTCGAGGCCTGGGACGCGCTGCGGATGATGCGCGCGACGGGATGCGACGGGGTCGTGGTCGGGCGAGGGTGTCTCGGCCGGCCGTGGCTGTTCCGCGAGCTGTGCGACGTGTTCGACGGGCGCGAGCCGGCGGCGCCGCCGCGGCTGGGGGACGTGGTCGAGATCGCGCTCCGGCACGCGCGGCTGCTGGTGGGGTTCTTCGGCGAGCTGGTCGCGATGCGGCAGATGCGGAAGTGGAGCGGGTGGTACACCAAAAGCTTCCCCGGCACACGGCGCGCGCTGGCGGCGCTGCAGCGCGTAGAGGCTTACGCGGAGCTGGAGCGGGAGCTGCGCGCGCTGCCGGCGGAGCTGGAGTTCCCGGCGGCGGCGCTGCGCGCGCGGCGCGCGAAGCGGGCCGGCACGCAGCGGGTCTCGCTGCCGCAGGGCTTCCTCGCGGCGCGCGGCGAGGACTGGCTGCTGCCGGACGACACGCCGGAGCTGGACGCGCTGGCAACCAGCGGCGGCTGAGCGACCCCGACTCGTCTGACGAGAAAGGTCGCGCCATTCTGTCAGGCTGCCGCGCGCGTGATCCGGTTGGGGTCTGACCCTTTTCTTGCCACGCGGGGGGTGCGAAGGATCCTGCCGGCCGTCGGCGCGATTGCGGTATTCCTCGCGCCTGTGACGACGGTGAACGCAGCGCGAGAACCCGAGACGACCGAAGCCTGGCGCGGGCGGTTGCTGCGGATCCTGCTGCTCGCCACGGTGGTGCCCGGGCTGCTGGCGCTGTGGCGCGCGTCGCGCGACCTGCCGCAGATCCTGGTGCCATTCCTGGTGTTGGGCGCCCTCAGCCTCGCGGCCGCGATCCCGCGCCGGCTGCCGACCTGGCTGCGCGCGGCACCGCTGCTCGCGACGCTGTTCGCGGGCGGCGTCGCGGGGGTCCGCTACATCGGGTTCGAAGCCGGCGCCGGCGTGGCACTCGCGTCGTTCGTGTTGATGACGACGGTGCTGTTCGGGATGCGCTGGGGCATCGCCGCGCTCGCGACCGCGGGCGGGCTGGTGGGCTTCGCGGCGCATGCGCACGGGTCGGGGATCTGGGTGGTCGCCGACCCGGCCCTGCGCGATTGGAGCACGGGCCGGAACTGGGTGCGCGTGCTGCTGGTGTGGGCGGTCATGACCGGCGTCGCGACGCTGCTCGTCAGCCTGCTGCTGCGCCGGCTCGAGCAGGGGCTGCGCCGCACCGGCGCGCTGGTCGCCGACCTCGAAGCGCAGATCGCGGCGCGCGACGCGCTGCAACAACGCCTGAACCAGGCGCAGAAGCTGGAGACGGTCGGGCTGCTGGCGGCCGGCCTGGCGCACGAGTTCAACAACACGCTGACGGTCGTGTTGACGGGTTCGGCGTGGATCCGCAACGACGACAGTGCGTCGCGCGAGAGCCACGAGTTCGCCGAGGACATCGAGCGCGCGGCGCTGCGTGCGAGCCAGTTGACGCGCGGGCTGTTGACGTTCACGCGCAGCGGGCTGGCGCCGGTTGTGGCGCTGGAGCCGAACGCGATCGTCCGCGAGGTGGTGCGGATGCTGCAGCGGCTGCTGCCGGCACGGATCCGCGTGCGCGAGGAGCTGGCCGAAGGGCTGCCGCGCGTGCGCGCCGACGCGGCATCGATGCAGCAGATGTTGATGAACCTCGCGGTCAACGCGCGCGATGCGATGCCGGACGGTGGCACGCTGACGATGCGCACGGAGATGACGACCGGCTGCCGTGAGGCGACGCCGGGCGGGCCGTGCGTGGTCTTCACGGTGACGGACACCGGCACGGGGATGGACGCGGCGACGCGGGCGCGGATCTTCGAGCCGCTGTTCACGACGAAGGAGCCGGGCCGCGGCACGGGCCTCGGTCTGCCGATCGTCGCGGAGATCGTGGCGCGGCTCGGCGGCCAGATCGAAGTCGACAGCGAGGTCGGGCGCGGGACGACGTTCCGGATCCAGGTGCCGGCGATCGCAGAGCCGGTCGACGAACACACGCCGGTGCCGGAGCGCCCGCGCGCGCGCGACGGCGAGCGCGTGCTCGTCGTCGACGACGACCCGCTCGTGCGCCGCTCGATCGCGCAGACGCTGCGGGACGCCGGCTACGCGGTCGAGGCTGCCGAGGACGCCGTCGGCGCGGAACGCGTCGCGCGTGAAGCGGCTTCGGCCAGGCGGGAGTTCGCGCTGCTGCTCAGTGACGTCGTGATGCCCAACAGCGATGTGCGGGCGCTCGTGCGCGAGTTCCGGACGCAGCATCCGCGCGGCGCGGTCCTGCTGTGCAGCGGCTACGCCGAGGAGCCGGCGCTGCGCGAGATGGTCGAGCGCGGCGACCTCCCGATGTTGAGCAAGCCGTTCGTCCCCGAAGAGCTGCTGCGCCGCGTGCGCGAAGTCCTCGGCCGCTGAACACCGCCGCGCAGGTGTCTCCTTAGAAACTGGTCATACGCCCCGTCGGCGAACGTCGC
>CAZABP010000087.1:0-14634 GCA_964483245.1 uncultured candidatus Brocadiaceae bacterium | reverse complement strand
CGATGCGCTTTCTCACCTCTTCCTTCGAGTTCGGCCTCCCGCGACTGGCTACGCGCCCGAACTACGCTCCTGCGGCACCCACAGGAACGTCAGGAGCGCCAAAAAAACGCACGGGCCGTGGGTACCGCGCGCGGGTGCGAGGCACGGATCCCTGCACGACCCGCCGATGTCCGGCGGCGTGTGGAGGATGCCGATGTTCGAACCGAGTCATTGCCCGTGGAGCGGGTGCCGCATGCACCGCGCGCCGGCGCCGGGCTTCTATCAACGCTGGGGCACGTATCAGCCGGATTGCCGTGCGCGGCCGGTACCGCGGTTCCGCTGCCGTGAATGCCGGCGCACTTTCTCGCGGCAGTCGTTTCATCACAGCTACCGCGACCGCAAGCCGCACCTCAACCCGCGTGTGCTGGAGGGATTGCTGGCTGGGGTAGGCGTGCGGGAGCTGGCGCGGCGCCTGCCGTTGAGCCGGCAGAGGATCGTGGCCAAGCTGAAGAAGCTGAAGGCGACCCTGCGCGCGGTGCATCTCGATCGCGAGGCGCTGCTGGCAGGGGATGCGTGTGCAGTCGCGGAGCGCGGAGTGCGGACGCGGAAGGGGCGACGTGCGCAGGGTGCGGTACGTCGCTGAAGGTCGCCGGGCCGCCGCTCTGCTAATGCGCAGGCGGCGGAACGGTCACGAACAGTTCGGGTCGTGCGCGGACAGCGGCGATCTGCAGCTGCTCGAGCGCTGGCTCTGTGGCGTAGTAGCGCGGGTCGAGTTGCGGGAGCTCGGAACGGCGCAGCGACTCGAGGTAGGCCTGGAGCATGTTGCGCTTCGTGCGCAGGCGGTGGCGCAGCGGGGTCTCCTCGTGCGCGATGATGATCGCTTCGCGCACGAGCAACGTGCGCGTGCGGTCGCCGAACAGCTCGAAGCCGAGCACGGCCTCGGTCGCGAACAGGCCGAGCGTGTTCCAGAAGTACTGGTGGAAGCCGCCGTTGCAGACTTCGACGTGCAGCATGCAGGTCGTGAAGATCGCGCGCAGGCCAGGGCGCAGCGCGAGGTACGTCGCGTCGCGCGGTTCGCCGTGGAGATACGTGCGCGCGAGGGTGTGGCGGTAGAGCGTGCGGATCAGGTTCTCGTCGTCGAGAGCCGTGAGCGCGGTGAGGTCGAGCGGGCGGACGCGGCGGCGTGGTGGGGGTGGGGGGCGCTTGGCGCGGTAGCGGCGGATGAACGGATCGTCGGCGTCCATGCTGGGCGGGGTTGCGGAGGTTGGGGTACCTGGGGCATGGAATGGGGCGGGCGGACCCGGGCCGGAACTCGGGTAAGCGTGTGGGGGGGGGGTGCGGGGGGGGGGGGCTGGGCGCAGCTGCGCACCGGTGTCGTGGGGAGCCGGTGGGGGCGGTGCGCAGTTGCGCACGTGTGGGGCGTGGCTGGGATCGGGTGGTGCGCAGCTGCGCATGCTGCGCGTGCAGAGGAGCGAAGGTTGGTCATGGGGTGCGCAGCTGCGCGCGGGGTGTGGTGGGAGTTGGGTGGTGCGCAGCTGCGCATGGAGGGGTGCCAAGGGTGGTCGACGTGTGCGACTGCGCATTGGGGCGCGCCGGGAACCTGGCGGGTGCGCAGTTGCGCGTCGGGCGGTGCGGGGCGGTGCGCCGTGCGCAGTTGCGCATGCGCCGGATCGCGGGCAACCGGAGTGCGCAGCTGCGCATGCGGTTCGCAAGATCAACGCACGGAGCGCAGCTGTGCTCGGAGGGTGATGGGCGGACCCGCGCGGTGCGCAGCTGCGCACGGACTCCTGCCGTGGTTCGCGGGAGCGCGCGTCAGCATGGGTGGTGCGCAGTTGCGCATGCTCGGGCGTAGGTTGGCCCGCGCTGCGCGGGCGTGCGCCGTGCGCAGTTGCGCACGGCGGCTGGGATCAGCGGCCGCTGCGGTCGCGCCGCTCGAGCGAGCGCGCAGCGTAGCGGCGGACGCCTTCGCTCTTGTCGCTGTCGCGGGCCCAGGTCAGGACCTGCTGGACATCGGCGCGGTCGGCGTAGTTCTCCAGCGATTCGGCCGCTTCTTCACGCACGTCGTCGTCGGTATCGCTCTGCAGGGCGCGGATCATCGCGACGGCGAGCGCGGGATGCGTGGAGCGCGAGTCGGCCTGGCGCCAGACGTCGGCGCGCGTCGCGGCATCGGGCGAGGTCAGCCCGAGGTTGACCATCTGCTGCACGACGGCGTCGCTGTAGGCGTTCTCCATGGCGCGCAGGCGCCGCCAGTGCTGGAGCTTCTGCTCCGGTGTGGAGTTCGCGTCGAGGATTCCTTGTTGGGTCGTCGCGAGGTCGCGCGCGATCTGGGCCGGATCGCGCGGTCGCGGGGCCTCAGGTTGCGGTGGGTTCAGGCGAGGCAGCGCGGCGAGCTGACGTTCGACGGCGGTGAGGCGTTCGTCGAGCTTGTCCAGGATCGAGAGGTCGAACGCTGGCTCGCGGGCGTGGGTTGGTTCGCGCGATTGCGCATCGGCGGTCGCGGGAGCGACGTGGTTCGCAGCCTGCTGCTCGAGCGCTGCGAGCCGGCGGTCGAGCCGTGCCAGGACCGCGGGATCGGCGGGTTGAGCTGCCACGGGGCCAGGCGGCTCGGGAGCCTCCAGCAGACCGGCGAAACGAGCGCCGGCGAAACCGGCAGCGGCGGCGACCAACAGCAGCAGGGCCCAGAACAGGCCGGCCGCACGAGCGGAGGCTTGCGTCATGGCGCGGCGTATCGTCGAGCCGCGCGGAGTATTGCGCAATGCGCAGCGGGAGGTGGCGGCTCAGTCCGGGGCCGTTGCGGGTCCGCGCTGCTGCGTCAGTCGTCCTGCGGGCCGAGGAGCGGCAGGCGGCGCAGGCGCTTGCCGGTCGCGGCGAAGATGGCGTTCGCGACGGCAGGGGCCACCGAGGGGACCCCGACCTCGCCGATGCCGCCCATGTCGCCATCGCTGTCGACCTGGTGGACTTCGATGTGCGGGGAGTCCTGCATGCGCACGATCGGGAACGTGTCGAAGTTGGACTGCTCGACGCGGCCGTCGCGGAACGTGATCTGCGCCTGGAGTGCGGCGGAGAGCGCGAAGATCGCGGCACCCTCGAGCTGCGCTTCGATCTGGTCGGGGTTCACGCGCAGGCCGCAGTCGATCGCGCAGACGAGGCGCGCGACGCGGGGGCGGCCGTCGGGGCCGGTGCTGACCTCGGCGACGTGTGCGGCGAGGCTGCGGAACGACTCGTGCACGGCGATGCCGCGCCCGCTGCCGGCCGGCAGTGGCGTGCCCCAGCCGGCCTTCGTCGCGGCCGTCTCGAGCACGCGCAGCAGCCGCGGGTGGCGGTCGCCGAGCAGCTCACGGCGCAGTTCGTATGGATCGCGCTGCATCGCGGCGGCGCACTCGTCGAGGAAGCACTCCTTCGCGAATGCGGTGTTGGAGTGGCCGACGGAGCGCCACCACTGCACCGGCACCGGCAGCGTCGTCGTGTGCAGCTCGACGCCGAGGTTCGGGATGGCGTACGGCATGTCGGCGGCCCCCTCGACCGAGGTGTGGTCGATGCCGTCGTGCACGAGGGCCTGCTCGAACGCGGTGCCGGCCGCGATCGACTGGCCGACGATCCGGTGGCGCCAGGCAACGAGACGGCGTTCGCCGTCGATGCCGGCAGCGAGCGCGTTCAGCCAGTACGGGCGATACCAGCCGCCGGCGAGATCGTCCTCGCGGGTCCAGACGGTCTTGACGGGGGCTTTCAGGGCGCGGGCGGCGAGTGCGACCCGGACCGCTTCGGTGACGAAGTCGCTGCCGGGGTTCGCGCGGCGGCCGAAACCGCCGCCGAGGTAGTGGTTGTGGATCGTGACCTTGTCCGGTGCGACGCCGAGCAGCGCGGCGGCGGCGGGATGATCGCCGCCAAGCATCTGGGAGCCGGTGTAGATGTCGGCACCGCCGTCCTCGCGTAGCGCGACGAGGCAGCTCAGCGGCTCCATCGGCGCATGCGCCTGGAACGGGACCTCGTAGACGGCGGTCAGCTTGGTCGGAGCTGCGGCGAGCACCGCGTCGGGATCGCCGTCCTTGCGCGCCGATGCGCCGGGCCGCGCGGCGCGCTCGGTGTAGTCGCGGCGCAGGGCGGCGGAGTCGAGGGGCGCGCCGGCGGCGGCGGTCCAGTCGATCTTCAGCGCGGCGCGGCCACGGAAGGCGGCCCAGTACGAGTCGGCGATGACCGCGACGCCGGTGGGCACGCGCAGCACGTCGCGCACGCCGCGGATGGCGCGCGCGGCGCTGTCGTCGACCTGCTTGACCTTGCCGCCGAAGGTCGGCGCGCGGGCCACGAGCGCCGTCAGCATGCCTGGCACGCGGACGTCGAGACTGAACCTGGCGGTGCCGTCGACCTTGGCGCGGGAGTCGACGCGGTGCGTCGGCTTGCCGATCTGCGTGAAGTCCTTCGGAGACTTGAGCGTCGGCTCGTCAGGGACCGGGAGCTTGGCCGCTTCGGCCGCGAGCTCGGCGAAGCGCAGCGTGCGCGTGCCGCCTGTCTCGCGCACGACGGCGCTGGTGGCGGTGCACTGTGCCGGTGCGATGCCCCACCGTGCCGCGGCGGCGGCGAGCAGCATCTCGCGCGCAGCGGCGCCGGCCTTGCGCATCTGGTCGAACGCGCTCCAGGTGCTCGTGCTGCCGCCGGTCACCTGGACGCCGAACGCGCTGTGCGCATACGCGGGATCGGCGGGGGCCGGGACGACGCGCACCTGTGCGACATCGGCGCCGAGCTCTTCACAGACGAGCTGGGCCAGCGACGTGTGCACGCCCTGACCCATCTCGTCGTGCTTGGCGACGATCGTGATGCTGCCGTCGTCCGCGATCCTCAGGAACGCATTCGGCGCGAACTCGGCGCGCGGGGGCGCAAGGGGATCCGCGTCCGGCGGCAGCACGAACGCGCGCAGCCGCGGGCCGGCGAACGAGAAGGCGAGCACGAAGCCGCCGCCGGTGAGCAGCGCGCGCAGCGCGTCGCGACGGGTGGGTTGGGCGGATGCTGGGACGCGGTCCGGAGTCATCGGCGATCTCCTTTCGGCGCGGTGCGCAGCGCTTGAGCGGCGTGGTGGATGGCCTTGCGGATCCGCGGATACGTGCCGCAGCGGCAGAGGTTGCCGCCCATCGATGCGTCGATCGTCGCGTCGTCCGGTGCGGGCATGGCCGCGAGCATCGATGCAGCCGCCATGCATTGGCCGGGCTGGCACCAACCGCATTGCACGACGTCGAGCGCGATCCACGCGTCCTGCACGGCGCGGCCGACTCTGGATTCGCCGAGGGCTTCGATCGTCGTGATGCGGCGTCCCGCTGCGGCGGAGATCGGGTAGACGCAGGCGCGCACGGCATTCCCTTCGACGTGCACGGTGCAGGTGCCGCACAGGGCCCGGCCGCAGGCGTACTTGGTGCCGGTCAGCCCGAGCGTGTCGCGCAGCACCCAGAGCAGGGGAGTGTCTGCGGCGACGTCGACTGTGCGTGGTTGCCCGTTGACGATCAGGTCGATGGCCATGCGCGCATGCTAGGCACGCTCGCGGTCCCCTGCCCACGAAACGGGAGGGATGGAGTCTGACACCAACTCTCCCGATTCAGGAGGGTTGGGGCCGGAGGATTACGGGCAGATGCGCGTCGCTACCGCGCTCGAGAGGTCGCCGCTGGCGCCGTTCAGCACGAAGGCCTGGAAGTAGAACGTGTGCCCCGGCAGGCCGGTGATGTTGGGGATCGGGAGTTGCAGCGACGCGGTGCCGGAGGAGTCGGTCTGGATCGGTGCGGTCAGCGCGAGCACCTGCAGGTCGACGAGCAACGGGCCGAAGCCGGGCAGCGGCAGCGACAGTGGGGTGATGCCGGCGAGCAGGATGCCGGACGACGAGGCCGGGGCCTTGCTGGTTGCGTAGGTCACGTTCAGGCCGAGGCCCGGGCTGCCGGTCGCCGTCAGCCCGAACCGCGCCGCGGCGTGGTCGGCGGCGCCGTACGCAAGGTGGCCGCACGGGGATGGCTCGTTCGGCTGGCGCGGCGTCGGGCTCGGGAACGTGACGTGGACCGAAGGATGGCCGGCGGCCCGACCGGCGGAGGTGTCGGCGGCCTGTGCGCCGAACGGCAGCCAGTCGAGGTTCGTCGTGCCGTCGGTGTCGAACAGCGCGAGCTCTTCGCCATCGTTGCTGAGCTTGAAGTTGGCGTGCAGCGGTCCCTGCGCACCGTCCTCGTCCGCCCAGATCAGCAGCGTCTGCCCCGGCTGCAGCGTGTAGCCGACCGGGATCTTCCACTTCGTCGGGTTCGCCATGTTGTCGGTGACGTACATCCCGCTGACGCTGACCGGCTGGTTGCCGATGTTGATCAGCTCGAACCAGTCCTCGAGCTCGTTCGCCTCGTCGCGGATGCCGTTCTCGTTGTCGGCGAGCAGCTCGCTGATCACGATCGGGCCCGCACCCTGCGTGCCGCGCACGCGGTAGCCGGGTGCGGTGAACTCGGCGAGCGCCGGCAGGAACGCCATCGCGCCATTGCTCGTCAGGTCGCCGTTGGCACTGACGTAGTACTGCACCCACTGGAGTGCCGGCCGCGGCGGAATCGTCGCGCCGTAGACGCCGTCGTTCGCAGCGCCGTCCCCGTGCAGGCCGTCGTCGAACATCGGGGTCTCGGCGAACGGCCCGCGCGTGCGGTGGTACAGCGTGACCGCGGTCGCTGGCACGCCGGCGACGCGGACGGTGACGGTCACGCCCTGCTGCGCGGTCGGCGCTGCCGGCGTGTGTGCGAGCTCGCTGAGCGTTGGCGCCACCTTGTTCAGGTCGGTGTGGGTGGCCAGGTAGGCGTCGCGGCCGGTGAAGAACGGCTGCAATCCGGGCACGGTCACGAAGCCGACGTTGATCGCCTGCGTCAGGTTCTGGTCGAACTGAGCCAGCGTGTAGATCGACTTCGTGTCAGCAGTCAGGTCGGCGCGGATGAACTTGCGCAACGCGTCGATGCGCGGGCCCATCTTCGACCAGTGGAACTCCGGCTGCATGGTCCGGTAGTGCGCGAGGTAGCGCGCGCGCCACTCGGGGATCGACACGAGCTTGCCGAACAGCGGCCGCGGGTTGGCGGTATCGAGCTCGCGGTAGAACACGTCCATCCGCGCGACCCCGGTGGTGCCGAGGCCATCGGTCAGCCCGCCGAAGCTGTTGTTGAGATCCCACGGCTGGATCGTCAGCCGGCCGTGGTGGACGTCGGTGTACAGATAGAAGTTGTGGCAGACACGGCCGATGTAGCTGTCGAGCCACGCCGTGATGTTGCCAGCGGCAAGGAAGCGCAGCGCGTTGTCGACGTCGATGGACTTGGGGATCTCGGTGCGCATCTGCGCCGCCGGCGTGTTGTTCAACACGTTGATCGCGCCGATCAGGTCGGTCCACGGCTGGTGTGGGCCGTTCTCGGTCTTCAGCTCGTAGGCCGCCTGGTAGGTCGCCTGATTCGTGCCGAGCCAGTTCAGGGCCGTGTTGTTGAACGGCACCGAAGACCCGGTGCGCTCGCCGCGGTAGCGGTTGCCACTGTCGTCCTCGAACCACTCTTCGAGGAAGTCCTTGTTGATCTGCTGCGTGTGGACGAACAGCCCGAGGTCCTCGCCGTTGACCTTCAGTTTGACGTAGCAGGACTTCGGCGACGGCGTGTAGCGGCGCATGAACTCGTACGCCGCGACCTCACGCACGAAGCTGGGATCCCAGATGTTGTTGTTGATGTTCAGCGTGTCGTAGCCCTGCACGTTCTGGCCGGGCGTGTACTCATCGAGCGAGATCTCCCACGGCCGCTTGTCGGTCTTGTTCGCGGGCAGGGACCGATACGTCGAATACCCGCGGTGGCGCACGCCGACGTCCTTGTAGACGACGTTGTCGATCTTGACGTCCGCCTTGATGAACGTCTTGCTCGCATAGTTGTTCGCCATGACCGTGCGCCAGTCCGGCTGCACGGTGACTTCGAACGTGCGGATCGTGTCGATGTCGTAGAGATCCTGGGCGTGCGCGAGCGACGTGCCGAGCAGCAGGAACAGCGCGGTGCGGAGGGCTGGGTGCATGGACGGGCTCCTGGGGGGAGTGCTCACTTGGGGCAGACGGTCAGCTCGGCGGCGTTGCCGGCGCGCAGCGTGGCGTTCTCGACGCCGATCGGCTGCACGTAGACCTGCGCGCCGAGCAGGCGCATGTCGTCCGGGATCGTGATCGGGAGGTTGGCGGCGCCGTTGCCGTCGGTCGGCAGGGTCAGCACGGCGGCGAACGGCGCCCCAACGAGCAACGTGATCGGCAGTCCGGGCAGCGGGAGCGGGGTGCCGGTGCCACTGAACAGCTGCGCGACCGCGCTGTGCGGCGGCGCGCTGCGCAGCTGCAGCGTGATCGTGGCGGCGAGCTTCGGCGCCCCGGTAACGTCCTGCCCGATGCCGTGCGTCGACGGCACGGCGGCCGTGTAGCGGCGCACGCCGCAGCCAGGCGGCGCGTTGCGCGCCCGCGGGGTCGGGATCGGGTGACCGACCCAGCCCTCCCTGCCGTCGAACAGGCGTCCGATCGAGATGTCGATCTCCTGCGGCCCGAACGCGACCGTGTCGAGCAGCGTGCTGCCGTCCGCCGCGAACAGCGCGAGCTCCTCACCGGCAGCCGCGAGCTTGAAGTTCGCGTGCAGCGGGCCGTCGTTGCCGTCCTCGTCGGCCCAGATGACGAGCGCCTGCCCGGCCGGCAGCCGCGTGCCGGGCGGGATGCGCCACTTGGTCGGCTTGGCCAGATCGTCGGTCAGATGGAGACCGCTGAGGTCCGCCTCCACGGCCGCGGAGTTGAACAACTCGATCCAGTCTTCGTGCTGCCCCTTCTCGTCGACGATCCCGGTCTGGTTGCGGGCGAGGATCTCGTTCAGCGTGACCGAACTGGCGACGCGGGGCCACTCGACGCGGTAACGGTGCGGCGTGTGTTCGGCGTGCCGCGGCAGCAACCGCATCCCGCCAGCACTGCTGGCGCTGACGTAGTAGTCGACGGTCGTTCCGGCCGGATTGGCGGCGAGCACGGCGCCATAGACCCCGTCGTTCGCGGCGCCGTCCCCATGCAGGCCGTCGTCGAACATCGGCGCCTCGACGAACGGCCCGACCGCGCGCGCGTGCAGCGTGACCGACGCCGCGCCCGTCGCGCGCACGGTCACGGTGACGGCGTCGGTGGCCTTCGGCGCGAGCGGCGCATGCGCCAGCGCGTCGAGCGTCGGCGTCGTGCGGCTGAGATCGCTGCGGCCGCGCAGATAGGCGCGGCGTGCATCGACCAACGGCTGCAGCCCGGGCGCCCAGGTCTGGAAGATCCCCGACCCGAGCCGGTAGTCGGTCGTCAGGTTGCCGGTGAACATCGCGAAGTCGTAGAGCTTCCTCGTGTCCGCCTGCACGTCGGCGCGGATCAGCGCCTGGTGATACGCGATGCGCGCGCCGATCCAGCTCCAGTCGAAGATCTCGTCCAGCAGCGTGCGATAGTGCGCCAGATAACGCTCACGCCACTGCGGCTGCGCCAGCACGCGCGCCATCAGCGGCCGGTTGAGCGTGTTGGTCTCCTGCCAGAAGATGTCGAGCACCTTCAGCGCGGCGACCGTCATCCCGGCGTTGAACCCGCCGAAGCTCTCGTTCATGTCCCACGGCATCATCGAGAAGCGGTCGTGCTGCTCGTCGTGGTACAGGTAGTAGTCGTTGCCGCGACCGATGTAGCAGTCGAGGTTGACCAGCAGGTTGTTGAGCGCGAGGTACCACAGCGCGCAGTCGACCGAGAGGAGCTTCGGCAGCGCCTGCGGGAGCTGGGCGGCCGGGGTGTTGTTGAGCACGTTGCAGAGGTCGCGCAGATCGAGGTATCCGGTCGGGCTGTTCTCGTTCTTGAGCTCGTATGCCGCCTTGTAGAGGTTCAGGTCGTCGCCGAGCCACTGCAGCGCAGAGCGACCGTTGCCCGAGGTCTGCGGTGGATCACAGCGGTAACGGTTCCCGTCGCCGCCGCGGAACCACTGCTGGACCATGTTCTTGTCCGGCTGCTGGACGTTGACGTAGACGCCCCAGTACTCCTGGTTGATGTAGAGCTTGACGTAGTTCGCGCGCGGCGCCGGCATGTAGCGGCGCAGGATCTCGTAGCTGACGACCTCGCGCGTGAACGTCGGGTCGTTGTAGCTGTTGCTCAGATTGAGGTTCGTGTAGCCGAGCAGGTCCTGCCCGGGGGTGAACGCATCCAGCGTCACGTTGAACGACTTCTTCTGCGAGCTGCCGGTCGCGAGGTACGACGAGGTGCCGCGGAAGCGCAGGCCGACGTTCTGGTAGAGCTTGTTGTCGACGGTCAGGTCGACCTGGATGTCGGTCCCGCTCGCGTAGTTCTGCACGAGCTGGTTCCACCAGTCCGGCTGCGGCGCCGTGATGTGGAACGTGCGCACGGTCGCCGGGTCGTACAGATCCTGCGCCGCCGTCGACCCCGCGAGCGCGAATGCGAGCACGCCGAGGACCACCCGCGGAAGCGGTACACGACGTGTCCGACACCCGGTGTACCGCTTCGCGCGAAAAAACCCGCGCGAAGTGACGGATGACGTCTCAGAGACGTGGCGTACCGCTTTGCGCATGGCTCAATCGCCGGCGAGGAGGATGCTGACGCGCTCGCCGGGGGCTTCGTCCCCTTCGGTGTCGAGCAGGACCTGCCAGGCCCATTCCTCCTGGCGCGGGTCGCGCCAGAGGCGGGTCGGCACGAGGACGAGGGCTGGCGAGATGCCGAGAACCTTGGCACGGCGAGCCGGGCCGGGACGGCGCACACGCTGGACCTGCATGGCCTGCGCGCCCTCGAGCTGATCGCGCATGGTCTCGGGCACGTAGGCCAGGATGTGCCGTGATGCGGGCTCGACGACGGTGATCAGGCTGGCGCCGGCCTCGACCCATTGGCCGGGGCGGAAGTGCACCGCTTCGATCCATCCGGTGCACGGCGACAGGATGTCGAGACGCGTGGCGGCGAGCGCGATCCGCTCGAGCTCGGCTTCCTGCGCCTTGAGTTGCCAGCGCAGCGGCTCGAGTACGACATCGCGCGCCAGGATTCCGGGCTGCATGGCCTGGAACTTCGCCAGGCGCTCGCGCGCGGCGGCGGTGCGCGCGCGCTGCTCGCCGAGGACCTGGTTCAGTTCGGTGATCCGGCTCTCGAACGCCTGCTGGCGCGTGCGCAGCTCGATCGCCTGCAAGTCGGACAGGATCCCCGCCCCTTCGAGCTGCGACTGACGCTTGGCCTCGACGGCGGTGCCTTGCAGCAGGATCCTCGCCTCTTCGATCTGGGTCTGCGTCTCGAGCTCGTCGACGCGCGAGTTCTCGATCGCGCTGTGCAGCCGGCGCAGCTCGGCAGAGACGTCGAGCTGATGCTCGGCGACGGAGGTCTCCTCCTGTTGGCGCAGCTCGGCCTCGCGGAATGCAAGGTCGGCGCGCAGCCGTTCGAGCTCGAACCGCGCGCTGGCGAGCTGCAGCTGCAGATCGTCAGCGGCGAGGCGTCCGAGCACCTGCCCGGCCTGGACCTTGCCGTTGACGTCGACGACGAGCGTCTGCAACAGCCCGTCGGTCGGTGTCGTGACGCCGTAGCGCTGCGTCTCGACGAACCCGGCGATCGGCGAACGTGGCCGCGCGTGCGGCAGCAGCCACAACGTCGCGGCGATCGCACCGAGCCAGACGACGACCGGGGCGCTGCGCACGGCGAGGCGTCGTGTTCCACTGCTCACGTCAGATCTCCTCCTGCTCCGCCTGCATCAACAGATTCACGTCGCCAGCCCCGGGGATCGCCTGCACGTCGGCGACGAGTCCGCCGCCGCGCGTCAGATCGCGCAGCTCGAGCTGGTAGGCGAGCTCGAGCTCACCTGGCGTCATCCCCTCCCGCGCCTGGACCAACGAAAACGCATGGCAATGGCGGCCGAGCGTCGCGAGCAGCGCCTGCTCGAGCTCCGTGCCAGACGGCAGCCGCAGCCGCAGCACGCCATCACCGCCATGCCGCACGCCGAACCGCGTCCAATCGAGATACAGCGCGATTGCGAGCGCGAACGCAGTCCCGGCGACGGCCAACATCAGGTTGCTGGTGCCGACCGCGATCCCGATCCCGACCGCCAGGAACAGGAACACGGTGTCGCGCGTGTCCTTGACCGGCGTGCGGAACCGGATCAGCGCCAACGCCCCGAACAGGCCGAACGCCCGCGCCAGGCTGTCGCCGATCGCCAGCATGACGAGCGTCACGATCGTGCTGAGCAGGATCAGCGCCTGCACGGTCGACCGCGAGTAGCTGACCCCGTGGTGGGTCTTCACATACACCCAGGCCAGCGGCTGGCTCAGCACGAACGAGACCAGCAGGTGCAGCAGGAAGTCGAGCAGCGACGGCAGCGACGTCTGCCATGCGCCGGCGAGGTCGGTCAGCCAGGGTTCCAGCGGAATGCCTCCAGATCAGCTCAGATCGCGAGATGGGGGAGCCAGCGCGCGGTCGCGCGCACGGCGTGGCAGTACTTCGAGAACGACGTCCGCTGCAGCTCGTGGCGCTGCACCAGGTGCACCATCCAGCTCGGACAGCGGTCGTCGAACTTCAGCTCGAGCAGCGTCATCCCGGCGCGCACCGGCACGAACCCGGCGGCCGCGATCGGCGCCGGTGCGGGCTGTCCGGTCGGGAGCGCACGCAGTTGGCGGTCGAATGTGGCGCGCACGCCGCCACCGTCGCGACCGACATAGGCCTCGCGGTCGTAGCGCACGATGACGCGTGGGCCCGCGCGTTGCGCCAGCATCAGCGCGATGAACTCACGCAGCACGGCGACGCGCGCCGGCTCGAGCTCCGCCAGCCCATCGGTCTCACCGGCCAGCACGGCCGGCAGGCACGCCCGCTGGATCGGACAACGTGACTTGCGCACGATGCCGGTGCTGCGCCGCTTGATCTCGAGCACGACCGGCGCTGTGTCGTCGTCGCTGTAGCTGCGCACGCGCAGCTTGAAGCGCGCGCGATTCCCCTCGATCGTCGTCCGGTACAGCGACAGATCCTCGCTGTCGAGATACAGGCTGCTGATCGGATACCGGTAACCGGGCCGGTTGACCGCATGCGGATCCGGCCGGACGAACGGCGCGAGGTCGGCGCGGATCCGCGCCGCGACGACCTCGTTGATCAGGTACTTGCACTCGTGACGGTTGATCACGGGCAGAACACGATCTCGAGCGCGTTCGTCGAATCGAACTGACCGCTGCCGGCGGCGAACGCCTGCAGCAGCAGCTTGACCCCGACCAGCTCCGGGGCGAACGGGATCGGGAACGGGGACGCCGCGTCCCCGGCACTGTTGGTCGGCAGGTTGTACGGACCGACCAGCAGCTGCGGATCGAGCAGCAGCACCTCGCCGGCGAGCCCGAGCGGGGTCAGATCGATGTGCACGGCGGCGGCGCCGAGGTAGATCGCCGCGGTGCCTGACGCCGGGGCGCCCTGGATCGACAGCGTCGGCGACGTGCCGATCCGTGGCGCACCGCCGAGCGTCATCTGCGCCTTGTGCGCGCGTGAGTCCTGGCCGCCGAACGTGCGCGTGCCGCAGGCTGGCAGCTCATTGCGGCTGCGCGGGGTGGGGCTGCGGAACGACACGTAGGGCAGGCCGCCGTCGAGCACGCGCCCGACCGACACGTCCGCGACCTGGATCCCGTACTCGAGCGAATCCAGCAGCGTGATCCCGTCGGCCGCAAACAGCGCGATCTGCTCGCCGTTGGCGTCGAGCTTGAAGTTCGCGTGCAGCGGGCCCTGCGTGCCGTCTTCGTCGCACCAGATCAACAGCGTGCCGCGTGCCGGGATCGTCGTGTTGGCCGGGATCTGGTACTTCGGCTTGGTCAGATCGTCGGTGACCCAGTGCCCACCCACGTTGACGCTCTGTGCCGAGTCGTTGTAGAGCTCGAGCCAGTCCTCGTGCTGGTTGTTCTCGTCGACGATGCCGCTGACGTTCTGCGCGACGAACTCGTTCAGCCGGATCGGTGAGCTGCCGGTCGGCCATTGCACGATGAAGCGCGCACTCGCGTGCTCAGCCGTGCTCGGCAGATACGTGGCGAGTCCGGTCGCAGTCTTCGCCTCGACGTAGTAGTCGACGATCGAACCGGGTGCCTGCGCAGCGATCGCGGCACCCCAGATGCCGTCGTTGGCACTGCCGTCCCCGTGCAGTCCGTCGTCGAACATCGGCGTCGCCGTGAACGGGCCGATGCGGCGCCAGTACAGCTGCACGCTGCTAGCGAGGCTCGATGCGCTGACGGTCACGGTCACCGGCTGCGTCGGATTCGGCTTGGCCGGCACGTGCGCCAGCTGCGTCAGCGCCGAGCGCGGCGCCGAGAGATCGGCGCGCCCGCGCAGGTAGGTCTCGCGCGCCTGGATGAACGGCTGCAACCCCGGGATCGTGCGCCGGTCCGCCGACACCGGCAGCGTCAGGTTGTCGAGGAACAGCTGCGACGAATAGATCTTCTTGGTGTCGTTCAGGACGTCCTGCTTGATCCTGGCGTGGAAGCCGAGGACGAGCGGCCCGAGCGTCGCCCAGTTGAACGTGTTCTCGACGATCGAGCGGACGTGCGCCTTGTAGCGCTCACGCCAGTCCGGGAACTGCAGCGTCTTGCTGAACGCCGGCTTGATCGTCGATGTCGTCTCCTTAGAAACCGACCGCTGATCGGCCGACGTCAGGCTGCAGGTTCAATCCG
>CAZABP010000086.1:0-14754 GCA_964483245.1 uncultured candidatus Brocadiaceae bacterium | reverse complement strand
CGGCGGTGCCGCTCCCCGGCAAGGACGAAGCCGGCGTGCAACTGACGGCGCACACACCGTTCCGCCCACCGGGCGAGTTGCCGATCCGGTTGGAGTTCGTGCTGGTCGGACCGGAGCGGGCGAGCGTTCCGTTCGCGGAGACCTACACCAACGACGATCTCAGCGGGTTCCGGGCGACGCAGTTCCATCCAGCGACGAAGCTCGCGCCCGGCGCGTGGCGCGCGGATCTGCTGGTGACCCTGGATGGTCGCAAGCCGCGCGAGCAGGATCTCGTCTCCTCGGCGCCGTTCTTCGTCGCGCATGGTTTCGTCGCGCGTCGCGAACAACTGCTCGACCGGCTGGCCGAGCTCGCACCGGCGCTCGGACCGGAGCAGCGCGCGGCAGGGTTCGGTGCGTTGGCACCGGTCGAACGCGTGTATCAGGGCGAGCCGCCGCAGGGGCGCAGCCGGGCGCTGCAGGATCTCGCGAATGCCGAGCGGGTCGTGCGCAATCTGGGCGATGGCGCCGCACCGCTGCAGGACCTGCGCGGCTGGGTCGCGAGTGCGCTGCCGCTGGCAGGGGAAACGGTTGCGCTGTGTGCGCGGCGCTGCCGCGAGACGCCAGCCGACACGCCGCGGCCGATCGTGGTCTTC
The DNA here is from genome assembly GCA_964483245.1 of uncultured candidatus Brocadiaceae bacterium. Classification (GTDB taxonomy): domain Bacteria; phylum Planctomycetota; class UBA1135; order UBA1135; family UBA2386; genus CAZABP01. The sequence goes on along the minus strand of CAZABP010000086.1, from coordinate 14,122 downwards.
ATGCCGGGCGTGCCGACCTGGGACGGAGTCAGCGCGCGTCCCGGCGGCCTCGAGATCCTCGATCCCTGGTCGATCGTCGACGCGCTCGAGCGCGCGCAGTTCGACGCCGGGCAGAAGTACGAGCTGATCGTGCTCGAATCGCCGGGACGCGGTCCTGCGCCGGGGCAGGCGCTCACGGCCTGCATCGAGACGCTGCGCCGCCAGCTCGGCGGTAGTCGGGTCGTGCTGGTTGCGGAACGGGAAGCGGCGACCGTTGCGTGTCTCGCCTTGCCGGAGCTGCGCCCGCACCTCGCAGGCCTCGTGCTCGTGAGCGGTGGCGGCCTCGGACCGCGCGAGATCGCGGCGCATGCCGAGCTGCCGATCCTCGCGATCCCGGCGGCGGAGCATCCGATGAGTGAGAACCTGCTGCGGATGCCACAGGCGGCCGGCGAAGCAACGCCGCAGCTCGAGCTCCTGCCACCGGAGCAGCGGCCCTGGCCGGTCGCGCTCGAGCTAGCGCTGGGCCGGATCGAGCAGTTCGTCGCGGACCGCCAGCAGTAGCCGCTGTTCGCTGAACCAACGCCGCAGCGACGCGACGCGCACGATCCGCAATCCTGCCGCCGCCAGGTCCTCGCGCAGCACGCGCAGGCGGACCGCCACGCGGGCGCTGCGCCGTCCGCCGAGCGCGACGCGCAGTCGCCGGCGCAGATGCTGCAGACTCGCGGCATCGAAGAACGACACCAGCACCGGCCCGGCGCTGACGCGCGCCAGCTCGCGCAGGATCGCGCGGCGTTCGTCCCGCGGCGGCACGTGTTGCAACAGCCGCATGCACAGCACGCCGGCGAATGCCCGATCGCGGAACGGCAACCGGCTCGCACTCGCCTGCACGCGCGGGAGACGGTCGTCGGCGGCTTGCAACATCGACAGATCGCGATCGACGCGGACGGCCGGTGCCGGCAGCAGCTGGGTGAGCCGCCCGGTGCCGGACGGCACGTCGAGCCAGGCCCCGGGCGGGACTGTTGCATGCTGCAACAGCCGCGCGATCGCGCGGCACTCGCGACGGTGCGTCGCGGCGCCCGTGCCGTCGCGGAACCGGCGGTCGCGGTAGCGCGCGGCATAGCCTGGTTCCCGTTCGTACGGGGTCTCGGCGTACGGAGTCTCGGTGGGCATCGTTCGCAGTCCGCGCGGGGCGGCTCAAGCCTGCCGCGGGGCAGTGCCGAAATCGAGGCGGGGCCGCGGGATGGTGATCACGCGCCGGATGCCACCGGGAGACCGATGACGAGCCACGAATCGACGACGACCGGAGAGCGCCGCGACACGACTCGCGAGCCGATCGATTCGGTGGTCGAGGTGATCTGGACTGCGCCGAGCCTGCGCGGTTCGGGGCAGAACATCTCCGAGGATGGCGTGTACTTCGCCGTCGATGGGCCGATCCGCGTACGGGTGCGCGTCGATGGCGCCGAGGTGGCAGGCGAACTCGTGCGCGTCCAGTCGCTCGACGGGGCGCGCACCGGGGTCGCGGTGCGGTTCAGCGGCAGCTGAACCTGCCCGGCGCTATCCTGCCGCGCGATGGGTGACCTGCGCGACCAGCTCAAGAAGGCCAAGCTGCTCAGCGACAAGGAAGCGCGTCGCATCGCGCACGAACAGCGCGTGCATCGCACCGAAGTCGGACGCGAAGGCGTCGCCGACGAACAGGCCGCGCGCGCGCGCGAGCTCGCCTCGTTGCAGGCAGCGGAACGGGAGCGGACGCGGGCGCAACAGGCGGAGCTGGATGCGCAGCGGCAGGCGAGCACCGAGCGCGCGGCCTGCGTCGACCTGCTGCAGCGCGAGGGCGTGCGGGCCGGCGGCGGCGGTTCGCGCTGGTATTTTTCCTTGGCAGACGGGCGTCTGCCGTGGCTCGAGGTGACCGAGAACCAACGCCGGTTGCTGGGTGCGGGGGCCCTCTGCGTGGTGCGTCTCCCGGGCGAAGGTCCCCATGGCTACGGCTTCTTGCCGACGGAACTTGCGCGTCGCGTGGCGCGAGCACTGCCCGGTGCCGTCGTCTGGGCCGTGCGCGGCGTGCTTCCGCGTTGAACACCCCATCCCAACGCGGCAGGCGCGACGGATCCGATCGGTGTGCCGCAAGCACTCCTGCGTCCGGCTCGCGGCGGATCCGATCCGGTACGGAACAGCCACGCTCGCACCGCCCTTGGCCCGGTTGCCGGTCCGTGGACACGGGATAGGCTTGCGCGTCCCCTGTGGTCCTGCCACGGAACAATCCGTGCGGGCCTCGGCGTCCGATCGGACGCTGGGAAACAACCCCAATGCAACCAAGTCCTTCCCCTGCTTGGCACGGATGCAGCTCGTCGTTGTTCCGTGCCTGCGAAAGGTGACTGGATCCCTTCCCCAACCCTCCGGGGCCCCGGAGGCCAAGACAACATGAACAAGCTCTCGATCACAGCCCTGCTGCTCAGTGGCGCGCTGGCGGCCCAATCCGCCGAGGCGATCCGCGTGGAAGCGAACCAGAGCACGGATAACCCCGCCGGCTCGTGGTACATCGTCCGCAGCGCCGCGACACATCCGACGACTGGCCACAACTTCAACTGGCCGGATGCGAACGACCGGCGTTACAGCGCCGACTCGACCGGCGCGACCGGTGTCCCGAACGACACGGTCCTGATCCGCTGGTACCCGAACATGTTCATGAACTGCCGTGAGCCGCAGTTCCTGACCGGCTGGGACATCGGCGAATACTGCTCGGCCGCGACCTCGTCGTTCCCGCTGACCGGCTTCATCGCCGAGAGCTCGATCTACCCGGCGAAGGCCGAGACCGGCTCGACTGGCACGAACTGGGCGACCGGTAACCAGTACACCGCGGACCTGGCGGCGAGCCCGATTGCGACGTTCGCGCGCACGAGCGCAACCTGGACGGCGCAGACCCCGCAGAACCTCGTCCGGCTGTGGCGGACGACGCTGACCACGCCGGTTGCTCTCGGCACGCTGCCGGAGCTCGTGATGGTCTCGAAGTACTACAACAACGGCCAGAGCACGGCGATCAGCGACTACAACGCGAACCACGTCAGCTTCTGCAACACGTCGTTCGACGTGTCGGAGCCGGGTGCGCCGGTCAAGGCGACGTTTGGGTTCAAGGACCCGGCCGCCACCAGCGTGACCTATCCGCCGCCGGCGAACGCCACGACCGGGATGTACGGGTTCCCGTGGAACAGCATCCTCCGCACGCAGCCTTTCCTGCGCCAAGAAGGTGACTACGCGATCCGTCGCACGACCGCGGCGACCGCAACCGGCTCGGGCGTCGCCGCCTGCGTCAGTGACGCGGCTACGACCGCTGGCACGCTGCGTTGGCGCGTCATGGGTGGCGCGAGCCGCTCCGGTCACCTCGCGTTCCTGCTGAGCAGCTTCGCGGCGCCGGTTCCGCTGGGAATCCAGATCGGCCCGTGGATGCTCGAAGTCAACCCGTCCGACCCGAACCTGTTCTGGCTGGGCAGTGTGGTTGGCGGCCTGTCGCCGCTCGATGCGGCCGGCATCTCGGTCACGCCGTTGATCAACGTTCCGGTCCTCGGGCCCGCGGCCAGCGGTCTCTACCTGACGACCGAGAGCCTGCTCGTGAACCCGACGTTCACGGAGTTCTCCAGCACCCCCGCCACGACGCTGCGCTTCAAGTGAGCGGCGTCGATTCAGGCACCGCCGCGTAGGCGGTGCCTGGCCGACCGGAAGATCAGGGCGCCTTCGGGCGCCCTGATCGTAGATGGTCACTGCAATCCCAGTGCGCCGCGTGCTGCGGTCGCCGCAGGGACTCAATTCCGCCGTGCTAGACTGATCATCATGAGCATCAAGGCATCCATCCTCGGACTGGTGATTGCAGCCGGCGGTATCGCCGGCGTCGTCATCTTGTCGCAGGAGCGCCCCGAGGTTCCGCCCGCGAAGGGTGGCGCGCAGCAGCCCGCTGCCAGCGGGAACGAATCGTCCCCCGCGGCGCCGGTTCAGGCGCCGTCCGCGGCGGCGAACGAATCATCGACCAGCGCGGCGCCGGCCGTGCTGCACAGCGACGGCAAGAACCGCCGGTCGCCCCTCGCCCCCGGCCGGTACCCGATGGAGGTCCCGTTCACCGACAAGGGCATCGACTGCGGCGGCGGCCGATTCCTGCCGTTGCTGAACGGCATGGAGACTGCGCCGGCGCTGAACCGCGAGCCAAACCTCGGGCCGGTACCACCCGTGGTTGCCAAGATCGTCGACGACACCGGCATCGAGTGGTACGAGCACGCCGACGGCTCTGCCACGACGACGCGCTGGCAGCATGTGTCCGCGCGCGACTGGGAGAAGGGCGGCATGCGCTCGTACTGGGATCCCGCCACCGTGCACGGCATGGTCGTCTCCGGCGACCGGATGATCGACATCGATCCATCGACCGGCAAAGTCGGCGGCCCGCCGCCGGGCGGGGGCCAGAGCGGCGGCCAGGGCGTAGGCACGGGCAACGGGCCGGGTCGCTGAGTTGCGCAGGCGCCGAATCCTCGCGGGACTCGAGGATTCGTTGCGCCGGCGAGCTCTGCTGGTGGCCTTGGCGTCGGCCGCGTCGCAACGCGGAGATCCGGGAACCGGCGCCTAGAACTCGATCCGCGCTGGATCGGTGCCGACCGCCTGCTTCGCCGACATCCGCAAGCGTCCGCGGTCGTCGACGCCGAGCACCTGCACCAGGATCTCGTCCCCTTCGCCTGGCGGCGCGCCGGCGAACTCCTCGCGCGGGACCAGGCCTTCGTTCATCGCGTTGACCTTCACGAACGCGCCGAAGTCCTTGACTGTCGTGACGACGCCGCGGTAGCAGCCCCCGATGCGCAGCATGCCGGCCGTGCGCAGCACGAGCCGGCGCGCGCGCGCGGCGTGCTCCGCGCTGTTGGAGTAGACGAGCACGACGCCGTGGTCGTCGATCGTGATCCGGCTGTGGCTCTCGGCCTGGATCGCCTTGATCGTCGCGCCGCGCGTGCCCACCAACGCGCCGATTGCATCCGGCAGGATCTCGATCCGCTCGACGCTGGGCGCATGTCTGCTGCGCTCCGCGCGCGGTGCCGCGATGACGCTGCGCATCGCGGCGAGGATGTGCAGGCGCCCTTCGCGCGCCTGCGCCAGCGCCGCCGCCAGCGTGGCATCGGTCAGGCCTCCGACCTTGTTGTCGAGTTGCAGCGCGGTGACGCCGTTCGCCGTCCCGACGACCTTGAAGTCCATGTCGCCGAGGTGGTCTTCGTCGCCGAGGATGTCCGACAGCACCGTGGTGCGCGCGCCATCGGTCACGAGGCCCATCGCGATCCCGGCCACCGGGGTCCGCAGCGGAACACCGGCGTCGAGCAGCGCCATCGTGCCGCCACAGACGGTCGCCATCGACGACGAGCCGTTGCTCTCGCTGATCTCCGATTCGATGCGGATCGTGTACGGGAACTCGTCGGCAGGCGGCAGCAAGCGCGCGAGACCGCGGCGGGCCAGATTGCCGTGGCCGATCTCGCGCCGCCCGGGACCACGCAGCGGGCGGATCTCGTTCACCGAATACGGCGGGAAGTTGTAGTGCAGCAGGAAACGGTCCTGCCGGGCGCCGAGTGCGCGGTCGACGGTCTGCGCGTCTTCGGCCGTCCCGAGCGTGCAAGTCACCAGGGCTTGCGTCTCGCCGCGCGTGAACACGGCCGAGCCATGCGCGCGCGGCAACCAGCCGACTTCGCCCCAGATCGGGCGGACCTGTTGCGGTGACCGGCCATCGAGGCGACGCCCCTCGAGGATCGCGTCACGGACGATCTGCGACTCGAGCACACCGAATGCGTCGCCGAGCGCGGGTCGTGCCGTCTCTTCTGCCGCCGCGAGCAGCGCGTCGCGCAGGGTGCGCACCGCGCCCCGTCGCTCCGCCTTGCCGGCGATTGCGAGCGCCTGCTCGAGCTGCGCGCGCAGCTCCGCGCCCAGCTGCGGCAGCTCCGGGGCGGCTGGGGGGGCGAGCTTGGGGCTCGGGGCCGCCGGCTGCAGCGTCGCGATCGCGTCGCGGGCACGTGCCAGCCAGCGCTGGGCTTCGACGAGCGCGGCGACGCAGGTCTCCTCGTCCGCTTCGTCGGCCTCCCCTTCGACCATGACCAGCCCGTTCGGGCCGGCGCTGACGGCGAAGTCGAGCTCCGCCTCGGCGCGTTCGGTCACGGTCGGCATCACGATCCAGGCGCCGCGCCGCCGCACGACACGGATCCCGGCTGCCGGGCCATCGGCCGGCAGCGGACTCACGTGGACCGCGGCACAGGCCGCGAGCAGCGCCAACGAGTCGACATCGAACGCCGGGTCGGCCGACAGCACCTGCACCTGGATCTGGACGTCCGCCTTCCAGGTGTCGGGGAACAGCGAACGGAGCGAGCGGTCGATCAGCCGCGAGATCAACACTTCGTCGTCGCTGATCCGGCCTTCGCGCCGCTGGAACGAGCCCGGGATCCGACCGGCCGCGGCGAATTTCTCGCGGTATTCGACGGTCAGTGGGAAGAAATCCGCGCCAGGCCGCGGTGCGTCGGCCGCGACCACGGTCGCCAGGACGACCGAATCCGCGTGCCGCGCGACGACGGCGCCGCTCGCCTGCCGCGCGATGCGGCCGGTCTCGAGCGTGACGGTGCGACCGCCGAGCGTCAGCTCGACTCGCGTGGGCTGGGCATCCATGGCGGCAGGATGCCGGATCGCCCGCGCCGCACCAAGCCGGCGCTGCCGGTGCCTACTGGAAGCAGGCGGGAGGGCGGCGGACGCGGCCCAGCTCGACGGACAGCGCGCGGAACAGCCGCTTCCGCGCCCGCATGATCCGGATCGCGACGGTCCCGGTCGGGATGCCGAGCCGGTCGGCGGCGGCCTGGTAGGTGCTCCCGTTGCGGACGCAGAGCTCGAAGACCTCGCGCGCGGCGGGTGGCAGCTCGGCGATGGCGGCGTCCAACGCAGCCATCAGCTCGCGCTCCTCGATCGAACGATCCGCCTGGGCCTCCACCTGCGCGAGCATCTCGTTGCCGTCATCCGGATCGATGCCGAGCGTCGACAGTGCGCGCGGCGCGCGCCGGCGCCGGCGCAGGACGGACAGGGCCTGGTTGCGCGCGATCTCGAAGAGCCAGGCGCGGAAGTTCGTGCCGAGCTCGTACAGGTGGCTCTTCCCAAGCAGCTTCTCGAACACCTCTTGCGTCACGTCCTGGGCCAGATGGACGTCGCGAAGGATTCCGGTCACGAAGTGCTGGATCCGACGGCCGTAGCGCCCGAGCAGGAGCTCCAGGCACTGCGACTGCTCGGCGCCGGCGAGCCCAGCCACCAGCTCGTCATCGGTGCGCTCGTGGGTCTGGTGGAGCTGCTCGGCGTGCAGGATCTGCATGGAGCGCCTGCACACCAAGCCGCGTGCCGCACGCGAAATTCGTCGCCACGCACGCGTTGCACCGCAGTCGTCGGCGCTTGCGGCGCATGGCGCGCCCTGCGGCCGCACGGGTGCCTACGTGCGTAGGCACCTTTCCGCCGTTGCGTGTTGGCAGCTCGCGGGAGATGAGGCGCCCGCGGGAGCCGGAACAGCCTCAGCGCAGCGGCGGGAACAGCAGATCGCCGCCCTCGAGCGCGGCGTCGAGCAGACCCAGGTTCGGAGTCAGGTTCGGATCGTCGATCCCGTGCGTCAGATATCCGAACCGCAGCCGCCGCAGGGCGAGGTAGACCAGCGCGGAGCGGATGCCCCACTCGCTGCGGATCCGATCGGAGCCCATCCGCTCGCCGAGGTAGCCGTGCAGCAGCCGCGCCTTCCAGTCCTGGCTGCGCCGCGAATGGATCCAGAACCAGGCGAAGTCGTGATCCTCGCTGCCGACGCCGACCCGCTCGAAGTCGATCAGGTGTGGCTTCCCCTCCGAGTCGACGAGGATGTTCTGCTCGGTGAAGTCGCCGTGCACGAGCACGCGCGGCCGCATCTCCGTCCAGCGCAGCGCTTCGCGCAGGAAGTTCTCCACGCGGTGCCAGCGTCGCTCGCCGATCACGAACAGCACCGGGTCGTACATGATCCGGACGCGCTCGAGGTAGCTCGGTGCATCCCATCGCTGCAGCGGGAAGTCGCGCCGGCCGATCAGGCGGTCCACCGGTGCGCGCTGCAGTTGCCGCAACAGGCCGAACACGAGCTCCATGCCGAGTACCTCCTCGGCCGGGCCGATCGCGATCTCGACGTTCTGCAGCAGGATCCAGCCCGGAGGGTCGGCCGTATCGATCATGACCGTGCGCGGCGCCGGCACGTCGCGGCGGTCCGGATCCATCGTGTCGAGATAGCGGTAGAACGCCGCCTCGCGCCGTGCGTAGTCCTCGAAGCGGATCCCGGCCGGATAGAACACGCCCTCGGCCGGCGGGATGAAGTACTTCAGCAGGTACTCCCGCGTCCCCTGACCGCGGCAGGCGAGCAGCAGCGACGTGCTGCTGCCCGAGACCGGGCGCACACGGCGGTGCGGAATCTCCGTCAGCGACAGCTCGGCGAGCACGGCGCGCGCAGCCGCTTCGAACGGCGCGAGGTCGCGCTCGAGGCCCTCGGTCTCCGGATCGCTCACGCCCCGATTCCCGGGGACGCGCGACGGTCTGCTCCGGCCGTACCGTTGCCAGCGCTCATCGGAGAGGGAACTTCTGGTCGATCAGCGTCGCGACCTTGGCGTCCTGGAACTGATGGTCGACGACGATCTGGACCTCCTGGACGCCATCCGCCGCAGGGAAGCGGAACGAGCGCTGCTCGGTCGCGAGCAACGGGTTCTCCGCCGAGATCTCGGCTGCGGCGCGCGCCAGCTCCTTGCCGCCGGCGCCGAGTTGCACGACCGCGATCGGAAACTTGCGCAACGTCAGACCCGGGACGCGGTGGCCGGCTTCGTTGCCGACCAACAGCTCGACGTCGTTGTCGGTGCGGCGCACTTCCAGCGCGAACGCCTTCGCGGCGAACTCGGCGTCGCCGGGCCCGAGGACTTCGTGCCGCCGCGTCTTGCGCATTTCGCCGACCGGCTTGCCGGTGACCGGACTCGTCGCGAGGTGGCGCTCGACCTCCGGCATGTGGCAGCCGACGCAGCTCTTGTCCTTCTCTGCCATCTTCGCCTCGTCGAAGTCCCGTCCGACCGGCAGGACCGGCCCGATCTTCGTCGAGTGGCAGGAGGCGCACAGCGCATTCGACCCGGGCACCGAGAACGCCTGGCTCTTGGCGACCGGGTGCGCGTCGGTCGTCGTGCCGAAGGGTCCGTGCACCGTGTCACCCTGGTTGTGGCATGCGACGCAGTTGACCCCCTCGTGCTTGAGGTCGTCGCGCGTGTCCGGCTTGCGGCCGAGCTTCGCGAGCACCGAGCCAGGGATGTGGCAGTTCCAGCAGGTCTCGGGGCGCTTCTTCTCGGCGATCGCCTCCTGGTAGATCGGGTCGGTCCAGGCCTTGGCGTGGGCGCGCCCCTTCCACTCCTCGTAGAACGGCTTGTGGCACATGCCGCAGGTCTGCGCGGACTTCGGATCCGGGTCCTGGGCTGGGGCAGCAGCCGGCGCCGGCGCCGGGTCCTGCGGTGCGGGGGCGATCGGCGCCAGCGCCAGGGGCAGCAACAGCAGGGCGCCCAGAGCGCCGGTGCGGAACGCGATCATCGTGCCGACGATAGCTGGCAGGCGGCATGCGGCAATGGCGCCAGCGCCGCGGTCCGGGCCATGCCGCCGGGTGCATGGCAACACTCCACACTGCATCAAGATCCGGTGCACATCGTGTCGAAAAGCGGGACACGCCCGTCATGACGAAGGGGAAGGAGGCCGCAGACACCAACGCGGATCCGGCTGCGGATCTGACCACGCGCGTCCTGTCCCTGTTGCAGACGATCACCGGTGCCGAAGACGGCGACGCCGCGGTCGAATTCGATCACCTGCTGACGCGCGCGCGCGAGCTGTTCCGCCGCAAGCAGGCGATGGAAGGCACGAAGAGCGCTACGCGTGATCTGCTCGGCGAGCTGATGTTCACGCGGCTGCGGCGCGCGATCCGGACGTTGCTGGCCAGCGAGGATGCGCGCGCCGAGATCAAGGCTGCGGAGTGGCTGATGGGGAGCCTGGTCGGCGCGAAGACGCTGAACGACTTCTCGATCGCGCTCGACCGCGTGATCCTCGAAGCCGGCTCGCCGATGGATTACAGCTTCGCCGGCAAGGCCGACTTCATCAGCCAGGAGGAAGTGCTGCAGATGCTCGGCTCCGGCAAGCACACCGGCTGCCTGAGCCTCGAGAAGGACGACAACCGGCTCGACGTCTACTTCCTGAACGGGTTGATCGCATTTCTCGACCCGCACCGGTTCATCCGCCGCGTGCTGCCGTCGCCGGACCGCGTCACGTATCGCGAGATCGCCGAGGAGCTGATGCGCGAAGCGGAGGTCGAACACGCCCAGAGCAAGACGCCGATCTGCCTGACGCTGCTGGAGAAGGGGTTCTTCAAGAAGGCCGAGCTCGTCGAGACCATGAAGACGCTCGGCACCGAAGTGCTGTACGAGTTCCTGCGCGAGAACGGGACCTGCCGGTTCTTCTACCGCCGCCTCGACCAGCTGCCGGAGTTCGCGACGGCGTGGAACTTCAAGATGGGCGTCACGCCGGTCCTGCTCGAAGCGCACAAGCGGATCGACGACTGGCGCAGCATGCTGCGGCTGTTCCCCGACCCGGACGCTGGCATCCAGCCACAGCCGGACATCTTCGCGCGGATCTCGTCGCTCGATCTCGGCGTGCTGGAGATCAAGATGCTGTCGATGGTGAACGGCGAGCAGAGCCCGCGCACGCTGGCGCCGCTGATGGGACTGCCGCTGCACGACATCTATCACATGCTCGCGCGCTTCGCGCGCGACGGCGTGCTCGTGCCGCCCGGCGGCCTGGATGCGCTGAAGGACCTGTCGTCGTCGATCGAGGAGACGATGGCGCTGGCGTTCGAAGCGCTGGATGCCAACGACGACTCGGCGCAGCTGTCGAACGCGCTCGATTCGGTGTTCGGCAACGAGGAGAAGGAAGGGACGCTCGGCTACGCGTTCGACTCGTTGCTGAAGGCTGCCGGTCGCAAGAAGGCCTGATCGCGGGCGGCGCCCGCGGTTTCCGCGCGCACGAACACGGCGATGCGCAGCTCGCGCAGCCAACCTTCGGCTGCGGCCGCCTGCGGGACGAAACCATGTGCGGCCAGCCAGCGCTGCAGCTCGGCCGGCCAGACCGAGTGGCGCGTGTGCGGGCGCCGCAGCAGGCGACCGAGCAGCCGGCGGCGCAGGCCGTGCACGGCGAGCGGATGGAAGTGCGACAGCACGAGGAACCGGCGCGCGACGCGTGTCGCCTCGGCGAGCGCCGCGCGAGCCTGGTCCGGCGCCAGGTGGTGCAGGAAGCGGAACTGCAACACGCCGTCGACGGAACGGTCGGCGAGAGGCAGGCGGTCCGCGCTCGCGACCGCGACGCGTGCTCCCGCGATCGCGGCCGCTGCGCGCGCCATCGCGTGCGAGCGATCGAGACCGCACCAGCGCCCAGGCAGCGCAGTCGCGAAGCGGCCGCTGCCGCACGGGACGTCGAGGACCGACTCGTCGGCGCGCCCGGGCCAGACCCGCAGCAGCAGGGCCAGCTCGCGGCGTGCGCGCGCCGGATTGCGTTCGCGGTAACCGGCGCTGCGTCCCGGCACGTCGTAGCGGGAGTGCGTCGAGAGCGGTGGCACGGCGCGCAACAGCTCCCGCCGCGCGGCGCCGAGCCCGGCGCTGGTCAGCAGGTGCGCGGCGACGCCGAGCGCCGTGGTCGGTCCCAGCGGGACGGCGACGAGCTCCTGGCGCAGGTGGCGCAGCCAGCGCAGGGCGTCGCGCCGGCGCACCCGCGTGCCGAGCCGGCCGTTGTGCAGGTCGAGGACGCCGAAGCGCAGCTGCGCACCCGGCAGCACGTGGATGTGCTCCAGCTTCAGGTCCGGCAGCAGGAACCCGGCCTGCGCGATCGACCCGGCCCAGCCGGCTGCGGCGCGCAGCAGGTGGCGATCGGCCGCCCCGGCGCGCAGCTGCGCCAGCAGCGAGCTGCCGGGCAACTCGGCGCAGACATAGACCGAGCGCGGGCCGTCGGTCCCGACTGCGATCGGCCGCGCGGCCGCGAACCCGGCGGCGCGCAACGCGCTCGCAACGGCGGCCTCGCGCTGCGCGTCGTGGACGACGTGCGGCGCCGCCCACAGGCCGCGCATGCGGTTCTTCCACTGCGTGTGCTCGAACACCTTGACGAAGCAGATGCGTTCACCGAGCTGCACGCGGCGGACATGCCGCAGGCGGTTGGGTGGCGCTGCCGGAGTCCATGGCAGCCGCAACGTCGTCGCGAGGTCGGTGAATGCCGCGCGTTCCTCGGCATCCGCCTCCAGCAGCGTCCAGCTCCGGTTCATGCCGGTTCGCCGCCGAGCTCGCGCCAATGCGACCGGAATTCGGCGGGCGGCTCGGCCGTGAACTCGACCTGCTCCGCCGTGCGCGGGTGTGGGAACTGCAGTGACTCCGCGTGCAACAGGTGGTGCGCGACGCCGTAGCGGTTGCCGAACGCCTGGTCGCCCCCGGCCTTCACGTGTGCGATGAACGCGAGCCATTCGTCGTCCGTGCGTCCGTACAGCTTGTCGCCGACGACCGGGTGCCCGATCGCTTCGAGATGCGCGCGGATCTGGTGCGTGCGGCCGGTGCGCGGCTGCGCGCGGAGCAGCGTGTGGGCCGGCGCGCGGGCCACGATCTCCAGCTCGGTGACCGCGGGCTTGCCCGCGGGAGAGGGGCCCTGGCGCATCGCGATCGCGCTGCCGGGTGCGGGCCCGAGCGGGAGATCGACGACGAGCCTCGGCTGCATGACGACGCCATGCACGACGGCGAGGTAACGCTTGCCGACCTGCCCGGCGGCGAACGCCTGCTCCAGTGCGCGCGCAGCTGCGCGGGTCCGGGCAGCGAGGATGACCCCGCTGGTCTCGCGGTCGAGCCGGTGCACCAGCCGCGGGCGTGGCGGTCCCACGCGCTCAGCCAGCAGGGCGACGAACGTGTGCCGGACGAACGGCCCGTCGGCATGCACCGGGAGCAAGGCGGGCTTCGTCGCGACGACGATCTCGGCGTCGACGTGCAGCAGCGCGATCCGGTCGTCGACATCCGGCTCGCGCCAGCGCATCCGCGTCGTCACCCGCTCGCCGCCGCGCAGGATCCGGTCGGCAGCCGCGACCGCGCCGTCCACCCGCAGGTCGCCCGCGCTCCCGCAGGCGCTCCACTCCGCCTCGCTGCGGTAGCGGAACCGCCGCGCGAGCCACCCCGCGAGCGTGCTGCCGGCCGCATCTGCGGGCACGCGGCAGCTCAGCTCGAGCGGGGCCTCCGTTCCTTGCTCTGGATGCTTGGGTTGCACGCGGACCGGCGCGAGGATAGCGGCACGACACGATGGCCGACCAACTCCCGCGCGAGCTGCTGCTCGCCCTGCCCAAGAGCGATCTGCACCTGCACCTCGATGGCAGCCTGCGGCTCGACACGCTGATCGAGCTGGCGCGCGAGCGCGGCGTGGCGCTGCCCAGCCGCTCGTCGTCCGGTCTGCTCGAGACCGTGTTCAAGCGCGCGTACCGCAACCTGCCGGAGTACCTGCGCGGATTCGAGTTCACGGTTGCGTGCCTCCAGGACACCGAGGCGCTGCAGCGCGCGGCCTACGAGCTGTGCATCGACTGCTTCGCCGAGAACGTGCACTACTGCGAGATCCGGTTCGCACCGCAGCTGCATGTGCGCGCCGGGTTCGGCGTCGACGCCGTGCTCGCTGCCGTCGCTGCCGGGATCCGGCAGGCGGAGCGGGAGATCGGCAAGCGCGCCGACGTGCGTGAGGACCATCTGCCGCCGTTCCGGGCCGGGATCATCGTCTGTGCCCTGCGGCACTTCGAACCGCAGTTCTCGGCGCACTACCGCGCGTTCTTCGAGGCGATGCCGTCGGCCCCGCGCGAGGAGATCTATCGGATCGCATCGCTCGAGCTGGCCCGCGCCGCCGTGCACGCGCGCGCCAGCGGCGCGCCGGTCGTCGGCTTCGATCTCGCCGGACAGGAGCGCGGCTATCCGGCCAAGGACCACGTCGCCGCGTTCCAGCTGGCGCACGAGCACTTCCTCGGCAAGACCGTGCACGCCGGCGAGGATTACGGGCCGGAGTCGATCTTCCAGGCGATCACCGACTG
>CAZABP010000085.1:0-14760 GCA_964483245.1 uncultured candidatus Brocadiaceae bacterium | reverse complement strand
AGTTTCGAGAGGGGATTACTCGATCAGAGGAGAGGGAGTTTCGGGAAGGTGGACACGCATCCGGTCGATGTCGCGCTGCACTTGCTGCGCCACGCGCAGAGCGCCGGCATGAGCGCGCTCAGCACGTCTCACCGTGGCACTGGCGCCAGGCCGATGGCGCTTCTCGTCGTTCTGTGCGGCGGTTGGCTCGGCACGCTGATGCTCGGCCGCGGCGGCGGCCGCCGCATGCATCTGCGCAACGATCCCGCGCGCTTGCATTCGGCCGAGATCGGCGAGCAGCCCCTGCATCGCGCGCAACGCATCGGCGCGTGCACGTTCGGCGCTCGCAGCCATCGTGCTGCCGGGCACCGGCGCGCAGTCGTCGTACGAGTCTGGACGCGCGGATGCCGGCGTGGTCTGATCCGGTTCGATCACTGACATCTGCTTCTCCAACGAGCCGGCGCGCCAACGCCGGCTCGTTTCGTTTCGAGTCACTTCGTGGCGAACGCGTCACGCAGCAGGCGGCGGCCAGGGCGCGTTCGCGGCGGCGGTGTTTCTTCGGATTCGCGTCGCGCTGCATCGACAGCTTCGAAGAACTCCAACAGCCAGTCGTGCGTCGTCATCATTCCACGCGGGCCGCGCAAGTGACGGAGCACGACGCCGCCGCTTCCGCGCGTCATCCAGCGTCTGACGGTCTTCTCGGAGAGCTTCCGACCTCGGTGCGTGGGTAACAGCGCGGTCGCGTCGGCTGGACTCAGCAGATCGGCGAGGCTCGGCTTCGCGTCGGAGCGTGACTTGGGAGAGGCGTTCCTGGACATGGCGGGCGCGGTTTGTGCCCGCCTGTCCCGCATTTGTCGGTGCGCACCGTGGTGCGCACCGTGCGGCCAACGCTCAGTGCAGGGTGCCCGACGCCCGTTTCAGCCTCATCCCGCTTCCGCCAGGCCCGAGCTCAGTGATGCCCCAGATGCGCATCGGTTTGGCGACCTTCCTGAACCGATCGATTGGATCGCCGTCTCCACTCACCCTGCCCGAACTCTTCGCGCAATCGGCGCACTCCTGCAACGTGAAGTACTTCGGGCCATGTTCCGTTTCGAGATCGCGTAGGACATCGACCAGCAACTTCACCGGAGGCTTGAAGGTCCCATCGCGTTCGTACAGCAGATCGCGCACGTAGGACCTCGCGCGGTCGACCAAGCCATCGTCGGCAAGCAGCGATTCTGGCACGGTTGCGCCGTCCGCTTCAACCTCAAGGAGGCGGTCCTCGGCAATGAGTAGGGCTTCGAGCTCGTCCAGATCCACACTCTCGGCGATCGCCTTGGCCGCCGACACGATGACTCGGGCCGCGTCCGTGCTGTTCCGCGCCACGTGATGGATGCCACCGAGCAGCGAGTACGCCGCGTCAATCGCGGTTGCGTAGCTCCTATCGCCGATGCGCACCGTGCTTCGCCCAAGCCGGCGCTGCATTTCGGTTTCGTGCTCGTACGGCAGCAATCGTTCGAGGATGTCGTGGTACTCGTTGAGCCAGTCGACATAGCGTCGCGGGAGTTCTACATCCGTCGCGGTCGCAGCGGCGCGAATAACGCCAATCCCAAGAAGTGCTGCCGCACCAATCGCACGGACGGGATCGCCATGGAACTCCGTTTCGAGCCGACTTCTACCCCGGTCCTTGCTCGCCGCGGGCTCGTTACGCGACGACGCCTGCGATGCACAATCCTCATTCACGTGGCTGCTCCTGCCGCTCCGTGGAAGGCGCCGCCGGGCTGCGGGAGCGGATCGCGCGCTCGGGGAGCGACCCCGAGGTGCCCGGCGGCGGTTCGACGTTACCCGATCTTGCCCATGATCTCGGCCGCCTTGTCGCGGTCGAAGCTCGCGTAGATCGCGGTTGCGCGCGGATCGGCGTGTCCCAGCAGCGCCGCGACGCACTCCACGCCGAACTGCTTGCGGAACTGCACCGCCGCGTTGTGCCGCAACTGCCCCGGTGTCCACACCGGCACGCCGGCACGCTTGCACGCACGCGCGACCGCTTGCGCGTATGTCCTCGTCGAGTACCGCTCGCGCAACACGCGCCGCCGACCACCATGCCGCAACGCGTCCTGGCGACGCAGGTGCGAGGCCCACAGCGGAGTCTTCCGGTCGCGGCGCTGCTCCGCCCATCGCGCATGCTCGGCTTCGCGCGGCGACAGCAGGTATCGCTCCTTCGGCCCGGGCCGAACGAACGGCATGAGGATCTGCTGCGCGCGTGGTCCCAGCGCAACCTCACGCGTCTGCCCTCGCCACGCATTCTTGTGCTCGACTGGACGGAACAGCCAGACCGGCCCCGATCGGTCGATCTCCGACAGCCGCAGCATCAGGACCTCGCATGAGCGCATGCCGGTCAAGAGCTGGAGTTGCACGGCCGCGCGCAACGGTGGAGGCAGGAACGGCAGCACCTTCGCGATGTCCTCTTCGGGCGCGGGCGGTACGCCGTCTCCCTCGCGCGCGCCGCACCGATGCCGTACCAGGGGACTCATCTCCCGCAGAGATGCGGCCACGGCAACCGAGACGATCGGCGGCGAGGCTTCCGTCGCAGCCCACCGGAATGCGCGCCGGATGCGCGACGTCATCTGCGAGACGATCCTGCGCGTGATCCCGCGCTCGATCAGCGTCATGCGGTACGCATGCAGGTCGTTGGACTTGAACTCTTCAGCCGGCAGCTCACCGAACCGCAGTAGCAGCGGGCGCAGCGCGAGTTCGACCGCGACGACCTCCTTCGTGACCGTTCCGTCGGCGCGCTTGTAGTAGACGCCGCAGTGGTCTTGGAATCGTTCCGCGAGTTCGCGGACCGTCGGCTTCGGCGCGGGCGGCGGCTCGGGTGCCGGCTCCGGCGCCGGTTCTGGCGCAGGCTCCGCCAGTCGTCTGTCGTTCTTCAGCCAGTCCGCGAGGAACTTGTCGAACCGACGTTGCGACTCCGGATCATCAGCACGACCGAACCGCACCTGCCTGCGGTTGAACTTGGCGTAGCAGTACCCGCGCTTGTCCGTGCAGAGCGACGGGTTGCGGACCGGCTTCGGGACCCGCGTGGACTTCGACTTCGTGGCCATTCGGCGACTCCTTGGGTGCACAGATGGGTGCACAGCTCGGAACGCCGCGCCGAGCGACCGCTCGGGTTGCCGAAGTTGCAGCACGCAACTTCGCAGTCGGCCTACGTTTGAACACTGGAGCGGGCGAAGAGACTTGAACTCTCGACCCTCACGTTGGCAACGTGATGCTCTACCACTGAGCTACGCCCGCCAGTTTGGGGGGATGGCTTTGTAGGCAGGCCCCCGTACAAGTCAAGCCGCCATCCAGACGACGCGGATGACCCAGGCGGCCACGTTTCCTGAACTGATCGCGGCGAGCGTCCGGAACGAGGGGGATCGCGTCTTCCTCCACCGGCGCAGCCCGACCGACAAGACGCCGGTCACGTTCCGCGAGCTGGCGGAACGCATGGACCGCATCGCCGCGGGACTCCTGGCGAGCGGGCTCGCGCGCGGCGACCGGGCGGCGCTGATCGCGGACAACCGCAGTGAGTGGCTCGCGGCGGACCTCGCCTGCACGTCGGTCGGGATCGTGGACGTCCCCCGCGGCGCGGACACGAAGCACGAGGAGCTGGTGTCGATCGTGGCGCACTCGGGTGCGCGGTTCGCGTTCGTCGACAACGACGCCTCCGCCCAGACGCTGCTCGACGCGCGCGACCGCCTGGCGCCGGACCTGCAGCTCTGCACGTTGCGCGACACGACGAAGCTCGAAGGCGTCCGCACGCTGCCGGACCTGGAAGCGACCGGCGCGAAGAACCTCGGCCTGCTCGCACAGCGGGCGGCGGTCACGCCGGACGACCTGCTGACGATCGTCTACACGTCCGGCACGACCGGAGAGCCCAAGGGCGTCATGCTGACGCAGCGCAATCTGCTCAGCAACATCACGGCGACCAACGAGGTGCTGCGCATCCAGCGCGACGACGTGTTCCTGTCGGTGCTCCCGGCCTGGCACATGTACGAGCGGATCCTCGAATACATCGCCTTCGCGACCGGCGCGCAGCTGGTCTACACGGACCGGCGCCGCATCAAGGAGGACCTGCAAGCAGTCCGCCCGACGGCGTTCGCTGCAGTCCCCCGGATCTGGGAGATGCTGCACGACGCGATCGTGGACCGCGTCGATCAGCTCAGCGGTTTCCAGCGCCGCCTGCTGCGCACGACGCTCGACATGTGCCGGCGCGTCGGCGGCCGGCGCTGCACGCTGGTCGGCCGCGCGATGCACTGGGTCCTCGACAAGACGATCCTGCCGAAGCTGCGCGGCGCGACCGGCGGCCGTCTTCGGCTCGCGGTCTCCGGCGGCGGCTCGCTGCCAGCCCACGTCGACGAGCTGCTGATCGGGATCGGGATCCCGTTGCTGAACGGCTACGGACTCACCGAGACGAGCCCGGTCGCCGCCGTGCGTCTGCCGCAGGACAACCGCGTCGGCACGATCGGGCTGCCGATCCCGGGCACGGAGATCCAGGTGCGCTGCCCGGAGGGCCGCCCGCTGCCATCGGGCCAGACCGGCGTGATCTGGATCCGCGGCCCGCAAGTGATGCCCGGCTACTTCCGCAACGAGGAGGCGACGACGCGCGTGCTCGACGCCGCCGGATGGTTCAACAGCGGCGACCTCGGCGCGCTCGAGCCGGGCGGGCACATCAAGATCACCGGCCGCGCGAAGGACACGATCGTGCTCGCGAGCGGCGAGAACGTGGAACCGGAGCCGCTGGAGGAGACGCTGAAGACCTCCCCGCTGATCCAACAGGCAGTCGTCGTCGGCCAGGACTGCAAGACGCTCGGCGCACTGGTGGTCCCGAACTTCGAAGCCCTCGAGCGCCGGATCCCGCGCGCAAACTGGCAGGAGGAAGGCGGCCTGATCCGCAGCCCCGCAGCGCGCGCGCTGTATCGCGACGAGATCGCACGCCTGGTCGCCCCGTGCGAGGGCTTCCGCCCGTGCCAGACGATCACCGGCTTCCAACTGCTCGCCGAACCGCTGACGGTCGAGAACGGCTACCTGACGCAGACGCTCAAGGTGAAGCGCCGCGTCGTGCACGAGCAGCTCGCGCCGGTCATCGCGTCGATCCAGGCGGGCTGACCAGCGACTCCGCGTCCGGCCGGACGAGGCGCAGCGGCACCGGCAGCCCGCCCGGCGCGGCCGCCGTCGCCTCGATGCAGCGCCCGAGCCACTGCACTGCGGCAGCGGACGCGGCAGCCAGATCCTCGCCCCGCGCGAGCCGCGCGGCCAACGCCGAGGCCAGCGCACACCCGGTGCCATGGATCGGCCCGCGCACATGCCGTCGATGCCGGATCTCGTGGATCCCGGCACAGCTCCACAGCTCGTCGACGACCTCGTCGCCGCGTCCATGCCCGTCCTTCAGCAGCACGGCACCGGCTCCAGCCGCGAGCAGTCGCTGCGGATCCCCGCCCGCCAACCGCTGCAGCTCCGGCCGGTTCGGCGTCACGACGGCGGCGCGCGCTACCAGTGCATCCAGGATCGCGCGCACGTCGGCTTCGGTGGCTGCCCACCCACCGGCGGTTGCTCCGAGGACCGGGTCGACGACCAACACCGGCGAACCGACGGCGCTCAGCCAGTCTGCGACGGCGCGGCAGGCATCCGCATCCGCCAGCAACCCGGTCTTGACGGCGTCGATCGGCGCATCGGCGGCAACCGCCGCGAGCGACCGGCGCAGCGCATCCAACGGAACCGGCGTGACCTCGTGCAGACCGCGGCGATCCTGGACGGTCCACGTGGCCATGACGGTCGCGAGCTCGACCTCGTGCAGTTCCGCGACGCGTGCATCGGCCGTGATGCCAGCACCTCCGGTCGGATCGAGCCCGCCGATCGAGACGACGCGTGGCCGCCGGTCAGCCAAGCCCGGAGACGGTCACACCCTCGAGACCGTGCGCGCGCAGGATGTTCTTCTCGAGCCGACGCTCGAGCCGGCGCAGCGTGCGCGGCTCGTCGTCGGGGACCGTGATGAACCCTCCGGCAACGGTGCCGTGCCCGCCGTACGACCCCTCGCCACGCAGCGCGTCCCGGATCAGGAACCACGCGTCCCTCTCGCCCGGCTCACAGCGCACGGACACGTGGAACGACTGCCCGACCAGTCCGCCGCAGTAGACGAACTTCTTCGACTCCATGCGCAGCAACAGATCGGCGACTTCTGCCACCATCTCCGGGCTGCCGAGGCGACCGAGCGAGCAGAGCACGACGTCGCCGAAGATCCGGATGTTGTTCAGCGCGGCGCGCAGCGCGCGGTAGTACTCGAGCGACAGCGGTGGACTGGTGATCGCGGCGAGCCGCGCGCGGTCGATCCGCGTCGACAGGAAGTTGTAGGCCGCGACGTCGTCCGGGCTCGCGTTGCGCGCGAGGTCCGCGGTGTCGGTCTTGATCCCGTACATCAGCGCGGTCGCGACTTCGACCGTCGGCTGCACGCCGAGATCCATCAGATAGCACGTGACCATCGTGCTCGTGGCGCCGATCTCGGTGCGCACGTCCTGGAACGCGGGCACCGGCGCCTGATTCCACTCGACCGGCGGCACGTGGTGATCGATCACGATGTCGATCGCGCGTCCCTCGGGCAGCGGCGTGTGCCCGAACCCCGGCTGCGTGTCGACCAGCGCGATGCAGTCGAACGTCGTCAGGTCGAGGTCTTCGATCGGCGTCATCTCGATGCCGAGCGCGCGCACCATCTCCTTGTTCTCGGCGCGCATGATCCGGCCGCAGAGGCCGAACTCGCTCGCCAGGCCGATCCGCTCCCGCGCCAGCAGCCGCAGCCCGCACGCGCTGGCGAGGGAATCCGGATCCGGATTCGCGTGCGTCAACACCAGCAGGCGCCGCCGCCCCTGCAGCGCGGCCAGCAGCTTCTGCGCGCGGTCGGCCCCGATGGGGCTCCGCTTGGGCGGCGCGGCCATGCGGCTCATCCCAAGTCCTCCGGCAGCCACCGGACCCGGAGCCGGGCGTCGGCGGACGGCAGCCGGGCGGGCCGGCGAACTCGGTTGCTGGGATCCACGGCGTGAACCGGGGGACCACCCGGAGGCGGTCGCCCCGTCTGTGTCGGCTACGCAACCCTCATGCCTACAGGCCGAACTTGTCGAGGAAGGCGTGCATCCCCGGCAGCTCGCTCGGTGGCACCGAGGGATCGAGCTCCAGGACGACCGGGAAGGCCGTCTCGGAGCGGCGTCTATAGGCTCCGAGCAGCGGATAGTCCACGGCACCGGCGCCCGGCGGCAGGTGCAGGACACCCTCGGCGTAGTCGCCGACCGAGACGCCGGCGAGCCGGCCGCGGAACCGCTCGAGCCAGTCCCCCTGCGGCACCCCGAGCAGGTGCTCGCGGGCGGCGGCGACCGCGGCCTCGTGCCAGTAGCACAGCCGCGGATCGCCCAGGTCCTCGAAGATCGCCTCCAACGCCTGCGGCTCGCCGAGGCCGAACAGGTTCCGGCTCCCGGTCAAGCAGAACGTCAGCTCCGGATGCCGCCGCAACGCCTCGAACAGCCCGCGGCAGCTGGCGTCCAGCGCGTTCGTCAGCACGGCGTTGCGGCGCGCGAGCTGGGCCTTCGCCTGTTCTCGTGTGAAGGGATGCGCGGGATCGGCGAGATCGCCGCTCCCTTCACCCGGCACGCGCGCGATGCCCGGCTCCAACAACAGGCGGCGCACGCCGAGCTCGGCTGCGAGCTGCGCGGCCTCCGCGATCTGCTGCAGCGCCAGCGCGCGTTCCCCGGTGTTCACGGAAGCGAGAGGCGCGTCGCGCCGGCGCTCCGCGGTCAGGATGCTCTCCACACGGATCGCCGTGATGCGCGCCGGCAGTTCGCGTAGCGCCGGGCGCAGCGCGGCCCAGTCGCGCGCGCGCGGCGACGGTGCCGGCAGCAGGCCCAGGAATCCGCGATCGAGCACCCATCGCAGCAGGGCGCGCGGTTCGGCCGGGCCGTGCACCGACGCCCATGTTCCGCCCACGAATCGCGCTACGCTCATGTGCGTTCTGCCCGCCGTTCCGAACGCGTTGCATCCGGCCGGTCGACCCTGCAGAGCCGGACGGACGCAGCGCAAACCCCCACCTCGCGCCGAGACCCGATGAACCGAACGCTGACCTTCTCGCTACCGCTGTTGTGCATGGCCTGCGCACTCCGACCGGATGTGCCGGCGCAGGATAACCAGAAGCTGCAGGAACTCGTCGAGCGCATGAGCACGCGCTTGCAGCAGGTCGACGAACAGATGACGCGCCTGGAGCGCACCCGCACCAGTGAGCTGGCCGCCGCCGAAGGGCGGATGCGCGACACGGTCGCCGAAATGAAGCACGCCCTCGACGATGCCTCCACGCGCGCCGCGCAGGCGGAGCGGGAGCACAAGGCTGCACAGCAGGAGACCGAAACGCTGCGCCGCAAGCTGACGGATCTGGAAACCCAGACCGCCAAACTCCGCGGCCAGCTCGAACGGCTGCCCAAGCTCGAGCAGCAGCTCGCGAAGCTCACGCACGAGCGCGACGCCGGCCAGGCCGAGGTCGAGAAGGCTGCCAAGCTGATCCAGGCGCTGCAGCAGGACAAGCGCAAGCTGGAGCAGGAGACCGCCAAGGTCACCCAGACGCAGCGCTCGCTCGAGGCGACGGCCAACGAGCGCGACGCGCTGCGGGCGCAGCTGCAGAAGCTCGACGGACAGGTGCAGAGCCTCGTCTCGGCGCGGCAGATCGCTGAGCAGAAGCTGACCTCGGATCAGCAGCGTCTCGACCAGGCACAGCGGGCGCTCGCGACCGCCGCGAAGGAACGCGACGCGGCGCGCGCCGAACTCGCCCGCGCCGAGCAGGCCGGCAACGACCAGCGCACGCAGATCACCGCGCTGCAACGCGAGCTGCAGAGCGCCAAGCGCACCGAGCAGGAACGCAACCAGCAGAAGGCGCGGATCGCCGAGCTGGAGCGCTCGCTCGCCAGCGCGAACGCCCAGCAGTCCTCGTTGCGCGACGCCGGCGCCCGCGCGCAACAGCAGGCCGCGACGCAGGCACAACGGATCGCGACGCTGCAGCGCGAGCTCAGCGCGGCGCAGCAGGCCACGTCACCGGCGCAGAGTCCGGCGCGCGCGACGCAGCCGGCCTCGCGCAGCAACACGACGCGCAACACGACGCAGGACGACTCCGGCGCGCTGCACATCCACATCCAGAACGAGGGCGGCACGCTGATCCTGAACCTCGGCTCGCTGGAAATGCAGGAGTCCACGACCGCAGAGCCCCACGGCGGCAACGAGCAGCCGGACCGGATGGTCGAAGCCGCCGATTCCGTTCCGCCGGCGCCACCGGCGCGCCGCGGTTCCGCACCGGCACGCACGCCGGTGCGCCGGATCAGCTTCGAACCGTGACCTGATGGGTTCCGCCAGCACGTCCTCCAAACGCGAAGATCGCAGCGCGCCGGCGTCGCCGGCTGGCGGCCTCGTGCGCTACGGGATCGTCGATCTCGGCTCCAATGCGATCCGCACGCAGATCGTCGAGATCCAGCGCGACCCGGGCGGCGGCGCGCCCGCGACCCGCGTGTTGTCGTCGCACCGCGAGCCGGTCCGCCTCGGCAAGGACGTGTTCCTGACCGGCGAGATTCCGGAGCCGACCGTCGCGGCGGCGGTCGAAGTCATGCGGCGGTTCCGCGAAGCCTGCGACGCGCTCGGCGTCAGCCACGTGCGCGCGATCGCGACCTCGGCCACGCGCGAGGCGGGCAACCGTGACCTGATCGTCGAGCAGATCCGCGCCGCGACCGGGATCGAGGTCGAGGTGATTTCCGGCAGCCAGGAGGCGTACCTGCTCGGGCTCGCGGTCGGCACCGCGGTCGACCTGCGCAGCGGCCGGTCCCTGCTCGCCGATCTCGGCGGCGGCAGCTGCGAAGTCACGCTGTACGAAGACGGCCACGTCGTGTCCGCGGAGTCGTACCGCCTCGGTTCGCTGCGGATCCTCCAGGCGCTGACGACGACCGACGCCAGCGACCAGGGGAGCGGGTTCCTCGAGCTGCTGCAGCAGTACGTGCACAGCCTCGAGTCGCGCATCGAGACCGGGTTCGGCAAGGGGAAGATCCGCCGCTACGTCGCGACCGGCGGCAACATCGAGAGCCTCGCGGATCTGATGCAGGCGGCCGGCAAGTCCGTCGACGGGGTGCAGGCTTATCCGCTCGCCGAGCTGTTCGAGTGGGCGCGCAAGCTGGCGATGCTGAGCCACGCCGAGCGCGTCGCGCAGTTCGGCCTGAAGCCGGACCGCGCCGACACGATCCTGCCGGCCGCCGTCGTCTACTACCGGCTCGGCAAGGTGGCCGGCGTCGAGGAGGTCCTGGTCCCGCGCGTCGGGATCAAGGACGGGCTGCTGCAGGAGGTCGTCGCCGGACACCTGGACACGTTCCGCGCCGTCGACCAGCGCGAGACCGTGCTGGCGGCGTCGCGCGCGCTCGGGCGGAAGTACAGCTACGACGAAGCCCACGCGCACCGTGTCCACCACCTCGCCGTCGCGCTGTTCGAGCAGACGCGCGCGCTGCACGGCCTCGGCCCGAACGAGCGCATCCTGCTGGAATCGGCGAGCCTGCTGCACGACATCGGCGTGTTCATCTCGAACAGCAAGCACCACAAACACAGCCACTACCTGATCAAGGCCGGCGACCTGGTCGGACTGTCGACCGAGGAGCAGGAGCTGGTCGCGCTGATCGCGCGGTTCCACCGCCGCGCGCATCCTGGCCGCGAGCATCCGGAGTACGCCGCGTTGCCGCGCGCGCAGCGGATCATCGTCGACAAGCTGGCTGCGATCCTGCGCGTCGCGGATGCGCTCGACCGCGAGCACCTCGGCAAGATCGCCGACCTGGAGGTCGCGCTGACCAAGAACGCGGCGGAGATGAAGCCGGTGTTTGCGCCAGGCGCAGACCAGAACATCGCGCTCGAGCGTTGGTCGGTCGAGCAGAAGAGCGGATTGTGGCGGCAGGTGTTCGGGCTCCCGATCCGGCTGGCCAAATGACCCCCGACGGCATCGAACGGGAGATCAAGCTGCTGGCGACCGAGTCGCTGGCGGTCGAGCTGGTGCGCGCGATCGCACTCGAGCAGGGGTTCCTGCTGACCGATCCACGGTTCGTGCAGCAGACCGATACGTATCTCGACAGCGCGCGCGGCGACCTGCGCGCGGCCGGGGTCGCGCTGCGCTGCCGCCGCAGCAACGGCCACGCGATGCTGGCGCTGAAGCAGGCGCAGCGCACCGACGGAGACGTCGTCGAACGTGAGGAGATCGAGGTCCCCTGGCACGGCCCGATGCTGCCGCGCGCCTGCGAGGAGCTGCCGGAGCCGATCCGCAGCCGGACGGAGCCGTTCCTGTACCGGCGCGAGCTGCTGCCGGAGCTGGCCCTGACGACTGCGCGGACGAGCCAGGAGCTGCGCCATGACGATCCGCCGGCGCGCGCCGAGCTGTGCGTCGACCGCGTCGTGATCGGGCGCGCCGAGAGCGCCACGGCGCAGACGTTCACCGAGGTCGAGATCGAGCTGGAGCAGGGACCGGTCGATCCGTTCCTCGGGCTCGCGCGCGAGCTGACCGCGCGGCTGCCGCTGGTGAAGTCGCCGGTCGACAAGCTGCAGCGGGCACGCACGCTGAACGGCGGCGCCCAGACCCTGCCGCAGCCGGCGGCACCGGTCCTCGAGCCGCGGCTGCCGGTGCGCGAGGCGGCGTTCGCGGTGTTCCGGCACTGGTTCACCGCGATGCAGCGCCACGAGCCGGGCACGCGGCTGGCCCAGGACGTCGAAGATCTGCACGACATGCGGGTCGCGACGCGGCGCATGCGGTCGGCGATCCGCCTGTTCGCACCGCTGTTCGACGACGGCTATCTCGATCCGACGCTCGAGGTGATCCGCCAGCATGGGCGTGCCCTCGGCCCGGGCCGTGATCTCGACGTGCTGATGGAGAACGTCGGCAGCCTGCGCCCGCTGCTGCCCGCCGATCTGCGCGCGGCGGTGGAGTCGTTCGTGCAGGTCCTTGCGAACCAGCGGCGCGCGGAGCAGGCGCGCCTCGTGCAGTGGCTGCAGTCACCGGAGCGGCTCGCGATGACGCAGCGTGTGCAGGAGTTCCTGGCGCAGGGCCCGCGCGGCCACGGCTCCGCGCTCGAGATCTGGCAGGTCGCCCCGGGCCTGCTGCTGCGCGCCGCGCGCAGGGTCTGGCGCCGCGGGCGCCGGATCGGCGCCGACGCAGCACCCGAGCAGTACCACGAGCTGCGGATCAGGCTGAAGCGACTGCGTTACGCCGGGGAGATCTTCCAACCGGTCTATGGGCGCCACCTCGGCGAGGTGGTCTCGCGCGCAACCGACCTGCAGCGCACGCTGGGGACGTTCAACGACGGGCGCACGGCGGTTGCGCAGCTCAGCGACTGGCTGCGCGGCGACGCGGCGCGCTTGCTGGGGCGGGGTTCGCACGGCGCAGAAGGCAGCGCGATGCCGGCACGCAGCGGGGAGCGCGCCGGGATGCTCGCACCCGGGACCTCGCTGGCCGTGGCGGCGCTGATCGGGCTCGCGGCGGCGCGCAGCCAGCAGGCGCTGCGTGAGTTCCCGGATGCCTGGCAGCGGTTCGACCGTCGCAAGCTCCGCCGCCGCCTGCGCGAGGAGCTGATCGGACGGTGGTAGATCCGCAGTGGCGGACCCTGCGGCAGCGCATGGTCCGGGAGCAGGTCGAGGCGCGCGGGATCGCCGATCCGAACGTCCTGCAGGCGATGAACACCGTGCCGCGGCATCTGTTCGTGCCGCCGGAGCTCGCCGACCGCGCGTACCTCGACGAAGCGATCGCGCTCGGACCACAGCAGTCGATCTCGCAGCCGTACATCGTCGCGCTGATGAGCGAGCTGGTGCGCCCGCGCGCCGGCGATCGCGCGCTCGAGATCGGGACCGGCAGCGGCTATCAGGCGGCCGTGCTGGCCGAGATCGTCGAGTCGGTCTACACGATCGAACTGGACCGCACGCTGCACGACGCGGCGCTGGAGCGGTTCGTCCGCATGCACTACCGCAACGTGATCACGCGCTGCGGCGACGGGGCCCTCGGCTGGCCGGAGGCTGCGCCGTTCGACGTGATCGTGGTCACGGCCGCGACCCCGCGCGTGGAGCCGGCCTGGGAGGAGCAGCTCGCGCGCGGCGGACGCATGGTCGTCCCGATCGGTGCCGCCGATGGCCCGCAGGTGCTGCGCGTCGTCGAGCGGCGCGGGGATGGCGCGCTGCGCACGAGCGACGCGACCAGCGTCCGCTTCGTGCCGTTCATCAGCCGCCGGCGATGAAGCTCGTGCTGCAGCGCGTGACGCAGGCGCGCGTCGTCGTCGCCGGTGAAGTCGTCGGGGAGATCGGGCCCGGCGCGCTGCTGCTGCTCGGGATCGAGCAGGGGGACACCGAGGCCGCGGCGAAGGCGCTGGCGGCGAAGGTGGCGAAGTTGCGGTTCTTCGCCGGCCGCACACCGATGGATCGCACGCTGGCCGAAGTCGGCGGCGCCTGTCTGGTCGTCAGCCAGTTCACGCTGGCGGCGGATCTGTCGCGCGGCAACCGGCCAGGGTTCGACCGGGCAGCGCGGCCGGAGGTCGCGGAGCCGCTGTACGAGTGCTTCTGTGCGCAGCTGCGCACGCTGGGGCTCCCGGTCGCGACGGGACGGTTCGGCGCGAGCATGCAGGTCGAGCTGGTGAACGATGGGCCGGTGACGTTCCTGCTCGGGTGATCGACCGCGCTCAGCGCCGCGCCAGCAGCGCCACGACGACCTCCTCCAGCAGGTCGAGCACCTCGTCGAACTCCGCCGTCGTCCCGCCGTACGGATCCGGGACGTCGGTGCCTTCACGCCCCGGGACCAGGTCGAGCATCCGCCGCAGCTTGTGCTGGTGCTCGGGCGGACACATTGCGCGCAGCCGCACGAGGTTGCCCGCGTCGGCGGCCAGGATCAGATCGAACTGCTCGAAGTCGCGCGGCTGCACGATGCGGGCGCGCAGGTCGTCGAGCGGGATCCCGCGCCGCGCCGCGGCCGTGACCGAGTCCGGCCATGGCGGCCGGCCATCGTGATCGGCGATCCAACCGGCCGAGTCGACTTCGAACTCCGCTTCGCGCCCACAGGCGCGAGCCCGCGCGCGCAGCATCCCTTCGGCAGTCGGCGAACGGCAGATGTTGCCCAGGCAGACGAACAGGACCCTCAGCGCGGCCTCGGGGCCGCTGCGAAAGGGCCGCCGCTCGGCCGCGCCTTCTGCATCTCCGGCGTCGCTCCGGCTTCGACTCCTAGCGTCCCGCGAGGACCCTTCGCCGGCGCAACTCATCCGGTGCGGACCGCGAGGTGGCCGTCCTCGGTCACGACGCGCAGGCGCGCGCCTTCCGGCACGTCGCCGGCGACGATCGCGCGGCCGATCCGCGTCTCCAGCTCGCGCTGCAGCAGGCGCTTCAGCGGGCGTGCGCCGAACACCGGGTCGTAGCCCCGCTCGGCGAGCCAGCGCTTGGCCGCCGGGTCCAGCTCGAGCGTGATCTCGCGGTCGGCGAGCCGCTTGCGCAGCTGCTCGATCAGCAGGTCGACGATCGACTCGATCTCGGACGCCTGCAGCGGGCGGAACAGCACGATCTCGTCGATCCGGTTCAGGAACTCCGGCCGGAAGCCACGACGCAGCTCGGTCATGACCGCGCTGCGCGCGTCCTCCGAGATGTTCCCTTCGCGATCGATCCCCTCGAGCAGGATCGGCGCGCCGATGTTGCTGGTCATGATCACGACGGTGTTCTTGAAGTCGACCGTGCGCCCCTGGCTGTCGGTGATCCGCC
>CAZABP010000084.1:0-14779 GCA_964483245.1 uncultured candidatus Brocadiaceae bacterium | reverse complement strand
ATGCGCGTAGGGAAACTGTTGCGCGGCGCGAGGATTCCGGGCACAGGGGCCCAAAGGTACCAACAGGCTCACAGCGAGAGCTGCAGGGGATCGCCGCTCTCGCGCACCGCGCGGATCTGCGCATGCACCTGCATGGCGCGCGCGATGCACTGATCCGAGTTGTGGTACTCGTACCGCCCGAACCGCCCGAACGTGGCGTAGCCGGAGCTGTCGAACCACTTCCGCACGCGCGCGATCCGCGCGGGGAACTCGAGGTCCTGGTCGATGTACGCGTAGCGGTTGTCGGTCCAGTCGAGCAGCACGACCTGGTCGGGAACGAGCACGCCGGCGCGGCCGAGCTGCTTGACGAGCAGGTCGAGCCATTCCTTGGTCGGCTCGAGGTCGCCGCGGTGCGTGACTTCGGCCATCAGCGAGCCGTGCCCGGCCGGCGCGTTCTCGGGGCTGTAGTTGGAGAAGAACGTGACGCGGTTCGCCGGTCCCTGCTCGGGAAACGGCAGGTAGATCCACGACAGCGGCGGCAGCGGTTCGTCGAGCCGCAGGCCGATCATGACGTTGACCAGTGAGATCGGCTGCAGGGCGCGGATGTCGGCGCGGATCGGCTCGGGGAGGTCCGCGAACAGCGGCTCGACCTCCGGCAGCGGCGCCGTGTTGACGACCAGGTCGAACGACTCCCCGTCCACGGCGAACGCACTCCCGCGCCGTTCGATCCGCTGCACGTTCGCACCCCGGCGCAGGTCCATCGCGACCCCGTCCGCGGTGCCGTGCACGATCGCTTCGAAGCCGCCGCTCCGCGGGAACCAGAACACGGCCTGATGCGCGTATCCCTGCGTGTCATCCCCGACTGCGGCGCGCAGGATGTCGCGCACCGGCGCCTCCGGCACGCGCCCGGCGACCCACTCGCTGCTCATCCGTTCGAGCGGGCATTTCCACAGCTTCTCGTTGTACGGAAACATGAATTCTCGCCCGAACCCCTCGCCCATGCGCCACAGGATCCAGTCGCGGAAGTTCGGCGGACACGGCGCGCCGCTCCGCCGCGCGGCGTACGCATCCACGTACCCCTCGAGGCAGTCCACGATCGTGTCCGGCGGCAGATGCCCGATGCCGTTCTCGAACGGATACGGCACGTAGCGATCGTGCCAGCGGATCCGGGTCTGCCGCTCGGTGCGCACGACGCCCTGCTCGCCGCCGCAGCGCGCGATCATCCAATCCAGGACGTCGCGCTGCTTGCTGAACATGATGTGACCGCCGGCTTCGTCGAACGTGAACCCGCCGACCTCGCGCGAGCGGCACAAGCCACCGATCCGCTCGTCGCGCTCGAAGACGACGACGCGATCCCCATCCGCCGCGAGCAACCGCGCGAGCGTGAGACCGGAGATGCCGCCACCGAGGATCGCGATCTTCACTGGAACTGCTGCTGCTGAGTCTGCGGTCGGAAGCGGTCGGAAGCGGTCGGAAAGGCGCAGGAGTCTACCGCTCGCTGCAGACGCGATTCGTATATTCCCGGCCTTGGCGGACGCCGTTCCCATCGAACTTTCCCCGCGCGCGGAGCGTTCTGCGGCGGCCGTGTTGGCGTTGGCGGCGTTCCCGCTGGCGCTGAACAACAACCTGGTCGGTCCGCTGCTGCCGTTCTTCGAGCCGGCGATCGTTCCGGACGCGGATGCGAAGGGTCAGCTGTTCGCGAGTGCGGGAATCGCCGCGGCGATCTCGTCGCTGTTGCTCGGCCCGTGGATCGACCGGCAGGGGCGCCGCCGGCCGATGGTGCTTGGTCTGATCCTGTTCGCCGCCGCCAGCGTCGCGCACCTGCTCGCCACGACGCACATGCATCTGCTCGCGCTGCGGCTGGTCGCCGGCTTCGGCGCCGGGCTCGCGTTCACGGCGGCATCGGTCACGGTCGCCGACCTGGTTCCGTACGCCCGGCGCGGCACCGCGATGGGGATCTTCTCGATCGGGATCCTGCTGACGATGCCGGTCGGGCTCCCGGTCGCGCAGTGGATCGCCGCAACGATGGACTGGCGCTGGGCGTTCGCCGGACTCGGCCTGCTCGCGATCGGCGCGGCGCTGCTGTTCCCGATCACGTTGCCACCCGATCCGCCGGTGCACGGGCGCGGCGTGCCGTACCTGCGCGTGCTGCGCACCCGCGGCGTCGTGGCCGCGCTGCTGTCGATCATGTGCCACGTCGGGGGGTTCTTCACGGTCGTCCAGTTCACCGGTCCGTGGCTCGACGCGAGTGGTCACCTGGCGCGCGACCAACAGTGGCCGATCTGGCTCGGCCTGGGCATCTGCGCCGCCGTCGGCAGCGCGCTGCTGCCGCGCTACGCGGACCGCTACGGCAAGCTGCCGTTCATCCTCGCGACGACGGCGGTCGTCTCGATCGGTCTGCTGGTCCTCGGCCGCTGGCTGTCGTTCGAGCTGCTGGTCTGGGTCGGCATCCCGATCGCGATCTTCGCGTCGGCGCGGATCGGACCGGCGCAGGCGCTGCTCAGCGAGCTCGTGCCAGCCGGACAGCGCGGCACGATCATGGGCATCCGCGCCGCCGCGGTCAGCTTCGGGATGGGCGTGTTCGGCTGGCTCGGCGCGCGGCTGAACGGAGAGCTCGGCTTCGACGCGTTGCTGGTCGGCGGCGGGCTGATGCTCGCGCTCGCGTTCCTGCTGCTCCGCATCGGCGTGCCGCGCAACCTCTGATGCTCGCCCTGCTGCTCGCGCTCTCGCTGCCGCAGGAACCGGCGGTCGAGCTGCACACGACGCTCGCCGCGCCGATCCGCGCCGTGCTGTCCGAACAGCTCGCGCCGCTCGGTGAGATCCGCTGGGTCGAGCATCCGCCGTACGACCTGCTCGCTGCCTTGCGGGCGCGCAGCGTGCGCGGGCTCGTCGTCGGACTCGAAGGTGCGCTGCTTTGCGCGAACGCGGCCGCGCTGGAGCCGCGCCGCGGCATCGCGCCGGATCTGCTCGCACCCTGTCGCGATCCACAGGACCGGTTCGTCGTCCCGTGGCTGCTGCCGGTCGCGTCGGTCCACACGGACGAGGCGCCGCCGGCCGATCACGACGAGCTGCTGCACGACCGCTCGTTCGAAGGGCGCATCGCAGTCTGCGGTCCAGAGGTCATGCCCGGGCTGTGGATCGCCTGGATGCAGCGCCAGCTCCGCCAGGGTGCGAGCCTCGAACACGGCTTCGCCTGGTGGCGCACGCTCGATGCACGCGTCGATCGCTACTGCGCGACGGAGGAGGAGGCGCTGACGCGCGTCGCCGCGCAGGCGGCGAGGGTCGCGCTGGTGACGGTTCCTGCGGCACTCGCCGAGCTGCCGTCGCGGCAGCTACGGATCCATGCTCCCCCCGGAGGCATGCCGGTCTGCGGGCTCGGCATCGCGGCGACGACCGGCGCTCCGGAGCGGGCACTGCGGATGCTCGATCGACTCGCGAGCGCCGGAGTCGCCGTCGAGCTCGGCCGGCGCGGGCTCGCGCTGCCGGCGCCGCGCCAGGGATTGCCACGTGAGCAGCTCGCGCCCGCGTTGCGCGAGCTGTATCCCGGGCTGATGCCGTACGACCCGCTCGCCCCGGATGCTGCGGCCTGGCTCGAGCGGTTCGAGCGGGACGTGCGCGGTCAGGGGAGCAGGACCGTCTGGCTCGAAGACCTGCTCGATCTGATCTTCGGCGTGCTGTTCCTGGCTGCGTTGGGTTTCTTGTACTTCCGGATGCGCAAGCAACCATGAGCGACGAACGGCCACCTCCCCTCGGCTCCTGGGCGCGCACGTACACGCTCGTGATCCTGCTTGCGCTGCTGACGTTCCTGTTGCTGCACTGGGTCACGGCGACCTGGCAGATCCGGTTGCCGCGATGAGCTGGATCGATTGGATCGTCCTCGTCGCGTTCCTCGCGTGGGTCGTGTGGGACGGCGTGCGCCGCACGCGTGCCACGAAGGACATCGACGGCTACTTCGCGGCTGGCCGGCAGATCCCGTGGTGGGCAGCGGGGCTGTCGGTCATGGCGACGCAGGCCTCGGCGATCACGATCATCGGCACGACCGGACAAGGTCACGACGGCGGCATGGAGTTCGTGCAGACGTACTTCGGGCTGCCGTTCGCGATGGTGCTGCTGTGCATCTTCTTCGTGCCGTTCTTCCGCCGGCTGCCGATCCTGACCGCGTACGAGTGGCTCGAGTACCGCCACGGCCCAGCGACGCGCACGCTCGCCAGCGCAGTGTTCCTGCTGTCGCGCTGCCTCGCGGTCGGAATCGTGATCTATGCGCCGGCCGTCGTCGTTGCGGCGATGACCGGGATGCCACGCGACCTCGCGATCCTGTGCATCGGCGTGTTGACGACGCTGTACACGATGCTCGGCGGTGTCAGCGCCGTGATCTGGACCGACGTCAAGCAGATGTCGGTGATCCTGCTCGGTCTGCTGCTCGTGCTCGCGATCCTGCTGGTGCGCGTGTTGTCCGAGATCGATTTCGCGGCGCTGTTGGAGATCGCCGGCGCGTCGGGGCGCATGAACCCGCTCGAAGTCGAGCCGGCGCACACGGGCCTGATCCCGCGACTGCAGGGCGCGGACGGTCCACCGAGCTTCTGGGAGGAGAAGTACAACCTCTGGTCCGGTCTGTTCGGCGGGATGTTCCTGATGCTCGCGTACTTCGGCTGCGACCAGTCGCAGGTGCAGCGGATCCTGACCAACCCCTCGGTGCGCGAGAGCCGGATGGCGCTGCTCGTCTCCGCGTTCGCCAAGATTCCGATGCAGCTCGTCGTGCTCTTCATCGGGGTCGTGTTGTTCGTGTTCCACGTGCTGCACCCGGCACCCCTGCTGTTCCGGCCGGAAGACCGTGCCGTGGCGGCCACGGATCCGCGCGTGCAGCGGGTCGCGGAGCGCTACGAGACCTCGGTTGCGCAGCGGCGCGCGATGGCGCTCGAACTCGCGGCGCTCCCCGACGGCCCGCGCAGCGATCCGGCGCGGCTCGCCGAGTACCAGCAGCACGTCGTCGGGACCTATGCGCTGCGGCAGGAGGCGTTGTCGCTGCTGTACGCGAACTCGAAGGACCGCAACGACGTCAACTTCGTGTTCCCGCACTTCCTGCTGCACCACATCCCGCCCGTCCTGCTCGGGCTGATCATCGCGGCGATCTTCGCGGCGGCGATGTCGAGCGTGGACTCGGCGCTGAACTCGTTGGCGGCGGCGACCGTCGTCGACTTCTACCGGCGTTGGTTCCGCCCGCGGGCGTCGGAGTCCGAAGCGCTGCGCGTCAGCCGGATCAGCACGCTGCTGTGGGGCTCGCTCGCGACTGGTGCCGCGCTGTGGCTCGGTGGCGGTGGGTCGGTCATCGAGCAGATCAACGCGATCGGCTCGTTCTTCTATGGCGCGTTGCTGGGAACGTTCACGCTCGGCCTCGTCTGCCGGCGTGCCGGCGAAATGGCCGGCGTCGCGGCGGTGCTCGGAGGGATCCTGTCGGTGCTGCTCGTGCACCAGACGCTCGAGGTCGAGTTCCTCTGGTACAACGTGATCGGTTGTCTCGCGGCGCTCGGATGCGGGATCGGCGTCGCCTGGCTGGGTCCGCCCGGTCAGCGCTGGCAGCCGGGACACCAGTAGGTCATGCGCCCGTGGTCGCTGCGCCGGCGGATCACGCTGCCGCAGGCACCGCAGGCTTCGCCCGCCTTGCCGTAGACACGGAGCGCGCGCTGGAACCAGCCGCCGTTCTCGTCGACGCCGATGTAGTCGCGCAGCGTCGTGCCGCCGGCGCGGATCGCGGCGCGCAACACGTCTCGCACCGAACGCGCGAGGCGCGCGCACTCGTCGCGAGTCAGCCTCCCGGCGGCGCGACCGGGCCGCACGCCGGCGCGGTGGCACGCTTCGGACGCATAGATGTTGCCGACGCCGGCGATCTCCTTGCTGTCCATCAGCAGCGACTTGATCGAAGCCCGGCGCCGCCGCGAGCGCGCGAACAGCCAGTCCCCGTCGAACGAAGCGAGCAGCGGCTCCACGCCCAGGTCGCGCAGCAACCGATGGGCCGCCAACTGCTGCGCCGGCACGACGTCGAGCACGCCGAACCGGCGCGGATCCACGTAGCGCAGCCAGAACCGGTCACTGCGCAGCCGCCAGTGCTCGTGCGGGCGCCACACCGGGGCCTGCTGTGCGCGTGTCACGAACAGCCGCCCGCTCATCCCCAGGTGCACGACCGCGGTTGGCCGCTCGATGCCATCGAAGCGGAGCAGCAGGTACTTCGCCCGGCGCTCGACCTGCAGGCAGCGCCGCCCAACCAGTGCTTGCACCGCGTCGACCGGGATCGGCCAGCGCAGATCACGCCGCCGCAGCTGGATTTCACGGACGCGACGGCCCGGCAGCACCGCGTGCAGCCCGCGCCGCACCGTCTCGACTTCCGGCAGCTCCGGCATCCCCGCATGCAAGCGCGGGTGCGACCGGTTTGCACGCGACCGCCATGCGCGCGTGGCCGGGCGTATCCTGGCCGCGAAAGGTCTCCTCCGCCCCCGGCCACCCTGCGAGGTCGATGAAGCTGCTCCCGCTGCTGCCCCTCGTGCTCGCGCTCGCCGGCGCGATCCGCGCGCAGGAGCCGCGGCGCGCGAGCCCGCGCGAGCTGGCCGGCTGGCTGCCGCCGGGGACGCTCGGGACGCTCGAGCTGCAGGATGGGCCGGCGACGCTCGCGGGTCTGCAGCAGGCGATCGGCCCGCTGCCGAAGGAATTCGCCGGGGCCGGCGGGTGGTTGGCGCTGGCAGGGGATCTGCTCGTCCGGGCTCGCCTCGGCGTCGGCATCGACGAGCTGATCGCGACGTTGGCACCGCGGCAGGTGCTCGTGGCGCTGCTCCCAGGCATGCCCGAGCCGTACCTGGTCCTGTTGAGCCGGGTCGACGACGAGCAGGCAGTCCGTGAGCTGCTGCGCAAGCTCGGCGAAGGTGTCGCCGCTGAGGTCGCCGACGGAGTGCTAGTCGTCGGTCCGGACCGGCCGCGCGTGCAGCAGTTTCTGCAGGACCGTCCCGCGGCCGAGCAGAGCCTGCTCGCCGAGCCGGAGTTCCTGGAGGGTCGACCGGAGTTGCAGCCGGGCAGCGGACTGCGCTTGTTCCTCGACGTCGCTGCGCTGCGCGCGCGTGGCCCGGCCAAGAGTGCGTGGTCGCAGCTCGACGCGGGTGGGCGGTTCCTGTTCGGCCCGATTGCACGCCGGCTCGATGCGACGCAGGCGATCGACGCCGTGCTGCGCCTGAACCCGGATGGCATCGAGATCGAAGCGCTGCTCGCGGCTGCGCCCGGTGCCGGCGACGCCGCCGCGGACGATCGCCTGCTCGTGCATGGTGCGCAGGAGCGTTCCATGTTGGTGCCGCCGCCGGGCACGCTGCTCGCCGTCTCGCTCGATCGCAGCCTGCGCGCGCTGTACGCCGATGCCGACGCGATCCTCGACGAGGACGACGCTGCGCAGGCGAAGGCCGCCCTGTCGATCCTGGACGCGATCTTCGGGATCTCGTTCACCGACGAGCTGCTGGCGGGACTGCGCGAGCCGATCGATCTGTTCGTACTGCCGCGCGCGCCGGAGCTCGAGCTGGCGCCGGGCGCGCCGCAGCTGCGGCTGCCGGCCCTCGGGCTCGTCGCCGAGGTGACGAACCGCAAGGCGGTGCGCGCGCTCGAACGCGGCACTTCGCTGATCGCGGCGATCCAGACTCAGGAGCGGCGCCAACAGGGGAAGGAACCGTTCCTGCTGCGCAATGAATCGGCGGACGGCCAGCGATTGCACGTGTTCGAGCCGCCGGAGTGGGAGGGCATCGGTTCGCCACCGGCCGAGTACGGCCTCTCGCCGACGCTGCTGGTCGAGGACACCCACGCGATCGTGGCGACGACCCGCGATGGCGCGCGTGCGCTGGCGGAGCTCGCTGCGAACGGAGCGACGCGCGCGATCCGCGGCGATCTGCTCGCGCTCGACGGCGTCGCAGTCGCCGACTACCTGCGCCGCAACCTCGAGCTGCTGGTCGTCGACCGCGTGCTGAACGAAGGGGAGACCCTGGATGCCGCGCGGCGCTTCGTGACCAACACCGCGATCGCGCTCGAGCGGATGGGCCGGGCAGAGCTGCAATGGCTGCCCGGAGCCGAGCAGAGCAGACTGCGGTTGACGGCGCGGAGGGAGCGATGAGCGACGACCTGCTGGCGCGCTGGCAGCCGAGCGCGCACGACGCTTGGGACCTGCGCAAGGTCGGGCACCTGGTCCGCCGCACCGGGTTCGGCGCGTCGCTCGGCGAGCGGCTTCGCTTCGTGCAGCTCGGATTGCAACGCACGCTCGCGCAGCTCGCCGGGGACGTCGAGGCCGCAGGTGAAGCCGATCCGTTGCTCGAGAGCGTGCTCGCGCTCGGCGGGCTCGAGCGCGTGCGCGGGTGGCGGTTCCATCGGATGGCGACGGCGCGCGCGCCGCTGCGCCAACGCATGTCCCTGTTCTGGCATGGGCACTTCGCGACCAGCAACCAGAAGGTCCAGAGCGAGCGGATGATGGCGCGTCAGGCGGAGTTGTTCGACCGGCTGGGTCTCGGCCGGTTCGACGACCTGCTGCTCGAAGTCGCGCGCGACCCGGCGATGGTGCGCTGGCTCGACAACGACACGAATCGCAAAGGCCAGCCGAACGAGAACTTCGCCCGCGAGCTGTTCGAGCTGTTCGCGCTCGGACGCGGGCACTACAGCGAGCAGGACATCCGCGAGGCGGCGCGCGCATTCACCGGCTGGCATCTGCGTGGCGAGCAGTTCCGGTTCTTCCAGGCCCTGCACGACGACGGCAGCAAGCAGGTTTTCGGCAAGCAGGGGAGCTTCGGCGGTGAGGAGGTCGTCGCGATGACCGTGCGGCGGCCGGAGTCGGCCCGCTTCCTGGCGGCGCGATGGCTCGCCTGGTTCGTGCACCCGGAGCCGACCGCGCAGGAGATCGCGGCATTCGCTGCCGTCTACGAGCGGGAGCAGCGGCACGTCGGGCGCACGTTGCGGGTGTTGTTGGAGAGCCGGCTGTTCTTCTCACCGCGCGCCTACCGCAGCCTCGTCAAGAGTCCGGTCGATCTGACGGTCGGGCTCGTGCGCAGCCTCGGCGCGCAGGCGGCACCGCGGGAGCTCGCGCGCGCAGCCGCGCGGATGGGGCAGAGCCTGCTCGAGCCGCCGAGCGTCGAAGGCTGGCACGAGCACCGCGGCTGGATCACGTCGGCGAGCTGGCTGCAGCGCAGCAACTTCGCCGCCGACCTGTTCGCCGGCCGGCGCGCGTTCGCGCTGCGCCCGACGCCGCAGGCGCTGCTCGCCGCAGCGACGACTCCACAGGAGCGCGCGGAGCTGGCACTGCGCCTGCTGCTCGACGGCGAAGTCAGTGCCAGCGGCCGCGAGGCGGTCCTCTCCTTCGCGGCGACGCCGGCGGCGCGCGAGCCGCAGGGCGCCGGCGCGCTGTTGCACACCGTCATGACGTTGCCGGAGGCACACCTGCTGTGAGCATGTTGGATCGGCGGGAATGGTTGCAGCTGGCCGCGGTCGCGCCGTGGCTGCAGTTCGGCGGCACGCTGCGCCTGGAGCCGGATGGCGACGACGTCGCGCTGCTGGTGCTCGAACTGGAAGGGGGCAACGACGGGCTCAACACGCTGATTCCGACCGCGTCGGACGCCTACGCGAAGGCGCGCCCGCAACTCGCGCAGGTGCGCCGCGGCGCGCACGACGTGGGTGCCGGCTGGGCGTTGCACCCCGCCCTCGCGGCATGGAAGCCGCAGTTCGAGCGCGGTCGGTTCGCCGCCGTGCATGCCGTCGGTTACCCCAAGCCGGACCGCTCGCACTTCCGCAGCCGCGACATCTGGCACACCGCGGACCCGGACTACGTCCGCATGACTGCGGAGACGACCGGCTGGCTCGGGCGCGCGGCAGACTGGCTGCACGCGCATGGGGCGGACGTGCCAGGGCTCGGGATCGGTGCCGCACAGATGCCGCTCGTGCTGCGCGGGCGCGACGTCGTCGTGCCGATCCTCGAGCGGATCGAGGATTACGAGCTCCTGCTCGCGACGCCGCAGGCGGGGCGCGCGACCAGCCGCCGCGCGGTCGAGCGCGCGGCGACCAGCGGCGCGGACTCCGGCGCGGAAGCGCAGGAGTTCCTCGCGGCCGTCGCGCGCAGCGCGATCGACGGCGCGACGAAGCTGGCCGCCGGCCTCGACCGCTACCGCCCCAAGGTGGAGTACCCGCAGACGGATCTCGCGCAACGGTTGCAACTGCTCGCGCGCATCCATCTGAGCGGGTTCGGGACCAGGCTCTACCACATGACGCTCGGCGGTTTCGACACGCACGCGCGCCAGCTGCCGGCACACGACGCGCTGCTGCGCCAGCTCGGTGCAGCGGTCTCCGCGTTCGTCGACGATCTCGCGGCGCATGGCGTGCTCGAGCGGTTCGTGATCCTGATCCACTCCGAGTTCGGGCGGCGGGTGGCGGAGAACCAGAGCCTGGGCACGGACCACGGGGCTGCCGGCCCGGTCTTCGTCTGCGGTGGGGGGGTGCGGCCGGGTCTGCACGGCGCGGCGCCGGACTTCGCCCGGTTGGAGCAGGGGGATCTGATCGCGACGACGGATTTCCGCGCGATCTACGCGGCGGTGCTGGCGCGGATGCGGATCGACGCGGCTGCGGTGCTCGGGGACGGGCACCGCGCACTCACGCTGTTCAGCCGGCCGCGCTGAGCAGCACGTTCAGACGCCGAGGATCAGCTCCAGCCCGGCCGTGTTGCAGAGCAGCTGCGAGAGGCTCGGATCGATCGCGAACCCCTGCACGTAGACCGGGGTTCCGCAGGTCGCACTCGCCGGCACGGTGAGCATCAGCTGCAGGCCGGAGACCGGCACCGTGGCCGGGAACCAGAACGCAGTCGGCAGGTCGACCAGGAACGTGCCGCCCCACCAGCCGGGGATCGAGGCCTTCGTCGGGCTGAACAGCAGCAGCCCGGCGGTCTGCACACCCACGGTGTTGGCGAGGGACAGCGTGAGCGGTTTGCCGACCATCGGGATCGCGCTGGAGGTCAGCGTTGGGATCCCGGACTTGCAGGAATAGCCCGTGCCATACGGGTTCGACTCGGCCTTCGCGCAGTCCACGAACGCGAGCGCCAGGCAGTTGCCGGTCTTCAGCTGGCCGATCAACGTCGCCTTGCCGGTCGTCGTGTCGATCTTGTAGAGGTCGTCGTCGTTGCCGGCCGAAGCGCGGTTGTCGGTCGCATAGAGGCCGATCGCCAGGTCGAACGCGAGGCCGGTCCCGATCTGCACGCCGGTGCCGAACGGACCGATCAGCGTCGCGGCTCCGGTCGACGTGTTGAGCGTGTAGAGGCTCTTCGTCGGGATGTCCGCTGCATACAGCACGTTCGCGAGTGGATCGAACGCGATGTCGCCGATCGCGCCGAGGCCGGTCGGCCCGATCGGCGTCGCGGCTCCTGTGGCCGGGTTGATCTTGAACAACTGGTTGTTCGCGGTGAACGAGTTCGCCGCGTAGATCGTGCCGGTGCGCAGGTCGAACGTGCAGCCGTGCATCAGCGTCGTGCCGAGCGGACCGATGACCGTCGTTGCGCCGGTCGTCGGTTCGATCAGCAGGAAGTTGTTGGTCCGTGTCGACGTGCCGTAGAGCCGGCGGTTCGGCATGTCCCAGG
The DNA here is from genome assembly GCA_964483245.1 of uncultured candidatus Brocadiaceae bacterium. Classification (GTDB taxonomy): domain Bacteria; phylum Planctomycetota; class UBA1135; order UBA1135; family UBA2386; genus CAZABP01. Next base: position 3,177 of record CAZABP010000084.1, on the reverse strand, counting down.
CAAAGCCCGCGACGATGTCGTCGCCGAGCTTGCCGAGCGCTGTGTACGTGGCGTTGGTCGGATCGATCTCGACGATGTCGTCGGGCACGATGTCGGCGCCGAGCAGCCGGAACGCCAGCGCGGCAGGCCCGCCAGCGGGTTGTCCGGCCGCCGCGGCCGCGGGTGCATTCGCCTGGGTCATCGTGACCGGGTCGTAGGCCTGGCCTTGCGAGAAGACCTGGCCGAGGAGCATGGATGCGGCAGCGGCCGCGAGAACTGAGAGGCTGTTCCTAAATCCCCGCGTCGCGCCGAGGCCGAGCGAGGCGGTCGCCGGCAAGGAGCGCCGACGCAGGCCTATCCAGGAGATACGTCGAGGAGGCGCGACGCAGTCCGGCGGCCGCCGCAGCCGGCCGAACGCAGCGGGGATTTGGGAACAGCCTCTGCGGTCGGGCGCATGGAAAGCCTCGAGGAGGTGGATCGGACGGCGGCAGCCTAGCTGCCGGAATCCAACTGCGCCGGTCCCCCAGCCTCACCGCCCGAGCTTGGCCGAGGCGAGCATGCTGTGGAACGCCTCGTGCCACGCCGCCACCGTCTCGGCGTCCCCGACCAGATCGATCAGGTGGGGCGCCTGCGGGATGTCGAGCACGACCGCGATCAGCGATTGGCCGCTGCGCCCCGACCAGTTCCCCTTCGCCTGCAGCACCAACATCGGGTGCCGGCCTGGGAAGCGCAGGTTCGAGACCTGCTCGTTGCCCGGCGGATCCTGCTGGAACTGCCGCCGCCATTCGTCGAGGGCGGCCCGCGGTTCAGCCGTACCGAGTGCGCGCACGCCGGCGATGGCGCGCTTGCCTTCGCTGCCGTCGCCCGCGACGCGCCACTGCGCCCGATACGACGCCGGTGCCGGCTCCAGACGCTGCCAGTCCGCAGGCACGCGCAACACGAGCGATGGCCCGCCTTCTGTCAGCGTCACTTCGGATGTCTGCGGCTGTTCCTCCCCGCCGCAGCCGACCAACGCGGGCCAGGCCAGCAGGCAGACGAGAACGCGGCGATGCGTGCGCATGCGGCGATCCTACGTCAGCCCCGCAGGGAGTCTGTGCCAGACATCACGGCCGCCACCGCCAGTCCTGGGCTACGACCCGCTCTGAGCGGCCGACGGGAGCCCCAGACGATCGGGTTGCGCGTCGCAGGCACCGAGCCCGCGCCGCAGCGCTGGAACCGGCACCTGCGATGGGGTTGATTCGGATTCATTACAGGCCGATAAACAGGCCTGTTCTGCCATGAAAAAGGTCTCAACACAGGATCTGAAATCCAGGCTCTCGGCCCTGTTGGCCGAGGCAGCGGGCGGCACGCACATCCTGATCACCAAGCACCAGCGACCGATCGCGATGCTGTCTCCGCCCGAACTGGAACACCTGCACATCGGCAAGCGCTACGGCCGCGACCGGCTCGGGTCCGGTTTCGATCGAGCCACTGCCGGCCGGTATCTCGAGGTGTTGGCCGAGGACCGCCGTGACGAGCCGTGACGTGGTCGCTCGCTACTACCTGGACACGTCCGCATACCTTTGCATCCTGCTCGGTGAGCAAGGAAGTCGTGGCCTGATCCAACAGATCGGCAAGGGTGAGTGCGTCTCGAGCGTACTGCTGGTCTTGGAGTGCAAGCGCAACCTGATCCGCCTGTCGCGCGAGGGCGTGCTGCCCGCGCGGGTCCTCAGTGATGCGCTCGATCGGCTGCGGGACGATCTCGAGCTGTTCGCGCTGCGCGACCTGACGCTCGACCTAGGCGCAGACCCGCGGCTTCCCGTCGTGTCGACGCCTCGTTCGCTCGATCTGGTCCACCTGAGGACCGCCTTGTGGTTCCACGAGCGGGAACCGCTGACGCGGTTCCTGACGCTGGATGAGCCGCAGCGAACCGCCGCGCGCGAGCTCGGCCTGCCCGTGTGAGTCTGCGGCTCGCCGCGCCAGGCGGGTCGACTCGATGCTGTCCGTACGAACGGTGATCATGCCCGCCATCGGCATCCGGAAGGATCCGGGCTAACCGCCGAGAGTGCGCAACCCCTCATCGAGCGAACGGACCTGCGCCTCGAGATCGGACAGCTTCTCGCGCTCCTTGGCGACCACCGCCGGCGGCGCCTTCGCCACGAAGCCTTCGTTGCCGAGCTTTCTCGTGATCCCGTCGATCTGGCTGAGCAGGCGCTCGCGTTGCTGCGACAGCTTCGCGCGCTCTTTGCCGACGTCGACGATCCCGAGCACGTGCAGCTCGAAGTCGCGCACGACGGCAGTCGCCGCGTCGGCGCTGCGCGCGCCGTCCCCGCCGACCTCGAAGCTGGCCGCGTCCGCCATCGACGAGATCAGCGTCGCACCGCGGCGCAGCCCGTCGGCGCTGGCGCCGCTGGCGAGCGCGCGCACGGGCACGCGCTGCCGCGGCGGGACGCCGTAGCGCGCGCGCACTTCGCGCAGCGCCGTCACGGTCTCGCGCACCAACCCGAGCTCCGCCTCGGCCTGCTCGTCGCGCCATTCGGCTCGCTGCTCCGGCCAGCCGGCCTGGACGAGCAGCGTGCTCTGCGGCAGCTGGCGGTCGATCCCGCGCGCCGGCGCAACCTCGTCCAGCTTCTGCCACAGCGCCTCCGTCACGAACGGCACGAACGGGTGCAGCAGGCGCAGCACCTGATCGAGCGCGGTCGCCAACACCTGCCGGGCCAGCGGCGCCCGGGCCTCGTCGCGCATGCGCGGCTTCAGCAGCTCCACGTACCAGTCGCACAGCTCCGCCCAGAAGAACTCCCGCAGCACGCCGAGCGCGGCAGACGGGTTGTATTCCCGCAGCCAGCGCGTGGCCTCGCTGGTCGCGAACGCGAGCCGGCTCAGGATCCAGCGATCCTCGAGCGTGAGTTCCTCGAGCCGCCGCGGCGAGAACGTCGTGCCTTGCAGGTTCAGCAGCGCGAACCGCGCCGCGTTCCACAGCTTGTTGCAGAAGTTCCGCCCGACCTCGAACCGCTCGCTGACCGTCTTCGCGACCGGAATGCCGGCCTCGGCCAGCATGCCGGCGACGTCGAACACCTGCCCGGTCTTCGGATCGTGATACGTCCCCTGCAGCTTGCCCGGCTTCGCCGTCGCCAGGTCGATCGGCTCGCCGGTGAACGGCGAGAGCGCCTGCACCGGCAGCCGGATGAACTCGTTGCACAGCAGCGCGCCGCCCGCCAG
>CAZABP010000083.1:0-15068 GCA_964483245.1 uncultured candidatus Brocadiaceae bacterium | reverse complement strand
CAACGTCGTCGGCCTGCTGCGCGGCTACGTCAACCTGTCGCTCGACAACCGCCGCAGCCCGTCGCTGCCGACGCTGTCGCTGGTCCCGTTGACCGGCGTCCGCGTCACGATCCCGTCGACCGGCGCGTTTGCGATCACCGACGACAGTGGCAACTTCAACATCACGCACCCAGGCACGACCGCGGTCCAGATCCGGATCGAGTTCGTCAACGCGCGTCACATCGCCAACATCACGCCGGCGAGCGGCTTCGGCACCAAGCTGCTGAGCACGCCGACCGTGACTCCGGGCACGCCGGCGACGATCACGCTGCTGACGTCGACTGCCGCGGAGTTCGACCAGTCGCAGACGACGACGCAGTACCTCGTCGACGCAATCCATGAGTTCGTCGCCGAGCTGATCGGCGCCAGCCTGCCGGCCGCCAGCAACGCCGTGACGTCGAACGTCAACGTCAACTCGGCCTGCAACGCGACCTACAGCTCCGGCAGCAACCTGATGTCGTTCTACCGCGACAACGGGACCAGCAGCTGCGTCAACACGGCCTACCAGACCGTCGTCCAGCACGAGTGGGGCCATGGCCTCGACAACTGGTACGGCGGGATCAACCAGACCGACGGTCTGTCCGAAGGCTGGGGTGACATCCTCGGCACGTTCCACAGCGGCCAGCCGCGGCTCGGTCCGAACTTCTACTACACCGGCACCGACGTCCGTTCGGCGCTGAACACGCGCACGTATCCGGCCGGTGGCGGTGTCCACCAGCAGGGTGAGACCTGGATGGGTTGGGCGTGGGACGTGCGGACCAACCTGATCGCCAAGTACGGCAGCACGCCGGTCGGTGCCAAGATGGCGGCCGAGATCATCATTCCGACGATCATCGCGAATGCGACGAATCAGCCGAATGCGGTGCGCGAGGTCTATCTGCTCGACGACACCGACGGCAACCTCGGCAATGGCACGCCGCACTGCATCCAGCTGAACGCTGCCTGCACCAAGCGCGCGCTGCCGATCCCGGCCGGCGTCTCGTGCAGCGGCACGACGGCGCCGTACCTGGTCAGCCCGGCGCAGGCGCTGGCCGACGAGCAGAACAGCAACAACACGTTCCCGTTCGGCAGCTCCGCCACGCACACCTACATGCAGGTGCACGGCGATCTGCGTGGCAAGTCGAAGTCGATCACCGCGATCAACTTCCGCCGTGACGGCACGCTCGCCGCGAACGCCAGCTACACCGGCAAGACGATCACGATGCAGATGTGGTTCGGCCCGGGCAGCTACGAGTCGTTCGGCACGAACTACCTCGCCAACTACACCGGCACCCGGACGCTGGTGCGCAACACGGCAGTCGCGATGCCCGGTTGGACCGCGGCGCCGCCGTCGGCACCGGCAGGCTTCAGCTTCCGGATCCCGACGATCGCCCCGTATGCCTGGAACGGCGCAGCCGACTTCCTGTGGGAGATCCGTACCACCGCGATGACGGCCTCGAACTCGCTGTACGCCGACGCCGTCAGCGGGCTGGGTGATGTCGGCAACGCGACACACAGCACGTACGGCAGCGGTTGCATCGCGACCGGACAGACGCTGGCGTTCACGGCGACGATGGCGGCGACGTCGTCGAAGAAGCTGGGCACGCACACGCTGACACTCGGTGGCCTGCGGGCGCGCGCGTCCAACTCGGTCGCGGTCTGGCTGACGCCGACCGCCGCCAACATCCCCTCCGGGCTGTGCGCGCCGATCCAGGTCGACCTGGGTGGGTGGCTCTACTCGGCCGGCACGACCTCGGACGCGAGCGGCAACTTCACGCTGCCCGTGTTGAGCTGGGCGTTCAATCCGGCATGGATCGGGTTCAACTGGTACGCGCAGGGGATCGGCTTCGACGCCGGCAAGATCCCGTTCCCGCTGATCCTGTCGACCGGCGCGCGGATCGCGATGCCGGCCCCGGGCGGACTCCAGATCGCGCGGCTCTACAACACAACCAGCGGCTCGGCGACGACCGGCACGCTGGGTATCGACTACGGCCTCGTGATCGGCCTGGACTGAGCGCGACACGCCGCACACGCGGTGATGACAGAGACGACGGCGCCGCCGGGATGACCGGCGGCGCTGTCGCGCATTTGTGCGGTTGGTTCATTGACGCGTCGCAGGCTCGATCGTCCAGTCCCGCGGATGGTCGATACCTTCACAGTCGCGGCGAGTCTCGGCGTCCTCTTCACACTGGCGCCGGCGCAGTCGGTCTTGGCGCAACGTGGCGCTGCGCCAGCGCAGGAGGGCACGACCGCGGCACGACGCACGGAGGCTGCGTGGCGCACGTTCGAGCGCGTCCACGGCTCCTGGCAGGTCGAATGGAACGCGGCGACCGGCACGCCGAGCGCGATCTGGGGCCCCGGACTTCGCCTCGCGGAGCGGCGCATCGACCAGATCGCCGATGCACGCCAGTTCGCGCAGGCAACGCTGCAGCGATACGAGCAGCTGCTCGGCCGCGGTGACTCGACCTTCGTCGAGCGGATCGGCCAGAAGATCCGTCGCGTCCACGTCTTCGTCTACGACCAGCTGTGGAACGGCCTCGAGGTCATCTCCGGCCGCGCCGACATCCGCATCCACGACGTCGGGGTCCTCTCGCTGTTCGGCTCGCGCGCCGTCGCGATCCCAACGAACTTCGATCCGAACCCTGCGATCAGCGCCGACGCCGCGCTCGCGATCGCATGCCGCGAAGCCGGCGCCACGCCGGCCGCCGGCCCGCTGCGGCTGCTGCCGCGGGTCCGCCTCGTGATCTGGGCGGACACCGAGCTGGCGATGCCAACGACCCCGCGCCTGGCCTGGGAGGTCCGGATCGACGCCCCGACGCAGCGAATAGCGGGGCGCAGCTATGTCGACGCCCGCACCGGTCAGGTGCTGCAGTACTGCAACGACCTGCACGAGTGTTTCGCCGGCTGCGGTCATGAGCCGAAACCGTCCGCCACGCTCGCGCGGGCAGCACTTGCGCATGCGCTGCGTGCCAGCACGAGACCTGCGGCATTGGACGCGATCGTCGCCGCCGGCACGCCGGTCCCGGGTGCAGTGAACGTCAGCGGCACGCTGCGTGGCTACGTCAACCTGTCGCTCGACAACCGCCGCGTTCCGTCGCTGCCTGCGCTGTCGCTGGTCCCGCTGAGCGGCGTGCGCGTCGTGATCCCGTCGACCGGTGCCTTCGCGGTCACGGACGACGCGGGCAACTTCGACATCCCCCACCCCGGCGTAGTCCCGGTTCAGATCCGGATCGAGTTCGTCAACTCGAGGCACCTCGCGGATCTCGTGCCGGCCCCCGGCTTCGGTACGAAGCTGCTGGTCCTGCCGACGGTCACGCCCGGTACACCAGCCACGATCACACTGCTCGCCACGGGCGCCGCAGAGTACGACCAGGCGCAGACGACGACGCACCACCTCGTCGACCGGGTCCACGAATACGTCGCAGGCCTGATCGGTGCTGCGCTCCCACCGGCTGCCAACACGCTGCAAGCGAGCGTCAATGAGAATCTCGCCTGCAACGCGACCTTCAACCCGAACGGAAACGTGATCTCGTTCTACCGCGAGTCCGGCACCGGGCCCAGCAACTGCGTCAACACGGCCTACCGGACCGTCGTCGAGCACGAATGGGGTCACGGCCTCGACCACTGGTACGGCGGCATCTCGCAGACCGACGGCCTGTCCGAGGGCTGGGGCGACATCGTCGGCACCTTTCACAGTGGCCAGCCGCGGCTCGGCCCGAACTTCTACTACAGCGGTGCGGACATCCGCTCGGCGCTGAACACGCGCACGTACCCGGCCGGTGGCGGTGTCCACCAGCAAGGTGAAACCTGGATGGGCTGGGCGTGGGACGTCCGCACCAACCTGATCGCCAAGTACGGCAGCACGGCGTTCGGCGCGAAGATGGCGGCTGAGATCATCCTCCCTTCGATCGTCGCGGATGCGACGAACCAGCCGACCGCGGTGCGCGAGGTGTACCTGATCGACGACACCGACGGCAACCTCGGCAACGGCACGCCGCACTGTGCCCAGCTGACCGCTGCGTGCGTCAAGCGCATGCTGCCGAATCCAGCCGGACTGGTGTGCAGCGGCGGCGCCGCACCGTACGCGATCAGCCCACCAGCGGCGCAGACCGACGAGCAGAACAGCAGCAATACGTTCCCGTTCGGCGGCGCAAGCCAGCACAGCTACATGCAGGTTCATGGCGACCTGCATGCGCTGGCGAAGACGATCACCGGACTGAACTTCCGGCGCGATGGCACCGCGGCAGGCAGCGCACCGAAGGCGCTCACGCTGCAGCTCTACTTCGGTCCCGGCAGCTACGATTCGTTTGGCAGCGCATTCTTGTCGAACTACAGCGGTCCGCGCACGCTGGTCGCGAACGGGACGTTCCAGATGCCCGGCTGGGCCGCCACGCCACCGTCGATCCCAGCGCCATTCAGCTTCCGGATCCCGACCAGTCCGTATGCCAAACCGGCGGGTGCCGACTTCCTGTGGGAGATGCGCATCTCCGGTACGAGTTCTCCGAGCGTCACGTTTGCGGACGCCGTGGCAGGCACCGGCGACATCGGATCTGCGATCCACGTCCCGTACGGCTCGGGCTGCTTGAACAAGGGTCAGCCATCGGTCTTCGGCGCGACGATGGCCGCAACGACCTCGAAGCTGGCTGGGCAACACACGCTGACGCTGGGCGGAGTGCGCGCGCGGGAGAATCAGCCCGCGGCGTTCTGGCTCACCACTGCGCCGGCGAACCTGCAGTTCGGCTTCTGCGCCCCGGTGCAGGTCGACCTGTTCGGATGGCTGTATTCGGCGAACGCGGTCTCGGACGCGTTCGGGAACTTCACGCTTCCCGCGATCGGTTGGCCGTACCACCCGATCTGGATCGGATTCGCGTGGTATGGCCAGGCGATCGGCGTGGACCCGGGGCGGGTGCCATACCCGTTGACTCTCTCGACCGGCGCGCGGCTGGTGATGCCCGCACCATCCGGCCTCCGCATCGCGCGCCTGTTCGAACTGACGTCGGCAACGGCGACGATGGGAACTCTCGGGCTCGACTACGGGCTGGTCATCGCGCTCGACTGAGGTCAGTGAGCCACTCCCGCGCCCCTCCGGAATCTGGCTCGCAGGGCCCCATCGACATCCCCCTCTCCGGTCCCAGGGGCCTCTCCCCCCCTCCGGCTTGCGGCGCAGCGAGCGCCACCGATCCTGCCGCTTCCCCTGCCACCCGTCTCGTCAGCAAGGATCGACACATGCCTGCTTCCAATCTCACGCGGCGACGGGGTCTGTACCCCGCGCTCGCGCTCGCCGCGGCCATATTGCCCGGCCTCTCCGCCCAGGGCCCGATGCCAGCTCCGGCCTGGACCGGCCCGGTGCCGGTGCAACGGGTCGACTTCCGCACGCTCCCCGACATCGACATCCCGGCGCCGCCGCGCAGCGTGATGAACCCGGCCCCGATGGGGCGGACGCCGGCCATCCCGGTCGGTGAAGACGCCCTCCCGCAGCCGGCCAGCGCACCGGTCACCTTGCGCGACATCGACAACCAGCCGGAGACCGGCGTGTTCACGGTCTACCGCGCGCGCGATCAGCGCCCGTCCGGCGCATCGCTGCTGTTCCCAGGCGAGCCGGCCGCGGCACAGAACCGAGACTGTGCGTTCGGCACCGGCAACACGTACGGCTCGCTGTCGATGGACAGCGGGATGACCTGGACGCATGTCAACCCGTACACCAAGTTCCCGGCCAGCGACGGCGGCGTCTGCTGCGACCAGCGGGTCATCTACATCCCGTCGATCGACTGCACGGTCTGGTACATCCAGTACTGGCGCCAGAACACGGCGACTGGCCGCGGCGGGTTCCGCCTCGCCGTAGCGCAGGGGCGCGACAACCTGAAGAACGGCGTGTGGCTCACCAGCTACTGGAACACCGCGCCATTCACGCTGCTGCCCGCAGCGACCTGGTTCGACTTCCCGGACATCGCGTTCTCCGCCGGCTATCTGTACATCGCGTCGAACGTCTACGACGCCGGCAGCAACTACGTGAACAGCGTGGTCATGCGGCAGGCGCTGTCCACGGTCGCGACCGGCGGCGGTGGTGGCTTCAGCTACTACCTGCGGTCGACCGGCAGCGGGCCGATGGGCAATCACTCGTACCGCTTCTCGCAGGGCGGCTCGAGCCCGCAGGCCGTCATGCTCTGGGCGTCGCACAACTCGACGACGTCGACGCGCGTCTACCGCTGGACCGACGCCGGTGCTGCGCGTGACGGCGACGTCGACATCGGCGTCCCAGCCTGGTCGAGCGCGACGTCGAACGCACCGCGCCCGTCGGGCAACAACTGGCTCGGCTTCGATGACCACCGGATCGCGTCCGGCTACATCACCGGCAGCGAAGCCGGCTGGCTGTGGTCGTCGGCGGCCAACGGCGCCGGCCGACCGTCGCCGTACGTGCGCGTGCTTCGCGTGAATTCATCGACCCGCGCCCTGCTCGCCAACGACGACGTGTTCTTCGCCAGCGCGAACGACTGCCTGGGCTATCCGGCGACGAACGTCAACTCCTCCGGCCACAAGGGCACCGTGTTCGCCTACAGCAGCACGACGCAGCATCCGGCCGGGATCGGGATGCTGGTCGACAACTACGCGACCGGCTGGCCGGGCAACTCGGTCTTCTTCATCAGTGGCACGGGCACGGCCGGATCCCCGGGCGCCCGGTGGGGCGATTACCACCAGGTCTCGACCAGCCCGATCGACACGCGGACGTTCATCGGCACGGCGATGCGTCAGCTCAACAACAGCTCGACGACCGCCAACACGCAGCACAGCTACGTGTGGTTCGGCCGCGACGACTACACACCAGTGTGGGTCAACCTCGCCGTCACGAGCAGCGGCGCCGCGGCGGTGCCGGTGACCGTCGACGTCATGGACCGCAACGGCGCGCAGAACGGCAGCACGAACTTCAACCGTTCGTACACGCCGCGGCAGGGCTACGCGCTGACGGTCAACAAGGTGCAGGGCTCGAACCTGTGGGATTCGTTCACGGGTACCTGGGCCGGAACCGTGACGAGCAACGCCTCGACCGCGACGCTGACCGTCCCCGACATCGGCAGCGTCGACGACTCGGTGTCGATCAACTTCGTGCCCGCCCGGACGTTGACCGTGCAGAGCGTGGTGCCGACCGGGATCCCGATCACGGTCAGCGTCGCCGATTACAACGGGGCGCAGAACGGCAGCACGAACTTCACGCGCACCTACAAGAACAACCAGGCACTGACGCTCACGGCGCCGGCTTCGGCGTCGGGGCGTACGTTCCGCCGCTGGTTGCTCGACAGCGTCGGCCAGCCGCTCGGCCTGCAGACGTTGAACGTCACGATGTCGGCGAACCGCACGGCACGCGCCGAGTACGGGATCTTCACGCCCGGCTCGATCACCAGCATCGGGACGTCCTGCGGCGGCCCGACCGTGACGCACACGGCTGGCAACTCGACGCCGGAGACCGGTGAGACGCAGATCTACAACTTCACCGGCGGCATCCCGAACCTCGGGCTCGGCGCCTGGTGCGTGATCGGCTGGAGCACGACGAACTGGTCGGGGATCCCGCTGCCGCTGAAGCTCGACTTCCTGCAGATGTCCGGCTGCACCGCGTACATCGACCACTGGCTCGTGTTCTCGCTGCCGACCAACGCAGCGGGCGACGCAACGACCTCACTCGGCATCACGAGCGACACGGCGTTCATCGGGATCTCGTTCTACTCGCAGTACTACGCCCGCAAGGCCGTGAACCCGGCCGGGCTCGTCGCGACGAACGCGATCCGGCACACGATCGGCGGCTGGAAGGTCCAGTGACCTGACGGCAGCCGATCACTGACGACGGGCGCCGCAGAGGCTGTGCCCAAATCCCCGCTGCGTTCGGCCGGCCTCGGCGCGGCGCGGGGTGTCAGGAACAGCCTCTCAGCGCCCGGATGCGGGCCGGCGGGAGCACCCGACCGGCCCGCGCCACGTACGCGAGGCTACTTGCCGTCCTCCGGCTTGGTTTCGACCGGCAGCTTCCACGGCTTGCCTTCGGCCGTGACGCCGATCCCTGCCGGTCTCGTCCCATCCACGTGGATGAAGATCAGCGACGGCGCGCCGGACTCGCTGACGGCGGCGTGCAGGCGCGGCTTCTGCCCCTTGTCCTGCAGGATCCAATGCGGATTGCCGGACGCGTCCATCGCGTAGCTCGAGCGCTGCATCCCTTCGGGGTCGTGCATCGAGATGATCGGCTCGGAGCCGCCGCGGCCGATCTTCATGCGGATCCGCGGCGTCTCGTTGGCGTCGCGCATCTCGAAGAACGGCAGCCCGTCCTTGTCCAGTTCGAACACGCCGAGCACCTTGCCATCCTCGGCGCCGGCCAGCTCGAAACGCTGCGCACGGACCACGGTCGGGTCGGTGCCGCGCCAGGCGAGCAGCGGCAGCGCGCCGGCACCGAGGAGGACGAACAGCAGCGTGCCGCGGAGGCGGCGGTTGCTCTGCTCGAGCAGGGTCATGCGATCGGCCAACGAGGTGGGTTCGAGACGTTTCATGAGGCTTCTCCGAATACCCGCAGCGACGACGCAGGGTGCGGCGGCGGCCGCGCGGGGCCGGGCAGTATAGCCAGCGCCGATTTCGTGGTCCGACCCGGAACCACCGGCGCCTGCGCGGCACAGGTCCGCTGTGCAACACAGTGAGTCCGACCTGTTCGAGCCGACGGCGTCGATCGCCGCGGCGGCATTGCGTGGGGTCGAAGCGATCCCGGTGACGATCGAGGCGACGATGCGCGGCGGCGAAGAGCGGCCGCGGATCCTCGGCATGGTGGATGCCGTCGTGCGCGAGGCGTTCTATCGGATCCTCGGCGCTTATCGCGCTGCCGGCGTGCCACCGCCGCGGGGGAACCCGACGCTGAACTTCGTGCCGGCCGGTCTGCGCAAAGGAGGCAGCGGCTTCGACCTGCCGATGGCGCTCGTGCTGGCCGGCGCCGAAGTCCTCGTCCCGCGCGAGCGGCTGGCGGGGCTGATGGCGCATGGCGAGCTGTCGCTCGACGGACGCGTCCTGCCGGCGCGTGGCGTCGTGGCGGCTGCCGTCTGTGCGGCCGAGCTCGGCCTGACCACGCTGTTGACCAGCGCACAAGACGCACGCGCCGCGGCCGTCGTCCCTGGGGTCGACGTACTCGGCGTCGCAACGCTGCGCGAAGCGCTGCTGTGGCTCAGCGGCGAGCTGCCGTTGCGTCCGGTGCAGCCTGCGCGCGAGCGCTCGGCGCGGGCGCAGGCGCCGGACCTGCGCGACATCCGCGGGCTGCGCACGGCGAAGCTGGCCCTCGCGGCAGCCGCGGCCGGGCGGCACAACCTGCTGCTGGTCGGCCCACCCGGGTCCGGCAAGAGCGCGCTCGCGCGCCGGCTGCCGGGCCTGCTCGCGCCACCGGAGCGGAACGAGATGCTGGAGATCCTGCGGGTGCGCAGTGCGCACATGTGCGGTCCGGCGATCGCGCTGGTCGAGCGGCCGTTCCGCGCGCCGCACCACTCGAGCAGCCACGTCAGTCTGCTCGGCGGTGGCACCGAGATCCGGCCGGGCGAGGTCACGCTGGCGCATCGCGGCGTGCTGTTCCTGGATGAACTGCCGGAGTTCCGGCGCGACGCCCTCGAGGGGCTCCGGCAGCCTCTGGAAGATGGCCAGATCACCATCGCGCGGGCCCGCGACGTGGTCACGATGCCGGCCGACTGTCTGCTGGTCGCGGCGATGAATCCGTGTCCGTGCGGTTACGCCGGTCATCCGCAGCGGCCGTGTGTCTGCGGACCGCATGGCCGCGCACGCTATCTGCAGCGCATCTCCGGCCCGCTGCTGGACCGGCTCGACATCCAGCTCGAGGTGCCGAGCGTGGATCCCGGCGAATACGACTCGGCGCCGGATCCGGGCTTCGCGACGGCGGATCTCCGCACGCGCGTGCTCGCGGCCGTGGCGCGCCAGCGGGAGCGCAACGGCGGCAGCGGGCGCTTCGTACCGAACGGCCGCCTCGACGAGCCGGAGCTGAGCCAGCTCACGCTCGTGCATCCGCAGGCACGCTCGACGCTGACCCGGATCCTGCGCAGCGGCCGGCATTCGGGCCGCACGCGCGTCCGCCTGCTGCGGCTGGCGCGCACGTTGGCCGACCTCGAGGCCGCCGTCGACGTCACGCCGGAACACCTGCTCGGGGCCGCCCGGCTGCGGGCTGGGGAATCGGTGCTGCGAACGAGTTAGTCCGCGCCCGGTGGCATGCGTCGCCGCCAAGGCCGCACGCAGAGCGACGCCGCGATCATGCCGGTGCGGCGGGAGAGCTTCAGGAGCCGGCGCGCGGCTTGCCGCGGGCCGAACCTTCGGCCAGCGGTCCCTGCATAACCGGCTCGACTGCGCGCGGATCGAGCTCCAGCCCATCCAGTAGCCGCGGCAGATCCGGCTCCAGATCGAACAGCTCGTCGCGCGGTGCGGCGATGCAGACCGCGAGCGGGATCGGCGTGCCGGCCAGCACGCGGATCATGCAGCGATGCCGTGTCCGCGCGCCTTCGTCCGTGATCTCGTAGCCGGCCAGCACATCGATCGCATCGTGGCCGCGCCAGGTCAGGCGCTCACGCCGCTCGACGTGCAGCGCCGGATGCAGCAGGCGGAGTTGGCGCAGCACGGTGTCGGCGACATCCTCGACGTGTGCATCGGATGCATGCTGCGGGATCTGCATGACCGTGATGCTGGCGCGGTGCGCCGATGCATGCGCGGTCAACCGCCCCGCAGGGACTTCGGACGCATGGCGCCAGACCGGGCTCGGGAGCCAGAGTCCGAACTGCCGCCCGGCTTCGCTGCGGAACGCCGGCTCGAAGATCTCCGGCCGCGTCTCCGCGAGGTGTCTGGTCTGCGTCTCGCCCATCGGCAACGCAACCACGCTGGTGCCGTTCGCCTCACGCCGCAGCGGCCGCCCCGCGCTGTCGAGCCACTCGTGGTTGGTGGCGCCGGATCCGGTCCAGCAGAGTTCGCGGACCGCCAGCGTGCCGCCACCGTGCGGGACCTTGCGCCGCAGCCGCAACGTGAACTCGCGCCACGCGAACTCCTGCGCCTGCAGGTCGAACACGCGCACCCTCGTCGCCGGCACGCCGTGCTGGCGGGCCTGCTCGAGCGACAGCAGCGGAAACGTCGTCGCGGCATCGAGCCGGATCTCGCGCCGCTCCGGATCGCTGTTCAGGTCGTGGCGCTCGAGCACGAGCTGGTCCGGCTCGATCGTCGCCCGGACCGTGCGCTCGACGAGCAGGTGCGGCGACGCCGCCGTCTGCACGCGCTCGCGGTAGAACGCGCGCCGTGGGCGCAGCTCGCGGTCGCATTCCTCGAGCAGCGTGATCACCGTCGTGCGGTCGCCGCTCGTGAACGACCACTCCTCGTCGATCCGGCAGCCCCCTTCGTCGCTCGCCGCGACGACCGAATGGAGCTGGCCGATCACGCGTCCGAGCCCGTCGTGCAGCACGTACCACTCGTCGCGCGGGCGCAACGGCAACGCCAGCGCCGGCACCGGGTCGGCCGAGCTGCGCTCGATCTTCGCGATCCGGCGACGCTCGAGTCCCACCACGGTCGCTGCATCGACGCGCACCTCGACGTAGCTCGGCGTGTCACGCAGCAGCGTGCCGGTCACGACGCCACCGTCGTTCAGGTGGAGCACGACGGTCACTGGCGGCGGCGCGGGCTCGGGATCCTGGCAGGCCAGCAGCAACGGGATCAGGGCGGGGACGAGCATGCGGGGGTGGTCGCGATGTTGCCGCTGCTATCGGCCGGATCGCCGCGCCACCTTGACCGGAACCAGCAGGTGAACAGGAACCCGCCGAGCAGCCACAGCGGCAGCGCGATCCACCAGCCGGAGAAGCCGAGCAGCAGCCCGAGATAGAACGGCCACCAATGCTGCAGCCGGGTGTCCTCCGGCCAGCTCGGCTTCGGCAGCCCGCGCACGGTCACGCCGAACATCGCCCCGGTGGCGTCCGCGTCGCTGCCGCGGTCGAGCCGGCCGGTCACCGAGAGCGCGGCATAGATCCAATGGCTGTGTAGCGGCGAGAACCGAGGATCCACGTTCGCCGGGTCCTGCCGCAGTTCCGGTGGGGCTTGCGGGTATGCGACCCCCACTGCGGCGAGCGCGAGCTCCTGCTGGCCGCGGTACGGAGTCACCAGGCCCCCGAGCGCAACCAGCAATCCGGCCGCACCGACCAGCAGGCACAGCCGCGGCCGGATCCGCCAGGGCTTGCCGAGCGCCAGCATCGCGGCGAGGAACAGGACCGCCGGCCCGGTCAGGTAACGCACGCCGTAGCACTGTCCGCCGCCCCAGTAGGTCGTGCTGCCGTGCAGCAGCAGCACGAGCAGCAGCGCGATCCCGGTGATCGCGACTGCCGGCATCCGCAGCGCGCGCCGGCAGGCACCGGTCAGCCCCAGCCACAGCGGCGGCGTGAACCAGAGCAGCCCTTTGCCGGGCGCGAGCAGCAGCAGCGGCACTCCGAACCACACCGCGAACGCAGTCCCGGCGTTCGCACCGCGGCTGTACCCGGTCTCCCACACGCTGCCGAAGCGCCACAGGTTTGCGAGCAGCAGCAGCACGACCTCAGGCAGGGCCGCCGCTGCGAACACCAGCAACGCGGCGTGATCGCGGCGCTGCAGCGCGAGCCAGACGATCCAGGCCCCGAGCAGCGCGACCGGCACGGCGTGCGGATATCGGATCAACACGGCCCAGCCGCCGCTGAGCCCGGCGAGCGCGAGCGTGCCGGTGCCACCGGCATGGCGCGCGTAGCGGATCGTGCACAGGCCCATCAGCAGCAGCGCGAACGCGCCGGGCAGATCCGCGGTCGTCATCGGCGTCTGTGCCAGCAGCTGCGTCGCAGCGGACGCGAGCCCGAGCGTCCAGAGGGCGTCCCGTGCGCAACCGGCCAGAAGCTGCGCGAGCAACAGCAGCACGACCGCCGAGCCGGCCGCCGCCGCGATCGGGAGCAACGAGGCGAGGAACCGGGCCCAGAACAGGTTGCCCCGCATCTCGCCGTGCAGCGTCACGAGGGCCTGGCCCGGTTGCGGCCACAGCCGGTCCAGCACGTCGCCGAGCGCCACGCACGGCACCAGCAGCAGCTGATGCCCGATCGGGAACCAGACGTATTGCTTGCCATTGCGCCCGGTCATCCCGTAGCTGCCGCCGCGACCCGGGGCCGCGATGATCGCGGCGATCTGCTGCTCGGGCAGCGATGCGTCCGGCGCCGCGGCGTCCAGCCCGAAGTCCCCGCGCAACCAGAATGCACGCGCGGCGTGCAGCGTCACTTCGGCATCGGCGTTCTCGACGTAGCCGTGCGCGAACGGCAGCAACAGCAGGAAGAACACCCCGAACGCGCGGATCACCGCAGCCACGCCGGCCTCCCGGTCCCGACCCCGAGCCACGGCAGCACCCACAGACCCATCACGAGGCTCAGCAACAGGATCGACAGCAGATTGCAGACCAGCCCGGCGCGCGCCATGTCCGCCATCGAGACCTTGCCACTCGCGAACACGACGGCGTTCGGCGGTGTCGCGATCGGGAACATGAACGCGCACGACGCGGCGATCGTCGCCGGCAGCAGCAGGAGCCGCGGATCGATCCCCAGGCCGACGGCGGTCGACAGCAGCAGCGGCAGGCTCAGTGCCGTGATCGCGGTGTTGCTGGTCACTTCCGTCACGAAGGTCAGGAACGTCACGACGATTGCGACGGCGAGCCACGGCGATACGCCCTGCAGTGCATCCGCCATGACGCCGCCGAGTGCTGCGCTGACGCCGGTCGCCGTGAACGCCGACGCGATCGCAACGCCGCCGCCGAGCAGCAGCAGGATCTCGAACGGCATGCGCCGCGCCGTGCCCCAGTCCATCAGCGGGCGCCGTTCGCCGCCACCGGCCGGCAGCAGGAACAGCAGCAGCGCCGCGCCGAGCGCGACCGTGCCGTCGTCGATCCCGGGCAGCCCGAGCCGCGTCGCCCAACCGTCGATCTGCAACTCGGCCGACAGCCGCACGTCGCTGCGCGTGATCCACAGCGCCACGACGGTCGCAAACACACAAAGCACGCGCCGCTCCGCCGACGACATCGGCGGCAGCTCGGTCACGCTCGCAACCAGCTGCCGCGACGCCTCGGTCCCGAGCTTCGGCAGCGGGAACAGCACGCGCACCAGCAACAGCTGCACCAGCACGGCGAACAGCACGGCCAGCGGCGCGAACGCGACGATCCACTGCACGAACGACACGACCGGCGCACCCTGCTGCTCCAGATCGCGCCAGACCTTGAAGAACAACAGGTTCGGCGCCGTCCCGATCGGCGTCGCGATCCCGCCGATCGAGCAGGAGTAACCGATCGCCAACATCAGCGCGGTGCCGAACCGGCGCTGCGCATCCGGCGGCAGCAGCCCCGCGGCCCCGACGCGCTCGACGATCGCCCAGCCGATCGGCAGCAGCGCGAGGCAGGTCGCCGTGTTGTTGATCCACATCGACAGCCCGACCGCGGCGAGCGCGAAGCCGAGCACGATCCGGCGTGGCTCCCCGCCGAACGCGGCGATCACGCGCAGCGCGAAACGCCGGTGCAGGCCGCAACGCTCGATCGCCAACGCCAGCACGAAGCCGCCGAAGAACAGCCACAGGATCGGATCGGCATAGGCCGGTGCGACGGCCGCGACGCTGCGGGCGCCGAGCAGCGGCAGCAGCACGAGCGGCAACAGCGACGCCGCAGCCAGCGGCATCGCACGCAGCAACCAGCAGCCGGCCGTCAGCGCCGTGACTGCCAGCGTCCGCCGGCCCGCTTCGGCATCGGCGCCGGCGCCGAACTCGAGCCGGCCGGACAGCCAGTACGCGAGCCCCGCCAGCAGCAGACTCAGCAGCAGCATGCTCCCGCTGACGCGGTCGGGTGATTCGCTCGGGAGCTCGGCCGCGATCGTCACGTCGCGCCGTCGGCCGGCCGGCAGCTGGCCGCGACCCACTCCAGGTAGCTGCCGAGCCCCGCGTCGACGGCGAACACCAGCAGCTCCGGCACTTCGTACGGATGCGCGGCGAGCAGGACCTCGCGCAGCCCGGCGAGCAAC
>CAZABP010000082.1:0-15136 GCA_964483245.1 uncultured candidatus Brocadiaceae bacterium | reverse complement strand
ACTGGGCCGTCACGGCTCGAGCGCCTCAGGCAGCTGAGACGGCGCTCGTTTAGCCGGCTGCCCCCCGATCATCCGCGGACTCCAGCCCCGCCGGCGGTCGGACGCTTACCCTTGACCCGCACGAAAGCCTGAAGCGTCCTTCAGCCTTGCCGGGCCCTCGGTCGACAACTACCCTGATCGAGAGTCGGCATGACCACATCCGTTACCACTGCCCACCGCGCCACGACCTGGCTGTGCCTCGCGGTGGCGGTGTTGATGGCCCTGGTCCCGGCTGCTGGTGTGACGCTGTGCCTCGGTCGCGATGGTCACGGGGGGTTCGGCGTCGGCACTGCCAGCAATCCGTGTCCATGCGGGCACGACACTGCCCTGGAGGACGAGGAGCAGCAACCCGCGCTCGACGCTGCCCGCCACCCGCCGTGCCACGACGTGTCGCTGGACACCCCCGAGTTCGTCAGCGGCACGGATCACGGCCCGCAGCTCACCAGGCTGGCCGATGACGAGCCAGGCGGTGGCTTGCCGCCGTTCCCCTGCTGGCCACCGAACTTCGCCGTGCCTGATGCGCCCGGACGGGATCGCCTTGCTTGGTGGGCCGAGTCCGCATCGCATCGGCCACGAGAGCAGATCGCGCACCGGCGCACCGTCGTTCTGCTGATCTGATCCTCCTGCGTTCCCCGGCATCGCCCCATTCCGCGGGGCCTCGAGAGAACACAGGAGGAACCTTGCAAACGCAGCCACGACCCGCCATCGAGGCGGGATCTTCATCCAGACAACCAACGACGACAGCGCTCGCTCTCGCAGCGCTCGGGCTAGCGAGTTGCGCGCTCCACTCGTACGAGGCGGAGCCGCTTCCCCCGAACCAGCTCGATGCCCTTGCCACCCTGCGTGAAGCGCCGGAGATGGGCGATCCGGAAACGCCGCTGCCGGAGCTCACGCTTCGCCGGGCCGCCGAGTGGCTGCGAACTCGCGGACCGCGCGTGCGCGAGACGATCGCTGCCTTTCGCACCGCGTTCGCCAAGGCCCGTGTTGCCACGCCCTGGCCGAACCCCATCCTCACAGCGGGACCCGAGTTCGGCTTCGGTTCCACGGTCGACGTCAATGAGGTGGTGCCGTTCGCCAGCCTCGGTCTCACGATCCCGCTGAGCGGCAGGCTCGGACGACAGGACGATGTGAACGAGTCGCTGGCGCGGGCGGCCCGTGCCGATGCGCTGGCGACCTTCCGCGAGCTGTACCTGGATCTGCGTGCTCGGTTCGTGCGGCTCGCCGTCGCCCAGCAGCGCGAGGCGGTACGAGGTAGCGTCCTAGCGGCCGCCGAGGCCTCGCTCGCCGCGACCCAGCAGCTCGTCGCCGCGGGCGCGGCAACCGCACTGGACGTATCTCTCTTCCAGCTCGAGCACGCGCGGGAGAAGAGCCGCGTGCTGACCGCCCGGATCGACGTCACCAATGCCGCTTCGGATCTCTCCGACCTCGTGGCGGTGAGCCCGGGCCGGCTCGGACTGGTACCCGACTCTGCACTGCCCGCAACGCCAACCAGTCAGCCCGAACCAACACAGCTTCGCGAGCTGATCGAACAGGAGCATCCGGAGCTCCTGCGTATCCGCGCTGAGTACGAAGTCGCTGAACGGCGGCTGCACCTCGAGATCGCCAAACAGTACCCCGACCTGACGTTTGGCCCTTCCTTCCGCGGCGAAGTGGGTGAACGCAAGACGATCCTCGGGCTGAGCCTCGGCATCGAGCTGCCGATGTTCGATCGGAACCAGCAGGCGATCGCCGAGGCGGTCAAGCGGCGCGAAGAGGTTCGCACGATGTACGAAACCAGGGCGCACGGCGTCCTTTCTGCGGTCGAACGCGCAAGTGGGACCCTGAGGATGGCCACCGAGCAGCACCGCATTCTCCGGGACGAGGTGCTGCCTGCAGCAACGGCCAACGTCGACATCGCTCGCCAGTCGATCGCCGCTGGATCGGCTGGCGCGCTGCAGCTGCTCGACGCCGAGCGCAGCCTCCGGCAGGTGCAGCTCGAGGTTCTAGAAGCACGGCTGTCGGAGCAGCTGGCATGGTCGGACCTCGAGAAGGCGGTCGGGTTTCCACTCGTCGAGTTCCGCTCCGATCCTGGCGGCGAGGGCCGTACGCCGCCGCAGGAGCTGACAGGAAAGCACGAAGACGCTGCAGGAGAACGACGATGACAACGAGATCACGCTGGGGAATCCCGCTCACTGCAACGATCTGCACGCTCCTGGGTCTCTTCATCGGCAGCATGGTCGCAGGAGGGACCGGGCGTAGAGAGCCGACGAAGGAGGAGGGCGGGGAGCATGGTCACGCTCCGCAGCTTCCTCCTGCCACTCTTGCCAACCTCGGCGTCCGGGTCGGGAAGGTCGAGCCCACGACTTTCGTCCGGACCGTGGCCGTCGCAGCCGTCGTTACCGACATGCCGACAACCGAGCAGCCGGTCTTCGCACCGATCGGCGGCCGCATCGAGAGCATCGACGTCGAGATCGGACGCGTCGTCGAACCGGGCCGGGTGGTGATCACGCTCGTGCGGGACCCGCTGCCAAGGCCGCAGTTGACGCTGACGGCCGACGTATTGCGCCCGGCCCAGGAGCAGCTGCACTCGAGCGTGCTCGATCTCCGCAAATCCGCCGAGGAGGTCCGCATCGCGCGCACCGAGCTCGAGCGCGTCGAGCAGTACACGGGGAACGTCGGCGGACGTGACCTGCCGCTGATCCCGAGGCAGCGCGCGATCGACCTACGCTACCAGCTGTCGCGGGCCGAGAAGGAGCAGGAGCAGGCTCGCCTCGAGCTGCAGAAGCACGGTCTGACTGAAGAACAGATCGGTGCAATCGAGGCCGGCGCCTCCATTCCGGAGCTCGACGAAGAGCGATGGCAGCGCGCGCTCGCCCGCAACGGCTTGTGGCCGCCGGAGGCCCAGCGACTCAGCGCTGCACTGCCCAAGGCTATCCGTTCCCTGCCCTGGGTCACCGCGACGATCGGCGAACTCGCCGCCAGCGGCCTCGTGACGCCGGAGCTGACGGAATGGATGGCGACCGCCGAAGGCGCGCTCCATTTCCTCGACATCGGCGTCCTGTTGCAGCAAGGGCATACTCTCGAGGACCTGAAGCGGCTGCATGCGCTGAACGCGCTCGAACCCGTCGTGCGCATCCTCGCACCAGCTCTCGTCGAGGGCGCGGCATGGGACGTGCTCGAGGTCTTGACGAAACGCGGCGCGAAGGTCGCTGCAGGCGACCGGCTGCTGACCCTCAGCGACCCGAGGCGGCTGCTCCTGCGAACAGAGCCCGTCGGCGGCGAGGTCGCGGCGGTGCTCGCGGCCGCCAAGGAACGCCATGGCATCACCGGCAAGCCGCTGATCCGCGACTCCGGTCCGGCGCTCGACGGCCTCCGGGTCGGCTATGTCCAGAGTTCCAACGCCAACGAGGGCACGATCGCTTTCATCGAGGTTGCCAACAGCGTGTCCTCGACGATCGAGCGCGAGGGCGGGCTGGCGTCGCGCACATGGTCGCTCCGCGAGGGCATGAGCTACCTGCTGAGCGTGCCGACCGCCAAGCTCGACAACGTCTACGTGCTGCCCTCGTCGGCTGTGACGGAAGACGGACCCAACAAGGTCGTGTTCCTCCAGGACGGCGACGGGTTCAAGCCGGTGCCGATCGCCATTGTCTACCAGGACGACGAGGTCGTGGTCGTCCCGGCCGGCCAGGGCGTCGCGTTGTTCCCCGGCGATCCGGTCGTGCAGTCCGGCGCGTTCGAGCTCGGCCTCGCACTGAAGGGCGGCGACGCAGTCGACGCACACGCGGGCCATGGCCACTAGGAGGCGCACATGCTGAACCGGATAATCGCCGCGTCGCTGCAGAATCGCGCGATCGTGCTGCTCGCTGCGGTCCTCGTGGGGACATACGGTCTGTACAAGGCCCTGCGCATGCCGATCGACGTGCTGCCGGACCTGAATCGACCGGTGGTCACCGTGCTCACGGAGGCGCATGGCCTCGTGCCCGAGGACGTCGAGCGCCTGGTCAGCTGGCCGATCGAGCAGGTGATGAACGGGGCCACCGGTGTGTTCCGCGTACGCTCGGCGAGCGGGCTCGGCCTGTCGGTGGTCTACGTCGAGTTCGACTGGGGCACCGACATCTACCTAGACCGCCAGATTGTCGCCGAGAAGCTCCAGGTCGCCGTGCCGAGCCTGCCACCAGGCGTGCTGCCAGTCATGGCGCCGATCAGCAGCATCATGGGGCAGGTGCAGATGATTGGCTTCCAGAGCAAGAGCGGCGAGACCGACATCTTGGAGCTGCGGCGGATCATCGACCGCGACATCCGGCCGCGCATCCTGTCGCTGTCCGGCATCGCCCAGGTCATCACGATCGGCGGGCAGCCGTCGGAGCTGCAGGTCGTAGTCGACGCGGACAAGCTGCGCACCTTCGACGTTACTCTGCAGGAGGTGGCCGAGGCGACCCGCGCCGCGAACGTGAACGTCGCCGGCGGCTTCCTGAACATCGGCGCCAAGGGGCCGCTCGTCGCGGTCTCCGGTCTGCTCGAACGGCCCGAGGAACTTGCGCACGCGGTCATCCGCCCGCACCCGACGCGGCCGGTGCGCATCGAGGACGTGGCCGAGGTTTTCTTCGGCGCCGCCGCGATCCCGACCGGCACCGCGGGCATCAACGGCAGGCCCGGCGTGATCATGGTGGTCATGAAGCAGCCGGGCGTCGACACGACGGTGCTGACCGATCGCGTCAACGAGGAGCTGCGGCTGATGCAGCGGGAGCTGCCGCCCGACGTCACGATCGACGACGGCGTGTTCCAGCAGGCGGCGTTCATCGATCGCGCGATCGACAACGTGCTCGAGGCCGTCCGCGACGGCACGATCCTGGTCATCGTCATCCTGTTCCTGTTCCTGCTGAACTTCCGGACGACGTTCATCACGCTCACCGCGATCCCGCTCTCGGTGGCGATCGCCGCGCTCGTGTTCGCAGCGTTCGGGCTGACGATCAACACGATGACGCTCGGCGGCCTCGCCGTCGCGATCGGCACGCTCGTCGACGACGCGATCATCGATGTCGAGAATGTCTTCCGCCGTTTGCACGAGAACTCGGCGCGCGAGCGCAGGGAGCCAGTGCTCTGGGTCCTGTTCCAAGCGTCGAGCGAGATCCGGAAGCCGGTGATGTACGGCACGCTGCTCGTCACGGTCGTCTACCTGCCGCTCTTCTTCCTGGGTGGCATCGAGGGGCGGCTGTTCGCGCCGATCGGGCTCGCCTACATCATCAGCGTGATGGCGTCACTGGTCGTGGCCCTGACCGTCACGCCGGTCCTGTGCTACTACCTGCTGGGCCGGCGCGCGCACGCTGCTGCCGAGCGCAAGTACGGCGGCTGGCTCGTGGCGAAGCTGCGGGCCGCGGCGGCGAGGGGCGTGCTGCTGAGCACGCGGCATATCGAGCGTATCGTCGCTGTCTGCGTGGTGGCGCTGCTCGTCAGCGGCGCTTTCC
This sequence comes from uncultured candidatus Brocadiaceae bacterium, assembly GCA_964483245.1. Classification (GTDB taxonomy): domain Bacteria; phylum Planctomycetota; class UBA1135; order UBA1135; family UBA2386; genus CAZABP01. Next base: position 9,653 of record CAZABP010000082.1, on the reverse strand, counting down.
TGCTCACGACGGGTTCGTCGTTCCTGCCGCCCTTCAACGAGGGAACCGCCCAGGTCAACGTGGTCCTGCCGCCCGATGCGAGCCTCGAGACCTCGGATCGCTTCGGCCGCCGGCTCGAGGAACTGGTCAAGAAGGTCGAGGGCGTGAGCAGCGTCGCGCGCCGCACAGGCCGCGCGCCGGGCGACGAGCACGCGATGCCAGTCAGCGTCAGCGAAGCGATCGTCAACTTTGACTCGACCTCGCCGCGTTCGCGCGAGGAGATCATCGAGGACATCCGCGACCGCCTGTCGTACGAGTTCCCGGGCGTAGCGACTTCTACCGAACAGCCGCTAGCCCATCTGCTGAGCCACCTCCTGTCGGGCGTCACTGCCCAGGTCGCGATCAAGATCGCCGGACCTGACCTCGACGTGCTGCGGCAGACGGCGAGCGAGGTCGAAGCCAAGATCAGGACCATTCCCGGGGTGCGCGACCTGTACACCGAGCCCCAGGTGCTGATCGACCAGGTCGAAGTGAAACCCCGCCGCACCGAGCTAGCGCGGCTCGGCATTCACGTCGCAGCGCTCGCCGAGACCGTGGAACTGGCCATGGGCGGCCAAGAGGTGTCGCGGCTCCAGGTCGGCCAGATCGCATATCCGATCAAGGTCCGCCTCGAGGAGGACGACCGCCGCAACGTCGCGCAGCTCGCGGGCCTCTACCTGCGCCGGGGCGACGAAGCGCTGGCGCGCATCGCCGACGTCGCCGACGTGCGGGTGTCGAAGACCCCGAACAACATCAACCGCGAGAACGTCCAGCGGCGCGTCGTCGTCCAGCACAACGTTGGCGGTCGATCGCTCGGCGAGGTCGTCACGGACGTCGAGGCGGTGCTGTGGCCTGTCCGCGACCGGCTCGCCAACCTGCCGGGCTACTCCATCCGAATCAGCGGCCAGTTCGAAGCACAACAGGAGGCAACGCGGCTGATCGCGGCCCTGAGCGTGCTGTCCCTGGTGTTCATGGTGCTACTGCTCTACCTGCAGTTCCGCTCTCTGAAACTCGCGCTGCTGGTACTGCTGACCCGGCCGACCGCCTTCGTCGGGGCGGCAGCCTACGTCGTGCTCAGCGGCCAGGTGATGTCGGTCGCGACGCTGGTCGGATTCATCGCCTTGCTCGGTACCTCGGCGCGCAACGCAATCCTCCTAGTGGACCACTGGCTACACCTGATGCGCAAGGAGGGCGAGGGCTTCTCGGTGGAGATGCTGGTGCGCGGCAGCCAGGAGCGCGTGATCCCCGTGCTGATGACTGCGCTCTGCGCGGGGATCGGGCTCGTGCCGCTGGCGCTGTCGGCGGACCAGCCCGGTCGCGAGATCCTCTACCCGGTGGCGACCGTCATCATCGGCGGGCTCGTCACCAACACGCTGCTCGACTTCCTGGTCATGCCCGGCCTGTTCTGGCGGTTCTGCCGCAGCGAGGCCGAGCGCTTGGCCGGAGAGCGCGTACGAGAGGAGGATCTGGAGGACATCCGGCGACAGCTCGTGCCCGAACCGAATCAACAAGACCTTGGACCCGCGCTGGCCGGTGGCCCGCGCCCAAACCTGGAGACGTAACGATGATCCGAACCGCACTCACTGTTCTCGTCGCGGCAGCCTTCGGAGCCTGCTCGGGCGACCATGACCACGACCAGAAGCCGGCTGCTGGCGCGCACGCCGGCGAGGCGCACGCGCACGGCCCCCATGGCGGCCACGTGCTCGAACTGGGATCTGCGCACGCCGTGCACCTCGAGGTCGTGCACGACGACAGCACCGGCACGCTGACGATCTACGTGCTCGGCACCGACGCCAAGACCGCGCTGGCCGCGACCAAGCCGCCTGAGCTCAAGCTGAACACGTCGTCAGGACCGAAGGTGCTCGCCACGAAGGCCAAGGACGCCTCCAACACGGTCTTCACGGTGACCGATGACGCGCTGAAGGGCAAGGAGCCGGAAGGGCGCATCTCGATCGAGGTGGACGGCAAGCCGTACAACCCCGACCTCGAGCACCATCACGGGCACGAGTGAGACGCTGCGCATCCGGAGAACCGGAGCATGCCCGCGCCTGCCGGGCTCGATTGACCTTCCCAAAGGCAAGCCGCTGCCGACCGTTGTGCGCTCTTGGGTCGGAATCGAGGCCGCGACCGGTCTTCGAAAGGCCGAGTTCAGGTGAGCCATGAACCAACCGCCTCGCGAGAGGAATCAGAGATGAACGACAATGGCCACCGCAGCGTCCGGGAACAGACCGTCGGATCTCAGGTGCGTGAGTACCGAATCCACGGCATGGACTGCGCAGAAGAGGTCGCGACGCTCAGAGACGCCTTGAAGAGCCTCGTCGATCCGGCGCTGCTGGGCTTCGACCTGCTGAACGGCCGCATGTCCGTTCCGGCAGAAGTTCCGCCGGACCGGGTCGCCGCCGCAGTCGGTGCGACCGGCATGCGCGCGGAGACGTGGCGCCCGGCTCCGGATGCCGGCCGGCGTCGCTTGTGGTCGCTGCGCAACCTACTCGTGTTGGTGAGCGGGTTCGGAACCGCCACCGGCTTTGCGCTGCATGTTGCGATCGCTAGCCTTGAGTCGGCGATCGGTTCCGAAGGGGCCGGTCTCGCGCACGACGTTCCTGCAGTCGCGAAGGCGTGTTACCTGGCTGCTGTGGCTGCGGGCCTTTGGTTGGTGTTTCCCAAGGCGCTCTTCGCGTTGCGGCGTCTGCGGCCCGACATGAGCCTGCTCATGACCATTGCCGTGGTGGGAGCACTGATGATCGGCGAGTGGTTCGAGGCTGCTACCGTTTCGTTCCTGTTCGCGCTGTCTCTGGCTTTGGAGGCGTGGAGTATCGGTCGGGCGCGTCGAGCGGTTACGGCACTGTTGGAGCTCGCTCCGGAGCGTGCTCGACTTGTTCGCGACGGCAAGGAGATCGAAGTCGATCCGGCGTTCGTCGACGTGGGTACCGTCTTTCGCGTGCGGCCCGGAGAGCGCATCGCTCTCGACGGTCGCGTCGAACGCGGTACGACCACCGTCGATCAATCACCGGTCACTGGCGAGTCAATGCCTGTCCCGAAGGCGAGAGGCGACGCTGTGTACGCAGGCACCATCAACGGCGTGGGCGTGATCGACGTGCTCTCAACGGCTGTCGCCGGCGAGACAACCCTCGCACGCATCATTCAGCAGGTCGGCGCTGCGCAGGCGAAGCGTTCTCGATGCGAGCAATGGGTCGAACGTTTTGCGCGCATCTACACACCGGCGATCCTCGCTGTTGCCGCCGCAGTCGCGATAGTTCCATCCCTCTTCGGCGGTCAGCCATCGGAGTGGGTCTATCGTGCCTTGGTGCTACTCGTGATCGGCTGTCCGTGTGCCCTCGTGATCGCCACGCCGGTGGCGATCGTCGCATCGCTCGCCGCTGCGGCGCGGCACGGCGTCTTGCTGAAGAGTGGACAGATCGTGGAAGTTCCTGCCGACATTCGGATCGTCGCTCTCGACAAGACCGGCACATTGACCGAAGGACGGCCACGGGTCGTGGACGTCGTCCCGCTCGCCGAACACGATGAGCGTGGTCTGCTGCAGCGCGCCGCTGCGCTCGAAGCACATTCACAACACCCGATCGCACTCGCCGTGTTGGGTCGCGCACGGGAACTTGGCCTGACGCCGTCCGCTGCCGAGGACGTCTTGGCCGTTCACGGCAAGGGACTCGAAGGCACCGTCAACGGTCGGCGATTCTGGCTCGGGTCTCACCGGTACCTTGAAGAGCGCGGTCAGGAGACTCCAGACGTTCACGGCAAACTCGAATCGATGTCGACTGGCGGGAACACAATTGTAGTTGTGGGCAACGACGTCCATGTATGCGGTCTGATCGCTGTCGCCGACGCCGTCCGTACCGATTCCAAGAGTGCCATTGATGCGTTGCGGCGAACAGGTGTCGAACGCGTCGTGATGTTGACTGGGGACAATCGCGGAACTGCCGAGTCGGTTGCGCGTGCGGTGGGTATCGACGAGGTGCGCGCGGAGTTGATGCCCGAGGAGAAAGTACGAGCAGTGGAAGATCTCGAGAACTCGGGGCCTGTCGCGATGATCGGCGACGGAGTGAATGACGCTCCCGCCCTTGCTCGGGCGACGTTGGGTGTCGCCATGGGTGCGGCAGGTACGGATGCAGCGATCGAGACCGCTGACATTGCTCTGATGGCCGATGATTTGACCAAGCTGGCATGGACGATCGCGCATGCTCGTAGGACCATTGCGATCGTTCGAGTCAACACGGGCGTTGCTCTCGGGGTCAAGCTCGTGTTCGCCGTGCTGACGTTCGTAGGCATTGCCTCGCTCTGGGGCGCCATCGCCGCGGACATGGGCGCCTCTCTCGTAGTCGTAACCAACTCACTTCGTCTACTGCGACCCTGATTCCGCCCCGTCGCCGCGGCACTGCGATTCGAAACGAAGCTGGACACCATGCGCACCCGCGCCCGGTGGCGATGGTGGGGACTATGGACATGGGCGCCTCTCTCGTAGTCGTAACCAACTCACTTCGTCTACTGCGACCCTGATTCCGCCCCGTCGCCGCGGCACTGCGATTCGAAACGAAGCTGGACACCATGCGCACCCGCGCCCGGTGGCGATGGTGCGGACTATGGAGTGAGGCGTCGTGCTTTGCTGCTTTGGCGCTTCGCTTGCCGACGCTGCGCTCGCGACATCGATTGGTGGCGATCTGCGAGCGCTGGTGCGGAGCGCCCCGGCACGATGAATCGCAGGGCCAACCCCAATACAGGGATCAGTGTAACAATGGGCCAAGGCAGGCGGTACTCAGTCGGCAGTGTCAGCGATACAGCCGAGCCGTACGCGACGGCCGTTCCATACGCTATCCCGGCCGCCGCCAGAGGCCGTTGCGCAGGTTCGCGCAGGAAGCCGAAGCACCAACCGACAAGGCCAGCGATTACGGCAGGTCGCACCCATCTGTCCGCGGGCACATACGCCGGCAGTATGCCCACGACTGAAGCGCTCCATATCACGGTGATGCTGCAAAGCTGGAAAGCCAGTGCAGTAACAACCGCCGCCATGCATCGTCGAAACGCCGCCATGGGTGCAGCTCCTGCAGGTCGCGTCAGTCCTCCTCGTCGAAGAAGTCCGGCTCGTCCATCGTGACGAGGACGAGGACGGTACCCATCACCGGGATGGGGAGATACTGCTCCGTCACGAGAACGTCGTCCAGGTGGTCCCGGTCGTAGGTCTCGAACCAACTACCGAGCGACGTTTCCTTCTCCGTGTCCCGCGCGTCGCCGCGCCTGAAGGCGGCCCACTGCTCGACGGCGCTCTTGGAGCGGAGACCTGGATCCCTTCGGGGGTAGCATCCGGCCTTCACCGCCATCTCGGAGACGCGCTTCCAGGCGATGCACCCATTCCGAACACCGAAGACCGCGCACGGATAGTCCGTTGCCTCCACGCAACGGATGGCGGTCGCCACTCGGGACGCCTCGAAGTCGCCGGCGATTTGGTCCAGAAGGCGCGTCGTCAGCTCGCGGCCTCGGATCCTCGGCGCCAAGAACCTGAGCGGAAGGAGCAAACCCGCAGCGAACGCGTCGGCTTCGCGCTCGATGTTCGAGTCTACAGAGAACTCGCTGCGCGACTTGTGGGATGCCCCGCCCCGCAGCAGGTAGGCTCGGTGCTCCGCGATGTAGAAGTGTCCGAGTTCGTGGGCCACGGAGAACCTCGTCCTCGGATGATGGCGCCCGTCGCCGCGGTCGTACTTCGTGTTGAAGAACAACACGAACCGGTCCTTCTGGCGGTGGTACTCGAGCTGCCCATCGAAGAGGTCTCCTAGGTTCCCGCCCTTCGCGACAAGAAGAGGCCGTTCCCCTTCCGCAATCGCTAGCGGGTCGATGGGCGCGCTCGTGATGGCGAGGTCCGCGACGAGTGCCTCGGCGAGCTTCGCGGCGCGCTCCGCACGGTTTCGCTCAGTCTCACGGTTCACGGCCATCGCCGTTCCCCCTCGTCGTCCTCCAACGCTTGGCGCCGGAGTTCCTCGAGCAGTTTCTCGGCGCCCTTGTCCTCACTGCCCTTGTTCCGGTTGAGCTGCAGCACGTCCTGTTCGATGTGTGCCTTGGGCGCCTTCCCTGTCTCCTGGTTCTCTTCGGTCACCGGCGTTCGCCGTCTTTCGCGCGTCGCGCGCCCCGCAAGCACCGCCGCGACGATGGCATCCGCTTCTGCCTCGCTGATTCGGTCGTCGGGTAGCGATCGGAGCAGCCGCTCCGCATCCTCGCCGCTGACGACGTGACGCTCGCCTTCGCAAACTCGCTTCGCGAGTTCCCTCCAGGCCTTGCTGTTTGCTTCGTTCATGCGTCACCTCCCAACCGGTGTCCTCGTTTCTGTAGCTTCTCACTGATGGTTCTTCGCGCCTTCGACCTGGCAACGCGCACCGCATTCGGCGTCGTTCCGAGCTTCGCCGCCAAGGCTGGCCCATCGGCCTCGCCACTGCACCGCAGGTCCTCCTTGGCGACCGCCCGCTGCATCGGGGGCAGCTCCTCGATCACCTGGTCCAGCTCCTCGAACAGTTTCCTCCTCTCGGGGGTCATCTCGGTCTCGTCGGCGTCGCCGGGTGGGTCGTGTTCCAGCCCCTCTACCGGCAACCGTTCCCTCTGCAGGTAGTCGATTGCCTCGTTCTGCGCGATGCCGACGAACCAAGCGCCCAGCGAGCCCTTCGCCTCATCGAAGGAGTCGATGTACTTCCAGGCCCGAAACGCTGCTTGGTGCAGGATGTCCGTCCGGTCCTGCTGGTCGAGTTGCCCGCCGTACTTCCACCGCAGGAACGACTTGACCTTCCCGCCGTACTTTCGCAGCAGCAGGCGTAGACCGAGGTCCTGCCGCTCCATGATCCGAAGCGCGATGTCTTCGTCCTCCGCTAGGTCGACGGCCGGCGGGTCCTGTTTCTGAGTCACTGGGGTACCCCTGCTACTTCTACCCGGCGACGTTTCCTCGATCGCAGCGGCCGCCGGAAACGGTGCCTAGTAGCTACTGGTGGCAGGCACGACGCCGCCACGCCTGGCCCCGTGCCGGGCGGCTTCAGGAACACCCAGGCAGGAAGAGACATGACGACGGCAGGCAGCGGTGGTCAAGAACCGACGTTCGACGAACTCGACATCGAAGCGTTCGCACGGGAGCGCCCAGCGGACCCGAAGCCACGAGCGCGGACGTACGTCATCCGCATCGACCGCGAGATCAAGCGCGTCGACAAGCCCGAGTTGTCCGGCGCCGGGATCCTGGCGCTGGTCAACAAGTCCGCGGAGACCCACAAGCTGTTCCAGAAGTTCCGCGGCGGTCAGGCGCACGTCGTCGAACCGAACGAGGTCGTGAGCTTCACCAAGCCAGGCGTCGAGCGGTTCCAGACGATCCCGAAGGACACGACCGAGGGGAGCTGACGATGGCGATGCCGCGGCGCGCCTTCGTGCTCCCCGAGCCGGACCGCGAGTTCCTCGATGCGCGAGGGCTTCCGTGGGAGACCATGGTCGATGGGAGTACCCGCTGGGTCTTGATCCACGGGTACCCGGTCCACGCGGGTTACAACCACGCCCAGGTCTCGCTGGCACTCGAGATCCTGCCGAGCTACCCCGACACGCAGATCGACATGGTCTACTTCCATCCGCACCTCGTGCGAATGGATCGGAGAGCCATCGCCCAGGTTACGGAGCGCGTGATCGACGGCCGGCAATGGCAACGGTGGTCACGCCATCGCACGGGAGCAAACCCTTGGAGGCGCGGCTGCGACTGCATCGAGACGCACCTGCTGCTCGTCGATGAGTGGCTCGAACGCGAGCTCAGGAAGGCCGCGTGACCACGAAGCTCCGGTTCACGCAGCGCCAGCACGAGGATCTCCGTCGTCACCTCTTCCCCGGTGACGGGAAGGAGGCAGTTGCCGCAGCGCTCTGCGGGCGCTCGGCAGCCCTCGGAACCGAGGTCCTGCTCATGCACAAGCTGGAACTGGTGCCCCACGACATGTGTCGCCGTTCGCGCACCAGCATCGACTGGCACCCGACATCGCTCGAGCCGCTGCTGCGCGAAGCCTCTGCGAAGGGACTCGCGGTTCTGAAGATCCACAGCCACCCCACCGGTCTGGCGGCCTTCTCGGCTGTCGACGATACCTCCGACCGCCGGTTCTTCGAGTCCGTGCACGGCTGGGTAGATGGCGAGCGCCCGCACGCGAGTGCGATCATGCTGCCCGACGGTCGCATCTTGGCGCGAACGGTCAGCGCATGGGGTGTCTTCTCGCCGATCGATTCGGTAGCGGTCGTCGGCGACGATGTCCGCATCGACGCGGGTTGTGCAGAAGCCGCCATGCCGGCGTTCGTCGAGCGGCACGCCCAGTTCTTCGGCGACGGAACGACGATGCTGCTCGGACGACTCCGAATCGCCGTCGTCGGCTGCTCTGGAACCGGGAGCCCCGTCGTCGAGCAGCTCGTCCGGTTGGGAGTCGGTGAGCTGGTGCTGGTCGATCCCGACCGTGTAGAGGAGATGAACCTGAACCGCATTCTGGGCTCCGTTGCGGACGATGCCAGGCAACGGCGGCTCAAGGTCGAAGTCCTTGCTGGTCACGTCGAGCGCATTGGTCTCGGCACGCGGGTGCATGCGTTTCCAACCGATCTGCGGCAGGAGGCAGCCGTTCGGGCCGTCGCCGCCTCGGACATGGTCTTCGGTTGCGTGGACTCGCTCGCCGCCCGCAACCTCCTGGGTCGCATCGCGCGCTACTACCTGCTGCCCTACATCGACGTCGGCGTGAAACTCGAGGCCCTTGCGGATGGGACCATCAACCAGGTTGCCGGCGCCGTGCACTTCGTTCGCCCCGACGGCCTCGACCTCCTGGATCGCGGTGTGTTCTCCAGCGAGGCGCTCGAGGCGGAAGAACTCTTGCGAGCGAACCCTGCCGAGTATCGCGAGCGTCTCGACCGAGGCTACATCCGAGGAGTGGTCGTGGACCGTCCCGCGGTCATCAGCGTCAATATGCTGTTCGCGAGTCTCGCGGTGAACGAGGCTCTCGCGCGCCTTCACCCGTTCCGCATGGACGAGAACGCTTGCTTCGCAACGACTCGCTTCAGCCTCAGCCACTCCATGCTCGAAACCGAAGCAAGTCAGCCTGTACCAGAACGTCTCCTCAAGGTCCTGGGGCGCGGCGACGCAGAGCCACTTCTTGGCATGCCGGCGTTGAGTCGAGGCGACGGCGGAGCCCCGTGAAGATCCTCACCGGGTTGTGGCGATGGCTGCAGCGCCCGTTCACGCGCCGCGCGGCTCGATTCCGGACGGTGATCGTGGACGAGTTGCCGGAGGTTGTGCGACCGAGGGCGGTGTACCTCGTCGGCGAGAATGGCCACCACTGGTGCGCGGCGCTCTTGTGCCCATGCGGTTGCCGCGCCTTGGTCCAACTGAACCTGACAGCATCCACGCGACCCGCATGGCAAGCGAGTCGGAGTCCGTCTACTGGCTTAGTGACGCTCAGCCCTTCGATCTGGCGCACCCAGGGATGCCGGAGCCACTTCTTCGTACATGAGGGTCGCATCGACTGGTGCGAGCCTCCGCGCACCTCTCCGGGCAGTGCTCGAACCGGTGTACACCTTCGCATCTCAGCCCCATTCTCGTGGCGGTAACCACTGTCGGAACTCAGGCCTCCGGATCGTCAGGATGTGGC
>CAZABP010000081.1:0-15189 GCA_964483245.1 uncultured candidatus Brocadiaceae bacterium | reverse complement strand
TGCAGATCCGGTCGTGGTGCAGCGAGGAGGCGGCGCGGCAGATCGTCGCGCTCGGTGGCAAGGAGCTGGACGCGCTGCGGGCCGCGGCGGAACGGCGGGACTTCGTGCCGGTGCCGCTGGGGGTGCGCGCGAGCTGCGCGACGCGGAACACGATCCGCGAGATCCGGTCGGCGAACGTCGTCGCCGTGCTGCCGGGCAGCGATCCGCAGCTGCGCGACGAGCATGTCGTCGTCAGCGCGCACTTCGATCACCTGGGGATCGGTGCCGAAAAGAAGGGGGACGCGATCTACAACGGCGCGCTCGACAACTCGTCCGGGACCTCTGCGATGGTCGCGGTCGCGCGCGCCTGCGCCGAGCTGCAGCCGAGGCCGCGGCGCAGCCTGACTTTCCTGTGCGTCACCGCGGAGGAGTCCGGCCTGCTCGGATCGGCGTGGTTCGCGCGGAATCCGACCGTACCGGCGAAGCAGATCGCGGCGAACTTCAACATCGATGGGATCAACATCTGGGGTGAGACGCGCGACATCGAGATGATCGGCCACGGCAAGAACTCGCTGACGCAGCTCGCGGCCGCCGTCGCGGCGCGGCGCGGGCGTGAGCTCGTGCCGGATCACGATCCGTCGCTCGGGCTGTTCTATCGCTCCGATCACTTCTCGTTCGCGCAGATCGGCGTGCCGGCGGCGTACTTCAAGGCCGGGACCGGGTTCCTCGAGAACAAGGAAGGGCGCAACCGCGTCAAGGCGATGTACACCACCGTGCACTACCACCAGCCGAGCGACGAGTTCGATCCGCGGTGGCGGTTGGATGGCGCCGTCGCCGACATGCGGCTGCTGCTCGAGTGCCTCGTGCGGACCGCGAACGCGGACGCCGCACCGACCTGGACGCCCGGCGACGAGTTCGAACGGCTGCGGTAGCCGCGGAGGGCTGCATGCATCCCTGGCACGACCTCGCGCTCGACGTCGAGCAGCTCGCACAGCGGATCCCGGCCGTCATCGAGATCCCGCGCGGCGGCAAGAACAAGTACGAGCTGGACAAGCAGACCGGCATCCTGCGGCTCGACCGCGTGCTGCACAGCGCCGTGCACTATCCCGCGAACTACGGGTTCGTGCCGCGTACGCTGGCCGACGACGGGGATCCGCTCGACGTGCTCGTGCTGATGCAGGAACCGGTGCCGCCGCTGACGCTCGTCGAGGCGCGGCCGATCGGGATGTTCCAGATGCGTGACGAGGCCGGCATCGACGACAAGATCCTGGCCGTCGCGCTGCGCGATCCTGCGTTCGCCGACTACACCGACCACAGCCAACTGCCCCGGCATGTCGTCGCCGAGATCCTGCGGTTCTTCCAGGACTACAAGGTGCTGGAGGGGAAGCAGGTCGTCGTGGATCGGATCCAGTCGGCGGCGGCCGCGGTGCCGGTGCTGCGCAAGGCGAGCGAGGAGTACGCGGCGCGGATCCGGTAGGCGGTACACCGGTACACCGGGTGTCAGACACCTACGCGGCGGTCTTCCGGCGCGTCAGAAGCGCCCCGGTGCCCAGGTGAACAGCAGCACCACGTAGCCGACGTAGCAGGCGAGCAGGATCGCGCCTTCGGTGCGCGAGATCCTGGCGCCGGTCCCGACGATCGGGAGCAACGCGAGGCTCGCCGCGAACATGACCGGCGTGTCGAGCGCCATGACCTGCGGCGAGAGCTTCTGCGGCTGCACGACGGCCGTGAGTCCGAGGATCCCGAACAGGTTGAAGATGTTTGAGCCGAGCACGTTGCCGACCGCGATGTCCGGCTGCTTCCGCCACGCCGCGACGATCGACGTCACCAGTTCGGGCGCCGAAGTGCCCGCCGCGACGATCGTCAGCCCGATCGCGAGCTCCGAGACGCCGAGCGAGCGCGCGATCGCCGACGCCGAATCGACGAGCAGGTACGACCCCGCGACCAGGAAGCCGAGCCCGGCCGCGATCATCGCGAGCTCGAGCACGCGGTCCCGCGCCCGACCCGGCAACTCGATGCCGACGTGCTCGAGCGCCTCCATCTCGGCCGCGCCTTCCCGGCGTCCGACGACGAACCCGCGCCACAGATAGATGCCGAGTCCCGCCAGCAGGACCGCGCCCAACCACCGTTCGACCGTGCCGCCGATCGCGGCACCGAGCCAAGGCGTCGCTGCCGCCGTGATCACGATCCAGACCTCCGCGCGCACGACCGTCAGCTTGACCGGGATCGGACAGATCAGCGCGGCGATGCCCAGGATCGCTGCGATGTTGAAGATGTTCGAGCCGACCACGTTGCCGACCGCCAGATCGTCCTGCCCGCGCAGCGCCGCCGTCAGCGATGCAAACAGCTCAGGCGTCGACGTGCCGAACCCGACGATCGTCAGCCCGATGAAGAAAGACGACACGCCGAGCCGCCGCGCCACGGCCACCGAGCCGCGTACCAACAGCTCCGCCCCCAGCGTCAACAGCGCCAGCGAACCTGCGAGAAGCCCAACCGTCGTCGCATCCAAGCGGAATCACCCTCCCACCAACGAGCACCGACCCTGATCCACCCACGCCCGGTGCGTAGGTGTCTGACACCCGGTGTACCGGTACACCCGGTGTCAGACACCTACGCGGCGGTCTGCGGCGCGCGACGCGCGGACAGCAGAGGAATGGAAAACCCCGCGACCACGGGCCAGAGGAAATACGCGGAACAGGCAACCTGGCCGGACCAGGGGAACCAGGTGGACGCCGCGCCCACGCAGCCGGCGAGCAGCGCGAGGCTCGCCGACGGGGGCGAGCGGTGCTCGCTACCTGCGACGTATGCCGACATCCAGAACAGCGCGAACGGCAGCAATGCCACCAGCACGCCAACCGACCAGTCCGCTGGCAGCCAGATCGCGTAACCCAACGCCAGCCCCCAAGGCAGCCCGAACGCAAGCGCCGCCGGCAACGACCTGAACCGCGAACTCGGCGGCTCCACCTGGCCGGGTCCCGCAGCAGGCACGCTCAGCGCAGCTCCAGGTTTGCCAGCGTCAGCAGCGCCATCGCAGTGCCATAGCTGCGGCCGATCTCGTGGTCGTCGAGGAAGCAGCCGTCGATCTCCGGCAGCTTCTGCAGCAGCTCGAAGATCCGCTGGCTCATCGCGACCCGCTGGTCGTCGTCGAGCGCACGCATCGCTTCGCTGGTGTGGTAAAGCGCATGGAAGAAGAAGAACCCCGCCAGCTCTCCATCGCTGTGGAAGTCGTTGCGACGGACCTTCTCGATCCGGTCGATGTACTGCCAGTACGTCTCGAACGCCTTCTGCAGGTCGGCCGGCTGGCTGCGGCCGTGCACGAACAGCGTCCCCTCGCACAGCGGCATCCGCGCGCTGGAGTCCTTGAGGTTGCTGTCGCGGTCGCGCCGTGCACTGCCGCCATAGACGAATGCACCGTTCTTGGAGCGCGCGCTCAACAGGGCGGCGAGCGCCTTGTCGGTCATCTCGTCCGGCACTTCGGCGCCGGCCAGCTTGGCCTCACGCGCGCACCACAGCATGACGGCGGTGCAGAACGCATTGTTGTACTCGTGCGCCCAGAACCCCGGCTCCGACTGGCGCTGGTGCGCCTCGCGGATGATCTCGTTCATGCGCGCGACGAGCTTGCGTTTGTCGAGCGTCTCCGCCGCGCGCCGGCTCAGGTACAGCAGCCGGTACGCATCGGCATACACGTCCTCGTTCCGGCCGCGCCGGATCCGCCGCGGATCGAACAGGTACTCGTCCGCCCTGGCGAGCGCCGCGTCGATGCGCGCCGGATCGACATCACGGTGCGCGTGCAGCGCAGTCGCCGCGAGCGCCGTGATCGCGAGCCACGCATTCGGCGTCAGGTCGGGCGTCGGCCAGTACGCATACCTGCTGTCGGTGAACCCGCCGTGCTCGCGCTGCAGCGCCAGCAGATGCTCGACCGCGGTCCGGCGCATGCGCTCGCGATCCATCGGCGCGCCGCGCCACGCGGTGTCCCGCGGCAGCCCCTCGTACTGCGCCGGATCGAGATAACCGAAGTTCTCGAACCCGCAGAACGTGGCGCCGACCGGGCACTCGTCGTCCCCGAGCACGACGTTTGCGCGCGCCCGTTTGCCGAACGCGCTCTCCGGCCAACGATCGGCGACGAGCTGGAAGTACTTGGTCGCCTCGCTGATCCGCCCCTCCGCGACGGAACAGGCCGCCAGCCAGTAGCCGGCTTCCGCAGCCCGTTCGCCACCAGCGCGAAAGCCCTGCTCGAGCGCGAGCAGCGCCTCCGGCAGTCTGCCCTGCCACGCCAGGACCAGCCCGCGTTCGGCCGCGATGTCCCCGGCCAACAGCGCACGCGCGCGGCCCTGCGCGCGACGCTCGCCTTGCTCCTCGGCGTCGACCGGAGGCAGCTCGATCCGCGCCAGTTCCGCCAGCGCCTCGTCCGGCCGCCGCAGCAGCCGCAGCGTCCGCGCCAGCAGCAGGCTCTCTTCCAGCGTCCGCTCCGGGTTGCGCACCAACATCGCCTGCGCCTCGTGCCAGCGCCCGTGCGCGAACGCCGTGGCGGCATCCGGCGCCGCCTCCTGCGGCGCGCCATGCGCATCGAGCACGTGCCGCAGCACCTCGGCGAACCAGTGCGCGTGGAACGTCCGCACCCGCTCGAGCAGGTGCAGGCGCTTCCCGTCGCCGTCCAGGAACACGACGGCTGGCTCGACCACGTCCAGCGGGCGGAGCTCGAACCGCGCCGCCAGCTTCTCGTCGCACGCGAGGCGCAGCGGCACGAACCGGTTCTGCACGATCGAGGCGACATCCGGATCGCCGAACCACACCTGCTGCACATACACGTCGAGCACCGGCGCGCGGTACATCTGCCGGCCGTGCAGCTTCTGCTCGACGATGCGCGGGATGTACCACAACACCGGGCGTCCGGTCTCCTTCGCGCGCGCGAGCGCCTGCTCGAGCAGTGCCACCCGATCGATCTCCTGGTCGAACGCGCCGCCGCGCCGTGCATCGACCAGCAGTTGGGGATCGCGGATCCATTGGATCGCCGCGTCCAGCCCGAGCGCGGCGACCTGCTCCGCGCCTGAAGGCTGTTGGGCCGCGAGCTGCGTCGCGAGGAGGAGGACGGGGACGAGGCGCATCGGTGCTCCAGGGTTGGTGGCGGCGCGCAGTCTACGCACGCACGCTGCGATCGGCGGGATCGATGGTTATCCTCCGCGCCCCGAGGATCCCGTACATGCATCGCTGCAGCTCGACACGTCTGATCCTGCTGGCGTCAGTGTTGGCGGCCTGCTACGCCCCGGCGCCGTACAGCGCGTCGGCCGCGGACCGTGAGTACGCACCCACGGAAGGGGCCGCCGCGCGCGCCCCGGCACCACAGCCGGCGCGGACGGGGTTCCTCGATGACGCGGCCGCCGCACCCGGGCCTGACGCTGCGATCCGCAAGATGGTCTACCAGGCCGAGTTCGCGCTCGAGGTCGCCCACGCCGACCAGGCGATCGCAAAGCTCGTGCAGCGCGCGCAGCAGCTCGGCGGCTATCTGAGCCAGCGCGCCGACGAGACCGTCACCGTGCGCGTCCCCGCGGACCAGTTCGACACATTCATCGAGGAGTTGCGCGCCTACGGGCGTGTCCTGTCGGAGAACCTTCGCGCACACGACGTCACGCAGCAGCACGTCGACCTCGCGATCCGGCTCGAGAACGCGCGCAAAGCGCGCGAGCGCGTGTTGGCGCTGCTGCAGCAGGCGACCAAGGTCGAGGAGATCCTCGCCGTGGAGAAGGAACTCGCCCGGTTGACGACCGAGATCGAGCAGCTGCAGGCGCAGCTCGAGCAGCTCGAGAACCAGATCGCCCTGGCGACGATCACGGTCCAGTTCCAGGGCGCCGGTGCGCAGGATGCACCGCGTCCACGCCGGCCGAGCCCCTTCGAGTGGATCGACCAGATCGGCGTCGACCGCGTGCGGAGCCACTTCTGATGCACAGGGTGCTGGCACTGCTCGGCCTGCTCGCGCTCGGCGCCTGCGCGTTCTCGATGAACGTGCCGGAGGGCTTCCTCGTGCGCGGCGAGAGCCGGCACGCGCTGCGCGCAACGACGCCGGAGGGGATGTACATCCTGGTGCGTGACTTCGACGATCCGGACGAGGGCACGCTCGCATTCTGGACCGAAGCGCTGCGCCACGACCTGGTCGAGAACCGCGGTTACCGGTTCGTCGCCGAGCACGCGGTCCAGGACGGCGCCGGACGCGAGGGGAAGGCGCTGCAGTTCACGACCGTGTACGAAGGTGAACCAGTCGGTTATCTCGCGGCGCTGATCGTCGTGCCCGGCTCGCTGTTCGGCTCGCGCCAGCTCCGCGTCGTCGAGCTGACCGGTCCGCAGGATGCGTTTGCGGCGAAGCTGCCGGCCGTGCTCGCGTCGATCGCGACGCTCGAGCACTGATACTTGCGGCACATCCGACTCTGCTGGCAGGCGGTGCAAAACTTGCACGCTCCCGCCGATGGGGCGTCGCGCTTCCGCTGGCTAAGGTGCCGCGCCGTGCAGGGACCACACCTCTACCGAATGGAGTCGGATGTCCATCGACCAACGAGGCGACAGGATGTTCCGGCGGCTCGCCCAATGGCACCGCCAGATCCTGGAGCAGGTGAGGCACCTGCACTTCGGCCGGCATCTGTGGCGAGAACTGCTGCGCGTCGCTGACACCCCCAGGGTGCGCGCCAACGGCGACATCTGCCGTTGGCTCAGCGGCGGGTACTTCGCACAGGCCGCGCTCGCGGTCGACCGGCAGCTCGCGACCGATCGGCGGGCTGCCTCGTTGCTGCAACTGCTCGGCGCGATGCACGAACAGCCGCAGGTGCTGACGCGGGAGCGCTACCTGCGCGTGCACGATCCGCGGACGCCGGAGACGCTCGAATCGGCGCATCGGCAGTTCGACGAGTTCGCGCTCGGGCGCGAGCGGGCGCACGTCCACGCCGAAGTCGTCGCACTCGATCTCGACGACCTGCTCGCGAATTGCGCGCGCGTCAAGGAATGCGCACACACCTGGACCGCGCCGGACGCGAAGAGTCTGCACGCCGTCGACCGCGCGCTGGACGCGATCTGCCGGCAGACGACGCGCTATGCAACGATGTTCATGCCGCAGGGGGTGGCGCTGCTCCCGCAACCGTCCAGCAGCCTGATGGCGGTGCTCTGCCCCTCGCCGCTGCTGCCGGAATAGGCAGGACTGGCACGCCCGCCAGGACTCGAACCTGGGACCGCCGGATTAGAAATCCGGTGCTCTGTCCAGCTGAGCTACGGGCGCGTGACCGCTCGCGCGAGGGGTGCCGTTGTAGCGCAGGTCGAACCGATTGCCCACGCATCGAAGCCGCCAGCACGCGCAGCGGCTGGACCGTAGGCGTCCCTGCGCCATGATCGCGCCGCATGGCCGGTGAGTCCGAGAGCCCGTTCGCAGTCCTGCTCATGGCGGCGCGGAAGCATCCCGGCGTCGAGGAGGGCGTGGCCTGTGCAGGAACGAAGCTCGAGAGCCGGACGCTGAAAGTGCGTGGCAAGGCCTTCGCGTTCTTCAAACCGGCGAGCTTGATGTTCAAGCTCGGCGAGTCCCTGGCCGAGGCGCGCGCGCTGGCGGCGGAGTCTCCCGAGCAGTGGCGTGCCGGCGCCGGCGGCTGGGTCGAGGTCAAGGCGACCGGCGGGCGCTTGCCGCTGGCGCAGCTGCGGCGCTGGCTGGCGGAGAGCTACGCGCTGTTCGCCGGCACCGCAGGCGCAGGCACGTCCGCCCGGCCGCCGAAGTCCGGCAAGGCAACCAAGGCACGCACCGCGCCCGGTGCCTCCAAGTCCCGGCGCCGCTGATCTCGCTCCCACAGCGCTCAGCGCGGAGCGACCCACGCGCGGTGCAGGTCTGCCTCCGCAGCGATCGTCGCAAACGCGGGCCAGGGTCCGGTCTGGGCCGTGTGGCGCAGCAGACTCGTGGCGCTGGCCGCGAGCGATGTGGCGAGGCTCGGCTCCAGGCTTGCCGTGCGGATCCGGAGGAAGCAGGCGACACCGTAGCTGTAGGTCGCCTCCTCGGTGTGCGTGCCGTCGGTGGACGCGTGGAAGCCAGCCTCCTGACGGAACAGCAGCAGCAGGCGATGGTAGGCGTGGTTTTCGAGCAGCTGCCAGTCGGCACGTACCGGCGCGAGCGCAGCGTCGGCCTCCGCGGGTTGCCCGCTGCGTTGCCGGGACAGGTACAGCCAGTACCTCGCGGCGACCTCCATGTCCCGGTTGCGCGCCGCCTCGAGGCAACGTTCGAAGCTGCTCGCCGCCGCTGCGTAGTCGCCGCGCAGGTACTGCGCGAGCCCCTGGTGGTACCAGATGTTCGTGTGCAGCGTGCTGATCGGGATCCCCGCCGCATTCGGCTTGCCGTCCGGCTCGACTTCATCCGCGGTGCCCGCGATCAGACTCGCGGCGCGCGCGAGGTCCTGTTCGGCCCGTTCGAACTCGCGCAACGTGATCCAGCGATGCCCGCGGTGGCGCAGCAGCCTGGCGGAGTCGGGGTGCAACGCGAGACCTTGCGTGTAGACCTCGACCGCGAGCTCGAACGCTCCGAGGTACGCGAGCCGGCGCCCATACCAGACGATCCGCTCCTCGTCGGTCGGTGCGGCGAGCAATGCTTCGTACGCCCGCTGCGCGGCCCGGAACTGCATGTGGTCGAGCTCACCGAAGTACTCGACCGGCGTGGAAGTGGCGCCATCCAGGTTCTCGGCACCGCGCGGATCCGCGTGTGGAATCGCCGTCTCCGGTGCCGGCCACGCAACGGCGCCGGGAGCCGCGCACGCAGCGACCCCGAGCAGCAGCATCCACGCCGCACGCAGCATCGCGGCAGCTTCCGCCGCCGCGCCCACGGCTGCAACCGCGCGCCTACTCGCCGATCGCGCGCGCGAGACGATCCGCCTGTTCCCAGCCCCCGCCGAGCGCGCGGAACAGCGTGACCAGGTTCGTGGTCACCGCCGCGTCGCTGACTGCGAGATCGTCCTCGAGCTCGGCCAGCGTCCGCTCCGAATCGAGCACGGTCTGGAAGTCTGAGATCCCTTCACGGTACTGCGCCTGCGCCAGCTCGACGCTGCGCCGCGCGTTCTCGACGGCCGCCACCAACGACCCGCGCCGGACCTGCTCGCGCACGAACGACGTCATGGCGTTCTCCGTCTCCTCGAGCGCGGTCAACACGGTGCGTTCCCACTGCAGCAACGCCTGCTCGGTCCGCGCCTCCTGCGCCTCGATGCGCCCGCGGATCGAACCGGCGTCGAACAGATTCCAGCGCAGCGACGGCCCGAACGTGTAGACGCCGCTCGTCGGATCGAAGAAGTCGGACGCGTCATCCGACTCGAGGCCGAGCGTGCCGAGCAGCGACAGCCGCGGATACAGGTCTCCTTCGGCGACGCCGATCCGCGCCGTCTCGGCCGCGAGGAAACGTTCGGCCCGACGCACGTCGGGACGGCGGCGCAGCAGATCGGCCGGCAGCCCGACGGCGACCTGCGCCGGCGGCACCGGAATCGGCTGCAGTTCGGCCAGCTCGGCCGCCAGCGCGCCGGGCGCAGCGCCGAGCAGCACGGCGAGCCGGTTCTCGGCGGCGCGCACACCTGCTTCGAGCGCCGGCACGCGCGCGCGCGTGGTCTCGACGTTGGTGCGCGCCTGCGCGACGTCCCGCTCGCCGACGAGCCCGGCTTCGAACCGGCCGCGCACGAGCTCGAGGGTCTGCCCTTGCAGGTCCACGTTCTGGCGCGCTATCGCGAGCCGGCGCTGGAACGTGCGCAGCTCGACGTAGCTGCGCGCGGTCTCGGCCGCGACCGACACGGCGACGCCGCGCGCGTCCTCGACGCTGGCCGCGACGTCAGCCTCGGCCGCCTCGACCGACCGGCGCACGCGCCCCCACACGTCGAGCTCCCATGACAGCTCGAAGCCGGCCGCGAACCGGTGCCAGTCGGTCGCGAAGTCCCCGAACGGCGTGTTCTCGCTGTCCCCGGTGCGCCGGTACGACGCCTGCGCATCCAGCTTCGGCCACAGATCCGCCTCGGCGACGCCGCGCAACGACCGCGCCTCGCGCACGCGCGCCAGCGCTTCGCGCAGGTCCAGTCCGCCGGAGACCGCGCGTAGCACGAGGTCGTCGAGCAACGGATCCCCGAGCTGCCGCCACCAGGCGGCGAGTTCGGCCGGGGTCCCGGCGACCAGCACCGCATCCTGCTCGCGCCACTGCGCAGGGATCTCGCGCTCCGGCGCCTCGTAGTCCGGGCCGACCGCGACACAGCCGGCCGCAAACAGGCCGAGCAACTGCACGAGCCTCATGCGAGCCTCCCGCTGGCGAGCAGCACCGGCTGCTTCGGTTCGAGCAACGGCTGCCTGGACTCCTGTTCGCCGGACTCGGTCTCCGGCGCGTGGCGCGCCGCGATCAGCGAATAGAAGACCGGCACCACGAACAGCGTGAACAACGTGCCGACCGTCATGCCGGCCACCAGCATCGTGCCGATGCTGTTGCGCGCCTCGGCGCCAGGACCGGTCACGAACACGAGTGGCATGTGGCCGAACACGGTCGCCGCCGAAGTCATCAACACCGGACGGAGTCGCGTCGCCGCCGCCTCGCGCAGCGCGACCATCTTCTCCAGGCCGCGTTGCTGCAGCGTGTTGGCGAACTCGACGATCAGGATCCCGTTCTTCGCGATCAGCCCGACCAGCGTGATCAGCCCGACCTGCGAGTAGATGTTGATCGTCGTCAGATCCACGAAGCTGAACACCAGCGCCGCCGAGATCGCGAGCGGCACCGAGCCGAGCAGCACGATCAGCGGGTCCCGGAAGCTGTGGAACTGTGCAGCGAGCACGAGGTAGATCAGCACCACCGCGAACGCCAGCGTCACCGTCAGCGCCGAGCCCTCGCGCCGGATCTGTCGCGATTCACCGGCAAAGTCGAGCGTGGCGCCCGGCGGCTTGACCGCCGCCGCCGCCGCCTCGAGCACGCTGAGCCCCTCCTCCTTGGTCACCCCCGGCTGCACGCCGCCGAAGATCCGCACCGCGTTGCGCTGCTGGAACCGGTTCAGCGTCCGCGGCGCCGTGCTGGTCTCGATGTGCGTGAACGTCGAGACCGGGACGAGCTCGCCACCCGGCGTCTTGATCTTGAGATCCAACAGCGGGCCGACCGTCTTGCGGTCCTCGGCACCGATCTGCGGGATCACCTTGTAGCTGCGGTCGAAGAAGTTGAACCGGTTGACATAGGCGCCGCCGAGCAGCGTGCCGAGCTCCTGTCCGACGCCGGCGAGGTCGAGGCCGAGATCCGCGAGCCGCTCGCGGTCGATGATCACGTGCGCCTGCGGCAGGTCGAACTTCAGATCGGTGTCGACGTACAGGAACTTCCCGCTCGCCCACCCGGCCCCGACGACGGCACCGACCGTCTCGAGCATCTGCTCGGCCGGCAGGTTGCTCTGCAACACCAGCTCGACGTCGTATTGCCCGGCGTTCGGGAGCGGTGGGTCCAGCCGCGGGAACACGCGCAACCCCGGGATCTGCGAGACGCGGCCGAACAGCTCGCCGTACAGCTCCTCAGTCGACCGCGCGCGCTCGCGCCAGTCCTTCGTGACCATGCCGCCGAAGCCGCCCCAGGCCGCGGTCAGCGACCACATGAACTGCGCCTCGGGCATCGACGTCACGGTGTCGACGACGCCGAGCGAAGCGCGGTTCGACGCCGCCAGCGTCGAATCCGGCGCCGCCTCGAGGAACATCGACACGTGCCCCTGGTCCTCGACCGGCGCGAGCTCACGGCGCGAGAACTGGTACAGCGGCCAGGCCGCCGCGCTGACCAGCAGCGCTGCCAACACGATCGCCCAGCGGATCTGCAGCGCACCGTCGAGCAGCCAGACGTAGCCGCGCCGCAGCGCGTCGAAGCCGCGGTTGACCCAGGACGTCAGCCGCCCTTCCCGCCCGTGCGGGTGCACGAACCGCGAGCTCATGACCGGTGACAGCGTCAGTGCCACGATCCCGGACACGACGACGGCCGCCGCCAGCGTGATCGCGAGGAACAGCGTGCCGGTCAGCCCGCCCTGGAACCCGATCGGCGTGTAGACGACCGCCAGCGTGATCGTCATCGCGACGATCGGTCCGAGCAGCTCGCGGGCACCCAGGATCGCCGCCTGCACGCGCGAGCGCCCGAGCCGCACGTGCCGCTCGACGTTCTCGACCACGACGATCGCGTCGTCGACGACCAGCCCGACCGCGAGCACGATCGCGAGGATCGTCAGCAGGTTCAGGCTGAACCCGGCGGCGAGCATCACGATGGCTGCACCGATCAGCGACACCGGCATCGCGACCAGCGGCACGATCGCGGTCCGCACCGATCCCATGAACAGGAACACGACCAGCCCGACGATCGCGATCGTCTCGCCGAGTGTCTTGGTGATCTCCTTGAGCGCGTTCTCCATGAACACGGTCGCGTCGTAGGCGAGCCGCATGTCGATGTCGCGCGGCAGCGTCGGGCGCAGGTTCTCCATCTCGGCGCGCAGCCGGTGCGCGACCTCGATCTCGTTGACGCCGATCAGCGGCCAGACGCCGAGGTAGACCGCCTCCTTGCCGCTGAACTTGGCGACCATGTCGGCTTCCTCGGCGCCGAGCTCGACCCGCGCGACGTCGCTGAGCCGCACGAGCGCGCCGTCACGGTCGGCGACGATCAGGTCGGCGAACTCCTCGACCGAGCGCAGGTCGGTGTTGGCCAGCAGGTCGATCTGGACGAACTCGTTCTTCGTCTGCCCGACAGCGGCCAGGTAGTTGTTGCGCCGCAGCGCCGCGTTGACGTCGCCCGGGGACAGGTTCAGTGCGGCGAGCCGATCCGGATCGATCCAGACCCGCATCGCGATCTGCCGGCCGCCTTCGACGCTGACGCGCTGCACGCCTGGCAGTGTCGACAGCTGCGGCTGGAGCGTGCGCACGAGCCAGTCGGTGATCTGCGGCACGCCGCGCTCGTCCGACGTGAAGCTCAGATAGAACGACGCATACGGCCGGTCGGCGCGCTGGATCTCGACCTGCGGCGGTTCGGCATCCGGTGGCAGCTCGGAGCGCACCTGCTGCAGCCGCGCCGTGATCTCCGCCAGCGCCGCCGTGCTGCTGTGGTTCAGCACCAGCCGCACGGTCACCGTGCTGAGGCCGGCGCGGCTGGTCGACTCGACGTGGTCGACCCCGCTGATCGCCGAGACCGCGCGTTCGATCGGCGTCGTCAGGAAGCCGCGCACGTTCTCGGCGCTCGCGCCGGTGTAGATCGTCGTGATGATGATCGACGAGCTCTCGATGCGCGGGAACTGCTGCACCGGCAGGTTCGTCAGCGCGCGCCAGCCGACCAGCACGAGGGCCAGATTGACGACGATCGCCAGCACCGGGTGCCGGATGAACAGATCGGTCAACGCACGGCGCGGCGGGTGGCCGCCGGCGTGGTGCGAGTCGGCACCATGCGGTGCCCCCGGGTCGGAACGCATCAGCCGTTCCCCTTGCCCCCGGCGTCCTCCTGCACGACGACGAGTACGCCTTCGCGCAGCTTGAACGAGCCGCTGGCGGCGACCCGCTCGCCGGCGTCGAGACCCTCGCGCACGAGGATCTCCGCGCCGAGCATCGCGCCGGTGCGCACGCCGCGGACCTGCGCGCGCAGGTTCCCTTGGTCATCCGGCTGCACGACGAACACGTGGTCCCCGGCCGGACCGCGGCGCAGCGCGGTGACGGGGATCGCCACCATCTGCTCCGGCGGTCCGACCGGGACCCGCACGCGCACCGACGCCCCGGGGGCAGGGGCGAGGGTCGCGTCCTGGATCAACGCACGGACGCTGGCATTGCGCGTGGCGGGGTCGATCCGCGCGTCGACCGCCACGATCTCGGCCAGGATCGGCTCCTGCGCCGCGCTGCTCGGGAACACCTCCACGTGCTGCCCCTGCGCGAGGCCGGCCGCGACCGGCTGCGCCACCGAGAAGTCGACGTGCGCCGAGTCGTCGATCCCCTGCAGCGTCGTCAGCTCGGTTCCGCCTTGCAGGTACTGACCCTTGTGCACGTCTGCCATGCCGACGCGGGCCTTGAACGGTGCCCGGATCGTCTTGCGCGCGATGATCGCCTTGGTCCGCGCGATCTGCGCCAGCGCAACGTCACGCTCGGCGCGCGCCCGTTCGACGTCGAGCTCCGACGCGGCCCGGGTCTGGCTCGCGCGTTCCATGCGGCGGAGCAGCGTCTCGGCCAGCGCCGCCTGCGACTCCTGCGCCTGGAGCTCGGCCTGTTCGACCGACACGTCGAGCGTCACGAGGACCGTGCCGGCTTCGACGATCGCGCCGGACTCGAGCGTGACCTGGTCGACCGTGCCCGGCAGCTCGTTGCGCAGCGTGATCGACCGCAGCGCGCGCACCGTGCCGATCGAAGTCGTGGTCCGGCGATGCTCGATCGAGCGCGCGGCGGCCACCGTGATCACTTCGGCCGGCTCCGGTTGTGCGCGCGCAGCCGCGTCCGCCTGTTGCAACGACTCGTGCTTCCACGCGGCCAGCAGCGCGCCGCCGCCGAGGACGGACGACAACAGCACGGCGGAAGCGATCCAATGACGAAGTTTCACGAGGGGCTCCTGAAGCGGCACTCGGCCGCGGGGTCGTGATGCGAGGGGCAAGCAGTGTGCCAGCAGCGGCACAGGCTGTCGCGTGAGCTGATGTGCGGAGTCGGCGGGGTGCGTTGCACCGGACGCGTACCGGAATCGGAACGGCGGCGCCGGCGCCGTTCGCCCGGCGGAACGATCATCGCTCATCCGGCTCCGCGACCGGCAGCGCGAGCTTGCGGTACAGCGACGTCACGCCGAGACCGAGCACGCGCGCCGCCTTGCGCTTGTTGCCGCCGCACAACTCGATGACGCGCTGGATGTGCGCCCGCTCGAACTCCGCAGTCGCGTCGCGCAGCGTCAGCGACGCCTCCGGCTCGCGCGGCGTCGCCCCGCGCACGGCATCCGGCAGATCGCCCGGGAGGATCTCCGGACCGGCCGCGAAGATCACCGCGCGCTCGATCGCATTGGCCAGCTCGCGCACGTTCCCCGGCCAGTCGTGGCCCGCGAGCAGCCGGAGTGCCTCCGGCGCGATCCCGTGCACGTCGCGGCGCAGCTCGCGCGCACAGCGCGCGACGAAGTGTGCCGCCAGGGCCGGGATGTCCTCGCGCCGCTCGCGCAGCGGCGGCACGTGCAGCTCGACGACCGCGAGCCGGTAGTACAGGTCGGCGCGGAACCTCCCTGCGACC
>CAZABP010000080.1:0-15310 GCA_964483245.1 uncultured candidatus Brocadiaceae bacterium | reverse complement strand
CGCGCGCCTGTGCCGCAGCCGGCAGCTTCGCCGCGGCCAGCGCGTCTTCGATCCGCTTGACCTCCGCCTGCCGCGCGTCCGTCTCCTCGCCGAGCTCGCGGCGGATGATCTTGAGCTGCTCGCGCAGGAACCACTCCTTCTGCGCCTTCTCGACCTTGCGCCGGATCTCGTCCTGGATCTCGTTGCCGAGCTCGGCGAGGTCCAACTCGCGCAGCAGAAACTCGAGCGCCAGCTCGAGTCGGCGCATCACGTCGGCCGCGGCCAGGATCTGCTGCCTCTGTTCCTGGTCCTTGAGGAAGTAGCTCGCCGTGAAGTCGGCGAGCTGCTCCGGCTGCTCGATGTTCAGGATCGCGGTGCTGAACTCCTCGCCGTAGCTGTCACTGACCTCGACGACGCGCCGCATCGTGCCTTGCAGCTTGCGCACCAGCGCCTGCGCGCGGCGGCCGGTCGCCGGGATGTCGACCAGTTCCTGCACCTGCGCCAGCAGCAGCGGCTGCTCGCGCACGAAGCGCACCACCTTCGCCCGGCGCAGCCCCTGGCACATCGCCGACGAGTTGCCGTCGGGGAGCTTCAACACCTTCAGGATCCGCGCGACGACGCCGACCTCGTGCAGGTGCTCCGGCGCCGGCTCCTCGACCGTAGGGTCCTTCAGCGCCAGCAGCAGCATGTGCTCGTTCATGCTCTCGGCGCGCGCGACGATCTCCCGCGCGCGCGCCGTGTCGAGCAGCACCGGCATCATCAGGTTCGGGAACGGCACCGCGCGCCGCAGCGGGAACACACAGACCTTGTCCGGTAGCTTCTCGTGCAGCGTGATTGCGCCGCTCGGCTGCTCCGGCTGCTCGACCAGGATCGCCGGGCGGCCCGGGGCTTCCTGGGTCTTGTCGTCGTTCGACGTCACGCCGCCGTTGTAGCGGCGGTGCGCGGCCGGCCCAATCCGAAGCCCCGCGGGCGGCTCAGTGATCCCCGAGCAGGATCTGCAATCCGCCGGTCAGCGACAGCCCGTAGTGTGCGCCGAGCGGATCGGCGACGAAACCCTGCGCATATGCGGTCATGCCGCGCAGCGACAGGTCGAGCGGCAGCGGGAGCGCAAACGTGCCGAAGCCGGCCGTGTTCGTCGTCCCGGGCAGCAGGAAGACCGGGTCCTTGACGTACAGCGTGCAGTTGCCGAGCTGCAGCGACTGCTTCGCGGCCGACAGCGCGAATGCGAACGGCGATGAGCCGCGCGCCGAGACGAGGTCGAGCGCGAACCCGGGATTGCCGAGGTGCGGCGTGCCGCTGGTCGTGATCGGGATGCCGTTGGTGCCGGGGCAGCCGTTGCCGAACGGCGTCGCTGCGGCGGGTGTCAGGTGGCCGTAGATCCACACCGGAGGTCCCCAGAATCCGAAGACCGCACGGCGCATCGGATCGTACGCCATCGCGACTCCACTCCCGTACTGCGGCCCGCCCGTGATCGGGATCTGCGTCCAGTCGCTGCCGTCCCACTCCCAGGTCTCGGGCATCGATCCTTGAACGTCGTTGTAGCCACCGAACAGCACGATCCGCTGGCGTTCCCAGTCGTACGTCATCAGATGCCCGGCGCGCGGCAGCGGCGCGTTCATTGGCCTACGCTCGACCCAGGTCGTGCCGTCCCATTCCCAGGTGTCGCCGTAGTACGTCGGCCGACCTGTCAGGGGTGTGTGAGCACCGCCGAACAGAACGATGCGCCGGCGCACAGGGTCGTACGCGAGCGGGCATTCGAGCCGTGCCGGAGGCACGAGTCCTTGGTGCAGCGTCCAGTCGTTCCCATCCCACTCCCAGGTGGGACTCGCCGGACCGGTGCTACCGAACACGACCGTGCGCTGGCGGTGCAGATCGTATGCCATGCCATGCGTCGCGAGCGGTTGGGGAGATGTCGTCGCCGGAGTGCGCTTGTGCCAGTTGGCGCCGTCCCATTCCCAGGTGTCGCTGAGCAACGACGTGCCATCGTCGCCGCCGTGCAGCACGACGAGCTTGCGCGCGACGTCGTAGGCCATCGCGTGCTTGCGCCGGCCCGGCGGACTGGTCGTCGAGGACATCGCCTGCCAGGCACTCCCATCCCACTCCCACGTGTCGTTCTTGGGGAGACCGTATTCGCCGCCGAACAGAACTACGCGGTTGCGGATCAGGTCCGTCGCCAGCCCATGGCCGCCTCGTGATGGAGGCACACCGGAATCGCGCCGCACCCATGCGATCCCGTCGTATTCCCAGCGGTCGGACAGCAGTCCGCCAACCTTCAAGTCGCCCCCGCCGTACAACACAGTGCAACCACGCACGGAGTCGTACGTCATCGCATGGCCCGTGCGCGGCGTGGGCTCAGGCGTCTGGTTCCGTTGGATCCAGTTCGTACCGTCCCATTCCCATGTACCAGTGAAGCCTGCGGGTCCCCAGCCACCGAAGAGAACCACGCGCTGCCGAACGGAGTCGTAGGCCATCTGGTGCTCTCTGGTCGCTGGTGGGCTGACCGCTGGAAATCGCTGTACCCAGGCCATGCCATCCCATTCCCAGGTGTCGCCCAGTTGACCGGAAGGACTCGAGCCGCCGAACAAGACGACCCGTTTGCGGGCAGCGTCGTACACCATGGCGCTCGCGTACCTCACAGGAGGAGCGATCGCGGGGCGGCGGTCTGACCAGTTGACGCCATCCCACTCCCAGGTATCGCCGAGAGGAGTCGCCGACGAGCCGTCGGAGCCGCCGAAGAGCACCACACGATTACGCACGGAATCGTACGCCATCGCGGTGACACGGCGAGATGGACTCGCCAGCGGCGACTGTTTGCTCCACGTGACGCCATTCCAAGCCCACGTTTCCGAAAGGGTACCCGAATTGCTCCACCCACCGAACATGACGCTTTCACTGCGGGCGCGGTCGTAGACCATTGCATAGTAGGTTCGGGCACTTGGCTCGCTCCCAGGTCTGCGCGCCATCCACGAGATGCCATCCCATTCCCATGTTCCTCCCGCATAGCCAGCGAGCGACTCTTCACCTCCCCCGAACAGGATCATTCTCCCCCTCGCCTCGTCGAATGCCATCGCGTGCCTGCTGCGAGGACCGAGCACCGACGCCCTCGCCCAGTTGACCTGCAACTGTGCCGGGACGCCAACGACGAGAATGGACACGACCCCAGCGAATGCAAGCGCCAGCGTCGGTCGGGAGCATCTATCTTCCAGGGGAGCCATCGGAAGCCTCACGTTTGCGTTGTCGTCACTCTGGTTCGCCGAGCGATCCATGTGGAACAACCGGCATGCCAGCGCGAGAAATGCTACCGCGTCACTGAAATTGCAGTGACGTCCCAGGCGCTGACCGTGCACGCGTTCGTTGCGCCGAGTTGCACGGGTGCCCAGGCGTCATCCGCGGCGTCCAAGCGTTACGAGCGCGGAACAACTGCGCATCCTGGTCATGAAAGTGAGACCGATGGGAACCAGTCGGGTTGGCAGATCATGGCGAGTCGCCGTCTTTGTCCTCGCCGCGCTTGCGTCCGCGCTCGCGGCTCAGGCGACCGGCTCGCAGCGGCAAGGACAGCTCGCCGCGACGGAGCGTTGGATAACCTCACTCAGGGGCCGCAGTTTCTCGTTGTCCGCGAAGATGGCCGAGATCCGCGCCTCGGCGGACCGCAGCCAGCGAGTGCGGCTGCTGGCGCAACTCCGCGATGCGGTGAAGGCCGACCAGGATGCGGTTGCAAAGCGCCTCGGTGAGCTCGGTGGTCGCGTCGACGAGCAGTACTGGATCGCCAGTGCTTGTGCGATCGAGATCCCGCGCGCCCGCCTTCAGGAGCTCCTCGCGCATCCGCTCGTGCGCAGCGTCGTGCCGGACGCTTGGCGGCCGCTTGCCGCATCCGCTCTGTCGTCCGGCTCTCTGATCGGCCGGAGCGGCGACCAGGACAACCACAACTTCCAGGCCGTGCACCTCGGGCAACCTCCGTTGACTGGCGTCGGAGCCGTCGTGGCCCTCTTCGACACGGGTGTCGATCTCGACCAGACTGGCGACTTGCCGTTGTGGCAGCCAAACCCTGATCACCACAGGGCATTCCGGTCTGCAAACAACCCGAACATGTCGAGGGTCCTCGCGCACACGCAGATCGGCAACATCGACTGCAACTCGACCACGACCCTGCCGCGGGTCGACCCGCAATGTCCTTTGCTTCAACCCTGGTATCCGCAGGCAAGGCACGGCACCGGCGTCGCCGCGATCGCAGTAGGTATCCTCGATTCTCCAACCTCGTACTTTAGCATGGGCCACGCCCCCGACGCACAGCTCCTGTCGTTCAGCATCAGCCAGACCCCCACATGGGCGACCAGCACCAGCATCGTGCTCGATGCGATCCAGGCGCTCGCGCAGTGGATCCTGGAGAACCCCGGTCTGCCCGAGCAGGGCACGCTCGTGGATGTGCTGAACATCTCGTACGCGGGCTGGTCGGATCCGCAGGACATCACGCAGCTCTCGCTCGATCTGCTTTCCCGGGAGTTCGACATCCTCGTCGTCACGGCCGCAGGGAACGAAGGGGATGCAGCAGAGTTCGGACACGGCTTCACGAACGGGCTCAGCGTCGGCAACGTACACAAGTACGTCTCCTCCACCGCGCGCTTCCCGCAGCGCTACACGAGCCGAGGTCCGTTGTTCGGCGATCCGGAGCGCTACTACCCCGACGTCAGCGCCTCGGGTGCGGGCCATGGAACTTCGCTCGACCCAACGCTGACCCAG
Organism: uncultured candidatus Brocadiaceae bacterium; assembly: GCA_964483245.1. Lineage (GTDB taxonomy): Bacteria > Planctomycetota > UBA1135 > UBA1135 > UBA2386 > CAZABP01. Next base: position 10,594 of record CAZABP010000080.1, on the reverse strand, counting down.
GTCGTGATGCCGCTGATCGACTACAAGCACAACCCCGGGGGCTGCCGGGGGACCGCGCTCGGACAGAACGAATACAACGCCGCCGGTACCTCGATGTCCGCGCCGCAGGTCGCTGGCGCGGCGGCGCTGTATCGCGGTCATCTCCCGCTCGCCGACGCGCAGGAGACGCGGGCGGCGATCCTGCTCGCGACGATCGATCCGTTGATGGAATCCAGTGGATGGGGCACAGCGCATTCGCGCGCAACGTACGTGGAGCGCAACGCCGTCGGGTCCGGCTACACGCGCGATGACCTTCTGGCACGGTTCGCGCAGCGATTGGACAACGCATTCGCCCAGACTGTTTCACTGGCCGACACGAGCCCGGTGACTACGACCTGGACCGGTGTCACCGGCGGCAGCCTGTGCGCCCTCGCGATCGCCTGGCCGCGTGTGTTCCCGCCGGAGTTCGATCCCGCCGCCGGCAGCGGCATGGGCTGGGCCAACATCGATCTCGAAGTGCTCCATGGCGGAATCGTGATCGCACGCTCCGATTCGCCGCGCAACACGCACGAGCGCGTCACGTTTCGCGTACCGGGGTCCGGGACGACGTCGGTCGACATCCGCATCCGCGCGGTGGACGGATTGGTAACGGGGTTGATTGTGCCAGTCTCCATCGCAGCCCGCACGATCCAGAACGACGGAAGCCACGTCAGCCAGCGCACGCACCCGGGATTCGTGACGAGCATCCCGCAACCCGCCGGCTGCACACATGAGGTTCCGGACCAACGTATCACGCGAGTCGTTCCGAGCTCGTACGCGCAGGCCTACGGCAGCGGTCCGCTGTTCTACAACGCCCCGGCGACTTCGGACGCAACGTTCCAAGGTCTGGGTGTGAGCACGGGTGGGTTCCAAGGAATGTCACTCGCCTACGGCGCACCGAGACTGTTCGGCCAGGCAGTCACCATCCGAGGGATCGGCATGCGGGCTTGGCGCGGAGTCTCGGGCTGCGCCGCCAAGCTCCGGGTCCACGAGCTGTGGGTCTACAAGATGACCGCCAGCTACCCTCCCGGAGACGTGAGCGGGTTGATGTGGCCGTTTGCTTCGACGCCGCCAAGCAGCGGGCACAACCCGGTGCAGGTCATCGCAGGTCCGAAGGACATCGTGCTCCATCAGCCGATGTGGAGCGCGCGGAGCTGGAACACGTTCCCGATCATCATCCCGTTCGATCCGGGGCAGTCCTTCACGATCGGGGCCAGCGACCATCTCGGCATCTGGATGCGCACGAGCTTTGTCGAAGGCTCGTGCAACTATGGCGTCGACTGGGTTGCCGACGACAACTGGCCGGACTACGCGATGGTCGTGTACTCGCCGCAACCGCCGAACGATCGCCTCTACAAGGGCCATGCACCCGTGCTCTGGCTGCTCGAAGGAGAGTCGACTCCAATCGGGCCCAAGCTCGACGCGTACGGGTTCCCGCAGCTCGGCGGGACGCTGCTATTCCAAGCTCGCCAAGCGGGAGCGGGCGCGACCGTCAACCTCGTCGTCGGGGCCGGATACCAGGAGTACCAAGGCCTGCCCTGCCGGCTCCTTGTCGACAACTGGACCCAGCTCGACAGCCGCACGGCTTCTACGATGGGAGATGCGACGTTCTTCCCCATCCCGATCCCAAACGATCCCGCGCTGCTCCACCAGCACCTGTACTTTCAGGCCCACATCTCAGGCAGCCTCATCCTCTCGGACGTCTTGCGCGTGACGTTTGGCGGCGCCGTGCAATAGCGCAGTCCAAGCTCCGACTTGTCAGGACGCACTCACGGCCACTCGCGCGAGCGCTCTACGGCAGTCCGGAAGCGCTGCCGGAGGCGATCCCGGTCGAGGAGCCGCGGATCCGATGCGATCCGCACGAAGGCGGACGCTGCCGCGCTCGGGATCCCGCGTTCCCCGCCCCCGATCCGCGCGATGCACATCGCGCCGCGCGCCGTCGTCTCGATGTCCGGTGGGCGTAGCACCGGGACGCCGCTGAGCGCGGCCTGGATCTCGAGCAGCAACCGGTTCGCGGTCGCGCCACCGTCCACGCGCAGCTCGCGCAACGGTGCGGTGCCGCCGGCGGCGAACGCCTGCAGCACATCGTCGACCTGCAATGCCATGGCTTCGAGCGCGGCGCGCGCGATGTGCTCGCGGCGCGTCCCCCGCGTGATCCCGAACATGGCGCCACGCGCGGTCGGGTCCCAGTGCGGCGCGCCGAGCCCGGTCAGCGCCGGCACGATCGTCAGTCCCCCACTGTCCGGGACCGCGCGTGCGAGCGCTTCGATCTCGCTGGAGTCCCGGATCAAGCCGAGTCCATCGCGCAGCCACTGCACGAGCGCGCCGCTGACGAGGATGCTCCCCTCCAGCGCGTACTCGGTCTTGGCGCCGATGCGCCATGCGACGGTCGCAACGATCCCGGCTGGCGGCGCCGGCACGCGATCGCCACAGTGCAGCAGCAGGAACGCACCGGTCCCGTACGTGCACTTCGCCATGCCGGGTGACGTGCAGCCCTGGCCCAGCAACGCCGCCTGTTGATCGCCGAGCACGCCGCGGATCGGCCAGCCGGTCGCGGCGACGGTGCCGAAGTCTCCTGCCGAGGCGCGGATCTCCGGCAGGCAGGCCCGCGGCACGCGGAAACGTGTGCAGAGCTCGTCACTCCAGTCGCCGGCCGCGAGGTCGAACAGGCTCGTGCGACTCGCATTCGACGGTTCGGTCGCGCAGACCGCACCGGCGGTCAACCGGTGCAGCAGCCAACAGTCGATCGTGCCGGCGACGAGCTCACCCCGTTCGGCGCGCGCGCGGGCGCCGGGCACCTGGTCGAGCAGCCAGGCGATCTTCGCCGCCGAGAAGTACGGATCGAGCGTCAGCCCGGTCCGCGCACGCACGGCGGCTTGGTGGCCTGCTGCGCGCAACTGCGCGAGCAGCTCCGCCGTGCGCCGGTCCTGCCACACGATCGCACGGTGCAGCGGCTTGCCGCTCGCGCGCTCGAACAGCACGACGGTCTCGCGCTGGTTCGTGATCCCGACCGATGCCACGTCGCCGCCGCCGGCCGCGGCGACGGCTTCGCGCGCCGCATCCCACTGTCCGGCGAAGATCTCTTCGGCCTCGTGCTCGACGAGGCCGGGTGAGGGGAAATGCTGCGTCAGCGCGCGCGTCGCACGCGCCCGCACAATGCCATCGTCGTCATAGACGAACGCACGGCTCGAGGTCGTGCCCTGGTCGAGTGCGAGGTGCAGCCGCGCCATGCGCGGCTTGTACTGCGCCCGCGCAGGCGCAGCTATGATCCGCCGGCCTCGCAATGGAGCAGCTCCGGACCACCGTCTACACGACCTGCCCGCCGTCGAACCTGGTCCCGCAGCGAGAGCTGATCCCGCGGATGCAGGCGGCGGCGCGGTGGAGCGAGCTGCACGGTTGCCACGGCATGTTGGTCTACACCGACAACGGACTCGTCGATCCGTGGCTCGCCGCCGAAGTGCTGCGCACGGCAACGGAGCGCCTCGTGCCGTTGATCGCGGTGCAGCCGATCTACCAGCATCCGTACACGGTCGCGAAGCTGGTCGCGACGTTCGCGCACCTGCACGCACGCCGGATCGACCTGAATCTGCTCGCCGGTGGCTTCAAGAACGACCTCGTCGCGCTCGGCGACCAGACCGAGCACGACCGGCGCTACGACCGCACGATCGAGTTCGCGCGGATCGTGCAGCGGCTGCTGGATGGCGAAGCGACCAGTGAGCCGGGGACCTGGTGGCAGGTGCAGGGGCTCAAGCTGACGCCGCCGCTGCCGCCGGAGCTCGCGTCGGCGTTCCTGATCTCCGGCTCGTCGCCGGCCGGGCTCGCGGCGGCGCACGCGCTCGGCGCGACCGCAGTCAGCTATCCGGAGCCGCCGGAGCACTACACGCAGCCGTTCGAACCCGGCCTGCGCCGCGGGATCCGGGTCGGGATCCTCGCGCGCGAGGACGCAGCTGACGCCTGGCGCGTGGCGCACGCGCGGTTCCCGCCGGACCGGCGCGGCCAGCTCGCGCACGGGCTCGCGATGAAGGTCTCCGACTCGCACTGGCACCGCCAGCTCGCCGACCTCGCGCGGCAGTCAGCCGAGCAGGCGAAGACGTACTGGCTGCACCCGTTCCAGAACTACCAGACGTTCTGCCCGTACCTGGTCGGCGACCATGCGCAGGTCGCTGCCGTGCTGGCCGGCTACCTGCGCGCCGGGTTCACGACGCTGATCACCGACGTGCCGGCCGAAGAGGCGGACCTCGTGCACCTGCAGACGGCGATGCAGCTCGCCGAACGCGCCGTCCCGGCATGACCTTGCACGCGGCGTTCCTCGCGCGCGCAGCCGAGATGCCGGACGCGACCGCGGTCGTCGAGCGGGGGCAGAGCGTCACGTATTGCGTGCTCGCGGACCGCGTGCTCCGCCGTGCGTGCGCACTGCGCACCGCCGGCTTGCGCGACGGCGACCGCGTCGCGCTGCTGACGCCGAAGACGACGCCAGCCGTGGAAGCGATCTACGCCGTGCTGTGCGCCGGCGGCATCTACGTGCCGCTCGATCCGCAGAGCCCGCCGGCGCGGCTGGCGAAGATCCTCCGCTCGAGCGAGCCGGCGTTCGCCTGGGTGACCCCAGAGCTCGCGGGCAAGCTGACCGACGCCGGCATGCCACAGTCGCGACTGCTGCGCATCGACGAAGGCCCGAGCGCAGCGCCGCTCGACGAGATCGCGGCACCCGCAGACGACGCGGTCGCGCACCTGCTGTACACGTCCGGCTCGACCGGCGATCCGAAGGGCGTCGCGATCACGCACCACAACGTGCAATCGTTCCTGGCCTGGGCCGTGCCGCACTTCCGGCTCGGTCCTGGCGAGCGCCGCTCCTGCCATCCGCCGCTGCACTTCGACCTGTCGACGCTCGACCTGCACGGAACGCTGAGCGCCGGCGGCGAGTTGCACCTGGTCCCTGCCGACGCGCTGCTGCACGCGGGCCAGCTCGCCGAGTTCATCCGCACGCACCGGCTGACGCAGTGGTTCTCGGTCCCCTCGGCCCTGGTCTGGCTGCACCGCTTCGATGCGGTGCGCGCCGGCGACTTCCCGGAGCTGCGCGAGCTGTCCTGGTGCGGCGAAGTGCTCCCGACGCCGACGCTGCAGTGGCTGATGCAGCGCCTGCCGCACGCGCGGTTCACGAACCTGTACGGACCGACCGAGGCGACGATCGCGAGCACGTACCACGAGCTGACCGAAGCCCCGCGCGACCCGGCCGCCGCGATCCCGATCGGGATCCCCTGCCCGCGCGAGCAGGCCTGGATCGTCGACGACGAGCTGCGCGAGCTGCCGGCGGACGGTACCGGCGAGCTGTGTCTCGGTGGCGACGGGTTGAGCCCCGGCTACTGGCGCGATCCGGAGCGCACGGCGCAGGCGTTCCCGACCTGGACCGATGCACGCGGGGAGGTGCACCGGATCTACCGGACCGGTGACCTCGCGCGCCGCGACGCCGCGGGCCTGCTGTGGTTCGCCGGGCGCCGCGACGCGCAGATCAAGAGCCGCGGCTACCGGATCGAGCTCGGCGAGATCGAGGCGGCGCTGCACGCGCAGGACGCGGTCGCCGAGGCGGCGGTCGTCGCGCTGCCGACCAGCGGCTTCGAGGGGATGGCGATCTGCTGCGCCTACCGCAGTCGACCAGGCGAGGAGCTGCCGCCGGCAAAGCTGCGCGCCGCGCTGGCGCAGCGGCTGCCGCCGTGGATGCTGCCGGGCCACTGGCTCCCGCTGACCGAGCTGCCGGCCAACCAGAACGGAAAGGTCGACCGCGTGCGGCTGCGCGAGCTGTTCCGCCCTCGCGTCCCGCCGCCGACCGCATGACCGCCGCGCCCGAGCTGCCGCAGATCCTCGCGATCCTGCGCACCGACCTGCACCTCGACGTCGCCGGCGCCGACGTCGACCTGTTCCAGGACGGGCTGCTCGACTCGCTGGCATTCGTCGACCTGCTGCTGCGGCTCGAGCAGGCGTTCGGGATCCGCGTCGACCCGGAGCAGCTCGACCCGGCCCAGTTCCGCACGCCGGCCGAGATCGCGCGCTACGTGCAGGCGCGCCGCGGATGAACGTCGCGCTGGTCGGCGGCGAAGGGGCCGGCGCCCAGGCGCTGCGGCTGCTGCTGCGGCTCGGCCATCCGATCGTCGCGCTCGCCGCCGCCGAGGACCCGCCGGAGCTGCCGGGCCTGGCGCGCGCCGCGCAGGGTGCGCAGCTGCGCACCCTCTCCGCTGCGCAGCTCGCCCGCGGCGAGCTGACCGACACGTTCGCCGGGGCGCAGATCGACGTCGGGCTCAACGTCCACTCGCTGGCCAAGCTGCCGGCCGAAGTCCTACGCACGGCGCGGATCGGCTGGTTCAACCTGCACCCGGGGCTGCTGCCGGGGTTCGGCGGCGTCATGTCGGCGAGCTGGGCGCTGGTCGAGGGTGCTACCGAGCACGGCGCGACGCTGCACTGGATGGACGCCGGCCTCGACACCGGCGCGATCGCGTTCCAGACCCGGTTTCCGATCGGCGAGACGGACACCGGCGGCACGCTGAGCCTGCGCGCGCTGCGCGACGGGCTGACTCTGATCGAACGCCTGCTCGCGACTGCCGCCGCCGGCGAGGCGGTCCCACGCCAGTCGCAGGACCGGGCCGCGCTGCGCCGGTTCGGCTGGCGCCCGCCGCACGCAGGCCAGGTGCCGTTCGATCAGCCAGCCGCGAGAATCGCACGCCTCGTGCGTGCCTGCGACTACCTGCCGTTGCGCTCTCCGTGGCCGGCGCCCCGCGTGCGGGCCGGCGACCAGGAGCTCGGGCTCGCACGCGTGACCGTGACGCAGGAGCCGTGCACCGAACCGCCGGGCACCGTTGGCGCCGTCAGCGACGACGGCGTGCGCGTCGCGACGATCGACTGCTGGCTCGCCGTCGAGCGCGTGGTCGTCGCGGGCGGCAGCGATCACCCTCCTCGCTACGAACCGGCAGCGCAGTGGCTGCGGAGCGGCATGCGCCTGGAGGCGCCGGCAGCGTGAACATGGCACCAGACCTGCTCACCCGCGCTGCCGACCTGATGCGGCGCAACTGGGCGCGACCCTGCTGGGAGTTCACGCCGGAGCTGCTCGCGGAGTACCTCGCACGCCCCGACGGGGATCCGGAGCTCTGCATCACGCAGGAGCGCGACGGTGTGCTGGTCGGGTGGTTCGCCGGAGTCCCGAGCCGGTTCCTGCACCGCGGCGAGCTGCGCCGTGCCGTGTTCACGACGTTCCTGACCGTCGAGCGTGGGGCGGCCGGAGCGCAGACCGCGCTGCAGCTCGTCCAGGAGCTGGTGCGACGCGCGCGCAGCAAAGGTTACACGCACGCCTACACCGTGTTCTTCGCCGGGACCGGCAGCGTGCCGGCCGTGCGCCGGATGTTCGCGCTGTGCCGCGCGCCGATGCAGGGTCTGCTCCCGTTCCGGTTCTGGATCGGCGCGCAGCCGATGGTCACGCCGCACCTGGCCCGCGAGCCGGAGCGCGCGGTCTCGATCCGCGAGCTGACCGAGGCGGACGCACCGGCCGTCGTCGCGGCGATCGAGCGCCTGGCGCAGCAGGTCGCGTTGGTGCAGGCCTACGACATCGCCGGCCTGCGTGCGCAGCTGCGCACGGCGCGCATGTTCGGGGTCGGCGACGACCACGGCCTCGATGGATTCCTGCTGCTGCGCGAACGCCGCGTGCTGCGCGCGCAGGTCGAGCGGAACCTGCACGTCGAGCTGCTCGGCGTTGCTGGGCTCGCGCCGGACCGCGCGCACGCACTGCTCGTCACGGCGCTGCGCCAGGCGCTCGATCCAGGGATCCGTGCCATCGTGATCCCGGATCTCGGCACTTGCGCCGCTCTCGGCCTGGACCGCCTCGGCTTCCTGCGCCTGGGCGAACGCTGCGAGATCGCATGCGCGGACCTGCGCCAAGGCTCGGCCGTCGTCGAGCCGCCGCTCGATGCAGCGGTGATCGAGATCTACTGATCCCGGGTCGGCCAAAAACAGCCGGGGACCACCCCTGCCTGCCCCAGTGAGGGATGATCCCCGGTCTACGAATGCCAAAAACAGCCGGGAGCCGCCCCTGCCTGCCCCAGTGAGGAGCGGCCCCCGGAAACGAATTCGGTGGAAAGAGAAAGAGCTAGCGCTGAGTCGCCGCGAACAGGGAGCAGGTCAGCGTCCCGTTCGCCCACGAAGCCGTGCCATGCCAGCGGGTCAGCAGCGACGAGCGCGTGCTCGTGGTGCTGCGGTCTGGCGACAGATGGCGCAGATCGAGCGTCATCGCTCCGAACGGCGCCTTTGCATGCGAGGAATGCTGCGCGAAGTCGACAGCGCTCGTGCGCGTCCGCGCGCGCAGTGCGTCGATCAGCGTGGGCTCGGGCGTGCAGACGAGATGCGACTGCACTGCCGCGAGATAGGCCTCCCCCAGCCCCGGCACGCTGACGTGCAGAGACTCGACGGTGTCGGGCGCACCCCCGTGCGCCGGCGCCGTCGGGGTGCGAGCACCCTTCACCGGCGGCTGTGTTCCCGCGGTTACCATGCCGAGCCGCGTGAACTGGCCGCGAAGGTCAGCGATAAGACGCTGCGCCGCCTTCGGGGACCGGGTCTGGAGGAGGAACATGGGACGAATCCAACCCTGCTCGACCGATGCCGCGAGTTGCACGGCGAACGTCGAACCGAGCTGAGAGAGGATCTGCTTCTCGAGATCGAGGCCGAGCCCGCGCACGCCACCACACAGGTGACCCTGCATCGAGGCGAGCCGGCCGCCACCTGTTGGGCCACCTGCGGGGCCGCGCGGCGAGAGCAGGCGCGGCAGATCGAGCGTCATCGCGAGCGTCGCGAACACGTGCGTTCCCGGCTGGGCTCCGGCTGCCGGCAGCTCCGCGATCAGCGTGTCGAGGTCGGCCGCCGGCGCAGCCGCCGCGAGCCAGCCATCCGGCCCGTCGCCACCCACCTGGACGTCGATGCGCAGCTCGAGCCCCTGGGCGACCGGGCGCAGCGTCAACGTCGCATCGCGCGCGCTGACCAGGCCGGACCAACCGAGCCAGAAACCGAGACTGTCGAAGGCGTGATGACGACCGACGCGTGTCGGCGCCGTGCGATCCGCGGCCGTATCAGCCGCGCCCTCGAACCAGCGGCCGAGCCGTGGCGCGAGCTTGTCGAGCGCGACATACAGCGTCGCGTCGAGCGCGTCGGCGCTGGAAGTCGGCGGCACAGCTTCCGCCGGTGCGTGCGTGACCCAGGCCGCGAGCGCCGTGGCACTGTTCGAGATCAGCAGGTCCTGCCCATCGATGAGCAGCTCGACGACCGTGCCGACCTGCTGCAACGGGTTCGCTCCGGCTGCAGCGCCCGGACCGGCGATCTCGTAGATCGCGCGTCCGTTCAGCACCCGGCTGCGCCCGATCAGGTCGCGGCGCGCGAGCACGCGCTGCACGATCTCCTGGGCCTGCGCGCTGAGCTGCAACCGGCAGATCAGCAGCGGCACGTCCGTCTCGTCGGCGCGCGGCTGCAGTGCCGCGAGCCCGAGCTCTACCTCGCCGGTCGAACGGGCGAGGATCCCCTGCAGCAGCATCAGCGGCTCACGCCAGTCCTCGTCAGCGGCGAGCGCCGCGAGCGCAGGATCGGTGCACAGCTCGCGCAGCCGCTGCGCCTCGGTGTGCGATCCAGCAGGGATCGAGAGATGCGCCAGCAGATCCGGCACGCGCTCACGCAGCATGCTCTGGGCCGGGAGCACGGCCAGGCAGGCGAGCACGGGGATGGTCTGGGGGAGCAGGCGCACCGCCCCCCTCAGTCAACCTCCGTGCCGGAGGGATCAGATCCGCAACATCCTGCGAGACATGGACTTCCGCGCCCCGGTCCCGATCCGCGACCGGGCGCCCCCGCACAGGTGTGTAGTTCCTACACAGTCCCGTCGCCGAGCTTGTGGTACAGCGTCCGCCGGCTGATCCCGAGCAGCCGAGCCGCTTCGCTCTTGTTGCCGCCCGCCACCCGCAGCGCCTCCGCGATCGCCTCGCGTTCCAGCCGCGCGAGGTCGAGCGTGCCACCACCGAGCGGGCTGCCGATCTCCGGCGACAGCAGCTCCGGACCGATCACGTCCTGCTCGGCGAGCGCGTCGAGCCGCTGCATCTCGTTGCGCAGCTCACGCAGGTTCCCCGGCCAGCGCCGGCGTCCGAGCTCGGTCAGGCATTCCGCGCTGAGCTGCCGCGGTTGCGCGCCGCGTCCCCGCGCCGCCTCCGCCAGGAATGCCTGCGCCAGCAGCGGGATGTCGCCGCTCCGCTCGCGCAGCGGCGGCAGCTCCAGCGTGACCACGGCGAGCCGGTAGTACAGATCCGCGCGCAGCCGGCCCGCCGCGATCTCGGCCGCCGGTGTCCGGTTCGTCGCCGCGACGACGCGCACGTCGGTCCGCTCCGCGCGCTCACCGCCGAGCGGGCGCACGCTCCCTTCCTCGAGGAACCGCAGCAGCTTCGCCTGCAGCTCCTGATCCAGCTCGGTCACCTCGTCGAGGAACAGCACGCCACCGGCCGCCGCGCGCACGAGCCCGGGGCGATCGCGGTCCGCCCCGGTGAACGCGCCGCGCTCGTGCCCGAACAGC
>CAZABP010000079.1:0-15398 GCA_964483245.1 uncultured candidatus Brocadiaceae bacterium | reverse complement strand
CGCACGCCCTTGCCGTCCTGGATGTTGGCATGGATGAACACGTCGGTGAACGGCACGTCGCCGAGGCAATACATCCCGAGCAACACCATCCGCGCGACCCACAGCGTGATGATGTCGCGGCCGGTCACGAGGCAGGAGCCGGGGTAGTAGTAGCGCAGGCAGTCCGGGTCGCCGCCGAGCGGCGTCTGCCCCGGCTCCACCTGCGCGGTCTCGGGGTCGGGCCATCCGAGCGTGCTGAACGGCCAGATCCCGCTCGAGAACCAGGTGTCGAGCACGTCCGGGTCCGGCGCGAGACCGGCCGTGCGCAGCATCGGCGCGATCCGCTCCTCGAGCTCGTGCGTGCGGCAGCAGACCTGCACCTCGACGTCGCCGGACGGATCGGCGCGCAGGACGTCGATCGCGGCGAGCGGCGCGAGCCGGCGTCCGTCGGCGAGCAACACCCAGGCACGCACGTCCGGGCTCGCCGTGAACGGCTGCAGGACGCCTTCGAGGGCCACCAGCTTCTGCGCCGCGAGCTTGCCGTGGAACACCGGGATCCGATGTCCCCACCAGAGCTGGCGGCTGATGCACCAGTCGCGCTTCTCACGCAGCCATGCGGTGTATTGCCGCTGGTAGCGCTCGTCCGGATGGAACGTCACGTTGCGCCCGCTCGGACTGCGCCAGCCGGCGCGTGCGGCATCGATCGCGGCCTGCGCGAGACCGGGGGCATGCATCTCGTTGGCGGTGCCGCGGCCGAGCGTGACGCCGCCCGGCACGTCGCCCATGCGCACGAACCACTGCCGCGACAGATACGGCTCGACGATCGTCTTGCTACGGTCGGAGTGGTCGATATCGAGCACGCGGTCCTCGATGCGCTCGACGAGACCGAGCTGCTGCAGCGCCGCGACGACGCGGCGCCGCGCGTCGAAGCGTTCGAGGCCGGCGAACGGACCGGCGTTGGCGTTCAACGTGCCATCGGGGTTCAACACGTTGATCGCGTCGATCTCGTCGCGATGGCGCTGCCAGACCTCGTAGTCGTTCGGATCGTGTGCCGGCGTGATCTTGACGCAGCCGCTGCCGAGCTCCGGCTTCGCCCACTCGTCCAGGATCAGCGGGATCTCGCGGTCGAGCAGCGGCAGGCGGATCCGGCGACCTTCGCGCGCCATCTGCGCGATCCGTTCGAGCTGCGGGAGATGCGTCTGCGCACGCTGCTCCAGGCCGGCGAGCTCCGCCGCGGCCTGTTCCTGCTCCTTCGCCGGTGCCTGCGCGAGCTTCTCGCGTGCGCGCGCGATCGCCGCCGCCAGGGCTGCACGCGGGTCGGGATGACAGGCCACGGCCGTGTCGCCGAGCATCGTCTCCGGCCGCGTCGTCGCGACGACGATCTGCGCCGGCTCACCGGGTCGCGGTTCGAGGACCGGATAGCGCAGGTGCCAGAAGTGCCCCTGCACCTCCTGCTTGTAGAGCTCGTCGTCGGCGACCGCGGTCTGCAGCTGGCAGTCCCAGTTGACGAGGCGCACGCCCTGGTAGATCAGCCCATCGGCGAACATCCGGAAGAACGTCTCCCGCACGGCGCGCGTGCAGACTGCGTCCATCGTGAACCGCGTGCGGTCCCAGTCGCACGACGCGCCCATCGCCTGCTGCTGTTGCACGATGCGTTGCTGGTACTGGTCCTTCCAGGCCCAGATCCGGCGCACCAGCTCGTCGCGGCCGAGGTCGTGCCGCGTCTTCCCCTCGAGCTCGAACAGCCGCCGCTCGACCACCGCCTGCGTGCCGATCCCGGCGTGGTCGGTGCCGGCCATCCACAGCGTGTTGTCGCCGAGCATCCGGTGCCAGCGGATCAGCAGGTCCTGCATGACGCCGTCCATCGCGTGCCCCATGTGCAAGGCACCGGTCACGTTCGGCAGTGGCATCATGATCACGTAGCGCCGGTCGCGCTCGTCCGGCGTTGCGGCGAACGCCTTGGCGTCGAGCCAGCGGCGCGTGATCTGCGGTTCGATCGTCGCCGGCTCGTAGGTCTTGCTGAGTTCGCTCGCGGGCTCGGTCATCGGGGCGGGGGAGGATAGCGCGCCCGGTGCCGGTGTCAGTCCTCTCACCGCCGCGACGCGGCGACCACGACGCCGCGAAGCCGGCGATCTCGGCGCCGCTGCGGCGGCGACGTTCACCGACGGGGCGTTGGACCAGTTGCGAAGGTGCGCCGGCGGCTCATTCGTCCGTCAGGATCTCGCTCAGCTTGATCATTGCGCGGCGCAGCAGTTGGCGCGTCGCCTCCTCGCTGCGCCCCATCTGCCGGGCGATGTCGGCGTGCGGGAGGCCGACGATCCGCGCCAGCGTCACGACTTCGCGCTGCTCGTCGTTGAGCTGCTCGAACGCCTGCTCGACCCGCGCGAGCTGCTCGCGCACGGCGACGTCGCGGCTCGGCGTCGCGAACGTCGCATAGCAATCGAGCAGCGAACCGTCCTGCTCGTCCCCATGGCCGTCGGCCGGAATCTCGCGCCCGGCATCGCGCTTCTGCGAGCGGTAGTAGCGGTCCTTCTCGACGATCTTGCGCAGCGCGGCCGTGTAGAGCCAGCTCTTGAACGCGGCCTCGCCCTGATACTCGAACCGCTCGGCACCCTTCAGCAGCTCGCGGCAGACCGATTGCACGAGGTCGGACGAGGACTCGCGCGCGGCGACGACGCGTCCGGCGCGCAGCCGCACGAACGCGCGCAGCGCCGGCAGATGCCGTTCGAGCAGCAACTCGAGCTCGGCGGGGAGCGGGTCGGTCACGCGCGGATTGAACGCCGCCGGGCGCGTGGCCGCCACCGGCTGGCGGTCCGGCTACCGCCCGAACCGCGCTTCTTCGGCGGCAATGGCGGCGTCGTCGCGCAGCGCGCGCAGCACGGCCAGCAGGTCGTCGTGGAGCTCGCGGTCGCGCGGCGCCAGCGCGACTGCCTGCTGCAACGCCGCCGCCGCTTCGCGCAGCGCGCCACGGCGCTGCAGGACCAGGGCGTAGTTGGCGTGTGCCTGTGGCCAGTCCGGCGCGATTTCGGCGAGCTGACGGAAGCTGCGCTCGGCGGCGGCGAAGTCATCGCGCTGGTACTCGAGCCCGGCGCGGTTGTTCCAGGCTTCGCGGTACGACGGATCGAGCTCGGTTGCGCGCGTGAACTCCGCGAGCGCGCGATCGGCGTCTCCGGTCGCGAGGGCGACGATGCCGCGGTTGTAGTGCGCGCCCGGATGCTCTGGCGCCGCGGCGAGCGCGGCGTCGATCGCAGCCGTCGCGGCAGCTGCGTCGCCGAGCTGCAGACAGGCGATCGCCAAGTTGATCCGCGGTTCGACGGCGGCCGGCGCGAGCGTGCAGGCTTCGGTCAATGCCTCGCGCGCAGCCGCGAAATCCCCTTCGCGCATGGCGAGCAGGCCGAGGTTGCCGGCTGCGGCGGCGAGCCGTGGCGAGAGCTCGCGCGCGCGCTGCAGCGCCGTGCGCGCGGCCGGAGGGTCCTGCTCGAGCAGCGCGGTGCCGATCCAGTACTGCGCCAGCGCGTCCTGTGGCCACAGGCGCCCGATCGCCGCGGCGAGCTCGCGGCAGGCGGCGCCGTCGCCGGCGAGCGCAGCGGCATGCGCGGATTGGAAGTAGTAGACCGGGCGCGCCTGCGGGCTCCGCTCGCGGGCGAGGCGCAGCCAGCGCGCGGCGTGGGCTGCTTGCGCACGGTCGCCGCGTGGCCCGCGCGTGATCGCCGGAACCGCGGCGACGAACAGCTGCCCGGCGTCCGCCTGCGCTTCGTCGATCTCGGTCGCGGGTGCCGCCACGCCGCTGCAGGCGGCGAGGCCGGCCGCCGCTTCGGCGTTCGCCGGGTCTTCGGCCAACACCGTCTGGAACTCACCGCGTGCGTGGTCCGGGTGCTGCTGCGACAGCGCGAGGAAACCGCGCGCCAACGCCTGCTCGATCCGGTTGCGACGGCTGGTCTCGGTGCCGAGCACGATCCGGTCCTGGTTCGCGATCAGGTAACCGGCAAGACCGGTCACGGTCGGCATGCCGAGCAGCAGCAGGGCAGCGAGCGTCGCGCGCAACGGCTCGCGCCGGATCCAGCGCTGCAGCCGCTCGCGCGCGCTCGGCCGCCGCGCCGTGACCGGACGGCCGGCGAGGAACGCCCGCAGATCGGCGGCAAGCGCTTCGGCGTTCGGATAGCGCCGCTCCAGCTCCTTCTCGAGGGCGCGGTGCACGACCGCGGCGAGGTCCGCGTGCACGGCGGGATTGCGGCGCGTCAGCTCCGGCGGTTCGAGTTCGACGACGCGGCGCAGGATCTCCGGCTGCGACGGCGCGAGGAACGGTTGCTCGAGCGCCAGCAGCTCGTAGCCGACGACCCCGAGGGACCACACGTCGGTGCGACCATCCAGCGGTTCCCCGCGCACCTGCTCCGGCGACGAGTACGGCAGCGAGCCGAGCTGCGCGCCGGTGCGCGTCAGCCGTTCTGCCTCGCTCGACTGCGCGAGCCCGAAGTCGACCAGGCGCACGCTGCCGTCCGGCGCCGCCATCAGGTTCGAGGGCTTGACGTCGCGGTGCACGATCCCGCGCGCATGTGCATGTGCCAGCGCGTCGGCCGCCTGCAGCAGGATCCGCGCGACGACGTCGCTCCAGCTCGTCCCCCAGGTTGCGGCGTCGCCGCCGGCGATCGACGCGAACGCCGCCGGCGCGAGCGTCGCCGGTGCGCGCCCGCGCAGGCCGTCGACGACGTCCTGCAGTGAGCCGCCGCGCACGAGCTCCATCGCGTAGTACGTGATCCCGCCGGCTTCGCCGAACGTGTGGATCGGGACGATGCCGGGATGGGCGAGGCGGGCGATCGCTTCGACCTCGCGGCGCAGCCGCGCGCGGCCGTGCTCGAGGAACGAGAACTCGGGGCGGAGGATCTTCAGCGCGACGTCGCGGCCCAACGCCTCCTGGCGCGCGCGGAACACGACGCCCATCCCACCGCCGCCGATCCGCTCGAGCAGGGCGAACTCGCCGAGGCGGTCGGGGATCGTCGCACCGGCAGAGTCCAGCTCGTCGGGGCCGACCAGCCCGAGCTCCGCCAGTGCGCGGATCCGCGCGCGCAGCTTCGAGGCGAGCGCTGGGTGCGCGTCGCATTCGAGCTCGAGGGCGGTCTCGAGTGCCGCCGGCGGGGCCGCGAGGATCCGGTCCAGGATCGTCGCCAGCGGGTCTTCGGCCGGAGCTGCGGACATCGGCGTCATTGAGGCGGGGCGGCAGGGCCACGGCAAGCCGTCGCGGCGGGCTACGATCCCGCGCCGACGATGAGCCGCCTCCTCCTCGGTCTCGGTGGGCTGTTGGCCGCCACGCTGCCGGCCCAGTCGTTCTCGCTGCCGGCGAGCCTCGCGCCGGATCGCAACGAGCTGCCGCATGCGTCGCCGTGGCCGTTGATGGTGCGCGACGGCAGGGTGCAGCAGTACTTCGCGGCGAGCGAGGTCGGTGCGAGTCTGCTGACCGCGCGGCAGCTCGAGCTGCGGTTCGATGGACCGTCGCCGGCGTGCAGCAGCACGACGTTCACGATGCAGCGCCTCAGCGTGCGCGCCGGGGTGACCGCGCGGAAGCCGGACGAGCTCGGGGCGGCGTTCGCCGACAACGTGACCGCGCCGCTGACCACGGTCGTGCAGCTGCAGGCGTTCCAGTTCCCGTGCGACGCCAGCAGCGTGCCGGGGCCGGAGACGTTCGGCGGCCCCAACGGTGCGTTGCGGCTGCCATTCGCGCAGCCGCTGCCGATTGC
The DNA here is from genome assembly GCA_964483245.1 of uncultured candidatus Brocadiaceae bacterium. GTDB lineage: Bacteria > Planctomycetota > UBA1135 > UBA1135 > UBA2386 > CAZABP01. The sequence goes on along the minus strand of CAZABP010000079.1, from coordinate 9,687 downwards.
GATTCCGGCCGGTGGGGGACTCGTGCTCGAGCTGGTGACCGAGGGGAACGCGAATGCCGGCGCCGCGAACGCATTCACCGACTTCGCGTTCGATCCGAACGCGTTCGTCAACGACGGCTTCACGCTGCTCGGCGGCCGCGGCTGCCCGCCGGCACCGAACCAGAACGGGACCACGCTCGAGGTCGGCGGGCGCTTCGTGCCGGGCGGTGCGCTCAGCATCGGCGGTGCGCACTACACGCCGAACTCACCGGTGCTGACGATGATGACGCTCGCGCTGTTCTCGCAGCCGCTGAGCCTGCCGCTGACGAACCCGGTCTGCTGGGTCTATGTGGATCCGTCGACCGGGCCGGCCGTCGTCGCGCTGACCAGCGACGCGAACGGCGGGTTGTCGCTGTTCGCCGATCCCGGCACCGTCCCGATCCCGCGCGATCCCAAGCTCTGCGGCGCCGTGCTCTACGTCCAGAACGCCGCGCCGGTAGCACAGTCGCAGATCAACCAGTTCGGCGTCGGCACCAGCAACTACCGCACGATCGTCGTCGGCTGTCCGCCGAAGCCAGCGCTGCAGGCGTTCACCGCCGCGCATCCGGCCAGCGCGACGGCGCCGGTGGCCGCATTCACGGCGCCGGGCGCGCTCGCCCTGCGCGTGCAGTAGACCGCCGCGCAGGTGTCTGACACCGGGTGTACCGGTACAGCGGGTGTCAGTTGCGACCACGACGCCGCGAAACCGGCGGATCTGGCGGGCGCCGCTGCGGCGGCGACGTTCGCCGACGGGGCGTATGACCAGTTTCTGAGGAGACTCCAACCCTCCCAATTCAGACGGTTGGTGTCAGACTCCAACCCTCCCAATTCAGGAGGGTTGGAGTCTGACACCAACTGCCCGTTTCTAAGGAGACACGCACGCGGCGGACTTCAGCTGCGCTTGCTCTCGGACAGCGCCTCGAGCACCGCGGGGGGCGAGGGCCAGCCGCCCGGATCGAGCTCGGTCAGCGCATCGTCACCCTTGCGCGCGATCAGCCTGCCGTCCAGCAGGACGTCGAACTGACCGCGGCTGCCGGGCAGGATGCGGGCGGGGATCTTCAGCTGGTCGCGGATCTGCGCGGCGAGACTCGCCGCGCGGGGCTCGTAGCCTCAAGTGGTGCAGTAGTAGATCTCGACGCTCATCGTGCGGGCAGGATGGGCTCTGCGAGTCCGCGACTCAAGCGGCGACCTTGTCGGTGGGTGGTGCGGGCTGCGGCGCCGGCTTGCGGCCGGTGAACCAGGCCTTCAGCGAGACGCGGATCTTGCGGCGGACGTCGATCAGATACGTCTCGAGCTTGCGCGTCTCGCGCCCGGTCAGCGAGTTCCACAAGGTCGAGAACAAGCGCCACGGCCGCGTCGCGAACGACACCGCGTAGAAGTTGAGCAGCGTCCAGTACCGCCACCGCGTCAGCTGCTTGGCGGTCAGGTGGTAGCTGTAGTTGTTGCGCTCCTCGACCTTCGCCTCGTTGGCGTAGATCGGCGTCAGCAGGAAGTCGTCGTCGAGCGCCTGGATCCGCCCCTCCTCCCGCAGCCGGTGGTACAGCTCGGTGTTGGGGATCGGGAAGAAGAACCCGAACGCCATGTCGGTGATCCCCAGCCACGCCAACTTGCGCGCGAGCCGCACCGTCTGCTTCAGATCCGCAGCCGTGTCGTCGGGGAACCCGGCCACGAAGAACGCCGACACATTGAGCCGGTACTTCGCCGCCGCCTTGACGGCGCGGAGCAGCGACTCCTCCTTCATCTGCTTCTTGATCCGCTTGCGCGTCTCGACGCTGCCGGACTCCGGCGCGTAGTTCAGCGACTTGCCGTTGACGCGCGCGAGCCACATCGCGACCTCGTCGTCGATGACCTCGACGCGCGTCCCGGACGGCAGCTGCCACGTGATCTTGCCGCAGATCTCGCGCCGGCTCAGCTCCTGGCAGAAGCTGACGATCCAGTCCTTCTTGATGATCGCGGTCAGATCCTGGAACGGGAAGTTGTCGGCACCGTACGTCTTGTGCCAGTGCTCGATCTCGTCGACGACGTCCTTGGGGTTGCGCGCATACCACCGCGTCGTCCACATCTTCGGCGACGAGCAGTACGTGCACTGGTACGGACACCCGCGCGTCGCGAGGATCGGCACGGTCATGCCGTAGCGGATCCCGGTCACGAGCCGCTTCTCGTCGTACGCCTTGACGTCGAACAGGTCCCAGGCCGGCCACGCCAGCTCGTCGATGTCCTTCTTGCGCTGGCGTGGCAGCAGGCTCTTGCGCGGTTCGCCGCCAGCGTCGCGGTACCAGATCCCCGGCACGTTCTCCCAATCGCGCTTCCCGGCCGCGATCCCGCCGAACACTTCGACGGCCCCCTCTTCGCCTTCGCCGAGCACGATGAAGTCGATCGGCGCTTCCTGCATCGAGAAGTCCGGCAGGCCGGTGAAGTGCTCCCCGCCGGCGACGATCGGCGTCTCCGGATACCGCTGCCGCACGAGATGCAGGATCTCGCGCACGACCGGCCAGGAGAACGACCACATGTTCGTGATCCCGAACGCATCTGCCGTCGGATCCAGCCGCTCGACGATCTGCTGCGGCGACAGCCCCAGCTGCGAGATCCCGCGCCGCAGCCCGGGCAGCACCTGATCCGGCGCCTCGCCCACGGCGTCGACGACCGACACGTCATGCCCTGCCTTGCGCAGCGCCGCGGCGATGTAGGCGAGTCCCAGCGGCAATGACGGCCGCAGCGCCGTCATCGCGTAGACGTTCAGGTAGACGGGCGGGTGGAGCAGCTGGATCTTCACGAGTAAGCCTGGATGCGAGTCGGGTGGTGGAAGACGCAGCCCCGCAACCATTCGGCCGCGGCGCCCGGACAGGGTCCGGAAGTCTACCCCCGTCCTGCGATCCGGCGAGTGCAAGGAGCGGGCCGCGCCAGGCCGCTCAACGGGCCCGGATCAGCCGCCCGCGCGGGAAGTTCGGCGTCCGGATCACACCGGCGACGTCGTCGAGAAACCGCCGCCCGTCCTGGAAGTAGCCCGCCGTCGGCCGCAGCCCGTCCACGCGGGCCGTGAACCAGCGGTTCAGCAGGATCAGCAGCAGCTCGCGCACGTACTTCGCAACACAGCTCGCGAGCGCGGTCGGAAACGCCCGCTGCTCCCCGCCGACCGCGAAAGAGACCCGCACCGGACCGCCCCCGGCGTCGACTTCATAGATCGAGACGGCGGTCTCCTCCGCCAGCCGCCGGACCGGCACGCCCGGCATGTGCCGCCGCAGCCCCGGCTCGTAGTGCGTGATCCCGCCGCAGCGGTCGGCAACCAGATGGGCGCCGGCGGGCAGCCGCCGCAGCAGCTCCCCGAGCACGCTCGCGAACGCCTCGAAGTGCGCCCGGCTCTTGTTGTCGCTGGCAGCGATCAACTCGTTCCACTCCTCCGCCTCGATCGCGCGCACGGCGACGTGGCGCAGCAGGATCTGCTGCGCCGCGAGCTCCTGCTGCAGCCGATGCGCCCAAAGCTCGATCTGCCCCGGATCCGCGCGCACCGGCAGCGGCAGCGCCAGATCCTCGTACCACGGACAGCGCTGCAGCCGCTCGAGGTCGCAGCCGAACCCGCGCAGCAGCGCCTCCAGCGTCGGCGGCGCTCCACCGCGCCAGGCGCACAGGAACGTCAACGCCGTCTGCTCGAGGTTCCGCAGCGCGTGCGGCCCGGTGTGGACGAGCTTGCTGTCGGCGACGCGGATCCGGTCCGGCCCTTTGCCGGTGCGCGAGACGCGCCGGCGCAGCAGCTGCCATGGATCGCCGCCCGCCGGGCCGTCGAGCGCGACCCCGGCGACGACGAGCGGCCCGAGGATCGGACCGAGCCCGGCTTCGTCGACACCGGCGAGGCAGCGGGTCTCGTCCATGGCGCCGCAGGTTAGGCGGAGCGAGGCTCGCGATGCCAGCGGGAGTTCCGCCGGTCATTGACCCACCGGCCGCCGGATGCCGAAGAGAGCGCTGGAGGCCGATGCATGGAGATCCTGCTCGTCGAACGCGACAAGCTCGCGCGTGACCAGATCAAGGTCGGGTTGCGCCAATTCCCCGAGTTCGTCGTGACCGCCGGCGACGGCTACGCCGGGATCAACGAGGCCCGGCAGCACGAGTTCGACTGCATCTTCCTCGGCGTCGAGGGCCGCGACTCGGAAGGGATGCGGCTGTTGCAGCACCTGCGCACGTTCGATCGCTTCACCGACGTCGTCGTCGTCGCGAGCAGCAAGGCGGCGAAGGAGCTGCAGGGCGAGAAGAGCCGCATGAACATCGTGTCGTTCCTCAGCAGACCGATCGAGGCGACCGAGTTCTTCCGGCTCGTCGGTCGCCTGCGCGCCCGCCGGGCCGACCAGCCGGCGCGCTGAGTTGCGCAGCATTTGAGCCTCGCCGGCCGGCCACCTACCCTCCCGGCCAGTGACCGAACCCGAACCCCAACCCCAACCCGGACTCGGCCCGCTCGCCGCCGGCAAGCGCATCCCGCGCCGCAACCTGTACCTCGAGTCGCGCTACCGCAAGCTCGAGCGTGGCCTGCCGCAGACGATCTTCTACTGCCCCGACTGCAAGGGGGATCGCCGCCGCCGCCAGGGCTGCGCGCGCTGCGCCGGCGCCGGCAAGTTGACGCGCGACTCGGTGCAGGAGCTGATCGGCCGCGTGCTGCTGCCGGCCTACCGCGCGCGCACCGGCAAGTTCCACGGCGCGGGCCGCGAGGACGTCGACGTGTTGATGCTCGGCAGCGGGCGTCCGTTCGTCTACGAAGTCGTGGGGCCGCGCAACTTCGCGATCGACCTCGAAGACCTGCGCGCGCGTGTCCACGAACTGGCGCAAGGGCGGATCGAGATCGATCCGTTCGAACCGGTCCCGCGCGCGCGCGTCGCGTACTGGAAGGAGGGACGCTTCGCGAAGGTCTACCGCGCCGAGGTGACCTGCACCGGGGAACCGGACCTTGCGGCGTTGCAGGCGGCGGTCGGCAAGCCGATCGCGATCCTGCAGCGGACGCCAGAGCGCGTCGCGCACCGCCGCGCCGATCTGGAGCGTGAACGCGAAGTGACGGTGCTGCGCGCCGCGTCCGCCAGCACCGGCCAGCTCCAACTCGACCTCCGCTGCGCGCACGGCACGTACGTCAAGGAGTGGATCAGTGGCGAGGAGGGACGCACGCAGCCGGCGTTGCCGGCGATCGCGAAGGCGCCGTGCCGCTGCGAGACGCTCGACGTGCTCGAGATCCTGACCGGGGAATGACCGGCGCGCTGACGCCGCGCGCGCGGGCGCTGATCGAGATCGCGCTGCTCGCGGCGGCGTTGTTCCTGGTCTGTGCCCCGCTGTTCGCGCGCGCGTCGCTCGAAGTCGACGATTGCCGCTACTTCTGGCAGCTGCGTCAGATCGACGCCGGCGTGCCGGGCGCGTTCTGGTCGTCGCTGGTCGTCGAGAACCGTTGGGATCAGGACTGGTGGGTGCCGGATGGGACGTTCGTGCGGTTCCTGCGCCCGTGGGTCATCGCCAGCTATGCCCTCGACCGGGCCCTGTTCGGGATCGACCCGACGGCATCGGTCGTCGTCAACCTGCTGCTGCACCTGATCGTCGTCGTGCAGTTCCGTGCGCTGCTCGTGCGGCTGATCGGGCCCGGGCTGCCCGCGTTCCTCGGCGCGCTGCTGTTCACGACGATGTCCTGCCACGCCGAGCATCTGTGGTACATCGCCGGGCGGACGGACACGATCGGCGGGATCTTCTTCTTGTGGACGCTGCTGTGGCACCTGCGCACGCGCGAGCGTGCGACGGTGAGGACGCACGCGGTCACGGCCGTGCTGTGGTTCGCGTCGCTGCTCGCCAAGGAGCTGACGGTCTGGCTGCCGTTGCTGCTGCTGCTGCTGGACCGTTGGCTGCCGCCAGCCGGCGCAGGGCAGCCGGCGCTGCGGCAGCAGCTCCGGCGCGACGTTGCGCTGTGGATCGCGTGCGCCGTGGCGTTCGTCGTCTGGCTCGGCGTGCGCAGCCTGCTGCTCGGCGAGGGTGGGTCCGGCAGCCGCCCGGCGCCGTACTTCCATCTGCCGTGGTACGACGGGTTCTGGCTGCGCACAGCGGCCGTGGCCGCGCAGTACTGCGTCGCACTCGTGACCGGCGACAGCGTGGTCCCGTTCCTGCGCGATGGCGCGAGCTGGTTCGGTGCGCCGGAGCGCTCCTGGTTCGAGCTCGGGCTCTCGCTGCTCGCGGTGCCGGGCCTGCTGCTGTGGGGCTGGCGCCAGCCGGTCGGCCGGTTCGCGGTCGTGCTGTTCCTGCTGTTGCTGATCCCGATGCTGCCGGTCTACAGCTCGAACCGGTACCTGTACCTGCCGTCGATGGCGTGGTGCCTGTTGATCGCGCTCGCCTGCGCGCGGCTGCGTCGGATCTCGCCATGGCTGATGCTGCTGCTGGCGGCTGCGGTGATCCTGCCGACGGCGATCCGGCTGAACCTGATGCTGCACAACACGCCGTACCAGGACTCCCGGCGTAACCCGGCACCGTCGTGGCACCTCGCGAAGTGGTTCCGCGACAGCGACCTGACGCTCGCGCCGGGCCGGCCGGTCTACATCGTCGACTTCCCGCTGAAGTGGCTCGAGCTGCAGTTCCTGCGGCAGACGCTGGCGATCCTGCTCGATCGCGAGATGCCGCCGGTACGTGGACTCTGCCTGTCCGACTCGCTGCAGCTGGCGCCGGTGCGCGTCGAACGGGTCGACGACCACACGATCGAGCTGCACCGCGGCGGCGCCCCGATCTACCAGCCGATTCCGGGCTGGGATTTCGAACCGCGCCCGCTCGCGATCGGGGACCGGGTCCGCGAGCAGGATTACGAGGTGCTCGTACTGGCAGCGCAACAGGGTGCGGCGACACGGATCCGGGTCCGGTTCGATCGGCCGCTCGCGGAGCTCGAGCTCGGGCGGTTCTCGCTCTACCGCGACGGCCCGCGGCTGCGCAGGCTGTGAGCGGCGGCGAGCCGGTCGATCTCCTGCGCGAGCTGCAGATCACGCTGCGTGATCCCACCGGCGTCGTGCGTCGACAGTGAGATCTCGACGGTTGCGTAGACGTTGCGCCAGTCCGGGTGGTGATCCTGCGCCTCCGCCACGGCGGCGACGTCGGTCATGAACCGGAACGCCGCGGCGAAGTCGGCGAACCGCAGTGTCCGCTGCAAGCGGCCGTGGTCGAGGCGCCAGTCCGGCAGCGTCGCGAGCGCGGCGTCGAGCTGTGACTGCGAGAGCAGCGCTGGTTTCATCGATTCACCATGTCGTGCAGGTCGCGGTCGAACGTCACTGCGAGCAGGTTCCCGGCACTGCGGCCATCCGCCGTCTCGACCAACAACGGGAACGTCCGCTCGCGGTCGAGCGCGGCCGCGATGCTGAGCGGGAACAGCATCAGTTTCTCCGTTCCACCGCTGGCGTGCCTGGCCTGCTCCAGCCAGTCGCGCACGTCGATCACGCCGGCCTCGGCGACGGCAGTCGTGCTCAGGTATCCGCCTGCCGTGAACAGCGTCAGCCGGTAGTGCGTCCCGGCCTCGCCTTCGATGCTGATCTTCGGCGTGATGCGGCGGTCGCGCAGGTCGTACAGCGCCTGCCGTCCCAGGTGGTCCGGTCCCTCCCAGGTGACGCGAAACCCGCCCTCGGGCGACGCACGCCGGCGCAGGTCGTTGGCGGCGACGAACTCCCAGGTGCTCGCGCCTGGCAGCGCGCCGCGCTCGGCGACCGCCGGGTGATTCCCCTGCGGCTCCGGCGCGAGCGGTCGCAACGCGAACAGCCGATGGCTCGGTGGCAGCAAGCGGTCGATGCCGAGGTGGAACTGGTAGACGTTTCCTGACGGCGAGGTACGCGGCAGCCCGGCGACGAAGTGCCACCCCGGCTCGGCCGTCGCGACCTCGCGCAGCAGCGCGAGGTGACGTCGCTCGCTGTCGAGGCCGGCTTCCAGGTGGTCCTGCCGCGCGGCGACGTGCGGCCAGGCGAACAGCAGCGGCACGAGGACCACGTTCCAACGCCCGCCACACGCGAGCAGTACCGCGAGGACCGTGAACGGCAGCGCCCAGTAGCGCAGGTTCTTCGGCTCGTCGACATGCGCCCAGAACTGCACCATCGGCAGCAGCGCGACCAGATAGGCGAGCAGCAGCGCGACGACGCAGCGCGCCGGTGCGCGGGCGACCAGACCCGCGAGCCCGATCAGCGCCGGGAGCAGCCCGAGCCAGGCGAGCGGGTGGTCGGTCACGAGCAGCAGCGGATCGAGCACGCGCGCCGTCCACAGCGCGAGCCCGCCGAGCGACGGCAGCAGCGCAGGCGTGGCGCCGTGGTACCCGCCGATCCCGCCGAACAGCCACAGCCGCCACAGCACGTACAGCACCAGCAGCACCGCGTACGGCCAGATCCCCGCGATGGTCCGTCGGACGCCATCACGCCGCGCTGCGGCGAGTTCGTACAACCCCAGGAGCCCCGGCAGCACGACCGCGACCTCCTTCGTTGCGAGCGCCATCAGCATGCAGGCGAGCGCGACGGCTCGCGACCGCGCGCGCTGCTCGCGCCAACGCAGGTGCGCGAGGCAGGCAGCGAGGATCCAGAACGTCGCGAACGTGTCGACGCGTCCGACCGCCCACAAGACCGAGCCGGCATGCAGCGGGTGGAACGCATGGATCGCCGCGGCGGCGAGCCCGAGCGCGGCACCGAGGAAACGCGCCACGATCCGGCCGAGCAGCATCGCCGACAATCCGAGCGAGACGGCGTTCGTCAGGTGGCTCAGCAGCGGCGAGGGTCCGCCGGCGAGCTGCTGTTCGAGCCAGAAGCTGAAGGTCACCAGCGGCCGCCAGAACTGCACGATCCCCGGCAGGCCGTACTGGTTGCCGGTCAGGTCGGCGAGCGCGTGCTGCGTCTCACGCGCGTAGCTCAGCGCGATCCAGTCGTCGCTCTGCCAGTACGTGCCGAGCGGCCACCACAGCAGCGTTGCCAGGGCCGCGACGAACCACGGGAACGGGAGCCAGTCCGCGTCTGCGCGCCGGCGGCCTCCGGTCGCGTCCATTCACCGAGCGCCGCGCGACGCGGCGGTCCGACTCACTGCATCACGCTCACAGCATCACGCCGAGGACCGTCGTCTCCATGACGAGCTTGCCCTGGACGAAAGCCTGCGACGGATAGCGGGCGAGGCGCGAGCTGACCTGGCCCTTGGTCGCGACGAAGTAGATCAGCGCCGGCGGGACGACCGCACCGCGAAAGCGCGCCTCGTCCAGACCGCCGAGTCCGATGAACCGCTCTGGCGGCACGATGCCCTGCTTCTTGATCAGCACGGTCGAGACCTGCGCGCAGCCTTCTGCGAGCAGGACGCCGGGGAAGATCGGCCGTCCCGGGATGTGTGCGCGCGTCCACCAGTCCTCGAGCGTGATCTGCTTGACGCCGACCGCCATGCCGGCTTCCAGGTCGAGATGCACGATCGCATCGACGAGCTGGAACTCCTCTCGATGCGGGAGCAGGTACCGCAGCTCCTCCTCCTCGATGACCGGCTGCGTGAGGTCCAGTGAGGAGATATCGACCAGCAGCTTCGGCATCGGCGCGTCAGACGGTAGGAAGACCAGCGATCGCCGAGGGAAGGCGACGCGTGCGCCGCACGTTAGCAACGTGTGCAGAATCTGCCATGAAGTCGTTTCACAAATGCTTCGCAGGCGAGGCCGAGCCAGCGCGGCCGAGGGCA
>CAZABP010000078.1:0-15809 GCA_964483245.1 uncultured candidatus Brocadiaceae bacterium | reverse complement strand
GGTCGTAGGTCGCGACCTTGGGGCTCGGCACCAGGATCCGCCGCTCGCCCGGCAGTTCCTTCTCGTCACCGCCGGAGAAGAAGAACGTGACGTGCGCGTACTTCTCGGTCTCGGCGATCCGGAGCTGCGTCAGGCCGGCGCGGCTGACGAGGACCGGCAGGATGCCGGAGAGCGGCTGCGGAGCGAACGCAACCGGACAGTCGAAATCGTCGCGGTAGCGCACCATCGTCGCCATGTGGATCCGCGGCCAGACCCCGCGCTCGAACCCGTCGAAGCCCTGCTGCGTCAGCGCCGCCGTCAGCTGGCGCGCGCGGTCGGCGCGGAAGTTGAAGTAGATCGCCGCATCGCCGTCGCGAAGCCGCCCGCGCTCGCGCGCGCCGACGATCGTCGGCCGCACGAACTCGTCGCTCTCGCCGCGCGCATACGCCGCGCGCAGACCCTCGAGCGCGCCGTCCGCATGCTCGCCGATCCCGCGCGTCAACGCGTCATAGGCGAGCTGCACGCGATCCCAGCGCCGGTCGCGATCCATCGCGTAGTAGCGCCCGGCGATCGTGCCGATCCGGCCCCCGTGCTGTGCCAATGCCGTGCCAGCATCATTGAGGTAGCGCTCGGCCGAACGCGGCGGCGTGTCGCGGCCATCGAGGAATGCATGCAGCACGATCTGCTCGCTGCCCAGGCGCTCGCGCTGCGCCAGCTCGAGCAGCGCTTTCAGGTGCTCCTCGCTCGAATGGACCCCACCGTCGCTGACGAGCCCCATCAGGTGCAGCGTCGTGCCGTGCTCGCGTGCGTGCCGCGCCGCACCGACCAGCGCCGGGTTGGCGAAGAACTCGCCGGTCCGGATCGCCCGGTCGATCCGCGTGATCTCCTGCCAGACGATGCGGCCGGCGCCGATGTTGAGATGGCCGACTTCGCTGTTGCCCATCAGCCCGACGCGCAGCCCGACGTCCTCGCCGCTGCATTGCAGCGTCGTCGACGGCCAACGTTCGCGCAGCGCGTACCAAAAGCGCGGCTCCGCCAGCGTGATCGCATTGCCGGGGCCGGGCGGCGCTTCGCCGAAACCGTCCAGCACGATCAGCACGACCGGGGCCTTGCGCTTCGTCGTCATGCGAGCAGCTTCTCGACCTGGCCGCGCAGCGCGCCGTAGTGCCGCTCGAGTTCGTCGAACACGCCTTGCACGCGCAACTCGGTCGCGCGCGCGCGTGCGCGGTCGGTCAGGTAGGCGGCGTTGATCCGCACGTTCCACCAGGCACAGGTCGCCGCGGCGCGCAGCAGCTCGGCGCCGCTGCCGAGGTCGCTGACGATCGCCTTCCCGACCAGCGTGGCGATCGGCTCGAACTTCGCCAGCACGTCGCGGATCACGTGGATCAGCTCCTCCGGGACCACGATCGCGCCGGCCATCGCCTCCTCGACCGCGCGCAGGCGGACCTCCTTCTGCTGGTCGGTCTCCTTGGGCAGCGCGTAGGCCGCGGAGACATGGTCGAACGAGGCGCAGTCGCGTTCCGCCATCGGCAGCAGCCGTTGCAGGTGTTGCTGCAGGAACGTCTCGACCTCGGCCAGATCCGCGTCGCGGTCGGCGGTCGCCTTCTTGCCGCGCGTGAAGCGGACCACCATCAACAGCAGCGCCGTCCCCTGCGCGGCGGCCAGCGCGGCGGCAGCACCGCCGCCGGGCGTCGGCGTGCGGGCGGCGAGCAGTTCGACGAGTTCGTGGAAGGGCTTGTCGATCATCGTGGTCGTTCGGTGGAAGTCCCCGGCCGGCTCACGATCGCCGGTTTGGCGCCAGGATGCGAGCCTCGGCAAGATCGGAGCATGCGGACCGCACTCTGGTTGCTCGGACTGACGGCGTGCGCAGCGCCGGGGCTGTCGGACCCGCAGATCGCCGCCGCGCTGCAGGCAATCCCGGAGCATGGGGCCGTGTCGCTGGGCGTGATCGGCGGTCGGATCGCCTGGATCCGGATCCCTGCTGCGGACGTCGCGCCGGCACCGGCGGAGCGCACGGCCGCCGGTGTGCAGCCGGACGGCGAACTGCGGCTGCGTGCGCGGGAATGGTCAGCGGCCGGGGCCGGGTGGCGGTTCGTCAAGGAGTACCCGGATGGTCAGCGCCGCAGCATGCTCGTCACCGACGACGGGCAGGTGCTCGAGCGGACGCACTCGCTGGCGGAAGTTCCGGCGGAGCTGCAGCAGGCACTCCAGGCGGCGGGTCGCGGTGACGTCGAGGGCGTCGACGTCGTGCAGGCGGCGCCGGGGGTGGAGTGGATCCGCGTCACGCAGTCCACGCCGCGCGGGCGCCGGATCGTCGAGCTCGCGCTGGATGGCAGTGTGCGCCGCGTCACGCGCAGCCTGCCGGCCGTGCTACGCGTCGTGGATCCGTAGCCGGAGCTACGGAAACACGCCTTCGAGGCGGAACACCGGCACGTACTGCCCGGCGCCGAGCGACCACATCCCGGTCGACGCGACGTAGAACGCCATCTGCGACGTCACGACCGGCGCGGAATCGCCGACCGTCATCGACCAGGCCGGCGTCATCGCCGAGCTGTTCAGCGTCGGCTTCGTCGTCCAGCCGAGCGCCTGCACGTAGGCGGTCAGGCCGACCATCGTCTGCGAGTTCGAGATCGGGAACAGCAGGCTCGGGTAGCCGCCGGTCGCGTTCTCGAGCACCGGGATCGTCCAGATCGGATTCACGTCCAGCGTGCACCCGGGCATGCCGGCCGGCGTCAGGTCGATCGGAAAGCCGGGATCGGAGATCGACGCACCGACCATCGCGAGCAACTGCGGGAATGCACCATTGGTGTTGCTGGTGAATGCGATGTCAAGGTTGCCGCCGATCTTGCCGTCGGCGAGCTTCAAGGTCAGCGTCGAGCCACCGCCGGAGCAGCCGGCCGAGACTTGTTGGCGTTGCCCTTCGATCGTGCCGGTCGTGCGGATGTTGACCGCGTCGATCGTCCAGTTGCCGGGCGGCGTTGTCGTGTCGTTGGTGGCGACCTCGAGCAGCAGATTCCCCTTGGTCGAGTCGTACGTGTAGACGCCGGTGAACGGGAACCGCACGCTCCACGGGCGCGGCAGCACGGCCGGCGGGGCGGAGTTCGGCAGCGACAGGTTGCCGTCGAACAGGACCGTGCCGGGCGAGGTCGGTCCGCCACGGTTCGCGATCGGATCCTTCGACATTCCGGCGGCGGTCGTCGGCGTCGTGTAGGCCGTGACCTTGTGCGCCTTCTGGTAGCCGGAATACGTGTTGTCCGGCCAGCCGTCGGCGCGGAACGAGAGGCCCATCAGGATCGCGGTCGCGGTCGTGACCTGCGGCGCATCGGTCAGGACCTGGATCGCCGCGTCCTGGCGGCCGAACGGATAGGTCGACCGGGAGTTGCCCTCGACCGTCGCCCAGGGCGCGGGGATCACCTTGGCGGTCTGCGCCGGGAGCAGACCGGCGAGCAGTGCGAGTGGAACGAGGGAAAGCGTGCGTGGATGCATCGGGTGCGGAATGATCGGAGGGAAGCGCGAACGCTAGATGGACCCTGCCGAGCCGACAAGCCGGAGCCCGGGCGCGCTGCCCGATCGCTGGTACGGACTGCGGATCGAGCCGCTGCCGGCTGGTGGCGGCGCCGACCTGATCGCCGTGCGCGTGCACGTGCCCGCGGAGAGTGCGATCGTCGCCGGACATTTTCCCGGCGATCCGATCGTGCCCGGGTATGCGCTGCTCGCGCTCGTGTCGGCGGTCGCGGGCGAACGGGGCTTCCGCAACGTCCGGTTCCGTGCGCCGGCGCGTCCGGGCGACGAGCTGGAGCTGCGGGTCACCGCGGATCGCAGATTCTCCGTGCAGTGTGGCACGCGCACCGTGGCGAGCGGCGCGCTCGGAGACGAGGAATGACCCCCGACGACCTGCTGCCGCACGTGCCGCCGGCGCGCATGCTGACCGCGATCCGCGCCTGCGATCGCGAGGAGCTGATCGCGACCGCGCGCATCGATGCGGCGCATCCGCTCGCGGCCGATCACGGCATGCCGATCGAGACCGCCGTCGAAATCGCCGCGCAGGCGGCGGCGTGCCATGGCGTGTTGGCCGGACTGAATGGCGACCGCGGCCGGGCCAGCGGCTACCTGGTCGGCGTGCAGGAGCTCGAACCGCTGCAGCCGATGCTCGCGACCGCGATCGACTACGAGATCCGGGTGCAGTGGATCAGTGGGAGCGGCGCGCTCGGCAAGTGGCGCTTCACGCTGCGGCAGGACGGGACGGAGCTCGCGCGCGGTTCGCTGTCGACGATGCGCGGGGGCTGAGCCGGAAGCGGTACACCAGGTCTCAGAGACGCAAGCCGTCAGTTCACGTGCGCTTTCGCACGCGACGCGGCGGAGCGGAGTTCGGGGATGCGGTGCACCGCTGCTGACCGGTGCGGTGGCTCGTCCGTATCTGCGCGCATGCTCACCTCGCTCGGGATTCTGTTCGCAGGTCTGCTCGCGCTCGCACCCGGAGATCCGCCGGTGACCGCGATCGTCGGTGCGCGGGTCATCGATGGGACCGGTGCGGCGCCGCGCGATGGGTGCACGGTGTTGATCCGGGGCACGCGGATCGCGGCCGTCGGGCCGGGGGTCCGCGTACCAGAAGGTGCCGAGATCGTCGATGCGCGCGGCGGCACGGTGCTGCCCGGCCTGTTCGACACGCACGGGCATTGCTTCACCGTGGACGGGAAGGAGCAGTACGAGGCGTATCCGCTGCTGTTCCTGGCCGGCGGCGTCACGACGACGTTCTCGCCGGGCGAGATGGACCCGGAGGCGGCGTTCGCGCTGCGCGAGCGGTTGCGCAGCGGTGAGCAGGTCGGCGCGCGGCTGTTGAGCGCGGGGCCGTACTTCGAGAAGGGGCAGGGGGAGCTGCCGTGGTTGCGTGGGTATGCCGATCGGGCGCAGGCGCTCGCGTGGCTGGAGGAGTTCGGGCCGCGCATGGACGGTCTGAAGCTGCAGACGCAGATCACCGACGACGAGGCGGCCGCGATCCTGAGCGACGCGCATCGTCGCGGCATCCGGGTGACCGGCCACCTCGGCAGCATCACCGCCGCGCGCGCGATCGAGCTCGGAATCGACCGGCTCGAGCACGGCCTGTTCGCGATGTCGGAGTTCGCACCGTGGCAGGTGCGCGGGCTCGAGCAGTGGGCGCAGAAGTTCGCCACGATCGGCGCGCTCGATCTCGAGTCGGCGCCCGTGCAACGGCTCGTCGACCAGATCGTGGAGCGGCGCGTCGCGCTGTCGGCGACGACCGCGAGCTTCGAGATGTGGGCGCCCGGCTGGGTGCCGGTCACGCCGGACTGGGAGGAGTATCTCGCGCCGGAGCTGCGGCGGACGCAGCGCGCGTTCCTGCTGCGGTTGCAGCAGCTGCCGCAGGAGCAAGCGGATGCGTTCGCGGCTGGAGTCCGCAAGCAGCTCGCGTTCCTCAGGCTCGTGCACGACCGCGGCGGCATCGTCGTCGCCGGCACCGATCCCGGCGGGAAGCTGTTGATCCCCGGCTATGGACTGCACCGCGAGATGAAGCTGCTCGTCGATGCCGGCTTCACACCGCTCGCCGCGATCCGCGCCGCAACCGGTCATGCGGCGCAGGCCCTCGGTGTCGAGCGCGACCTCGGCACGATCGAAGCGGGGAAGCTCGCGGATCTCGTGTGGGTGGATGGGGATCCTTCGCAGGAGATCGCGGCGGTCGGACGGACGCGGCGAGTGTGGAAGGAAGGGGTGGGCTACGACCCGGCGGAGCTGCGGGCGCGCGCGCGCGGCAAGATCCGCTGATGGAACCGGTACACCAGGTCTCAGAGACAGAAGCCGTCAGTTCGCGCGGGTTTTTTCGCGCTAAGTGACGGACGGAGTCTCAGAGACGGGGTGTACCGCTTCGCGCAGGCCGCGCGGCGGAGGGTGGCGGGTTCAGCGCAGCAGCAGGCGCGGCTCGATGCGGTCGCCGTGCGCGAGCTGGACGATCTGTTCGGCGCGCAGACCTTCGCGCGTGCGTGCACAGATCCGGTAGCGGCCGGGTGCCAGGTGCCACGTGCTCGTGCGCGCGCGGAGGTCGCCGTAGTAGCTCGCTTCGCCGTCGTGGAAGCCGGGCAGCTCCGGGTCGATGGGTGTGATGCTGCACAGCCAGTGCCCGAGCGGCTTGCCGTCGGCTCGGGCGGCACGCGGGCGGATCAGGACCGACTCGCCGGTACGCACGACCAACTCGGTCTCCGGCTGTGCGACGAACGGCTTGACCAGCGTCGGTGGCGAGTGGTCGCAATCGACGACCGCGGCGAACCGCTGACCCTGCGGCAGATCCGGCAGCGTCGTGAGCAGGTCGCGCGTCGCGAGATCCTTCGGAAGGGGCCAACTTCGCCATTGGCCAGCGGAATCCTGGCGCCAGAGCTGGATCTTCTGGAGGTACGCAGGGCCATCGTCGATCGGCTGCAGTCGGACGTGCACGCTCGCGGCGGCTGCCTGCGGCGCTTCGGTGCGAAGCTCGAGCTGCTGCTCCCCCGCCGGGACCGCCGCGACGATCAGCGCCGTGCCCGGATCACCGACGCGATGCTCGATCCGCAGGTCGTAGCTGCCGCCAGGACGCAGATTGCGCAGCAGGAACGTGCCGTCCTCCTGAGTGCGCGTGCGACGCGACGGAACAGCCGCCTCGGCCGCCAGCAGCGCGTCGGCGACCACCTCGCGGCCAGCGAGCGGATTGCCGTCGGCGTCGCACAGGCGGCCCCGGATGCTGGGCGCGGCCGGCAGCACCAGATCGAGCATCGTGACGAACGGGCGCTCGGCGACCTGCACCGGTTGCGTGTGGACGACGGCGCTCTGATCGCGCACGTCGATCCGGTAGGTCCCGCAAGCATGCAGCCGGATCGAGTAATGCCCCTGCTCATCGGTCGGGCTGCTGACCTGCTGCGGAGGACTGCGTGACGCGGGGAGGTCCGGCCGGACCGCGGTGATCGAAACGTGTGGAACCGGCTGCCCGGCCGCATCGCGGACCGTTCCGGTCAGCTCCCACGTCGGCGGGAGCTGGACCGTGACCGGCGGGTGAACACCGGTGCCGACCGTCAACTTCCGCGACGCCGTCTGGGTTCCCCTCGTCACCCGCAGCTCCAGCTCACCGGTTTCGCGCGTCAGCGCGCTGAATCCGCCGGAGGCATCCGTGGTCGCGATCGACTGCGCGAACAGATCCACGCGCTCGCGGCCGAGCGAGATGCTCGCATTGGGGACCGGTGCTCCCAGATGGTCGATCACGTGGCCCGAGATGCGGATGTGCTCGCGCAAGATCAGTTCGTGCTGCTCGTCGCCGCTACGCACGTGCACCGCCAATCGTGACTGATCGCTGGCCAACAGCTCGCCGAACGTCGCGCGCAGCTTCCACCGACCTGGCTCGAGGTGGAGCCGGCATTGTCCGGCGCTGTCGGACTCTGCGCTCAGCTCCTGCAGGCTCCGGCCTCGCTGCGGTCCGCTGGCAATCCTGCTTGCGTGGACGTGCGCACCCGCGACCGGTCTGGCCGCCTGATCACGGACCGTGACCAGGACGCCTCGCGTGCTGTCGATCGGTGCTTCCTCGCGCATGCTCTCCGGCGACGCCTCTTGCACCGCGTCTGCCGGGCTCAGGTCCGCAGCTTCAGGGGATTCTGCTGCCGACGACTGCGCGTGGCCCTTCACCTGCAGCGCATCCGGCTTTGGCGTCGAGGCGCCGACCCAGGCGAGTCCCACTGCCAACACCGCGAGCAGCGCTACGAGCAGCACCGTCACCCGACGCATGCGGCGTAGTATCCCGCGGCGGCGCCCACCTCCCAACCGGTACACCGAATCTCTGAGATGCGCTCCGCCACATCGCACGTGATCTCACGTACGAACACCGCCGCGCCGGTGTCTGACACCGCGTGTACCGGTACACCGGGTGTCAGACACCGGCGCGGCGGACTGCGCGCGCGCGGGTCAGCGAAGCAGGATCGTCTGCGTGGCGCGTTGGCCGGAGGTGAGCGTGATCTCCGTGCTCTGGACTCGACCAACAGGCGTCGTCACTTCGATGCGGTAGCGGCCGGGTGGCAGTGGGATCGGGCGTTGCAGCATGGATGTATAGTGCTCGCGCGCGCCATCTTCGACCGGCGTGTCGATGCGCACGAAACGCAGCACGTGGCGCTGGGCTTTGCTCTCGGTGACGCGCGCAGCAAAGGCGCGCGGTTCCTCACCCGGCCGCTGCTCGAGCGGCGCGTCGACGATCGGGTTGCCGGCCGCGTCGCGCAGATCGACCACCAGGGTCGCCTGACGCGGGATCGGGAGCGGGATCGCCAGTCCGCGCGCGGCGACGAACGGCTGGGACATCGCATGGCGGAAGCCATACGCACGGACGCGCGCGACGTACGTCTCGCCGGGTATGAGCCCGTGGAGCGGGATCGGCTCGCCCGCCCGCGCATTGCCCGTGGATGCGCCGCGGAACGGCTCCCACGTTCCATCCGGGCGGCGTCGTGACAGTTCGACCTCGCGGTTGAATCCCGGACGCAGCTCCTCCGGCTGGAGCTCGAGCAGGACATCCACTCCCTGCTGTTCCTCGGCATCGAGCTGGACGACGAGCCCAGTGGTCCCTGCCCGGATCGGCGCGCGCACGGCATCTCCACGCTGGGTGCGGATCAACAGTTCGTACGTCGCCTCGGCATCGAGATGGCGCAGACAGAACGCGCCGTGCGCGTCGGTCGTCGTGATGCGCGGCCGTTCGCGCCGGGCGTCCTCGTTGCCGTGGAGGCGGGCAGCCGTGATGACGGTCGCAGCGACTGGCTTGCCGTCTGCAGCGAGCACAACCCCCTCGATGCCCGGTGTCAGCGGCAGCCGCAGACGCAACTCCACCACCGGCGATCCGGGCGGCACCCAAACGCGCTGGCGCAACACGTCACAACCCTGATCGCGCACGAGCAGCGTGTGTTCACCCGGACTGCGCAACCCGGCCGTGAAGCAGCCGTCTTCGCCGGTCGTCATGCGGCGGACTTCCTCGTCATCCCGCTCCAGCAGCAACGTCGCCCCGGCCACCGCGCGCCCTGCGGCATCCTCCAATGTGCCGGTGAGCGTCCACTGCGCGCGCAGCAGCAACATGACCTCGACGATCCCACCAGACGCAACGTGCACCGCCTGCCGGGCCGTCGCGCCGAGCGGATGCCACGCATGCAGCTCGAGGGGGTATTCAGCGGGCACCTCGAGGTCGAACCGGCCGGTCGCGTCCGTCTCGATCTGCTCGGGATGATCGATGCCATACCGCCCCGGCAGCATCGTCACGCGTGCGCCGGTGAGCAGGTTGCCCTGCTGATCCCGCACGATCCCGCGCACCCGCCCGAGCGCGCGCAAACGGATCACCTGGTGTCCCTGCGTGCGGATCGCGCCCCAGTCGGTGCCGACGTCCTCGCTGCAACCACGCAGCGCGTGCGAGGCACGCAACCGCCAGGCGCCCGGTTCGATCGTGAACTCGCAGCTTCCATCTGCGGCGCACTGCTGCGCCAACAGACGCTCCGCCGGTCGCTGCGCGAGCGGGTTCGGATTCGCCGCGCGCCACAGCTCGACGTCCGCCCCCGCGACCGGTGCCGCCGATGCATCCACGACGAGCACCGTGAGACGCGTCGGTTCCATGCCGGCCGGAGCCGGCTGCGCGGCGACGACCTCGCGCGCGGGCGGCGGAACGAGCGCTGTTTCGTGCGTCGGCCGTTGCGCTTCCGACGGCGTCGTCTCCACAGGCGTTTCCGCGACCGGCGCACGCGGCTCCGCTGTCGGTGCCGCGGGACCCCCGCCGCGCTGCAGCGCCAACCATGCCACGAGCAGCAGCGCTCCGAGCAGCGCGACCACGACCAGGCTCCGCATCGCTGCGGCGCAGTCTACCGCGCGTCGCCACCACCGCGGCAGTTCACCACGGCCCGCGCGTGGCGCAGGCGCACGAGTCTGGCGGGACGCGATGCTTCGCGCAGGCGCCGCTGCGCAGCAACAGCGTCATCGCTGCGTCGCCATCGCCCACAACAGCTGGATGACGACGTCGATTGCGAAGATGCCGAGACAGAGCCAGGTCCGTGTCGACGTGGGGACACGGTGCTGCCGCGCGATCGCGATGCACAGTCCGCCCGCGGCCCCGCCGACGGCACCGGCCAACAGGCCATTGCGCGCGACGACTGCGGGGATCACGCAGAGCGGTCCGATGATCCACCCGAGCAGCGGCAGTCCCCCGATCGTGATCGGCGCTTCGAGCTGGACCTCCTCCTCGGTCACGACCGACCGCCCATCGACCACCAGGTCGTAGCGGAACTCGATGCCGTTCGTCCGAATCGTCACGAACGCGCGATGACCGGGGACCGGCACCTCGAGATTGCAGCCGAAGTTGCGCCAGAAGCCGCCACCACGCCGCACGACCTCTTCATCCAATCGAACTTCATGCCGGCCGGTCCAGTACGAGTGCTCGAGCGCGATCCGGTGCTGCGTGCCGTCCGGCAACACGAGGTCCCAGCTTTCGTTCGCCATGGCAGCGGTACACCAGATCTCAGAGATCCGCGCCATCACTTCGCGTGGGGGCGCCCCCCCCCCCCCCCCCCCGCGCGGGGGCCCCCCCCCGTGGGTCCCGGACCCCCGGGGGCCAGCCCCGCGCGCGGCGGACTCCGCCGACGCGCCGGCGTCGACGACGAGGGTCTGGCCGGTGATCGAAGCGGCGCCGGGCGAGAGCAGGAATGCAACCGACGCCGCGACGGACGCGAGCGTGACGCCGCCGGGCAGGCACTCGGCTGCGCGCAGCGCCTCCACCGCCGGCGGCGGTAGATCCGCGACGAACGCGGTCGCGACGTACCCCGGCACGATTGCGTTGACGCGCACACTGCGCTTGCCGACCTCCCGCGCGAGCGAGCGCGTCAAGCCGAGGATCCCGGCTTTCGCCGCGGCATACGCAGTCTGCCCGGCGACGCCGTGCAGCGCGGTCAACGACGCGACGTTGACGATCGCGCCGCTGCGCCGGCGGAGCATGCCCGGCAGGACGGCACGGCAGCAGCGGAACGTTCCGCCGAGGTCGGCATCGACAACCGCCTGCCAATCCACATCGTTGGTCATCGCCAACAACCCATCGCGGCGGATCCCAGCGCTGTTGACCAGCGCATCAATCGGCCCGAGCGCAGCTTCGATCTCGCGCACGAGCTCCGCCGGCCGCGCCGGATCGCTCAGCTCGAACGAGAACTGCGTGCACCCTTCGACGCGCGCCTCCGTGTCCCGCGACGTGAACGCGACCTTCCATCCGTCGCCACGCAGCCGCTCGGCGATCGCGCGTCCGATCCCGCGGCTCCCACCGGTCACGAGCGCGACCCCGCTCATCGTGGCGCCACCCCCCGCTGCACTGCACCCACGTTCACGGTGCCTCCAACACGCAGAGTTCGACGCACCCTCCGCTCGCCACGCCGGTCACCAACAGCCGACGCAACCGCGACGGCGCAGCTGCCGACAGCTCGAGCCCGAGCGCCGGATCCGGAACGAACCGCTGCGCGCGCGCGACGCGCCCCCCACCGAGCAGATGCAGTGCGACCGGCAGCATGCCGGCACCGTAATCACCGACGACGTGGCGCGCGCCGAGGATCGGCGGCGGCACGCCTTCGAACAGCGCGCGCAGCAGCGCCGCTTCATAGGCGTCTCCGATCCGCGTCCCGCCAGCCCCGCTCAACACGGCATCGACCGATCCGACCGGCGCGCCCAGCCGCGCGAGCGCCTCGCGCATCCCCACTGCCGTCTGCTCCGGCTCGCGCCCGAATCCGAACTCCGCCGCGCCCGGATCGAACGCACTCACGGCGCCGACGAGCCATGCGCGCGGTGCGACCTTGCGTGCGCGCGCCGCCTCCCCCGGTTCCAACACGACGACGCTCGCACCCTCGCCGGCCAACCGCCCGCACCGCCGCCGATCGAACGGCCGCGCAACTGCATCCGGCGCGAGCGCGCCGAGCCGATCCAGGATCGCATGCAGCAACGGCGTCAGTTCGTCCACCGCCCCAGCCAACGCGCGCGCCGCTCGTCCGGCCCGCACCTCGCGTGCACCCCAGGCGAGCGCCGCCAACGCCCCGGCTTCCCGCGCCACGATCGTGCCGTTCGCAGCGCGCGCGCCATGCGCGATCGCGATCTGTCCGGCCGGGGCATTCGCAACGCAGTCGGTGAACAGGAACGGTGACACCAGTTCCGGACCCTGCTCCAGGATCTCGTCGAGGATCCGTTCGGTGAACGCCGCCGCGCCGAACGTCGTCGCGAGCCCGACCGCAGTCTCGGCGCGATCTCCGCCGCCGCACCCAGCATCCGCCAGCGCCGCGCCGGCCGCGGCAACTGCGAACCGCGACGGCACGCTCATCCGGCGCGCACTCCGCGGATCCAGGAACTCGCGCATCTCGTCGTGCGCCGCGGCCGGCACGAGCGCCGCCTCGGCACAGCCGCGGATCCGGCGCGCCGCCGTCGCAGCGATCGGGCTGCGCAGCGGCACGCCACGCTCGAGCGCCGCGGCGAGCGCCGGCATGCCGAAGCCGGCCGGACCGACCACGCCGACCCCGGTGATCGCCAGCCGATCACGCATCCGTCACGACTCCGAACAACAACGCCGTGTTGGCGCCGCCAAACGCCAGGTTCGTCGACAATCCGACCGCATCTACCGGCACGGCGATCGCATCGCGCACGAGCGCGACCGGCACCTGCGGATCCACGGCACCTCCACCCGGCGTCGCATGCACGCGGCGGTGCCGCAGCGCCAACACGGTCGCGACCGCCTCGACACCACCGCTGCCGCCGAGCACGTGCCCGACCAGAGCCTTCGTCGAAGTGACCGGCAGCGTCGCGGCACGCGCACCGAACACACTCGCCAGCGCGTGCGCTTCGGCGGCATCGTTGTGCGGCGTCCCGGTGCCATGCGCGTCGACGAATGCGATCCGCTCCGGCGCCACGCCAGCCATCGCGAGCGCCGCACGGATCGCGCGCGCCGCCCCGGCCCCATCCGGCGCCGGCGCCGACATGTGATGCGCATCGCAGCTCTGCCCGAACCCGAGCAACCGCGCCAACGGGCGCGCGCCGCGATCCCGCGCATCCCGCTCCCGTTCGAGCACCAACACTCCAGCACCCTCGCCGAGTGAGAGCCCGGCGCGATCAGCCCGGAACGGCCGGCTCGCCTGCGCATCGACGGCGCGCAGCGAGTTGAACCCGGCATAGGTCACCTGGCACAGCGAGTCGACGCCGCCGGCGACCACCACATCGGCATCACCATCGCGCAACCAGTCGGCCGCGGTCGCGATCGCCATGCTCGCCGAGACGCATGCAGTCGACAGGGTCCACACCGGCCCGCGCGCACCGAGTGCCCGCGCAACCGCCTGCCCCGGGGCGTCCACCGGCTGCCGCGCGAGCTGGTGGCACGCCGGTGCACGCCCGCGCTCCCGCAGCGCCGCATACCAGCGCTCACTCTCGAGCAGACCGCCATTGCTGCTGCCGAAGCAGACGCCGAGCCGCCGCACCCCCGCACCCGCCTGCTCGAACGCTTCGCGCGCCGCGAGCAGCGCGAGTTCGTCGGCGCGCGTCGGCCCACGACCGAACCCCCGATCCGCCACCGGCGCCTGCGCCGCCAACCGCGTGCGATGGCGGGTGCTCGGAAACAGATCGAACTCCCCGACCGCGACTTCGGCGCCGAGCAACCGCGGCACGTTTGCAGCGACCCCGACGCCGAGCCCGGTCACGAGCCCGATGCCGGTCACGACGATCGCCGGGTCCGCTGCCACGCCGCCGCCGTCAGGCATCGGCGCCGCGCGCGGCGAGCCGTCCATCGACGAATGCCGCGAGCGCCTCCACCGACGCGAACGCCTCCCGGCCGATCTCGTGGCTCTCGGTGCGGATGCCGAACTCCTTCTCCAACGCGACGACGAGTTCGAGCGCATCGACCGAGTCGAGGCCGAGGCCGGCCCCGAACAGCGGCGCCGTCGGATCGATCTCCGACGGCCGCAGCTCCAGATTGAGGCTGCGCACGATCAGCGACTGCAGGCGGGTGATGGTTTCCGGGCTGGCGGACATCGGGCGATCAGGTGGCCGACGACGCAGTCGGCAGCGAGGGCTCCGGCATGTGCAGGCGCGGCACGATCGCGCGCCGCCGCTGCATGCGCGTGAAATGGAAGAACAGACGCAGACGCTGCCGGTCGAGCCAGCTCGGCTCCCAGTGCCCGGCCAGCACGCGCGTCACGGCGCGCACGAGACCGAGTCGCCGCGTCGGCGCAAAGTAGAAGTCGCGGAACCACGGATCGTAGAACCCGGTCACGAACCGCCGCACGAAGCCATGCCGGCGGCGGAACTTCCGGTCGAGTGCCGCAACCGGCAGCCGTCCGCCGCGCGCGCGCAGGATCGCGTCCGCCGCATCGAGCCCCCCATACAGCGCGAACATGACCCCGGACGAGAACACCGGATCGAGGAACGCGCCGGAGTCGCCGGCCAACAGCCAACGTTCGCCGGCGTAGGCCTTGGTGTCGTACGAGAATGCGCTCTCGAACCGGACCGGACCACAGCGCGTCGCATCGCGCAGCCAGCGTGCGGTGACCGGATACCGCCCGATCGCGTCGTCGAGCAGTGCCTCCGGCTCCGGCTTGCCGGCGCGCTGCCACTCGGCGAGATCCGCGACGACACCGACGCTGGTGACGCCGTCCGGCAGCGGGATCAACCAGAACCACACCAGATCGCGGCAGGACACGACGACGACGTCGCCGGCGCGCCGTCCCTCGCCAACCGGCACAACCCCGCGATAGTGCGCGTAGGCCGCGACGCGCTGCAGCGCCGGATCCGCGATGCGCAAGCCGAGCTGCCGCGCCAGCAGGCCGGCGCGCCCGGTCGCGTCGATCAGGTAATCCGCAGCCAGCGTCTGCCGCGCGCCGGTCGCGTCTTCGACGTCGACCAACACGCGCTCTCCCTCGAACTGCACCCGCTGCGCGCGCGCGCGCCGCACCTCGACCCCCAGCCGCGCGGCATGTTCGAGCAGCATTGCGTCGAACTCCGCCCGCGGCACCTGCCAGGTGTTCTGTCCTGGATTGCCGAGCACCTGGCCGAAGTCATAGGTGAACTTCTGCAGGCCATCCTCGTCCACGAAGGTTGCGCCGAACTTCGGCACGAAGCCGCTGCCCCGGATCACCGGTTGGAACCCGATCCGATCGAACGCGTGGTTCGCCTGCGGCAGCAGCGATTCGCCGATGTGGAAGCGCGGAAACGGCTCCGACTCGAGCAGCGTGACGCGGCAGCCGCCGCGCTGCAGCGCAGCCGCGGCACAGCCTCCTGCCGGCCCGCCGCCGGCGACCAGGACCTCGCTCACCATCGGGGCGGCCAAGCGTAGCGGGAGGATTCCGGACGTCGTTCGCGAGAACGAACGGTCGGCCCGGCGATGCCGTCGGTCTGCATGGCCGCTACGCTCCGCGGCGATGGCCGTCCAGGCGTTCGTCGAAGCGTTCGCAACGCTGCTGCGGAACGATCCGCAGGCCCCGGTGCTGGTCTGCTCCGACGGCACCACGACGCGCGCCGCGTTGCACGAGCGCGCGCTGCAGCTCGCCGCCGAGCTCGCCGCCGTCGTGCCGGAGGGGAGCCTGGTCGGGCTGGTCGCCGAGAACGGCCCCGGCTTCCTGGCCGGCCTGCTCGCGACCGCGCATGCCGGACTCGCGACGCTGCTCGTCGATCCGACGCTGCCGGCCGAGGGGATCGCGCAACTGGCGCGGCGTTTCGGGCTCGACGCGTGGCTGCGGCCGGACCAGGCAGACCCGGTGCAGCGGCTCGCCGGCGGCGCGGCGCGCCTGCCAGCCGGCAGCGTGTTGAAGCTGACGTCCGGCTCGACCGGACAGCCG
>CAZABP010000077.1:4898-16060 GCA_964483245.1 uncultured candidatus Brocadiaceae bacterium | reverse complement strand
GCCTGGCCCCTGGGGGGGGGGCCCCCCCCCCCACAACCCCCCCCCCGGAGGGTTGTTTGGTTCAGGTGGGGGGGGCCCCGCGCCCCCCCCCGCTGCCGTTGACGGGCGACCAGCAAGCGAGAGAGAGAGAGAGAGCGGGGGCTCCGCCCCCGCACCCCCGGCTTGGAGGGGACGAAGCGCGTGGGAGACGCGAAGGGACAGGCGTCGAGCCGGCGGCCCGGGGTTGGCTGACGGTTCTTTCTCGACTGGGGATCGAGCCCGTTCCCAATTCCCCGCTGCGTTCGACCGGCTGCGGCGGCCGCTGGACTGCGTCGCGCCTCCTCGGCGTATCCAGTGGATACGCCTGCGTCGGCGCTCCTTGCCAGCGATCGCCTCGCGCGGTCTCGGCGCGACGCGGGGACTTGGGAAAGGGCTCCCGAAGACCCCCAGCCCCCCCGAGATGCGCGCGGAGTCGTGGTGATGCGCACTCGAAATGGGTGTGGCGGCAACATGGGAGATGGTGAGGCCGCTCGAGTACGGAACTGTCGAGACGCTGGTGCGCGAGCACTCGGCGTTCGTGGCGAGGTTGGCGCGGCAGCTGCTGGCGGATGCGGATGCGGCGGAGGATGTGTCGCAGCAGACGTGGCAGGTGGTGCTGCAGCGGGGTGTGCGCGGGATCGGCGATGCACGGGCGTGGCTGACGGGAGTCGTGCGGAACCTGGCGCGGCTGCACCGGCGGGGGGAGGCGGCGCGGCGGCGGCGGGAGTGGCGCGCGGCGCGGCAGGAGGCACAGTGGATCGGGGATCCGGCGGCGCGGCTGGAGGAGATGGAGCGGCTGGTGGCGGCGTTGCGGAGGTTGCCGGAGCCGTACGGCTCGGTGGTGTGGTTGCGGTTCTTCGAGGAGCTGCCGCCGCGCGTGATCGCGCAGCGGCGGCGGGAGTCGGTGGAGACGATCAAGTCGCGGTTGCAGCGCGGTCTCGCATTGCTGCGTGCGGATCTGCGGCGGCAGCATGGCGGTGACGAGCGCGCGTGGCGCGGCGCCCTGCTGCTGCTGATTCCGGGCTGGCGGAGTACGGGGGCCGGTGCCGGATTGCTCGGCGTCGCGGCCGCGCTGCTGGTGCTGCTGGCGGGGATCTGGAGCTGGACTCGTGGGCACGAGGGTGCAGCGGAGGAAGGGGGCGCTGGAGTGGACGCGGCGCCTGCGATGGCGGCGAGCGACGCCGCGGACGCCGGGGATGGCGCCGTGCGGGTGCCGTGGGCGGACGAGTCGGTTGGCGTCGGCGCGGCTGCTGCGCAGCGGCACCGGATCCAGCTCGTCGATGCGCGGACTGGCGAGCCTCTGGCGGAGTTCGTCGTGGCGGTGCCGGATGCGGATCCGGCGTTGCTGGTCACGGATGCGGAAGGATGGCTCGCGCTCGCGCGCCGCTCGGACGGGCATGGCTGCGAGCTGCGGCTGATCGATGACCTGCGGCTGCGGCCGGATGGTCCGATCGAAGCGGTGCTCGAGGGTGCGCAGCTGCGCACCCTGGTCGGGCCGACCTACCGGCTGCTGCTGCATCCGGGCCCGCAGAGCGGAGACCGTTTCGACGCTCGGCTGGTGGCGGCGGCGCCCGGTGCGCAGCTGCGCACCTGCTTCGCGCCGGTGCGGCTCGGAGAGACGCCCTGGGTCCGCTTCGGCGCCGAGGCCGGCGACCTGCAGGGCGGCCCACCGTGGCGCCTCGAGATCCGCAGCGACGATGGCTACCGGTTCGGCAGCGCCGAGGTCGCCGGGATCGTTGGGCTGCTGCAGGAGCTGGTCGTCGTCGAGCTGCGCCCGACTGGCCGTCTCGTCGGACGTGTCCTGCAGCCGGACGGTGCGCCGGTGGATCAAGCGGCGCTGCGCCTGGTCGGCGGCGATCATGTGTTCGGCGGCGCCAGCGACCCCGAGGGCGCGTTCGATCTGCCGTGGCTGCCACCCGGGACGTACGACCTGCACTGCAGCTCGCGCCTGCATGAACCGGCAACGGCGCGGATCGTGATCGCGGCCGGGCAGCTCACCGAGCAGCCGCTCACGCTGACCCCTCTGCCGGAGGCGAGCATCGTTGCCGGCCGTCTGCTCGGCGAGTCCGTGGATGCGCCACCGGCTGGACAGGTCGCGGTCGTGCTGGCGGACTGCGACGAGCCGGAGCGGACCTACCTGCAGCTGGTCACCTGCACGGCGGCGGCACCGGACGGGGAACTCGGACGATTCCGGTTCGAGCGCATCCCGCCGGGGCGCTACGAGCTGACGGTCCGCGCGCCGGACTTCACGCGGTGGCTGCCGGCGTCGCTGCCGGTCGTGCCCGGTGCGCAGGACCTGGAACTGCGCCGCGCGGACTCCGCGCCGTGCAGTGATCTCGAGCTGCGGGCCGTCGATGCGCGCAGCGGGGCGCCGATCGCGCAGTTCGACCTGTTCGTGCAGCTCGACGGGCAGCGCGCGACGGCGAAGGTGCTGCCGGCCCGGGATGGCTGCGTGCAGCTGCGCCGGGTGCCGCTCGGCGCGCGCGTCGCGTGGACGCTGCGTGCTCCCGGCTACGCGCCGGTGTCCGGCGATCGCAATGCCGCGGCGCTGCCGATCCCGCTCGAGCCTGGCTGGGGCAACGAGCTGCGCTGCCGCGATCGCGATGAGCGGCCGCTCGCCGGCATCGCGGTCCTGCTCGATGGCGAGCCTGCGGGCGCGACCGGTGCCGATGGCCGGCTGGAGCTGCGGCGCGGCGCGCCGCCGGCGCGGATCACGCTGCAGGCGCCCGGGCGCGTGCTGATCGCCGGCGATCTGTTCGACGACGGCACGTTCCGCGACCTGCTCTGGGGGATCGGCGCGACGCTCGATGCGGCGCCGGTCCGACGCTCCATCGCACCGACCGAGGCAAACAAATGAACCCTGTCGATCTCCGTGTCTGCGCGTCGCTCCTCTGCCTGCTCGGCACGTCCGGGACCGCTGCGGCCCAGGATGGATTCGCCTGGGACTACCCCGATGGGCTCGGCGTGCGCTACCTGCTGCACGACCGCATCGAGCGCGTCGAGTTCAAAAAGAGCGCATACCCCGACGAGATGCGGGCGCTGTTCCTGCCGAAGTCGAAGAGCGACTGGGTCCGGATCAAGGGGACCGAGATCGCGTGGGGGATGCGGCTGTACGAGTTCCGCGGCGCGGACGACGAGTTCGGGAAGTTCCTGCAGGAGCGCGATCCGCGGCGGACGTTCCGCGAGTTCCGGGTCGACGGCAACCGGATCGGCTCGGATGCCGGTGAGGCGCGCTACTGGGAGTTCGTCGACACCTGGCGTCCGTTCGTCGAGATCCTGGATCGGCCGCAGCCGCGCGGCCCGTTCCGCTACGCGGTGTCGCCGGAGCTCGGCGTGCGGTTCCTCGCCGACAAGTCGATGGAGTACGTGGATCCGTTCGTCGGGACCGATGGCGACAACTGCTATGCGCGGCTGCATCCGGCGCCGCGGCATTGGATCCGGATCGACGGGTTGCCGGGACCGGTCGGTTGGATGCTGCGGCTGCACGTGTTCCCGGAGATGCAGCGGGAGCGCTCCAGCTCGGATCGTGACGCCACGGTTGCGTCGTTCCGCGAGTTCGTCGAGCGCGCCGATCCGCGCCTGAAGGGCTACGTGCGCGAGTTCGCGCTCCGCGACGAGCCGCACGACGGCAACGGATCGCCGTACAAGTTCTGGCGCTGGATCGACCGGTGCGAGCGCGAGAAGCCGGGGACGACCCCCTGCTTCCACACGATGGCGGCGGTGCATCAGGTCGGGGATCGCGAGGTCGTGCTGCTCGGGCTCTGCCCGAGCAACCGGCCGGACGAGCTGCCGGAGCCGGTCGCGGCGCTCGAGCAGATGGTGCGGAGCCTGGAGCCGTGGGATGGGAAGGCGAAAGCACCCGGCTTCGCGTTCTACAACGTCGCCGCGAGCTGCCGCGTCGGCGACCGCGAAGTCGGCCTGCTGGTCCACCTGCCGATCGGCGCCGAGCGCAAGCCGGATCGGAAGCTGTACGACGCGGCGCGACGCATGGTGCAGAGCCTGGAGGCGAAGTCGGAGCAGAAGCGCTAGATCGCCAGAATCCGCAGGCTTCTCCGCCGGCCGGCGTTCCTCGATGATGCGGCGATGCCGGCCGCCGCAGAGATCCAGCGCATGTTCTCGCGCGTGGCGCCGCGCTACGACCGGCTGAACACGCTGCTGTCCTGTGGACTCGATGCGCGGTGGCGCCGCGCGGCGGTGGACTTCGCCGAGGTCCGCGCCGGGGAGCGCGCGTTGGATGTCTGCACCGGGACCGCGTTGCTCGCGCGCGCGCTGGCGCGGGCCGGCGCGATCGCGAGCGGGACCGACTTCTGTCACGAGATGCTGGTCCGCGCCTGCCGCGAGGCGCCACCGCTCGCGACCGCCGATGCGATGTGCCTGCCGTTCCGCGACCAGGCATTCGACGTGGTCACGGTCGCGTTTGGGATCCGCAACGTCGAGGACCCGCTGGTCGCGCTGCGCGAGATGCGCCGGGTGCTGCGTCCGGGCGGCCGCGTCGTCGTGCTCGAGTTCAGCAAGCCACGCGGCAGCGTCGCGGCGTCGCTGTACCTGTTCTATTTCCGCCGGATCCTGCCGCGGCTCGGCCGGATGCTGGCCCCGGCCTCCGGCGATGCATACGGCTATCTCCCGGAGTCGGTCATGCAGTTCCCCGAGCGCGAAGCGTTCCTCGCGCTGCTGCAGCAGGCCGGGTTCGCGCGGCCGCGGATGCGGCTGCTGCTGGGCGGCGTGGCAGCGCTGTACCGTGGCGAAGTCGAAGCCTGAGCCGGCTCCCACACCGGCGCCATCGGGCTATCTCGCCTGGTCGCGGGACCCGGCCGTCGGCCTGCTCGCCGTGCTCCCGGTCTGGATCGCATACACGTTGCTGCGCGAGCTGTTGACCCCGACCGAACGCAACGGCGCCGAGGCGCTGGTCATGGACACGCTGCATCTGTTCGGCCCGCGGGCGCTGACCGTGCTGCAGATCCTGTTTCTCGGCACCGTGTTGGCGGCGGCCTGGTCGGTGCACCGGCGTCAGTTGCCGTGGCTGCGCGTCGCCGGGGTCGCGGCGCTCGAAGGGACGGTGTACGGCCTGATGCTCGGTCCGCTGGCCGGCGGCCTCGCGTCCAGCGCGCTGCTGCACTGGCAGGCGGCCGGGGATCAACGGCTCGCCGCCGACCTGGTCGGCGCGCTCGGGGCGGGGTTGTTCGAGGAGGCGCTGTTCCGCCTGCTGCTGCTGTCGTTGCTCGGCACCGCGCTCGGCCGCGCCGCCCGGTCGTTCGGACTGTCGCCGATGGTCGGCGTCGTGCTGGCCGTGTTCGTCAGCGGGGCGCTGTTCTCCCTGTTCCATCACCTCGGGCCGGGCGCGCAGCCCTATACGACCCCGGTGTTCCTGTTCCGCGCCGCCGCTGGTGTCCTGCTGGGGGCGCTGTTCGTGCTGCGCGGGATCGGCGTGTGCGTGTACGCGCATGTCATGTACGACGTGCACTTCTATCTGACGCATCGATGACCAGGCGCGCGTTCATGGTCGGCCTCTGCGGTGGCTCTGGCATGGCCTACGGCCTGCGCCTCGTCGAGGCTCTGCTCGGCGCCGGAAGCAAGGTCCACGTCGCCGCGACGCCGGCGGCGTTGCGCGTGCTGCGGCACGAATGCGGGCTCGACGTCGGCCCGGCACCGCAGGACCTCGCGCGGCTGTGGCCGCAGCCGGCCGGCGAGCTGTGCGTGCACGCGCCGGATGCCGTCGAGGCGGCGCCGTCGAGCGGCAGTGCGGGGATCGAAGCGGTGATCCTCTGCCCCTGCAGCATGGGCACGCTGGCGCGCGTGGCGCACGGGTTCTCGAGCAATCTGATCGAGCGCGCAGCGGACGTGGCGCTGAAGGAGCGCCGGCCGCTGATCGTCGTGCCGCGCGAGACGCCGCTGTCGGCGATCCACCTGCGCAATCTGCTGCTGCTCGCGGAGGCCGGCGCGACCGTCCTCCCGGCGATGCCCGGTTTCTATCACCGCCCGCAGAGCGTGCAGGAGCTGGTCGACTTTGTCGTCGCGCGGATCCTGGAGCGGCTGCAGATCGGCTCGCCGCTGATCCGGCGGTGGACCACGCCGCCGCCGGCTGCTTCGCCGTGGCAGGAAGGGGAGGAGCCTTGACCGCGGTCGCCGCGGACTGGCTGCGGCTGGTCCGCTTCTCGCACACGGTGTTCGCGCTGCCGTTCGCGCTGATCGCGGCCCTGGTCGCGAGCGACGGGCGGCCGGAGCCGCTGCGGCTGGCAGCCGTCGTGCTCGCGGTCGTCTGCGCGCGCACGTCGGCGATGGCCTACAACCGCTACGCCGATCGGGACCTGGACGCGCGCAACGAGCGCACGCGCGGCCGCGAGCTGCCGCGCGGCGTGTTGACGCCACGTGCGGTGTTGCTGCTCGCGATCGGCGCCGCGATCGCGTTCCTCGCGCTCTGTGCCTGGCTCGGTCCGGCGCCGTTGGCACTCGCCGCGCCGGTGCTCGCGGTGCTGCTCGGCTACAGCCATGCCAAACGGTTCACCGCGCTGTGCCACTTCTGGCTCGGTCTCGCGCTCGGTCTCGCGCCGCCGGCGGCCTGGGTCGCGATGACCGGCGGGTTCGCCGGCTTCGGCGCGCCGATCCTGCTCGGCCTCGGCGTGCTGTTGTGGGTGGCCGGGTTCGATCTGCTGTACGCGTGCCAGGACGTGGCCTTCGACCGCCACGAGCGGCTGCATTCGGTTCCGGTCCGCCTCGGCGTCGCCGGCGCGCTCCGCCTGGCCCGGGTGTGCCACGTGCTGGCGCTGCCCGCGTTCGCCGCGTTCGGCCTCGCGGCGTCGCTCGGTCCATGGTGGCACGCCGCCGTCGTGGTGTCGGCGGCGTTCCTGCTCCGCGAGCACTGGCTGCTGCGCGGCGGCGGGCTCGCGCGGATGCAGCAGGCGTTCTTCGTCATGAATGCAATGGTCAGCGTCACGCTGCTGGCCGGTGCCGTGGTGGCCTTGTATCTCTGACCCGCGATGGCGCCGAACCCGGAGCTCGAACTCGACCGGTTGCGCAAGCAGCTCGCGCAGGGGCTGCCGCGGGTGCTGCTGCTGGTCGGGCCGTCCCGGTTCTTCCGCGGCGAGGCGTTGGATCTAGCCGTCGCGGCTGTCCCGCCGGGCAGCGAGGTGCGCGTGCTCGATGGGGCGCAAGAGACGGATGGGAATGAGCTGCAGGACCTGCGTGGGAGCGGCCTGTTCACGACCGGGCGCGTGCTCGCCGTGCGGCGGGCCGACGAGTGGTTGCAGGAACACTCCGAGAGGCTGCTCGCCGTGCTGCCGAAGATCGGCAGCCAGCACGCACTGGTGCTCGAGCTGACGAAGCTGGATGCCCGCTTCAAGCTGAGCAAGGAGCTGGTCGCCGCCGGTGCGCGGTTCGAGTTCCGTGAGCTGTACGCGACGGCGTTCGGGCGGGACGACGATCTGCTCGGGGGGGAGCTGGTCTCGTGGGTCGTCAAGCGCAGCAGCGGGCTCGGCCTCGAGCTGGCGAAGGATGCGGCGCTGCTGCTGGTCGGCACGACCGGCAAGGACCCGGCCGAGCTGCTGGCGGAGCTGCGGCGGCTCGCGCTGCGGCTGCGCGGGCGCCGCGGGCCGATCCGGGCCGACACGCTGCGTGGGGAACTCGCAGTCGGTTTCCGCTCGGATCAGTTCGAGTTCGCGCGCGCGCTGCTGGCCCGCAACCGCGCGGCGGCGGAGCGTTCGCTGCATGGGATGTTCGAACACGGTCTGCAGGGACGCGAGAGCGCGACGGAGTCGAGCGGTCTGCTGGCCATGACCGTGCACTGGCTGTTCCGCGAGCTGACATCGCTGTGGCGTGCGCGGCGGCTGGTCGACGAGGGGCTGCCGTTGCGCGAGCTCGCCGCGACGTTGCGCGTGCCGCCGCAGGGGGTCGACCGGCTGCAGCAGCAGGTGCGCGTGTGGTCCCGGCCGGCGTTGCGGCGCGCGCTGCTGGCGCTGCACGAGCTGCAGCGCGAGATGCGCCGCAGCAGCGAAGACGAGCACGCGCTGCTGTCGCAGCTCGTGGCGGCGTTGTGTGCGTGGGAGGCGACCGCGTGATCCGCGTGCTGCCGCCCGAGGTCGTCAACCAGATCGCCGCCGGCGAGGTCGTCGAGCGGCCGGCATCGGTGGTCAAGGAGTTGCTCGAGAACAGCCTCGACGCCGGGGCGCAGCGGATCCGCGTCGAGATCCAGGGTGGTGGCGCCGAGCGGATCGCCGTGCTCGATGACGGCGGCGGCTTCGCGCCGGAGGACCTGCGGCTCGCGTTCGCGAGCCATGCCACGTCGAAGCTCGCGGCCCTGGCGGACCTCGACCACATCGCGAGTCTCGGCTTCCGCGGGGAAGCGCTGGCGTCGATCGGTGCGATCGCGCGCTGCCGGATCGTCAGCCGCCGTGCCGGCGATACCGCCGGCGCGGAGATCCGCTGTGACGGGGGACAGCTCGGTGAGCTCCGCCCGGCCGCAGCGGCTCCCGGCACGCTGATCGAAGTGCGTGACCTGTTCTTCAACACGCCGGCACGGCGGCGCTTCCTGCGCACGCCGCAGGCGGAGCGGGCGCGGATCCACGAGCTGATGCAGAAGCTCGCGCTGGTCCGGCTCGACGTCGACTTCACGCTGGTCGCCGACGGCCAGCCGCTGCTGCGCCTGCCGGCCGGCACGGCGTTCGAGCAGCGCGTCGTGACGGCGTTCGGGCGGGAGCTCGCTGGCCGGCTGTGGTCGGTCGAGCGCAGCTCCGGGCCGTACACCGTGCGGGGTCTGCTCGCCGATCCGGAGCTCGCGCGCCGCGACTCGACGCGGGAACTGCTGTGGATCAACGGCCGGCTCGCACGCGAGCGCGCGGCGACCGCCGCCATCCGCCAGGCGATGCGTGAGTCGCTGATGGGGGGCAGGTTCCCGGTCTACTTCCTGCAGCTCGGTGCGCCGCCGGAGCTGGTCGACGTCAACGTGCATCCGGCGAAGGCCGAGGTGCGCTTCGTCGAGTCGCGCCGCGTCGCGGGGCTGCTGCACGACGCCGTCCGCGCGGCGGCGCAGCAGCGCGGTGCAGTCGCTGCGGTCGGCGCGAGCGATCCGGGCAGTGCCATCGCCGAGCGACCGGTGGCGCGCTCCGGGTTCCCGGATCTGCCGCACGATCTGTTCGCGCGCGACCGCCCGCCGCCGGTGTTCCCGTTCCCGCGCAGCAGCCCTACGGACGCGCCCGCGGAGGCGCCGCGGCCGAACCCGTTCGCGTCGCTGCCGGAGCGGTTCCTGCAGGTGCACGATCTGTGGTTGGTGTTCGCCGGAACCGATGGGATCGTCGTCGTCGACCAGCACGCGCTGCACGAGCGCGTGCTGTACGAGCAGCTGTGCGCGCGCGACGAGGGGCGCCCGGCGCGGATCCAACGTCTGCTGGTGCCGGAGGTCGTCGAGCTCGCGCCGCGCGACAAGGCCTGGCTGCTGGAAGCGGCGGAGGCCCTGGCGGAGAGTGGTTTTCTGGTCGCGGACTTCGGCGGCCTCGCGGTCGCCGTGCACGGGATTCCGGCGCTGCTGGCGCGCAGCTCGCCGCGCGCGTTGCTCGACACGCTGCTGGCGGATCCTGACGACGAGGAGGCGCGGCCGCGTGCGCGCGCGGCGATTCAGGAACGCTTCCACTCGATGGCCTGCCGGGCGGCCGTGCGCAGCGGCGATCGGCTGCAACCTGCGGAGATCACGGCGCTTGTGGAGCAGGCGCGGACGCTGCGGCATCCGCACAACTGCCCGCATGGTCGCCCGACGACGTTGAACTGGAGCCAGGCGGAGCTGGAACGCTGGTTCCGCCGACGCACCTGAACGGCTGCAGCCCTTGCCACGGGCGCATCGGCGTCGCTACAAGCTGCGCAACTCCTGCAGCGCAACATGAGCCGCACCACCCTCGCCTCGTTCGCTCTCCTGCTCACGCTCCCTGCCGTCGCCCAGACGCCGCCGGTGCGTTACCTCGACATCGGGTTCATGGAGACCGGGATCTTCGACCTGAAATACGGGCGCAACCTGAACCCGTGGACCAACCAGTGGGAAGACCTGCTGCTCGACATGTACGTCCCGGTCGGCGACACGGCGCCCGCGCGCGCGGTCTACATCCACGTGCACGGCGGGCAGTTCTACTACGGCACCAAGCGCAACGGCGAAGCGCTGATGTTCTGCAAGGACCTGACGTACCGCGGCTGGGTGACGATCTCGATCGATTACCGGCTCGCAACCGGGCCGGACCATCGCGGCTGGGGTCCGGACATCGTCGCCGAGGACGCGAAGGCGGCCGTGCGCTGGGTGCGCGCGAATGCGCAGAAGTACAGGCTCGATCCGAACCGCATCGTGCTCGGCGGTGACAGCGTCGGTGCCGGCACGTCGATCATCGCGGCGTACACGAGTTGGCCGGGGAGCAGCGGCAATCCCGGCTACAGCCACGTGCCGAACGCCGTGTTCAACATGTGGGGCTGGCACGGCGCGACGATCGCCACGCCGAGCTGTTCGATCTACTCGGTGCACGGCAAGCTGGATCATGCAACTCCGTACCAGGTCGCCGTCGGGATCCATCAGGAGGCGGTGCGCAACGGCGTGTTCAGCGGGCTGCAGCTGCTGGAGAACGTCGGGCACAGTCCGTTCCAGGAATGGCCGGCGTTCCGGACGCCGATGCTGTCATTCATGTTCGAGGCGATGTATCTGCACGAGCTGGCCGGCATCGGGGCCGTCGATGGCTACTCCGCCGGCAAGCCACTGACGATGCACGTGTCCGGCTGGCAGGGAGACGTCGCACACCTGTTCGCCGGCGTTGCGTTGCCGAGCCCGATCCACGTGCCGGAGTTCGGCAGCTGGTGGCTCGACCCGTACCGCGTGCTGCCGCTCGGGGCGCTTTCGTTCACGGCGCAGGAGACCCGCACGCGCACGGTGACGTTCCCGGTGCCGGCCGAGCTGCGCGGCGCCGCGATCGACTGGCAGGCGATCTACGTGCCGAAGGCAGGGCGCATCGGGATGTTCTCGAACGCCGTCACGACGCAGTTCTGAGCTGCTGGCACCGCCGCGCCGCGGCGACAGGTTGTCGCGAGGGGAGCCATCCGGCGCCGCTGCGGCGTTGCGTGTCTGGGTCGTTGGCACCGCCGCGCCGCGGCGACAGGTTGTCGCGAGGGGAGCCATCCGGCGCCGC
>CAZABP010000077.1:0-4798 GCA_964483245.1 uncultured candidatus Brocadiaceae bacterium | reverse complement strand
CGTTGCGTGTCTGGGTCGTTGGCACCGCCGCGCCGCGGCGACAGGTTGTCGCGAGAGGAGCCATCCGGCGCCGCTGCTCCAGCTGCGCCGCGCGTCAGCGCCGGCCGCCGCCCCCGCTGCTGCCGCCGCCGCCACTACCACCGAAGATCCCGCCGCCGCCGCGGCCGCCGCCACCGCGCAGCAGGTCGCGCAGGTCCATGCCACTGCCACCGCCGGGTGGGGGAGCATCGCCGCCGCGCCGGTTGCCGCCGCGGCCATCCCCGCTGCCGACGGTCTGGCGCGTGCCGCCGGCCTCCTCGCCGCCGGCCGGCCTGCCGCCGCTGGTCATGCCGCCGCCGGCGCCCGGACCGCCGCCGCCGCCAGGCTGCTGCTGATCCGCCTGCGGTGCACCTGGGATCACTGGCACCATCGCGATGCCCGCCTTCAGGATGTCGGGGTAGCGCCGGTCCAGCGTGATGTAGTGGACGTACTTCTTGAGCACGCCTTCGAAGTCGTCGATCTCGGAGTCGTTGGCGCGGTTGGCGTTCGGCAGCTTCCGCTCGATCGTGAACTCCACCTTGATCACGCGCGGCAGCGCGTCGTCGGTGAACGAGTCCCACTCCTGGAACTCCTCCGCCTCGGCGCCGAGCGTCGTGTAGTAGGTCAGGTTGAACTCCTCGACGCGGTCGTGCACGAGCTGGAACTCACCGCCGGTCGTCAGGTCGTTGTCGACCATCGGGTCCTCGCGACGCCACAGCTCGAGGAGATCCGGCAGCGTCTCGCTGCGCTTGAGCCAGTAGCCGACCTCGCAGTACGAAGGCCGGCGCAGCCGCCCTTCGTTGTCCTGCACCAGATTGATCGCGTCGGTCGTCGTCAGGAAGTCGATCCGGTCGGCCGGCGTCCCGGCGACGTCCAGGTTGCGGCCGCGCAGCACGCGGTTGCCGGCGATGTTGTGCGTCCACAGCCCCTGCAGGTCGCGCTCGAGCAGCGCCAGGATCCGCGGGCCGGCCTCGGTCGACTCGGTCAGCGACGAGACGTCCTCGCGCGCCTGCAGCGTGCCGACGAACGTGACGCCGACCGAGGTCATGACGACGGCCGTGATCGCGACCGCCAGCAGGATCTCGAGCAGCGTGAAGCCGGCTTGCCGGACGGTTCGTGGAATCGCACTCATCGGTCCATCCCTCCGCTGGTTGGCGCACCCAGGCCGCCCGGCAGCCCAGCACCGCCGGTGTTCTCGCCCGACTCCGCGGCCGCCTGGGCCGCCTGCTCCGGCGTCATGCCGGAGATCGCGAGCGTCGAAACGCGGGCCTTCAACATGTAGCTGGTCTCTCCGGTGTTGCTCGGATCGTCCAGACGCGGGTCCGGAAAGTAGATCACGACCGCGACGTCCTCGAACACGTCGTCGGCGGGCGGCTCGGTGTCGCGTTTCTCGTCCTCTTCGTAGCGCTGCTCGCGGAACGCATTGACGTCGAGGCCCTTCTGCCGGGCGAGGCGCTGGTCGTCCCGATCGCGCTGCCAGGCCAACCGGTTCGACTGCTCGAAGTCGCCGCTGGCGCTCGCCTGGCTCGCCTCGCTCGCCTCGTGGTCGCTGATGTGGTCGGCGCCGATCAGGAACTTGTAGCGGAAGCCCGGGAAGTTCTCGAAGTCGTTGACGACCCCGGACTCCGGCGGGAGTTCGCGCGCGCCGGCGCGCAGCTCTGACAGCTGCCGTTCGGCGAGCTCGCGTGCGATCCGGTAGTTGCGGGCCAGCGATGCATCGACGAGCGCAGTCGTCCGCATGCCGAGGAAGCTGGCCAGCACGACGGCGAGGATCGCCATCGCGACCAGCGCTTCGAGCAGCGTGAAGCCGGATTCGCCCGCACGCGCCGCCATCGCAGCGTCAGATCCGCCGGCAAGCGCAGCGTCGCCCTTCGCGAGATGCGGGCTAGAACGAATGTTCATTCACCTGCTCGAACTGGGCCATCTCCCCCTTCTCGTTCGGCACGACCGTCGCCGAACCGACCAACCCGCGGATCAGGATCGACCAGATCATGTCCTCGTCGGCGCGATACCGCAGATACAGCGCATGGTCGCCGGTGAAGCCATGCTCGTCGAACTGGATCTCGACGACGCCGGACTTGACCAGCTCACCGTTGCGCTTGCGGTACCCGCCGTACTCCAGCCGCTCGTCGAGCGGGGTCCACATCAGCGTCGCGAACTGCTGGTCCGGCTCGAGCGCCGACACCAGATGCGCCTCGATCGGCATCACGAGGCGCCAGCGGTTGTGGGTCAGGTCGATCTCGACGCGGTAGGTCTTGCTGTTGAGCTTCGCCTCGGAGCGGATGAAGTCGAGCCGCGAGATGAACCGGTTCGCTTCCGAATCGAGCACCGAAGTCGGGATGAACATCCCGAGATTCGCGACCGCGAGCTGCACGAGCATCGCGCCGATCGCGACGACGATCAGCAGCTCGAGCAGCGTGAAGCCCCGCTGCCGACTACTTGTCGGAGCGGATGTCATCCTCGGTGTTGGGCAGGCCGTCGGGACCGTACGAGATCACGACGAACTCGCCCTGATGCTCGCCGGGGATGATCTCGTAGGGGTTCTGCCACGGGTCCTTCGGCACCTCGTTCTCGTCGAGATAGCGTCTGCCCTTCTCGTCCCGCTCGATCAGCATCTCGAACGTCGGCAGCTCGCGGCGGCCGGGGTTCTTGATCCGCCAACCGTCGACGACCTCCTTGAACCGGATCGTCTGGTTGTGCGCGATGTCCTCCTGGGCGCCGGAGAACAGGTCCCAGATCGCGGGACCGGCGAACGTGACGAGCAGGCCGAGGATCGCGATCACGACCAGGATCTCGACCAGGGTGAAGCCGCGCTCGCGGCGGCGCTGCAAAAGTCGGGTCTTCAGCATCTTCGTTCCTGCGTCGGGGAGTCTACTGCCAGCCTCCGGACCCGGCCAAACCGGGGTGGACGCGGGTGCTCTGACGCCCGGACGGCCCCACTCTTCCCGGACCGGCTGTTCGCGGCTGCGCGCCACGGCTCAGCGGATCCGATTGAGCTGCAGCAGCGGCAGCACGATCGCAATGACGATTCCGGCAACGATGACCGCCAGGCAGACGATGATCAGCGGCTCCAACACCGACGTCAGCTTCTGCGTCGCGAGGTCCACCTCCTCGTCGTAGGTCGCCGCGATGCGCTCCAGCATCTCCTCGAGGTTCCCGGCCTGCTCGCCGACGCCGATCATGTAGGCGACCATCGGCGGGAACGCGCCGGACTGCTTCATCGGCGTCGCGATGTCGGCACCCTCGAGGATCTGGTCGTGCACCCGGTCCAGCGCGTTCTTCAACACGCGGTTGTCGACGACGTTGCGCGTCACCTCGATCGCCTGCAGCGCCGGCACGCCTGAGCGCAGCAGCGTCGCCAGCGTCGTCGAGAAGCGCGCCACCGCCTGCTTGCGCATCAGGTCGCCGAACACCGGCACGCGCAGCTTGAACCGGTCCCAGATCAGCCCGCCCTTCTCGCTGTTGACGAACAGCTGGAACAGGATCGTGACCAGCAGCAGCGCCAGCAGCACCAGCAGCCAGTAGCCCTGCATGAACCGCGAGACGCCGATCAGGATCTCGGTCGGCAGCGGCAGCGTCTGCCCGCGCGCCTGCAGCAGCTGCGTGATCTTCGGCACCACGAACGTGATCAGGACCGTGACCACGATGACCCCGATCACGACCATGATCGACGGGTACATCAGCGCCGCGCCGACCTTGTTCTTCAGCCGGGTCTGGCTCTGCAGGAAGTTCGCCAGCCGCTGCATGACGGCATCGAGCGCGCCGGAACTCTCGCCGGCCTTGACCATGTTCGAGTACAGCTCGGTGAAGTAGGCCGGATGCGTCAGCACGGCGTCCCCGAAGCCCATCCCCTGCGTCACCTTCTCGCGGATGTCGCGGAACGTCGCCTCGACCTTCTTGTCCGGCGACTGCTCGATGACCATCCGCAGCGCCTCGGCGAGCGGGATGCCGGCCTGCAGCAGCGACGCCATCTGCCGCGTGACCGCGGCGATCTGCTCGTTGCGCAGCTTGTTCGGGACGTCGACGCCGGTGATCCCCTTCAGCGCGACGCGGCGCTTCTGCTTGCGCACGGTCTCGCTGATCTCGGTGACGTACAGCGAGTCCTGGCGCAGCTTGAGCCGCGCGTCACGCGGCGAATCGGCGTCGATGATCCCCTTCCGCGCCTTGTTGCGGTCGTCGACTGCCTTGTATTCGAAGATCGGCATCGTTCGCCCTACCCGGCGATGCGTAGCCGCCGTGGGCTCGGATCACGCGTCGTCTGGATCGGCAGCATCGGTGGAAAACGCTAGAACACGTCCAGCTGCGTCACGCGTAGCACCTCTTCGGGCGTCGTCAGCCCCTGCAGCACCTTGTTGACGCCGTCCATGCGCAATGTGCGCAGCCCGCGCTCGAGCGCGCCGCGCTTGATCAGGCTGGCTGACGCCTTGTCGACGATCTGCTCCTGGATCGTGGAGTCGATCGGCAGCAGCTCGTAGATCGCGGTGCGCCCGGCGAACCCGGAGTGGAAGCACTCGTCGCAGCCGCGTCCGATCGCGATGCGCGCGTTCGGGAACTGCTCCTGCGTCAGCTTCAGGTCCTCGATCTGGAACCGCAGCTTCTCGTGCTGCGGATCGCTCGGGTCGATCCACTCGCGGCAGTGCTTGCAGATCGTGCGCACCAGCCGCTGCGCGATCACCAGCAGCAGCGACGACGACACCAGATACGGCTCGACGCCGATGTCGAGCATGCGCGTGATCGTCGACGCGGAGTCGTTGGTGTGCACGGTCGAGAACACCAGGTG
>CAZABP010000076.1:0-16792 GCA_964483245.1 uncultured candidatus Brocadiaceae bacterium | reverse complement strand
ATGCCTCATCCACGCCGCCAACGTTCGTTCTGAGCCAGGATCAAACCCTTCACTTGGAAGATGTTCGAATCCTCTTGTAGGGCGGCACCGACAGCAGCGCTGCCTTGCCACCCCGTCGCATCGGACCCGCCGGCTCCGGACCACGCGAGCTCGCGCTCGCGTAAACCCTTGCCGGACGCGCCCTTAGGCTTCTAGAGCCTAGCTCACACGTCGTTCTCAGACCATCCGGAATACCAAAGATCAGCCCATGCCATGGGTCGGTTGCCGCAGCTCGTGCGGCCTCCCAGGAGGGCGAAAGGGCGGGTGAAGATAGCCAGCCCTGCGGCGAAAGCAAGCCTGTCGGAGCCTTTTTCTTTCGCGGCCGGGCGCGCGGCCGCAAACCCTTGGCTGCCAGGCCCTTGCGCCGGGCAGCCTGGCGACCTCAGCCCGGCAGCCGCGTCGCGCGGATCTCGACCGGCGTGCCACGCGGCACCAGCCAGAAGAACTCGGCGATGTCGCGATCGCGCATCCGGATGCAGCCCAGCGACTGCGCTCGCCCGATCGAAGCCGCGTCGGGCGTCCCGTGCGCGCCGAAGCCGCTGTAGGACGCGTGCCGGAACTCCACGAAGTAATCCCCCAGCACGTTGTCGGGGTGCCCGTACGGGATCACGCGCCCCTCGAACGTCCAGTCCGGCTTCTCCTGCTTCTTGCCGATCGCGAACACCGCCTCCGGAGTGCGGTCCTCCTTGCCGTGCCCGATCCAGTACAGCCGCAGGATCACGTCCCCGAGGTAGACGGCAGCCAGGAAGCTCGCCTTGTCGATCACGGTCCGCACCGGATCGGTCGGGATCTTGAGCGACTGGCCCGCGCGCAGCCGTCGCGCATCATCGATCCGGTTGACGGCCATCAACAGACCCGACTCGACGAGCAGGCCCTCGCGGCGGTAGCGGCTCGCGATCTTGTCCAGGTACTCCTTGTCGCCGACGAGGTGGCTGCGGGCCCGCGTCAGGTCCGCCGGATCACAGACGACGCGGCGGACCAGCTTCAGATGCTCCGCGTAGACCCGGTCGACCGACGCCCGAGCGGCGGGGGCCGACTCCGGGAGACTGCCGCGCATCGCACGCTCGAGCCAGCCGTTCGTCAGCTGGAGGGCCTCAGCTGGTCGCTTGGATCCGAGCCCGGCGACGAACCGATCCACGAGCGCCAACCCCTCGGGCGCGTGCAGGCTGCGGTTGTCCTCCCCCATCAGCGCCAGCAGCTCTGACGGCGCCAAGCTGGCGACGCGGGCTCGGAACGCCGAGCGCACGTCGGCAGGAACCGACTCGCCAGCCCACAGCGCGGCCGCAACCTGCGCCAGGTCGAGCTCGCTGCGGTCGTCGGCCTCGTCCCGTGCCGGAGTCCGCAGGGGCACCGCAGGCGGCACCGTGGCCGTCTCCACGGTCGCGGACTCCGGTGGCGGCACCTCAGGCACCACCTGCGTCAGCACCCCCTGCGGAAGCGCATCCAGCCCGCCCCCCTCGCCGTTACCTCGCTCCTCGCGGAGCGACCAGAAGCCGTAGACCGCCCCGGCCAAGACCAGGAGCAAGACCAGACGACGCATACCCACCTCCAACGACCGGCCCGACGCCTGACCGCGTGAGCCAACACGGCTACGGCCCGACCGCCTCGGGCCTACGCGGCGCAACCTAGCCAACGCCGGAGGAGAAATCGAGAGGCTCCCCGCCGCCTGCGCCGTGCGGCGACGGGCGCGTTGAACCGTTTGCGTCAGGTGGGCTCCCCCGAGATGCCGCCAGAGGCCCGGGCTGGCGATCGCCTCCCAGGCCAGCGGTCAGCTGCAGGTCGGATCCCGTGGCGTCGTCATCGGTTCAACATGTGCGCCCCGCAACGACCACGAGTGCCGCAGCGGAGAGCCTTCGACGGGGGGAGCATAGTCCACGCTCGCGGACCGCAGAACTGCCGTCGCGCGAACCGCAACCGGATGGCTCACCACGGGTGGCTGCGGATCGATGCCAGCACGCGTTCCGCGACGCTCACGGCCGCCAGCCCATCCTCCCCGCCGACCACCGGCCGGCAGCGCTCACGCGTCGCGCGCAGGAACGAGTCCAGCTCGTCGTACAGCGGATTCCCCTCGTCCAACTTGTACTCCTGCACCGACAGCAGCCCCTCGAACACGTACTTCCACAGATCCTCGATTCGCGTCCGGTCGACCGCGCTGACATCGAGCGACTGCAGGTCCCAGCCCGGCTGCTTGCGGATCACGGTCCCCTTCGCCGTCGTGAAGTCGATGCTGACGTAGGCATCGCGCGAGAAGATCCGCATCCGCCGCAGCGGCTTCAGCGCTACGCGGTTGGCAGTCAGGTGTGCGACCGCCCCGTCCTCGAACTGCAGCAGGGCACTCGCCAGATCCTCCGCCG
This sequence comes from uncultured candidatus Brocadiaceae bacterium, assembly GCA_964483245.1. Classification (GTDB taxonomy): domain Bacteria; phylum Planctomycetota; class UBA1135; order UBA1135; family UBA2386; genus CAZABP01. Next base: position 14,399 of record CAZABP010000076.1, on the reverse strand, counting down.
GCGTGAACAGCGCGCCGCCGAACGCCTGCACGGACGCCAGCGGATGCGGCACCAGCGACAGCACGAGATCGATGTCGTGGATCATCAGATCCAGCACGACCCCGATGTCGGTGCTGCGGAACGAGAACGGTGCCAGCCGTTCCGACTCGATGTAGCGCGGCACGAGCCCGAGCTCGCCGATCGCACGGAGCGCCGGATTGAACCGCTCCACGTGCCCGACCTGCAGGATCCGGCCGTGCCGCCGGGCCAGCTCCACCAACTCCTGCCCCTCGGCCACACTCGGCGTCAGCGGCTTCTCGACCAGGACGTCGATCCCCTGCTCGAGGAAGAACCCCGCCACCTCGCGGTGGAGCCGCGTCGGCACGACGACCGTCACCGCATCGACCCGGTCCACGAGCTGCCGGTAATCGGTGAACCCCTCCGCCGGGCAGTCCTGCTGCACGCTGCGCACCGCCTCGGCCGAGACGTCGGCGATCGCGGTCAACCGCGCATGCGGGTTCCTGCCGAGCAACCGCACGTGATGGCGGCCCAGATGCCCCACGCCGACGACTCCGATCCGGACCGGCGCCGGCGTCACGTCGCGGTTCGCGTCGGCTGCCGCGCTCACGCGTCGACGAGCGTGAACTTCAGCTCCGCCTCGGCCACCAGCCGTCCCGCGACTTTGCAGCGCGCGCGGACGTGTCCGACGCTCGGCTTCGCGCGGATCGTGTCCACCTCGATTCGCAGCTGATCGCCCGGGACGACGGCGCCGCGCAGCTTCACCTTGTCGACACTCCACAGCACCGCGAGCTTGCCGGTGTTCTCGAGCTTGCGCAGCAGCAGGACGCCCGCGAGTTGGGCCATCGCCTCGAGCTGCAGCACACCCGGCATGATCGGTTGGTCCGGCCAGTGCCCCTGGAAGAACGGCTCGTTGATCGTGACGTTCTTGATCGCGACGGCGCGCCGGAAGCCATCCAGCTCGACGACGCGGTCGATCAACAGGAACGGGAACCGGTGCGGCAGCAGCTTCAAGATCTCGCGGATGTCGAGTCCGGTCTCGCGCTCGAGCTCCCCCTGGTCCTCCTCCTGCTCCATCCGCTCGAGCAGCAGCTGCACGAGCTTCATGTTCAGGGAATGCCCCGAGCGCGTCGCGATGACGTGCGCATCCAGATCGACACCGGTCGTCGCCAGGTCCCCGATCAGGTCGAGCACCTTGTGCCGTGCCAGCTCGTCGTCGTAGCGCAGCTCGTTCTCGCGCACTCCATTCGCCGTCACGACCAACGTGTTGACGTGGTTCGCCCCCTTGCCGAGGCCGGCGGCGACCAGCTTCTCGACTTCGTGCTCGAACACGAACGTCCGCGCCTGCGCGATCTCCTTCTCGAACGCCTCGGCATCCAGCTCGAACATGACCGTCTGGCGGGTCGGCAGCTTGGCGCCGGGGGCCAGGTGGTCGAAGTGGTACTCCAACGACAGCTTGCCGTTGCCCGGTAGCGCGACGATCGTGGAGTTCCCTTCGCGGACGTAGATCGGATCCTTGACCGCGTACGTCTTGCGCGGCGCCTTCTGCTCGATGACGCCGGCGCCGCGCAGCGATTGCACGAACTCCCGCGCCGAGCCGTCCATGCCCGGCACCTCTTCTCCGTCGATGTGGATCTCGGCGTTGTCGATGCCGAGCGCCCACAGCGCCGCGAGCAGGTGTTCCACGGTGTAGACCTCGGCCACACCGTTCTGCAGGCCGGAGCGCCGCTCGCGCGCCTTGAGATTCGGCGCGGCGACGCGCACCTCCGGCTCCCCTTCGAGATCGACGCGGACGAACGAGATCCCGGCACCGGCTTCGGCCGGTTTCACGACCAGCCGGGACGCCTTGCCAGAGTGCAGCCCGACGCCGCTGAGCTCGACCTGGTTCTTGAGCGTCCTCTGCGGGCGGTTCACGGTCACGGACGGGCGGATGGGTCTCCGGCCCGCCTCACTTGTTGGTCAGTTCGGCCTTCAGGAACAGGATCACCTCGTTGGTCACGTCCAAGGCCTGGCCGTACCAGAGGACGTCGCGGTGCATGTACACCTCCATCCGCGACTGGATGTCGCTGAGCCGACCCTTGTCGTCGGGCAGACCGCGGTGGCGCAGCACGAGGTCGAGCTTCTTCTTCTTCGCGAAGCGCTCAATCAGCTCGTCGACCTTGCGCATCATCTCGTGCCGCAGCTTGAGCATCTGCACCTCGATGTACGCGTTGTACATCTTCTCCAGACTCTCGAGTGCCGCTGCCTTGCCGCGCAGCTCGTGCTGACGTTCGGCGAACGCCAACGAGTCCTTCTCGAGCGTCTCGAGGCTCGCCTCCAGCGCCATCGCCTCCTTGTTGAGGTCGTTCAGCTTCCCGAGCAGTTCGGAGTTCGACTTCTTCAGCTCCTCGACGCCGCGCGCGAACTCCGGGAACGCGTGCGCGACCGGGTCCATGTCCACGATCCCGATCGCCAGCGGCGCCGGCGCCGGGCCGTTCGCCGGGTCCTGGCCCTGCGGCGCACGCGGCAGACTGAATCCGAGCAGAACGGCGACCGGAATCGCCATCGAGACAGAGAGCATGCTGGACTTCATGGCATTCACCTGCGCGGCGCTGCGACGGACGTGGATATAGGAGCCTCCGCAGGCCCCGTCCACCACGAGCCGGTTCGACTAGGAAGCGCCACCGACCGGCGGCGGCACGTCGAGCGCGTGGCGCAGATCGTCGAGCAACGCCGTCGTGCCCTCGAGCCCGATCGAGCAACGGATCAGTCCGGCCGGAATCCCGCTGGCTTCCCGCTCCGCATCACTGAGCCCGACATGAGTCGTGTGCGGCGGCAGACTCGCCACGCTCTCGACGCCTCCGAGTGACGCCGCGCGCGCGATCCGCTGCAGCCGGTCGTAGACCGCGACCGCGTGTGCCAGTCCGCCGGCGACCTCGAGCGCCAACATCGCGCCACCACCCGACATCTGCCGCTGGCACAGCTCGTGATCCGGATGCGAGTCGAGACCGGGGTACCACACCCGCCGCAGGCTCCGTGGCGGTTCGTCCGCGAGGGCATGCGCGAGCCGCGCCGCCGACTCCTGTTGCGCGCGCATGCGCAGCTCCAGCGTCGCGAGCGAGCGGCCGAGCAACCATGCCGCATCCGGTCCGAGCACGGCCCCGGTCCGCTTGCGGAACGTTGCGATCGGTCCGAGCAGTTCGTGCCGGCCCGCCACGATCCCACCCAGCACGTCGGAGTGCCCACCGAGGAACTTCGTGGCGCTGTGCACGACGAGATCCGCGCCGAGCTCGAGCGCCTGTTGCACGGGTGGCGGCGCGAACGTCCCGTCGACGATCAGCCACGCGCGCGCCGCGTGCACGTGCGCAGCGAGATCACGCAGGTCGACCAGCCGCAACGTCGGATTGATCGGGGTCTCCGCGACGACGACGCGCGGCCCGCGGGCCAACATCGCGCGCACCGACGCCGCGTCGAGGGGATCGAACCGATCCACGCGCAACCCGAACCGCGGCAGATCCCCCTTCGCGATTGCATCGGTGCCGCCATAGATCCGCGTCGCGATCGCGACGCGATCGCCAGCGCCGCAGTGCGCCAGGATCGCGGCCGTCATCGCCGCCATCCCGCTGGCGAACGACACCGCGCCATCGCTCCGCTCCAGTTCGGCGATGAGCTGCTCCGCATGGCGACCATTGGCGTGCGAGAACCGCGGATAGAAGTCCCCGCTGCGCGCGCCGGTGCCGTATGCCGCGATCTCGTCCGCACTCGCGAACGCATGCGTCGTTGCGCGCTCGACCGGGCGCGCGAGCGGGCCGATCGGTGCATGCCGCGCACCGCGATGTCCGTACGGGTATTCGCTCACGTCTGCTCCGGCGGCGTTGCCGCGCTCGAACGATGGACCACAATACGCGCGTGCAGCTCGAACTCGCTCCCGGCATCCTTCCCGAGCTGCTGCGACTCGCCGCGCGCGCCCGGCCACACGAAGCCTGCGCCCTGCTCGGGGGTCACCGCCGCCGCTCGCACCTGGAAATCGACACCGTCCGCGTGCTGCCCAACCGCGCGCCGGCACCGGGCCGCTTCCTGGTCGACCCGCTCGAAGCCCTCGCCGCGATCGACGCGCTGCGCGCCACCGGCCGCGAGGAGCTCGGCTGGTTCCACAGCCATCCGGACCAGCCGGCCCACCCGAGCCGAGCGGACGCCCGCGCCGCCTGGCCCGGCATGTCGGTCGTGATCGCCGGCTGGTGCACCGATGGCCGCCAGGAGCTGCGTGCGTATCTACCCAAGCCCGGCCAGCCACTCCCGCGCCTGCACGCCGTCCCGCTCCGCGTTCAGCGCACGACGTCGACGAGCTCGATGTCGAACACGAGCGTGGAGTTGCCCGGGATCTTGTCACCGCGCCCGTACTCCCCGTAGCCGAGCCGCGCCGGGATCGTGATGCGTCGGCGCTCGCCGACCTTCATGCCGGGGATCCCGAGGGTCCATCCGCGGATCAACGAGCCCTCCTGCAGCGCAAACTCGGTCGGTTTGCCGAACGTCCGCCCGTCGTCCGGACTCTCCGGATCCGGGTCGAACCGGCTGCTGTCGAACACCTTCCCGTTCAGCAGCATTCCGGTGTAGTGGAACTTGCCGGTCTGACCGCGCTCGATCCCCGGGCCCTCACCCTCGCGGAGCACCTCGATCTTCAGCGCCTTGCGATCCTCCTCGTCGGATGCCTGTGCCGCGGCACCCGGCAACATCAGCGGGCGCTCGCCAGCTGCTTCCGCACCTGGCAGGGTCAGCCCCTTCTCCGCGGCGATCCGCTGCAGATCGGCTTGCGTCATCGGCGCATCCGGCGACTTCGCCGACGTGTCACCGGCTCCCGGCTTCGGCGCATCACCACCGCACCCGACCAACACGCACAGAGAGGATCCGATCGCGAACCTTCGCAGCATGGGGCTAGCATGCCTCGCGATCTCCGTCCGTAGAAGCACCGCAGCGATGATCCTCGGCAATGGCATCGATCTGGTCGACCTCGCCCGGATCCGCGATCTGATCCGGCGCCAAGGGGAGCGCTTCCTCGATCGCGTGTTCACGGCAGCCGAGATCGCCCATTGCCGCCCGCGGGTCGACGCCGACGCCGCCTTCGCCGCCCGCTTCGCCGCCAAGGAGGCCGTCATGAAGTGCCTCGGCACCGGCTGGAGCGACGGCATCGGCTTTCAGCAGATCGAGGTCCTGCGCGCACCGCGCGGCTCCGTCTCGATCGGCTTGCACGGGCGCGCGGCGGACGTCGCGGCCGCCCAGGGGATCCGCCGGATCCATCTCTCGCTCTCGCACACCGCCACGCACGCGGTCGCCAGCGCGGTCGCCGAGGGGGAGTGATCCGCGCGCGATCTGTCCTGCTGGCACTCCTGCTGTTCGCCGGCTGCTGGTGCCTCAGCGATCTACGCGAACGGGACGCCGCGCGGCTGGCCGCCGAGGGCGAACTGCGCACCACCCGCGACCCGGCGACTGCGTTGTTGCTCGGCCTCGCCTCGGAGGAGACCAAGCCGACCGCAAGGGCGCGGAGCCTCTTGTATGCGGCGCTCGGCCAGTTGCGCGAGCTCCGCACGATCCAGGCGTTGCCCAACGAAATCCTTGCGGTCGCCTGGTCGGGGGACGCGCTGCTCGCCGGGGATGCAGGCGGCCGCCTGCTGCGGCTCGATCCCCCGTACGACGGCCCCGTGCAGCACCTGAGCCGGGAAGAGGACGCGATCGCTTCGATCGAAGTGGCCCCGGGCGGCAACCGGATCCTGACGACGAGCGGCAGCTTCGGGCCGGGAGTCCTGCGCGAGCTCCCCTCCGGCGCGACAATCGCCCGGCTCGACGGCGTCCGGCAACCGCGCTTCCGCGCCGATGGTGCCGTGCTGCTAGGTCTCGGGGTCGCGGGCGAGGCCGTGCTCGTCGACGCGGCCGACGGCGAACGCCAGGCGACGCTCGAGCTGCCAGGACGGCGCATCGTCGCGACCTGCTTCGCGGCCGGCGACACGATCGTGACGGCGACCGACGATGGCGGAGTCCAGTGGTGGCATCCCGACGCCAGCGCGGTGCAACGCGAGCTGCGGTGCGGCCGCCGCCGTCCCGCGTCGCTGAGCGGGGCCCGTTCCGAACCGCGCGTCGTCGCACGCTTCACGACCGGCGAAGCCATGCTGCTCGACCCACGCCTGCCGGAGCCACTCGCGATCCTGCAGAGTGAATCCGGCGCGATCGCCAGCGGGACGTTTGCCGGCCTCAGCGATCAGGTCGTCACGACGACCGCCGGCATGGTCCCGACGGTCGCAACGTGGAGCTTTCCGGCCGGCCCGTCCGAGCGGGAGCTCGCCGCGCATGCGCGCCTGTTGGCCACCGGCACCGACGCCGCCTGGGTCGGCATCGCCACCGCAGACGGCGCGCTGCTGCTCGACCTGGAACGGACCGACCCCCCGATCCTGCTGCAGGGGCATCGCGGGGCGGTCCACGCACTTGCCGTCCACGAAGCGCAACCGCTCGCGGCAACGGCCGGCCCGGACGGCACGCTGCGGATCTGGCGCACCCAGGTCGCCACGCAGATCGCCGCCCCACCTACCGATCGCTGGGTCCAGGTCGTCACGGCACTCGCCGGCACACGGCTCGCCGCCAGTGCGCCGGACCAGATCCTCTGGGTCCACACGCTCGAACTGCCGCGCAGCTCGCAGGCCCTGATCGGCAGCGACGAGCGGATCACGGCGCTCGCACTCGATCCGTCTGCAGCCCGCCTCGCATCCGCGGGTGCGGTCCGGGAGATCACGGTCTGGGACCTGACCACCGGGCTGGCGGAGCTGAACCTTGCGGGGCATCGCGATCTGGTCACCTGCCTGGCGTTCGTCCCAGACCGCAACTGGCTGCTGAGCGGATCCCTCGATCGCACGATCCAGCTCTGGGATGCGACGACCGGCGCAGCCCTGCGCACGCTCGACGAGCATGCCGGGGGCATCCAGGTGCTCGCGATCTCCCCCGACGGCACGCGGCTGGCGAGCGGCAGCCGCGACCAGTCGACGCGGATCTGGGAGCTGCCGCGCGGGAAGGAACTGCACGTGTTGACCGGCCACCGCAAGGCAGTCACGCACCTGGCGTGGTCGCGCGACGGTCACCTGCTCGCATCCGGCAGCGAGGACCACCGCGTCCGCGTCTACGACACCGCCACCGGCGAGCTGCGGCACCGGTTCGACACGCATGCAGGTCCGATCCTGGCACTCGACCAGGTGCAGGAACCAGCCGCGTGGTTCGTCGCCAGCCGCGATCGCGCATGCCTGTGGGACGCGGCAACCGGGCGGGAGCGGCAGGTGTTCCGCGCCGACAGTCCGCTGCTCGCGGCGGCGATCGATCCGAGCGGCGAGTACGTGGCGCTCGCGCACAGCGATGGGCGTCTCACGTCGTGGGACGCGCAGTCGGGTGCATTCCACGCCGCGATCACCGCCGCGCGGCGACCGATCGTCTGGCTCGCCTGGCGCGGGTCCGGAGACTCACTGGTCGGCCGCGACGACGAAGGGGCCCTGTGGCAGTGGCCGCGGGATCCCGCCGAGGCCGCACGCGTGCTCGCGCCGCGCCAGCTCACCAGGGCAGAGCGCGCTGCATTCCTGCTGCCGGACTGACCGGAACGGACCGGGCATCGACCGGCCCCATCGCAGGTTCCGACACCCACCGCGGCACCTGTCGGTTTCCGCCTCAAGCACCCGCGTGGACCGGTCGATTCCACCGCAGTGGGAACGGGGATGCTGCGCCGCGCGACAAGCCGGACCGGTTGCGGTCTGTCGTTGGCGCTGCTGGCCGGCTGCAGCGTGCCGAGCGTGGACCCCGAGGGCTGGGCTTCTCCGCTCCCGCCGAGTGTCGTCGCCTGGGTGCTGGGCCAGCAGCTGCGCTTCGAAGCCGCCGGCGCCGATCCTTGCCCCCACCACGCCGGGGTCCCGGTGCAGCGCCGCAGCGACACGAGCTACGAGCTGCGCATCGGACGACGCGCACCTGCGGCGCTGCGCTTCGCCTTCGATCATCGCGTGCTGCCACCAGCCGAACGCGACGGCTGGCTGGCACTGGAGCGCTGCGCCACGATCACCGCGCGAGGCGGTCCGACCGACCTCGCCGGCGTCGAGGACGAGATCCGGATCCGGATCGACCGCGACGCCGGCGGCGCGCGGATCACGTGCCGGTTCACCGGCGTGTTCGCGCACGACGCCGCGACACGACACGCGCAGTTGGCGCAGGCGCTGCAGGTCGCCGAGCGGATCGATGCGCTCCAACGCGTGCTGCGCAGCAACTCCACAGCACCCGAGCTGCCGCTGCTGAATGCGTCCGCGGATTCCGCGCGGCACCCACGGCTGCGCGGTTGGTGGCACCTGACCCGCGCACGGCTGCTGGCACGCGCGGGTGACCTGGCCGCCGCACGCCACGAGGCGCGCTGTGCCGCGGTGTTGCTGCCAGGACAGCCGACCCCGCACCGCGTGTTGGTCCAACTGGAAGCACGCTCCGCACGCAGCGCCGAGTCCACCGGCTCCCTGCTGCTCGCGTTGGATCCGATCGACGCACCGGAGTCCCGCAGCGCCCTCGAGCAGTGGCAGGCGCAGGCGCGGCACGGCGACGAAGCGGCGTTTGCGGCACGCCGCGCCCATGCGCTGGTTGCCGGCGGCGATCTCCAGGCGGCGCGCAACCACGCCGCGCACGCCGAGCGACTGACCGGCGGCGCGAGCCGCACGCTGCAGCTGCTGGCGCACATCGACCGCGACCGCGCCGCGCCGGAGCTCGCGCTCGAAGCGCTGCTGGCCAGCTACGAGCGCGACGAGGATCCCAGCGTGCTGTTCACGCTGCTCGATCAGCTCGCCGAGCTCGGCCGCCATGGCGAGGCACTCGCGATGTTGGCAGGGACGGTCGAACGTCTTCCGGCCGCGCATCGCGATGCAGCGCGCCACCGCTGTGCCGCGCTGTCGCGCGCGCTGACCCCGGAGGCAGCGGCGCGGATCCTGCTGACGGCGCGGGCGACCGAGCAGGCCGTCCCGCAACTGACCCGCTGGATCGACTCCGGCGCCGACGACGTCGCGCTCGGGACTGCGATCCGTCGGCTCGCGGCGTGGCCGGAGCTGCCGTTCTCGACCGCCGAGTCCGAGGCCCCGGCACCACACGAACTCCGGCAGGCGCCGGGAGTCGCCCCGCTGCGCTGAGCAGGCCCGACGGGGCGTCGCTGCGAAGGCGCCGGCTGCGCCTCAGCGCCTGCGCAACCAGATGTTGCGGAACCGGACCGGCTGGCCATGGTCCTGCAGCCGGATCGGCGCAGTGCCGGGCCCTTCGACCGAACCACCACCGGTCGGCTCGCGTACCTCGACGCGGTCGTGCACGCGCATGCCGTTGTGCAGCAGACTGATCGTCGCCGGCGCAGTCCGCGTCCCGTCGTCGCCATAGCGCGCGGCGCGGAACTCGATCTCGTAGCGCTGCCACCGTCCCGCCGGCAGGGCCGCCTGGATCGCCGGTGCGCGATCGCCGTAGATCGCGCCGCATTCGCGCGGCCCCGGCGGATGCCCGAACGAATCGAGGATCTGCAGCTCGTAGCGGTCCTGCAGGTAGACCCCGCTGTTGGCGCGCTCCGCGCTGGCGGCGTCGTCCTGTTCCGGCAGCCGGAACTCGAGATGCAGATCGAAGTCGCCGAATGCCTCGTGCGTCAGCAGATCGCCGGTGCCTGCCGCGACTTCGAGCTCACCGTCCACGACCCGCCAGCGGCACGGATCGCCGTTGCGGTGGCGCCAGGCGGTCGCCTCCTCACCGCCGAACAACACGATCGCATCGTCCGGTCGCGCGGCTGGCTGCGGTTCGAGCCGGCCGGCCCACAAGATGCCCTGCACGAGGTGGTGCATGAACCGTCCGTCGGTCCAGATCTCCGGACGGTGACCGAGCGCGGTGTAGAACATCCGCCCTGCGCCGACGTCCCGCGTCCAGGCGAGCGCGTAGTCACCGTCCTTCCGCTTGCCACGCGCGAGGTCGACCGAACCCGGCTCGACACTCAGCAGCACGCGCAGGCGACCCCGATCCCAGTCGCGGAACTGGTAGATCTCGTCGTGGATCGGAAACGTCTCCGGCAGGTGCGCCGTCGCCGGATGTTGCGGATCCTCGACCCGCACCTGCACGACCTGATGCCACGGATGCCCGTCGAAGTATCCGCCGATCAGTGCGCCGTAGCGCGCGTCCTCGTACCACGTGTCGGTCGCCGAGTGGATCCCGACGAAGCCGGCACCCTGGTCGACATGTTCGAACAGCGCCGCGCGGGCGGGCGCGGGCATCGGCAGCTCACCGGTCGTGTAGAAGGCGATGACCTGGTGCGCGCGCAGCGCGTCCGGCGTCAGCCCGGCGACATCGGCCGTCGACGAGAACTGCACGCGGTCGCCGAGCGCGCGGCGCAACTGCAGCTCGGCGAACGCGAGTCGTCCTTTCTCCGCCCGCTTGACGACTTCGTGCGTGAATCCGGCGGAGTGCACCACGAACAGCACCGACGGCGCCTGCGCCGGAAGGATCGAGCAAGCGAGCCACCAGGACCAGGGCAGGCGCGACATGCGGCGGGATGGGGATGGGGTTGGGGATCGGGAGGGAACGCGAGAGGGCGGGTTCGGGTTGGGGATCGGGTTCGGGTCTGAGATCGGGTTCGGGTTCGGGTTCGGGTTCGGAGTGAGCGGGTTCGGAGTGAGCGGGATCGGGTTCGGGATCGGGTTCGGGCTCAACGTTCGCCGGACTGCAGTTCGACCCGCTCGAGTTCCAGTTCTTGCAGCGGTTGGACGCGCAGGCCTGCGAACATCCGGCTGCCAGCATCGATCGCGGGGCCGACCGGCAGCTCCTGCCCGTCGATCCAAAGACGGCCGCGCAGGCGATCGCGCTGGCGTGCGACTTCGAGTCGCAGCGTGTGGAGTGCGCCTGGGACGAAGACCGGCAATGCGCGCTCGGCCGCGACGAGCGCGGGTTGCAGCGCGCGCTTGAGCAGGTCGGCACGGTCGGCAGTGGCCGGCGTCACCAGATGCGAGATGGGTCGGCCGTCGCGCAGCATGCCGAGGACGAAGACCGCCCCGTGCAGCTCGAACAGGTGCAGGACCGGTTGGTTCGGCGACGGTGGCAGCCGGAGCCGCAGGCTGACGGTCACCTGCGCCGCGGCGCCGAGCCCGTCGGGAAGCAGCAGCGGCTGCGCCGGCGACCCCGCGGCCGCGGAGGGCACCGGCTCGGCCCGCAGCCCGTCGTGCGCGCGCGTCCAGCCGGACGGCAGCTCGATCCGTTCATCCTGCAGCGCGTAGCGCAGCGAGACCGTGCCATCGGGGGCCACTGCGAGCTCGGTCCCGGGCGGCAGCTCGGCCTCGATCGTCTTGCGCCGGTCGGCGCGGCCGCGCAGCGCCACGAGCTGTCGCTGCGCCGCCTGCACCAGGTCCTGCTGTCCCTGCCTCGGTTCGTGGGGCGGGAGTTCGGGGATCTGCGCGAGCGCCGCCTCCAGCTTCGCCGGATCGGCCTCCTGCAATGCTTCGTCCAGCACCGCGTAGGCCGCGCGGATCGTCGCCTCGACCGGCTCGTCAGGCCGTTGGCCCGCGATCAGCCGTTCCAACCGTTGCGCGACATCGATCTGCTCGCGCGGCACCGTCCGGAAGCCGCTGAAGCTCTCCCCGCCGACGAACGACCAGACGGCGATCCCGCGCGCCAGCCGCTCGGCCGGGACCGCCGGCTCGCTCCGCCCGATCGCCTCGCGCCACGGTCCGAACATCGACGACCAGCGCAGCTCGAATGGCGCCGGCATCGGCACGCCGTTGCGCACCGGCGCGAGTGCCGGCGCACCATCCACACCCACGGTGCGCAACGCGATGCTGCCGCGCCCGTGCGCATAGCGGGCCTCGGTCGGCTCGTCGGCGACGGCCAGCAGCCGGTCGTAGGCGAGCTGCGCGTCTTCGAACCAACTGGCGAACGCATCGCGCTCCGCCTGCGCCTCGGCGCTGCGCAGCTCCTGCCGGCGCAGCCAGTCGGCCCCACGACCCGGCTGGCCATCGAACACGAGCCCGCGGCAGACGATCCGCAGGCTCTGTTGCAGCGCACTGCGCTCGGCGCCCGCGAGCTCGAGCTCCACGTCCCGCTCGAGCGCGCGCAGCCGCGCGTCCGCCGCCGGCCAGGGATCCGCCTCCGGCCGGAACTGGCTGCGCGGGTAGTCGCGGCGCAGCTCCGCGGCCACCCGATCCAGCTCGCGATCGACGGCAACCGGATCGCCGCCGAGCGCGCGGCGCAGCGCGTCGAGCGCGCGGCCGAGCTCCAGCTCGAACGCCGCGACGACCTTCTGCTCCTCGGCCGCGATCGTCGCGAGACCCTTCTCCAGCGTCGCATCGTCGATCGCCGCCACCTGCGCTTCGACCGTCCCGCCGAGGTCGGCGCGCTGCGGCCGGCCATCGCGCCCGAAGAACTCGCGCACCGCCTCGCGCAGCGCCAGCTCCGCGTTGCGGAAGTCGCGCGCCTGCAGCAGCGGCTGCCACGCATGCGGCACTTCCCGCAGGTGGTGGTCGCGCAGCGCAGCGAGCAGCTCCCGGTTGCGCTCGCCGATCCGGCCGATCACGTCCCGCTCGAACTGCGCGAACCGACGGTTCACTTCGCTGACGAGGCCGTCCGGCAGCGCCGCCAGCTCGACCCGCAGCTGCTGCTCCATCCGGCGCAGCAGGAACTCGGTCCGCAGCGCGGCCGCATCCCGCCAACCAGCAGGGCTGTGCAACCACTGATCGAGCTGCCCCGATTGCAGTGCGTCCGACCGGTAGCCATCCAGGTGCCGGTCGAGCGCGGCCAGGAACGTCGTTTCGACGCCACCGCGGAACCCACGCACGACGTCGCGCAGCTCTGCCGTCGGCTGCTCCGCCTCGGCCGCCGCGAGCACCTCGAATCGACGCGCGTAACCATCGGCTCGATCCAGCTCGGCGCGCAGCCGCCGCTCGAGCAGGTCCGCCGCGCGCGGCGCCGGCTCGCCACTGCCGAGCCAGAGCGCAACGGCGGCCAGCAGCACCGTGGCAGCGCTGGCGAGATACCAGACCCGGCGGACGCGCGGCCGGGACGACGTCTCGTCGAGCGCCGCCTCGTCGACGCGCGGCCGCTCCTGCCGCTGCACGCGCTCGAGATCCGCGAGCAGCTCGGCCGGCGTCTGGTAACGCAGCCCCGGCTCCTTGGCGAGCAGCTTGCGGATCACGAGGTCGAGCCCTTCGCTGAGGGCCGGGTTCACCTGCCGCGGGCTCGGCGCCGGATCGTGCAGCACCTTGGTCAGGACCTGGGCGAGCGTCTCGGCCTGGAACGGCGGCAGGCCGGTCGCCATGTGGAACATCGTCGCGCCGAGCGAGTACAGATCACTGCGCACGTCGGCCGACTGCGGATCGCGCGCCTGCTCGGGGCTGATGTACTGCGGCGTGCCGACGGTCGCGCCGTCGCGGGTCAACGTCAGATCGCTGGGGCCCTTGGCGAGTCCCATGTCGCTGAGCTTCACGCGGTTCTGATCGTCGATCAGGATGTTCGCCGGCTTGATGTCACGGTGGATGACCCCCTTCTGCCAGGCATGGTCGAGCGCCGATGTGACCTGGATCGCGAAGTCGAGCACGAGCTCCGGCGGGAAACTCCCCCACTCCACCAGCAGTTCGCGCAGCGAGCGCCCCTGCACGAACTCCATGACGAAGAAGTGGTATCCGGCCTCTTCGCCGAGGTCGTAGCCGGCAACGATGTTGGGGTGGTTCAGCTGCGCGACGATCCGCGCCTCACGGCGCAGCCGGTCGACGTAGTGCGTGTTGCGCGCCAGCGAAGGGCGCAGCACTTTCAGCGCGACGATCCGGTTCAACCGCTTCTGCCGCGCCTTGAACACCGTCCCCATTGCCCCGGCGCCGACGCGTTCGAGGATCTCGTACCCTTCGAACGGCTGCGCGAACGTCACTCGGATGCCTCCGGCCGGCGTTCGGGCGACTCCGGGTCGATCCCGTACTTGTCGAGCTTGCGTTGCAGCGCGAAGCGCGACAGCCCGAGCATCTCGGCGGCGCGGCTCTTGTTGCCGCTCGCCTTGCTGCAGGCCTGCTGGATCATCCGCACCTCGAGCTCCTGGACCATGTCCGGCAAAGTCGTCCCGGCCTCGGCCGGCAGCACGCCGCCGGGCGGCACCCGCGGCTCGCGCACCACGTCGCGCAGATGGTCCTTCAGGATCACGCCATCGCCGAGGATCGCGGCGCGGCGGACTTCGTTCTGCAGCTCGCGCACGTTGCCCGGCCAGGCATGGGCGGTGAGCGCGTTCAACGCATCCGGCGTGATCCGCACGCGGCGATTGATCTCGCGCGAGATCTCGAGCAGGAACCGGTCGACCAGCTTGGGGATGTCCTCCCGCCGCTCGCGCAGCGGCGGCAGCCGCACCGGCAGCACGTTCAGCCGGTAGTAGAGGTCCT
>CAZABP010000075.1:0-16993 GCA_964483245.1 uncultured candidatus Brocadiaceae bacterium | reverse complement strand
ACACCTCGTCGTAGCCGGCGATCGCCTCCTTCGACTCGGAGGTGAACGGCACCCAGACCGACGCGATGTGGACCATGACGACCATCGGACCGATCGGCAGCGCGCCGCGCGGCTGCTGCAGCCCGTAGTTGCGCCAGTTGGTCGCGATGACCGACTTCGTGATCGCGCAGGCGGACTGCTGGAACAGCAGCGGCACCCGGTTGGCGTAGCGGATCAGCCGCACCGGCTCGTCGGCGGCGCCCATCAGCGCCTCCTGGTTCTCCGCCTTCTTGCTCGACGCGACGATCTTGCCGCTGTCGAGCAGCTCGTGCGTGTCCCCCGGCCGGCCGTAGGCGATCCCGACCTCGACCAGGAACGGCCGCCCGCGGTAGACGACCGGCGAGCGCGAGCTGGCGACGTAGAAGTCCGCCTCGACCTCCTTGCGCAGCCCCTTCAGCAGCAGCTCCTCGCCGATCGGCGCGATGCACGCGGTCGGCGGCGCCATGATCTTGGTCCGGTCGACTGCGCGCTTCAGCGCGTCCGCCTCGTCCTTGGCGATCCGGCGCGGGTGCGCGCGCGGATTCAGCTTCGCCGCCTTGCAGATCTCGTCGGCGACCTTCGGCCCGACGCGCGAGAACTCCCGCTGCAGGAACAGGTGCAGCCACTTCTCGTCGGTGTCCTGCAGCATCTTGATCAGCTGCCCGAGCTCGACGCCATGTGGATGCGGCTTGATCTCCTCGGTCTCGCGCGGCAGCTCCTTGGTCGCGCGCGCGTAGACCGTCGTCTGCCCGGCCGGGTCGACATAGGTCAGCTCGACGTGCGGGTTCGCGACCGCGACCAGCTTCAAGAACTCGTCGACGCTGCGCTGCCCACGCCGGTATTCCCCCTCCAGATCGATCTCGACCCGCGTGCCGTGGTCCTTGTCCCAGTCGACGACCTTGTCGGTCCAGTCCGGCTTGTTGCGCGTCGTGTCCATCCGCACTTCGAAGTAGTGCGCCAGCGAGCGCTTGCTGGTCCGGCTCGTGATCCGCACCGGGTTGCCGGTCGTCAGCTGCCCGTACATCCCGGCCGCCGAGATCCCGATCCCCTGCTGCCCGCGGCTCTGCCGCAGCCGATGGAACTTCGAGCCGTACAGCAGCTTGCCGAACACGTTCGGGATCTGCTGCGGCACGATCCCCGGCCCGTTGTCCTCGACCTGGATCGTGAACGTGTTGTCGCGTCCGGCGACCGGCGTGATCGCGACGCGCAGGTCCGGCACGATCCGCGCCTCCTCGCAGGCATCGAGGCTGTTGTCGACCGCTTCCTTGATCGCGGTCAGCAGCGCCTTGCGCGGGCTGTCGAACCCGAGCAGGTGCCGGTTCTTGGTGAAGAACTCCGAGACCGAGATCTCGCGCTGCTTGCGCGCCATCGTCTCGGCGGTCACGGCCGACTTCGCCGGCTTGTCGCTGCCTTTGGCTGCACCCCCCTTGCCGCGCGCGGCCGCTGGCTCCGGCGCCGGATCGGCGTCGTCGAACAGCGAAGGTTGCGTCGAGGTGCGGGCGTTCCCCTGATCAGGCATCGGCGAGCTCGTCGGTGGTTTTCTCAGGTTCGAGGAAGGTCGGCCGGATCGCAGCTTCGCACAGCCGCAGCACCGCGGCCTCGGTGTGGAACCGCGCGAGTCCGGCATGCTCGCGCGCGCCCAGCTCGTAGTGCACGGCGCCGCCCGTCCCATCCGGAATCCGGCTGCTGCGGGCATGGGCCCGCGCCTGGCGCAGCAGGCGCGCGACGGCTGGCGCATCCGCCTGCGGTGCGATCAGCCACAGCGCGAACACGAACGGCAGGCCGGTCCAGTCGTGCCACAGTGCGCCGAGGTCGAGCACCTCGCGCGCGCCCGGATCGGCATCGCGGCCGGCGTCGCCGATCAACAGCACGAGATCCTCGGGACGATCGTCGGGGCGCAGCGTCGGCTCGATCGTGGTCCAGGTCGGCTCGGCGTGCAGCAGCCGCGCCAACAGCACCTGCAGCAGCGCGACGGAGGCCGCGCTGCCGCGGTCGGCGGCGGCGGTGCGCGGCGTCTGCCCCGGCCGCACGAATGCGCGCACGCTGCGGACCGGCCCATCGCAGGCGATCCCCAGTTCTGCCGGCGCCGTGTAGCCGGGGCGGCGGAAGGCCTCGACCGACGACACCAGCGCCGCGTCGAGGCGCCCGGCGCGCAGCTCTTCGATCAGGGCCGTCGGGGCCGCGCGGTGCAGCTCCAGCGGGATCCCGAGCGCGGTGGCGGCAGCCGGCAGGCCGGCGATCAACGGCGCGCCGACGCCGAACGGAACCCCACCGATGCGCATGCTCGTGATGCTTTGCCTCTGACCGCCAGGATGCGCGCGCGAGCTTAGCCCGGAGCTGCGGCGAAGTCCTGCCGCGAAACGAGGCTCCGCATGCGCGGTCGCGCGCCGATGGCACCGGCCGGATGCCGGTGCGACCGCCGCGATCTCGACCGCGGAACGCCGCGCGCGCGAACCCGGCTGCGATCCAGTGCTAGATTGCCCGGCCCGCGATGCGCGCGTTGCTCTCCTGGTCGCTCCTGTTGTTGTTGCTGCCGGCCGGCTGCGGCTCCGGCGCGATCGCGGCAGGCATCGCCGGGGGCAAGAACCGCAACGGCGCGCCCCCCCCGACGCGCAACCCGTCGTTGACCGTCGACCGTCCCGAAGGCCCGCTGTTCGCGCCGGCCGATGTCGTCCTCGCGCGCACCGTGTTCGTCAACTTCGTGCGGATCGCGAGCGGCAGCAAGATCGCGGTCCAGCTGCGCGGCCTCGGCGAAGTCTCGCCGCAGGGCGGCCCGCTGCTGCTGACGGCCGAGGACCAGGGATCGCGGATCGGCTTCCTGCTGCGCAGCGACGAGATCCGCGCGCGGATCCCGGATCCGACGGCCGCTGACGTGCCGGTGCAGCTCGCCGTCGTCGTCGACGGCAAGGACATCGCGCCGCCGGTCCCGTTCCTGCTGCTCGCGCAGCCGAAGGCGGAGCTCGTCCCGCCGACCGGACAGAGCCGCGCGTTCCTGTCGGTGCAGGGGGGCAGCAAGCTGACGCTGCGCGTGCGCGGACTGAAGGCGACCAGCGTGACCGACCTGCGGATGCAGATTGGCACGCCGGATCCGATCACCGGCCAGCTCAATGCGGCCCTGGCCACGAACCTGCAGCTCACCGACGAGCCGAGCACCGGCGCGAAGCTGCTGACCGGAACCGCCCCGGCGCTGGCGCACCCGACCCGGGCGCTCGCCGCCGTCTCCGACTCGCGCGCGGGCCAATCAACGGTCGTGTTCGACCTGTTCTACCTGCCGGAGCTCGAGGCGATGACGCCGCGGTTCGCCGGCACCGACGGTGGCGAACCGGTGGCGTTGTTCGGCGCGGGGCTCGTGCCGTACGACTTCACGCAGACCCCGCCGCCGCTCGACTTCAACAAGGTCACGATCCTCGTCGAGAAGGGGGGCCGGCAGGTCGTCGTCCCACCGCAGGCGTTGCGCCGGGAGCAGTCGTCGCTGACGCGGCTGTTGTTCCCGCTGCCGCCATCGCCGGACGGGTTGCCGGGACCGGCCGACCTGATCCTGCGCGTGCAGCTCGACACGTACCTCGCCGAGGTGCGCGAGGCGGCGCTGCTGCGCTACGGCTTCAGCCAGCCGATGTTCGGCCCGCGCGGAGTCGCGTTGCCGGGGCCGGCGACGCAGCTCGCGATCGGGCCGATGCCGGGGGACGCCGGCGTCCCGGACCTCGCGACGGTCGAAGCGAGCGGGCAGGCCGGCGTCGTGCGGTTGTTCGCGGCGAACGGTGGCGGGTCGTGGAACCGGCTCGGCGCCGGCATCGCGACCGGGGCCGGCGGTGATCCGCGCGCGCAGGCGCCGGTCGCACTGCTGGCCGGAGATGCCGACCGCGACTCGCTGTCGGATCTGGTCGCGGTGCATGCCGGGGGCGCGAGCGGCGCCGCGCACGGGATCCTGCTCGCGCAGGCGCGGCCGAAGCCCCCGCTCGCGCGCAGTGCGGTGACGATCCCGGACCAGGATGGCGCGCGGTACGCGCTCGGTGCCGACGTGGATCTGGATGCATTGCCCGACCTGCTCGTGCTGCCGGATCCGGCAGCAGCGAGTCCGGGCGCGCGGCTGTTCCTGGCGCGTCCGAGCGGGCCGGGCGCACCGGCGTTCGTGCCGGCGTCGCTGCCGACGAACCGGCCGCAGGATGCCGCACACTGCAGCGACCTGGATGGCGACGGCAAGCCGGACTTGGCGCTCGCGCGCGGCGGGGCGTCGCCGCGCATCGAGGTGCTGTTCGGCGACGGGCAGGGGGGCTTCACGCTCGGGCCGAGCTTCGCGCTCACAGTGCCGGGGTACACCGCGGATCCTGCGTCGCGGATCGTCGGGATCCATGCGACCGGTACCGCGCGCGCGTTGACGGTCGTGTTCGCCGGCCTGCCGAGCAGCAGTGCATCGCCGCCGTGCGTGGCCATGCTGCCGCCCGGGACGCAGCCGCGCACCTGGGACCCGCCGCTGGCCGCGAACGTGCTGCTGTTCGCCGGCCACGACGAACCGTTCGTGGCCTCGGTGTTGCGCGACCTCGACGCCGACGGGACCGACGAGCTGCTGATCGGCGCCGGTGGCAAGCCGGCACAGGCGCTGCGTCTGCTGCAGCGCACGACGCCGGGCTGGCGCGAGCTGACGGGTGCAATCGAAGCTGGCGACGAGGCGATCCTGGACCTGCAGGCGTTGGAAATCGATGTCGTCGTGCCAGCCGACGGGCGCGTGATCCTGCAGCCGGTGCTCGGTGTCCAGGTCATGCACCGCGTCGAGGTCGACGCCCTGCCGGAGGACCGCATCAGCACGCTGCTCGTTGGCGCGGGGCCGAGCCTGCAACCGCCGGATGCCGGTGCGACGCGACCGAAGCCGCTGCTCGCAATCGCGGCCGGGGACTTCCGCGCGCGCGGCGCGATCGGTTCCCGCGGTGGTCGCGCCGACGACCTGTGGCTGCTCGATGCCGATGGGCTGCGCCGCATGCACAACGACGGCGCGGCGCGGTTCGCGGCGGGGCCGGCGGTCGTGCAGCAGCCGATCCCCGGCTCGCTCGCGGCGGTGCCGTTCGCGTCGCATCCCGGCGACAGCCTCGCATTCTTGCGCGCCGACGGCCTGCTCGGCGTGATCCTGCCGGGGACCGACACGGCGCTGCTGGTGCAGCGCGACCTGCGCCTGCTCGCACCGGAGCCGATCCGCGGGCGCCCGCTCGGCGCGCGTTCGCGGCTCGCCGGTGGTGACGTCGACGGGGACGGCAATCCCGACCTCGTCGCGTGGCTGGAGCTCGCAGATCCGCAGGAGGCCAAGGAAGGCGAAGGGATCCTCGTGTTGCTGCGCGGCAAGGCGACGGCCGGGCCGGCGGAGCTGCCGGTGCACGAACCGGATCCGACCGTCGTCGCGCCGACCTGCCACGGCAGCGCGACCGGCGTCGCGATCGGGGACTTCGTGCGCACGCCGATGGCCGAGGGAAGGCTCGAGATCGCGGTTGCCGTGCCGCGTGGCGAGAGTTCAGCGCCGCAGAATGGCAATCACGTGCGGTTCTTCCGCTACGAGCCGGGCGCCGATCCGACGCGCGACACGCTGGTGCGCTCGTTTGCGGACCCCGGGCTGCCGGTGCTGCTGGCAGGCGACGGACCGGTGCAGCTCGCGGCGGTGGACTTCGATCAGAACGGCACGACCGACCTGGGGGTCGCGAGCGCGGGGGATCGACACCTGCGCTGGTTCTTGAACACCGGCGCCGTGTCGCCGGCGGCGCCGCTCGAGGTCGCGATCGTGGCGTTCCAGGAAGGTCTCGGCGCCAGCGTCCCGCTGCCGGCCGGCACTCCAGGGCAGGTCGCGGTCCTGGATGCGACCGGCGGAGGTGCTCCGGGCATGCTCGTCGTCAGCGAGGACCGCGCGCCGGTGCCGGATACGGCCGTGCTCTGTGCGCTCGGCAGCGGCGAGGGGCAGATCGTGCAGACGTTCGTCGCGGCGCAGTCGCGGACCGGGAACCGCGATGCCACCGGGCAGCTGCGTGGGGTGCCGGCGCAGGTGGCGGTCGCGGACTTCGATGCCGACGGGCGGCTGGACCTCGCGGTTGCATGGGAGTCCGCCGGTGCCGGGGATCGGAACGTGCGGGTGCTGTTCGCCGGGTCGCGTTGACGCGGCTCGCCGTGGCGGGCGGACGGACGTAGAGTCGCCCGTCCCGTTCCACCAAGAGGAGTTCCGATGAAACGATGGATCGCTTGCGCCGTCGCCGCGGGAACCGCGGCGTTGTTGGCGGCGCAGGAACCGGCCGCGGGAGTGGCCAAGATGCCGGACCCGGCAAAGGCCGAGTTCAGCATGCTCGAAGCGGACTTCGAGGCCGCGCAGAAGGCCTATGCCGCGCGCGTCCGCGAGCTGCAACAGACCGACGAGTACAAGGCGGCGCTCGATGCGAATGACCGCGAGGCGCTGACCAAGCTGATCTCGACACTCGAGAAGATCGATCTGCCGGCGTTCGCCAAGCGCGCCTGGGAAGGTGCCGAGCGCTACGCCGCGCACGACAACGCCGTCCCGTTCCTCGTCTGGATCGCGATCAACGATCCTGACCGGGAGGCGACCGGCAAGGCTGTCGACACGTTGCTGTCGTCGCACCTGCAGAGCGCGCAGCTGCTCCCGCTCGCCGAGAACGCGATCCGGCTGAATGCAAAGCTCGGCCCGGAACGCTCCGCCGAGGTCCTGCAGCAGCTCGTCGACGCCGAGACGACCGACCTGGTCAAGGCGCACGCGCTGTTCCTGCAGGCGTCGATGCTGCAGCGGGGTCGCGACGCGACCGCCGAGCAGAAGGCGGCGGCGGAAGCGCTCCTCGCGCGCGCCGAGAAGCTCGCCGTCGGGACGGACCTGGCGATCCGGCTCGAAGGTCCGCGGTTCGAGCAGGCGCGGCTGCAGATCGGCATGGAGGCGCCGGACATCGAGGGCGTCGACCTAGACGGTTCGCCGTTCAAGCTCAGCGACTACCGCGGCAAGGTGGTCGTCCTCGACTTCTGGGGCGACTGGTGAGGGCCCTGCCGGGCCATGTACCCGCACGAGCGGTCGCTCGTGCAACGACTCAATGACGAGCCATTTGCGTTGATCGGCGTCAACAGTGACAAGGATCTGGAGTTCGTACGCCGCCGCGTGCAAGAGGAAGCGATCACGTGGCGCAGCTTCTGGAACGGGCCGAAGGGCACGTCGGGACCGATTTCGGCGCGGTGGAACGTCCGCGGCTGGCCGACCATCTACGTGCTCGATCACAAAGGCGTGATCCGCTTCAAGAACGTGCGCGGCGAAGCGATGGACAAAGCCGTCGATCAGCTGCTCGAAGAGCTGCACAAAGGCGACTGAGCGAGGGATTCGCAGGCAGGGATCCACGGGGCTAGGCTCCGGGATCCATGCCTGCGACCCGCACCCGCACGCGTCCCCGCACGAATGGCCCGCTCGCGCGCCGCCAGCG
Source organism: uncultured candidatus Brocadiaceae bacterium (assembly GCA_964483245.1). GTDB lineage: Bacteria > Planctomycetota > UBA1135 > UBA1135 > UBA2386 > CAZABP01. The sequence goes on along the minus strand of CAZABP010000075.1, from coordinate 9,533 downwards.
CGCGCGCGGGACCCAGAGCCTGCCGGCCGAGCTCGGCATCGCGATGGTCGGTCACGCGTTCATGGGACGCGCGCACGCGAACGCGATCCGGCAGGTCGGGCGATTCTTCGACCTGCCGGTGACGCTGGTCCCGCGGGTCGTCGTCGGCCGCGACCTGCGGCGCGCCGAGGCGGCACGGCGCAAGCTCGGCTTCCTCGAGGCGAGCGACGACCTGGCTGCCGTGCTGGCGCGCGACGACGTGCAGCTCGTCGACGTCGCGACCCCCAACGACAGCCACGCGGAGATCGCCCTCGCGGCATTGCGCGCCGGCAAGCACGTGCTGTGCGAGAAGCCGCTCGCGCTGGATCTCGCGCAGGCGCGCGAGATGGCGGCGCTGGCGCGCAAGAGCAAGCTGCGCCACGGGGTCTGGCACAACTACCGCCGCGCGCCGGCCACGAGTCTCGCGCAACGGATCGTCGCGCGCGGTGACCTCGGCGAGATCCGCCACGTGCGCGCGGTCTATCTGCAGGACTGGCTCAGCGATCCGCAGGCGCCGGCGAGCTGGCGCACCGACGCGAAGCGGTGCGGCTCCGGCGCGCACGGCGACCTCAATGCGCACCTGATCGACCTGACGCGGTTCCTGACCGGGCTGCGGTTCACCGAGGTCTGCGCCGTGGCGCAGACGTTCGTGCCGGTGCGGCCGGGCGCTGGCGGCAAACGCCAGCGCGTGACCGTCGACGATGCGCTGGCGTTCCTGGCGCGGTTCGATGGCGGCGCGATCGGCACGTTCGAAGCCACACGGATGGCCCCCGGTCGCAAGAACCACAACCGGATCGAGCTGAACGGAACCAAGGGCTCGCTGATCTGGAACCTCGAGCGGATGAACGAGCTCGAGCTGTTCCAGACCGGTGACCGCGAGGACGTGCAGGGCTTCCGCACGGTGATCTGCATGGACCCGTCGCACCCGTATGCCGCGCACTGGTGGCCGGACGGGCACATCCTCGGCTACGAGCACACGTTCGTGCACACGCTGGCCGACTTCGTGAAGGCGCTCGTCCGCGGCGAGCCGTTCGCGCCGGACTTCGACGATGGCCTCGCCGTCCAGGCCGTGCTCGCGGCGGCACAGCAGTCGGCCGCGAGCAAGCGCTGGGTCGAAGTCGCCGCGAAGGCATGAGGTGAACCGATGATGCAAGGACCTGGGATCTTCCTCGCGCAGTTCATGGGGGACCGCGCACCGTTCGACTCGTTCGACGCGATCTGCGGCTGGGCGGCCGGGCTCGGCTATGTCGGCGTGCAGCTGCCCAGCTGGGATGCGCGCTGCATGGACCTCGCCAAGGCGGCCAGCAGCAAGGGCTACTGCGACGACCTGCGCGGCACCGCGGCGAAGCACGGCCTGCAGATCAGCGAGCTGGCGACGCACCTGCAGGGGCAGCTCGTCGCCGTGCATCCCGCGTATGCCGAGATGTTCAAGGTGTTCGCTCCGCCCGGCGTCACGACGCCCGGTGCCATGTGCGAGTGGGGGACCGAGCAGGTCAAGCTGGCGCTGACCGCGTCACGCAACCTCGGCCTGCGCGCGATGCCGACGTTCCCGGGTGCGCTGTTGTGGCACACCGTCTATCCGTGGCCGCAACGTCCGGCGGGGCTCGTCGACGAAGGGTTCCGCGAGCTCGCGCGGCGCTGGCAGCCGATCCTGGATCACGCGGATCAGGTCGGCATCGACTGCGCGTTCGAGGTGCATCCCGGCGAAGACCTGCACGACGGCGCGAGCTACGAGCAATTCCTCGAGCACGCCGGCGGGCATGCGCGTGCGTGTCTGCTGTACGACCCGAGCCACTTCGTGCTGCAGTGTCTGGATTACCTCGAGTACATCGAGATCTACCACGAGCGGATCCGCTGCTTCCACGTCAAGGACGCCGAGTTCAAGCCGAACGGGCGCGTCGGTGTCTACGGCGGGTATCTGCGCTGGCAGGACCGGGCCGGGCGGTTCCGCAGCCTCGGCGACGGCGACGTCGACTTCGGCGGCGTGTTCACGCTGCTGACCAAGCATGGGTATGACGGCTGGGCGACGTTGGAGTGGGAGTGCTGCTTCAAGGACGGGCAGCAGGGCGCCGAAGAGGGCGCGCCGTTCATCGCGTCGCACATGATCCGGCCGCCGGAGAAGGCGTTCGACGACTTCGCTGGTGGGAGTGTGGATCGGAAGACGGTGCGGAAGGTGTTGGGGTTGGAGTAGGGCAGTGAACGCGCATCCCAGAGCTCGTACACAGGACTGGGCGATCCGCGGCGTGTTCGCCCTGTTTGCCGCCGCAGGTCTCTGGTTCCTGCTGCGGGGTGCGCATTGGCGTGGCCCGTCGAGTGATGGCGTGGCGGGTGATCTCGCGTGGACCGGCTTTGTGGTTGCCGCGTCCGGGATGGCGGCTACCTGGCGCTGGCTCCCTCGCCTTGGCGTGCAGCTCGAGGCACCGGGCGACGCGCTCGCGCTGTGCAGCAAGCTGCTCGGCTGGGTCGGCATCGGCGTGCTGCCGTGGGCCGTGTGGCGGGAGGCCTGGGTCGTCGCAGCGGCGGGCGTGGGAGTCGCGGCTTCCGCTGCCGGCTTGTGGCGCGCGCGAACGTGGGCCGTGTGGGCGTGGTACGTGATCTGCGCGGCCGTCCTCGCAACCGCGCTCCTGCTGCTCGGGATGATGCTGCAGACGTCGCCCGAAGACTTGCATTCACGCGTCGGGTTCGCCCGCCACCGGGCGGCAACGATCATCCATGCGGCAGCGCTGCTGCTGATCGGCGGGAAGCTGCTGCCTGAGCTGAGACAGATGCACCGGCGACTCCGGCAGCGCCCTGCCGGCGTGCCGCGGACCCAGGCCGCGGGTTGATCGATGGATGGCGGCTGTCTCTGCGGCGCCGTGCGCTACCGGATCGACGGGACTCCGCGCCTCGTCTCGCACCGCCACTGCCTGCACTGCCGGCGCTCCAGCGGTGCCGCGTTCCTGACCTGGCTCGAGCTGGATGCGAAGCTGTTCCACTTCGTGCGCGGGACGCCGGCGAGCTACGAATCACGGCCGCGCGTGACGCGGCAGTTCTGCGGGCAGTGTGGATCGCAACTGACCTGGCAGAACGCCGATGATCCGAGCGAGATCGACGTCACCGCCTGCAGCCTCGACGAACCGAGCCTGGTCGTGCCGCAGGATCACATCTGGTGCGACCGGATGCTGCCGTGGGTGGAGCTCGCCGATGGACTGCCGCGGTTCGGGCTGCGGAGGCAGGACGGGTGAGCGGACGTGACCGCGCGACTCCGAGCTCGTTGCACTGATCCATGTGCCTGCTCTGGTTTCTGGGCGCCGAGTTTCTGCTGCCGGAGCAGCGGTCCAACGACTTCACTGTGGAAGAGATGGACGCGTCGTACGCCGAGCTGGCTGGCATCCTGGCCACGCCGCACCGCATGGCGCTGCGGTGCCACATGGGTTGCGGCTGCGGATTCCGCTACGCCTCGGCATTGGCGACCAAACAGGTGGTCGACGAACTTCGCAGCTATGGCGACCCGGGCGGATCGTTGGACCGGCCTTGGATCGAACGGAGCAGCGGAATCAGGTCGGTAACGGCGTTGCGCCAGTACCTCGGACTCCATGCGCGTACAGGCCCGCTTCGCATGCTCGTTGCATGGAGCGGCAAGGTCCCGCCTGACGGCATCGCGGCACGGATCGTGGGGCCCGAGCACTTCGGCGGGGAGGAGTTCCGACCTCCGGACCACGCGCTCTACCTCGTGCGGTCGCAGGCCTGAGGCGATGGCACGCGCACAGATCGTCGACGGCGATCTGCTCGACCAGGACGTCGACGCGCTCGTCAACGCCTGGAACCGCAACCCGTTTCCTTGGTGGCTGCTCGTCCCGCAGGGCGTCTCGCGTGCGATCCGCAAGCGTGCCGGCACGGCGCCGTTTCGTGAGCTCGCGCGGCACGGGCTGATCCCGCTCGGCGGCGCCGTCGTCACCGGTGCGGGCCGCCTGCCGCACAAGGCGATCATCCACGTCGCCGGGATCAACCTGCTGTGGCGCTCCTCCGAGCGTTCCGTGCGCGGCTCGGTCCGCAGCGCGATTGCGCTGGCGAGGCAGCACGGCTTCCGCTCGCTCGCGTTCCCGCTGATCGGCGCCGGCACCGGCGGGCGCCGCGCGGAGGACGTGCTCCGTTGGATGGTGTCGGAGTTGGAGGCGCTGGAGTTCGATGGGGTGGTGCGGATCGTGCGGTTCGCGCGTAAGGCGAACGCGCGCGGGTAGTCCGCCAGGACAGCACTCCGGTCGTCAGGACTCGCGGGCCGGTTCACGAACCTCGACCGCGGGAACCAGACGCAGTTCGAGCTTCTGGTGGAGCGCGTCGGCGATCCGCTGGAGCATCGTGAGTGAGTGTCCTTGGTAGTCCGCGTCTTCGAGGCGTGAGATGACGCTCTGCGTCGTGCCGACGACTTCCGCGAGTTGAGCCTGCGTCAGGCCCGCGGCCTCGCGGGCTGCAAGGATCATCTCGGCGACCCGAGCGTTGAGCTTGTGCTCCTCGACAGCCGCCTGGAGCCTTGGGTCTTTTCCGGTGATGCGGTCGAGGATCCGCCCAGCGTCGCTCGTCCTCTTCGGCTTGTTCGTCCGAGCCATGGTGCTCACTCCTTGCAGTAGTGCCTGTCGGGGGTTCGACCCGAACGCGCGCTTGCACTGCGGCGCCCGCTCGAGGGCGGCTGGCGGCACGACTGCCTCGGTTCTCGGCATCTCGGAGCCAAGGAGAAAATCGCAATTTTGCGATTGTGACAAGGCCTAGCCGCCTCGTGCTGGTCCTCAGCTCGTTGAGTAATATTACTCAACGTATTGAGTAATCCGTCATGAGCTTCTCCAGGCCCCATGGCATCGAACTTGCGCGTCGCCTGCGCGAGCCGCGCCGGTTCCTGCAGGTCGTGACCGGCGCGCGGCAGGTCGGCAAGACCACACTCGTGCAGCAGGTCGTCGAGGGTTCGGGCCTCCCCTCCCGGTTCGTCAGCGCCGACGAGCCGACTCTCCGCGGTGGCGATTGGTTGCAGCAGCAGTGGGAGGCGGCACGCGCGCAAGCGACTGCCGCCGACAGGGGATCGCTGCTCGTGCTCGATGAGATCCAGAAGGTCCCCGACTGGTCGGAGACCGTGAAGAAGCTCTGGGACGAGGACACGCGCAACAAGCGCGACCTGCGCGTCGTGTTGCTCGGCTCGGCGCCGCTGCTCGTGCAGCGCGGGCTCGCCGAGAGTCTCGCTGGCAGGTTCGAGGTGATCCACCTGCCGCACTGGTCGTTCCGCGAAATGCGGGATGCCTTCGGGTGGACGCTCGAGCAGTATCTGTTCTTCGGCGGGTACCCGGGCGCAGCACCGCTGATCGGTGAGCCGGAACGCTGGGCGCGCTACATCAAAGACGCACTGATCGAGACGACGATCGCGCGCGACGTCCTGCTGCTGACGCGCGTCGACAAGCCGGCACTGCTGCGCCGCCTGTTCGAGCTCGGCTGTCGCTACTCGGGGCAGGTGCTGTCGTTCACCAAGATGATCGGGCAGCTCCAGGACGCTGGCAACACGACGACGCTGGCGCACTACCTGGAGCTGCTGTCCGGTGCGGGGATGCTGACCGGGATCCCCAAGTTCGCCGGTCAGACCGTACGGCAGCGTGCGTCCAGTCCGAAGCTACAGGTCCTGAACACGGCATTGCTGACTGCGCCGCTCTCGACGACTCTGCCGGCAGCGCGGGCCGACCGACCGTTGTGGGGCCGGATCGTCGAGTCCTCCGTCGGTGCGCACCTGGCGAACGCCGCTGCGTCCGGCGCGTGCGAGCTGTTCTACTGGCTGGAGCGGAACCGCGAGGTCGACTTCGTCGTGCGTCGAGGCAAGAAGCTGCTCGCGATCGAGGTGAAGAGCGGGATCACGCGGGACTCGCTGCCCGGAATCTCGTCGTTCACGTCGGCATTCCCGCGCGCGAGGCCGTTGTTGGTCGGCGCAGATGGGATTCCGATCGAGGAGTTCCTGCTCTCACCCGTCGAGCGCTGGTTGGCGGACTGACCCGGCGGGCGCGGCGCGTCCCTATGCTCCCGCCATGCTCGCCTGGACGCTGACCGCGGCCGTCGTGATCCTCGCCCCGCAGGGGGAGCAGCCGAGCGCGCTGGCCCAGGCGGAACAGGCGCGGCTGCGCAGCGACGACGCCGAAGCGGTGCGGCTGTACCAAGCCATCCTCGCCGAATCGCCGGATCACGTCGAAGCGCATCGCGGCTACCAGAACCTCCTGCTGAGCCAGGGGCGTGAGCGGACGGTGCGCGATGAGTACGCGAAGCTGCTGGAGCAGAAGCGGTCACCGCAGCGGTTGTTCCTGTACGGCAGGTTGCTGTTCGATCCCGTGGCGGAGGAGAAGCTGTACCGCGAGGGACTGCAACTCGCGCCGGACGACCAGCACTTGCAGGCCGCACTGGTCGACTCGCTGCGACGCCAGCGCCGGGTTCAGGAGGCGATCCGAGAGTGCCGCAGTACGTTGGAGCAACGACCGGAGGCGCTGGAGCTGCACCGGACGTACATCCGACTGATGGTCCTCGCGCAGCACCGCGACACGCTGCTGGATGAGTACCGGAAACTAGCGCAGGAGTCGGCCGACTGGCGCGGTCCGTACCTGCTGGCAACGGCGAGCTGGAATTCAGGCGAACGGTCCGACGCGGACCGATGGATCCGGAAGGCACACACGCTCTCGCCGGACTCGCTGGATGTCAGGCAGGGGCTTGCCGTTGCAGAGTTCTTCCGTGGGGAACCAGCCCGCGCGCGCGAGCTGCTCGAGTCCGTTCTGCAGTCGGACCCCCTGTTCATTCCTGCGATGGAAGGTCTCGCGAACGCGCTGCTCGCGCTCGACGAGAAGGATGAGGCGATGCGGCACCTACGGATGATCGTCCGTCTGGAGCCGACAGACACGGGCTACAGGTATGCACTCGCCCAGGGATTGCTGGCGGCCGGTGACCTCGACGGTGCGTTGCACGAGTCAGGTATAGGGCTTCGCTTCGATCCAGCGGATCATGATCTGCACGCACTGCGCGGACACGTGCTTGCGCTCGATGGAGAACTGGATGCGGCCGAGCGACACCTCGAAGAGGCCCGGCAGATCGCTCCGGACGTGATCACGACGCTGACCAGGCTTGCAGACGTGCTCGCGCAGCGCGGCAAGAATGCGCGTGCGCGTGAGATTCTCGAAGAAGCGGCTCGGATCGACTACGCAGTCGTGCCGATCGTCCGCGTGTCGGAATCCGCACCACTCGAGTTCCAATCGCAATCCGACTTGCTGGCGGTGATCCACGATCGCCTCGGCTGGATGCTGGCGGCTGAAGGCAGACTCCTGGACGCGAAGCGCTCGTTCGAGCGCGCGCTGCGACACGATCCGGAGCAGCCGCGCGTTCTGGTGGGGCTGGCCCGGATCGCGCGAAGCGAAAGTGATCTGGAATCAGCCAAGCAGCGCTACCAGCAGGCGGTGGCGGCGTCGACTGAGCCCGGTCAGATCGCGCACGCACTGTTCGAGCACGCGGAGCTGTTGTGCGCGGAGCGGGAGTTCGATGCTGCGCTGCCGATGCTCAGGCGGCTCAGTCGTGAACACGCTGCCCGTTTTCGTGCGGCCGTGGACCTGCCTGAGCTGGTTCGCTCGTTCGAACGCGCCGACCGAGGCACGGAGCGGATCCTCCTCGACCGCCTCCAAGTCGCGACAACGGCCGACGAGGATGCATGCGCCTCGATCGCGGTTGCCTCGGTCCTCGCATACTGGGGGAAGCAGGTCGCGCCTGAGGAAGTTCATCGCGAGCTGATTCGCAGTGGGGGTCCTTCGACGTGGGCAATGGTCGACTCGCTGCGATCCCGCGGGATGCGAGTCCTCGCGTTCCCGAGCCAGCCAGAAGTCCTGCAGCGGCTGCTGCGGCAGGGCCTGCCACTGATCCTGCTGCACGAGGTCGTGGTTGGCGGTGCCGCCGGCGGACATGCTTCCGTCGTTTCCGGCTTCGACACGGCGCTCGAGGTTCTTGCGTTGTCGCCGAGGTTCCGCGATGGACATCGCACGTGGCTGCAGTTCACCCGGACCCGTGGGAATGTCGCGCTGTTGGCCGCGCCTGAATCGGCCTTCCTGGCGCTCGAAGGCGGCGTACCGGGCGTCGAGGCTGCGTCCCTTCTGATCGAGGCAAAGCAGCGATTCCGTGCTGGCCAGACGCAGGATGCCAGATCGCTGCTCGAGCAGGCGGCATCCGTCGATCACGCTGCGTCGCTACCGGAGCTGGATTTCCTGGCCGGCGCCTGCGCCGCTGCGGCGGGCGACCGTGAGGTGGCCAGCGCACTCCTGCAGCGCGCCGTGGAGCGCGCGCGATTCCAGCCGGTCCTGCTCGAGTCTGTCGCAGAGGTGCTCTTGGAACATGGGCTGGTCGACCAAACGCGGCAGGTACTCGCGCGACTGCTCGAGCTGGCGCCAACGCTTCGCCGGAGCAGCGTATTGCTGTCGATGATCCACTCGGCTGGCGGTGAACCGGAGCAAGCCCGCGCGCTGCAGGTGCTAGACGAGGCGCTCGCGCTTGCGCCCGATGATGGCATCCTGCTCGAGGCGCGTGGGCTCAAGTTGCTCGACATGGGTCAGCACGAAGAGGCTGAGCGGGCATTCCGTCGAGCGATCGCACACGGAGCCCCGCAAGAGGCTCAGTACGAACTCGCGTGGTGCCTGCACCAGCGCGGCAAGACCGAGTACGCCGCGGCGCGCCTGCGCCGCTACCTCGCAACCCCTGGCGTCACGCGCTGCGAGGCCGCGCAGGCGCTGCTCGAAGCCTGCACGGCCGGGCGCTGATCACCCGACCAGCTCCAATTCCTCGTACGTCGTCGTCCGCTGCACCGGCACGAACCCCGCCTCGCGGATCAACTGCACCAGCTCCGCCTTCTGCATGCGCATCGGCGCCGAAGTCCCGGCGTCGTGCGTGATCTTCTCCTCGGTGACCGTGCCGTCGATGTCGTCGGCGCCGAACGACAGGCAGGTCTGCGCACTCTGTGGCGTCAGCATGATCCAGTACGCCTTGACGTGCGGGAAGTTGTCGAGCAGCAGCCGGCTGACGGCGATGTTGCGCAGGTCCATCCACCCGGTCGTGACGTGACCGTAGTTCTCGAGATCGGTGTGGTACGGCCAGAACGCCAGCGGGATGAACGCCATGAACCCGCCGCACTCGTCCTGCAGCTTGCGCAGCTCGAGCAGGTGCTCGACGCGCTCCTCGGTGCGCTCGATGTGGCCGTACAGCATCGTCGCGTTCATCCGGAACCCGTGCCGCTGCACCTTGCGCGCGGTGTCGAGCCACTCGCGCGGGCCGATCTTCTCGCGGAACACGGCCTTATGGACGCGGCCGGTCAGCACCTCGGCGCCGCCGCCGGGGCAGGAGCCGAGGCCGGCTTCGCGCAGGTCGGCGAACACCTCGGCCTCGCTCTTGCCGCTGATCTTCAACATGTGATCGATCTCGACCATCGTGAACGCCTTGACGTGGATGTCGGGGCGCGCGCGCTTGGCGGCGCGCACGATGTCGAGGTAGTA
>CAZABP010000074.1:0-17972 GCA_964483245.1 uncultured candidatus Brocadiaceae bacterium | reverse complement strand
GACGAGTCGAGGATGCGGAACACGGTCTTCTCGCCCCAGATCACCGGCAGGATCGACACGCGGAAGTCGATCGTCTTGTTGCCGAGCTTCATCTGGAACTTGCCGTCCTGCGGCTTCTGCTTCTCGGCGATGTCGAGCTTCGACATGATCTTGATGCGCGAGGTGATGTTGTTCTGCATCTTCTTGGGCAGCACCATCGCTTCGACCATGTCGCCGTCCTTGCGGTAGCGGACGATCACCTTCTTCTCGAACGGCTCGATGTGGATGTCGCTGACGCCCGACGCGCAGGCGTCCGAGATCATCTTGTTGACCAGCTTGACGACCGGCGACGCTTCGTCGCTGATCGCCGACAGATCCATCGAGTCTTCTTCGCCGTCGGTCTCCTTGAGCTCGAGGTCTTCACCTTCGAAGCCGGAGATCAGCCCTTGCACGTCCTGCTCGGCGGAGCGGTACGCGAGCGGGATCACCGTCTCGATCGCCTCCTCGGTCGTGACGACCGGACGGAGCTGACAACCGGTGATGATGCGCAGATCGTCCAGCTTCAGCACGTCGAACGGGTTCGCGATCGCGACCGTCAACACGCTGCCGATCTTGTCGATCGGGAAGATCCGATAACCGACCGCGACGTCGACCGGGACCACCTCGATGACGTCCTGGTTGAACTTCAGCCGGCGCAGGTCGATCGGCGGCAGGTTCGCCGCGATGCCGACGATGCGGACGATGTCCGCCTCGGCGACGAGGTTCTTCTTGACCAGCAGGTCGGAGAACGAACGGTTCTGCGACTGCGCCTCGGCGAGGACGGCATCCGCCTCCTCCGGCTTCAGCTTGCCCGCCCGCTCGAGCAGGGTCTTCAGCTTGCGTGCGTACTGGGTCATCGCGACTTCGCGAAACCGGGCCGCTGCAGGCGCTCGACCAGCCGATCGAACTCACCCGGATCGGGCGAGTGCTGGCGGGCCTCCTCGAACGTGACCTGACCGGCGCGGTAGAGATCGAAGATCGACTGGTTCATCGTCTTCATCCCGTACTGCGCGCTGGTCTGGATGATCGTCGGGATCTGGTGCGCCTTGTTCTCGCGCACCAGCGCGCGGATCGCCGGCGTCGCGATCATGACCTCAGCGGCGAGCACGCGGCCCTTGCCCTGCGCGCGCGGCAGCAGCTGCTGGCAGATCACGGCCTGCAGCGTGAACGACAGCATCGTGCGGATCTGCTGCTGCTGGTGGGCCGGGAACACGTCGATGATGCGGTTGATCGTCTGCGTCGTGTCGGACGTGTGCAGCGTCGCGAACGTCAGGTGACCGGTCTCCGCCAGCGTCAGCGCTGCTTCGATCGTCTCGAGGTCGCGCATTTCGCCGACCAGCACGACGTCCGGATCCTGGCGCAGTACTGAGCGCAGGGCCGGCTCGAAGCCGAGCGTGTCGGCATGGACCTCGCGCTGGTTGACCAGGCAGCCCTTGTTGCGGTGCAGGAACTCGATCGGGTCCTCGATCGTGACGATGTGCCCGTGCTCCCCGCGGTTGATGTGGTCGATCAGCGACGCCAGCGTCGTCGACTTGCCCGAGCCGGTGGCGCCCGTGCACAGCACCAGACCCTTGTTCAACTCGCAGATCGACTCGCACACGCGCCGGTCGATCCCGAGCTGCTCGAAGTCGTAGGTCTCGAACGGGATCACGCGCATGACCGCCGCCACGGTGCCGCGCTGCAGGAACCCGTTGGTCCGGAAGCGGCCCATGTTCTGCACACCGAACGAGAAGTCGAGTTCGAGGTGCTTCTCGAAGCTCGCGACCTGGTCGGTCGTCATGACCGAATAGAGCAGCTTCTTGGTGACCTCCGGCGTCAACACCTCGTACTCGGTGTCGACGAGCTTGCCGTCGATGCGCACCTTCGGCGGCGCACCGACCGACAGATGCAGGTCCGAACCTCCGCGCTGAACCATCGTGTTCAGCAGCTCTTCCATCGATACCATCGGCGTTTCCCGTGCTCGTGAGGAAGCCGGGACGCGAGTTGCGCCCGGTCGCTGCGGTTATCGGCAGCGGGCCGCACAGGGCTTGTGCGACGGGACGGATTCGTCCCGTGCCGGGCCGGCACCGAGCGCGCCGATCGAGCGGATCAGCCGGGCCTGCCGCGCAACCGGATCAGTGCTGGTGCGCCTGCTCCAGCTCGCGCTTGCGGCGCGCGACGACTTCCTGCTGCACGTTCGGCGGCACCTGCTCGTAATGCGACGGCTTGGTGCGGAACGTCCCCTCGCCGGCCGTGATCGAACGGAGCTGTGTCGAATAATCCTGCATCTCGGCGGCCGGCACCTGCGCCGTGATCACCTGGATCCCGGCACGCACCTCCATCCCTGACATCCGGCCGCGCAGCGACGACAGGCTGCCGGCGACGTCCCCGGTGAACCGCTCCGGGATCGCGATCTCGACGTCCAGGATCGGTTCCAGCAGGATCGGCCGTGCCTTGGCGTAGCCATCGGCGAAGGCACGCTCGCCCGCGATCTGGAACGAGATCTGGTCGGAATCGACCTCGTGGTACTTGCCGTCGTACAGCTCCGCGGCGACGTCGACGACCGGGAACCCGGCCAGCGCCCCCTTCACCAGGAACTTGCGGACCCCCTTCTCGACTTCCGGGATGAACTGGCGCGGCACCGAACCGCCGACGACGCCGTCGATGTACTCGAACCCCTCGCCGCGCCCGCGCGGCTTGACGCGCAGGTAGACCTCGGCGAACTGTCCGCGCCCACCGGACTGCTTCTTGTGCCGGTGGTGCCCGTCGGCCGGGCTGGTGATCGTCTCCAGGTACGGGATCGTCGGGGCGTGATGGTCGGTCGCGACGCCATAGCGCCGCTGCAACCGCGCCAGCTGGATCTCGAGGTGCAGCGGGCTGGCGCCGGCGACGATCTGCTCGGCCGTGGTCGCGTCACGCCGGACGTGGAAGCTCGGATCCTCGGCGGCCAGCTTCTCGAGCGACTGATGGATCTTGGCCTCGTCGCCGCGGCTCTTGGGCGTGATCGCCAGCGCGAACGTCGGCGCCGGATACTCCGGCTTCGGCCAGACCACCGGATCGGCATCGGCGGTGACGGCGTCGCCGAGCTGCAGACCGTCGACCTTGGCGACGGCGAACAGATCCCCCGCGACGATGCGGTCGGTCGGCTTGGTCTCCTTGCCCTGCACGAGCAGCAGTCCGCCGAGCTTCTCGTGCTTGCCGGTGCGGACGTTCAGGAAGCCGGCATCGGCGCTGAGCGTCCCGCGCAGGCAGCGCAGGTACGTCATGCGGCCGACGTATGGATCGATGACGACCTTGTAGACGCGCGCGGCGAACGGCTGGTCCGGATCCGGTTCGACGCGCAGCGGGAACTCGCCGTCGGCGCCGTCCGGTTTCGCCGCCTGCCGCGGGCCGAACGCGACCGGCGACGGCAGCTCGTGCACGATGATCGAGCAGAGCTTGCGGAAGCCGAGCAGCTTCGGCGGGCAGACCACGAACAGCGGCACGACCTTGCCTTGGCGGATCGCCGATGCGAAGTGCGAGTCGAGCTCCTCGCGCGTCAGCACCGGGTTGTCGAGGTAGCGCGCCAGGATCTCGTCGTCCGCCTCGGCGACCCGTTCCTCCAGCCGCTCGCGGAATTCCTGGGCGCGTGGTCCGTCCCCCTGCAGCACGTCGTGCACCGCGCTGAAGCCCTGCCCGGTCTGGTCCGGATATGTCATCGGCACGACGACGTCGCCGAACGTCGAGACCAGCTCGTCGAGCAGGCTGTCGAAGTCCGCGTTCTCGTGGTCGAGGTGCGTCATGACGATGGCGCGGCCGAGCCCGGCCTTGCCCATCTCCTCGAACAGCCGGCGGGCATGGAAGGTCAGGTGGCCGGCGGCGCTGACGCACAGGATCCCGGTCTCGACGACCTGCATCGCCGAGATCGCGCCGGCGACGAAGTCGGGGTGGCCCGGGGTGTCGATCAGGTTCAGCGTGACGTTCTCGAGCGGCAGGTGGAACAGGTGCGAGTCGAGCGTCTGTTTGCGCTCCTTCTCCTCCGGTTCGCTGTTGCTGATGCTCGTGCCATCCGCCGAGTCACCCTGCCGCGTCGTGACCTTGGTCTGGTAAGCGAGGGCATCGACGATCGCGGTCTTGCCGCTGCCGCCGTGCCCGAACAGGGCAATGTTGCGGATGTCTTCCGGGCGATGGGCCATCGTTCACTCCTGCTGCTCCCGGCGGCGCCTGGCGTGGAGGGGGGGTCGGGAGTGTCGCCGCCGGATGAAACCGGCCGGCGACTATGGCAGCTGGGGCAGGACGGTGGAAGACCCCAGCTCGCGCGGATCGCAGCGTTGGATCGCCCGCGCGCGACGCCGCGTGCGCGGGCTAGAAGTCGTTGCATCAATGCTTCGCAGGCGAGGCCGAGCCAGCGCGGCCGAGGGCAAGGAGCGAGATCGGAGGCGAATCGGTGGATTCGCCGCAGATCTCGCGACGCCGCCCTCGGGTGCGGGGGCCGGCCGCAGCCGCGGAGGCTTGGTGAAACGAGTTCTACATCCGCTCGCCGACGACGATCTCGACGCGGCGATTCCGCGCCTTCGCGTTCTTGCCGGACGCCTCCACCGGATCCCACTGGCCGAAGCCGACGATCGCGATCGAGGCCTCCGGCACGCTGCCCTTGCCGGTCAGCCAGCGGGCTACAGCATCGGCACGCTCGGCCGACAGGTGGCGGTTGTCGCGGTACTTGTCCTTGGTGCGCGCGATCGGATCGGTGTCGGTATGCCCTTCGACGTAGATCCGATGGCCGGCGAAGTCGCGCTTGAGCACGTTCGCGACCTTGCGCAGCACCCCCTCGGCCTCCGACTTGATCACGGTGCTGCCGCTGTCGAACGTGACGCTGTTGTCGATCCCGATCGAGATCCGACCGCGGCTGTAGCGGACGTCGGTCTCCGGCAGCTCCCGACGCAGCTTGTCGAGCTCCGAGTCGGCCGCCGGTACCGGCTGCGCCTTCGTCGTCGCTGCCGCGTCCCGCGCCTCGCGCTCGCGGCGCTGCAGGTCGGCGTTCTCGGCGCGCAGGTCGGCGACGGTGCCGTTGAGCTCGCGGATCTGCGCGTCGCGATCCCGCAGCAGGTCCTGATAGCGATTCGTGCAACTCGGCAGGATCGCCAGCACGAGGCAGGCGGACAGGAGAGAGCTTGGTCGGATTCTCATGGTGAACTCCATCAACTAGGGCCTCGTCCCCGACGGATCAGGACGAACAACGAGACGACACACAACAACGCGATCCCGCCGAGCACGGCCGGATGCGAGGCATGCTGCGCTTGCCACTGCGGCCACGTGACCGTCACGAACTCGACGATCGGCGTGCCGAAGAACAACATCAACACGGCACCGGCGGCCAGATGCGGCCCGAACGGGATCTTCGAGCGTCCGGTCACGAGCAGGTTCAAGCCGCCGAACACCGAACCGATCGCGCAACCGAGCAGGAACACGATCAGCACATGCGTCGGCCCGACGAACGCACCGATCGCGGCCATGAACTTGACGTCGCCGAGCCCCATCGCTTCCTGGCGGAACACCTTCCCCCCCAGCCACACGACGAGGCGCGTCAACCCACCGCCGACCAGCACGCCCCCCAGCGACCACAGCAGGCTCTGCACCGCCGGGGCGAGCTCGCGCGCCACCGGCTCGCCCGGCAGGCCGGGGACGAGCAGCGCACCGAGCAGACCGATCCCGATCGCCGGAAAGTTCAACGCATCCGGCAGGATCTGGTGATCCAGGTCGATGAACGTGGAGGCGATCAGGAACGACAGGAAGTACGCGTGCAGCGCGAACGCCAGCAACGCCTGCAGGTCGAATGGCGGTGGCCCGAACGTGCGCCCGCTCGGCGGCCACAGCCACAACGCGGCGAACGCCAGCGCGCCGAGCAGCTCGACCAGCGGGTAGCGCGGGCTGATCGGCCCGCGGCACGTGCGGCAGCGGCCGCGCAGCAGCAGCCAGGACACGACCGGCACGTTGTCGTACGCGGCGATCTGGCGGTGACAGTGCGGGCACTTCGACCTGCGGCCGCGCGCGAGCATCTGCCCGTGCGGCAGCCGCAGGATCACGACGTTCAGGAATGAGCCGACGCAGGCGCCCAGCAGGATCGCTCCCACCAAGAGCACGTTGTCCATGCCTGCGCATCGCCCTCTGCTGACCGCCTTGGACCCGACCTGCGCCGCCGGCGGGCCCTCGAAACCGTTTGACCGGCCCACACGCTAGCGGCCGCGCCGCGCGATTCCAATGCGGAACCTGCGGTGCGCGCGATCCGCCACGCGCGGCTCGGTGCGCGCTATCGCGCGTAGACCGAGAAGCCGGCGAGGCCGGCGAGGGCGCCGTCGCGCAGGTCACACTGCAGCGACAGCCGCAGGAACCCACCGCGCGGCACCAGCAGGTCCCCGCGCAGCGGCAGCGCTTCCGGCCGCGCGGTCACCGCGGGATCGAGGAACGGCCGGGTGCCATCGATCGGATCCGGCGCTGCGACCTGCACCGCAACCTGCAGGCCGGGATCGGCACCGTGCAGCACGATGTCGACCGGACCCTGCCGGTCCAGCGGGAGCCGGAACCACTCGGTCCACGCCTGCGCTGTCAGCCGCGCGCCGGGCGCGAGGCCGGGAGTCATCGCCACTTCGAGCGGGATCGGGTCGGACGCGGCACCCTCGATCCGGCGGCCCGGCGGGACCGCGAGCATCGTGCGCGGCGGGATCGCACCGCTGACCTGCATCGCCCCCCCGCTCACCAGCGCGAGCGACGCGGCGCGGCCACCGGGCGGCGCGAGGACACCACCCGGCGCATCGATGCGCCCGGTCACGCGCACGTCGCCACCGGCGACGAGCGCGATCCGCGCGGACTCGAGCAGCCGGGCGAGCGCAACCTGGTCCCCGGGGCGCAGCGTCGCGCCCTGCGGCTCTTCGACGTGCAGCAGCAGCTCCCCTTCGACGACGATCTCGCGCAACGCCCGCAACCCGACCACCTGGTCCTGTGCGGCGATCAGCTCGACGCGGATGCCGCGTCGGATGTGGATCGACTCGAAATCGAACCTGCCATCCGGGCTGGACACCTGCACACCATCGCCGCGGTCGAACGGGAGCCCGCGCGTGATCCGCAGATCCTGCTGCGGCGTGAAGCGGCCGAGCTGTCCGGTCCCAGCCTCGGTGTAGACGGCAGGCTGGATCCGGTCCTGCGTGACCACGAAGCCGACCTGCGCCCCCTCTCCGCGATGGAGCTGCGGCACGCGGGTCGACGCGTGGATCTGCAGCAGCGCGCGGCGTGCACCAGAGTCCACCGGGATGCGCACGTAGCCGCCGAGCTTCTGCGGGATCTCGATCGGGCGCCCGCGGTAGTCCCGCAGCGCCTGCTCGCCGGCATCGAACAGGACGTACAGCACGTCGTTCGGGGCGAACTGCGGCTCGTCGCCGAACAACAGCTCCAGCGTGCAGCCCGGGAACGGATCCAACGGTTCCGGCCGGCTGACCACGCGCACCTCGCTCGGCGCCATCGGTTCGCTCGGCGCGGACTGGCGCCGGATCCGGAACGCATCCGGCCGCGCGGTCGGCGGCAGGACCGGCAGCGTGAAGTGCAACTGCAGCCGGCGCGTCTCGGCAGCCATCCGCAACGCGGGCAGCAGATCCGCGCGCAGCTCGAACCGTTCCTCACCACGCTGCACCGGCAGCAGCGGGGACGGCAGGCCGTGGCGGTGCGCGTCGACCCCCATCGTGCGGAACGGCCGCACGACCGTGCGGTCGAGCACCTGACCGTCGGCAGCGCGCACGGCGTTCGCGCGCGGAAAACCGGCCACCTCGAGGCGATAGATCTGGTCCGGCTTCAGGCTGCCGTCATCCAGCGATGGCGCCAGCGGCGGGTGCGGCTCGAACGTGACCGAGCGCGTGCCGATCCGCAGCGCACCGGGCACCGCGTGGCCGTGCGCATCGACGACCCGGACCGTGTCGCCCGTGATCGAGAGCGGATCGAGCGGCCGGCTGAAGTCGATGCGCAGCGGATGGTTCAGGTAGAACAGCGCCTGCCCGCGTTCCATCGCGCCGTCGGCCGACGTCGTCGTGACGCTCAGCGTCGGATCCGGCGCAGCCGGCCCGCCGCAGGCGGCGAGGCACAGCATCACCAGTCCGGTTCCTGGCCTGGCCGCACGCATCGGTGCGGATGCTAACGCGAGGACCGGCAGAACCCTCCGCGGAGGTGGCGCCGGTTGCTCCGGGTGGCCAGGACGGCAACCCGGAGCGCCGGCGGGAGCGCTATTCGATCGCCTTCATCCGGTAGCAGACCCCGAAGCTGCGCAGGCCCGGGGACAGCGCCGGAGTCACGCTGATGTTGTTCTCGAACACGAACCGGAGGTTCATGTAGCGCGGCAGGGTGCCCTTCTGGGCATCGCGGACGCTGTCGAGGCGCTCTTCGAGCACATACGGGGTCAGACCCGAGGCCGCCACGCGCGGGGTGGTCTTGTCGGCACCCGCATTCGGCGTCGCGCAGCGGTAGGCATCACAGGCGTAGTGCGAGTTCAGCAGGTTGCCGCGCGTCGCGAGCTTGTCGTCGCCGGTCTCCGCACCGACCGTGAGCGGCTTGTAGAGCTTCGCATTCGCGATCGTCTCTGCGAACCGGAACTCGACCGTCGTCCGCGTGCCGGCCGGCTGCTGCGCCGGCGGCGGGTCCATGACCGTGACGACGTCGCTGATCCCGTAGTTGGTCGTGCGGCGGTTCTGCAGATCGACGAAGTCCGGGATGCCGGCCTGGCGGGTCAGGCCGGGCCACGTGCTACCGCTGTAGTTCGCCGCGGTCAGCCCGTGCTGGTTCGGCTGCAGCGAGTCGAAGAAGCCAAGCGTCACGAGGGAGACGCGCCGGACCAGATCGATCTGGGCCCAGTGCAGGTGGTCGTCACCCGGGGGCGACTGGTAGCGACCCTGGATCGGATCGCCGAGCCCCGCATCCTTGATCCAACCGCCGAACGCGGTCGTCGTGCGCGGGATGTCGAGCACGATCTGGTTGCCGAGGCCATCGATGCCACCGCTCGTGTGCGTGCGGAAGATCGGGTACGGCGTCGGGGCGCAGGACGGCTCCGGCGCGGCGTTGTAGTAGCCACCGGGGCTGACCGGCGTCCAGATCGGGCCGACGTAGGCGATGTGCGACTCGTTGACTCCGTTCGCGATGCCGTTGCGCGGGTCGTCCGGGTAGACCTTGAAGTCGACCAGCAGCGGCAGCGCGATCGGATCGAAGTCGAGCACGCGGTTGCCGTGGAAGTCACCGTCGTCCTGGTTCCAGATCAGGCCGGTGAAGTTCGCCGGCATCGTCGGCGGATTCGCAGTCACGAACGACTCGAAATCCAGCGTCCACGGCGAGCTGACGTTCACGGTCTTGTCTTGCGCGGGGAACGTCCCGTCCGGCTGCTTGGCGCCACCGAGCCCGAGCACGCGGTCGTTCTCCATGTCCCAGGAGACGATGCGCGAGTCACGCCAGGTCATCGTGCGCTCGAACTTCGGATACGGGATGAAGACAGTCCCGGTCGCCGCACGGAACGTATCGTTCGGGTTGATCGTGTAACCCTTGTCGACGACGACTTCGGTCATCGTCGAGTTGCGCAGGACGTTGTCGGCGAAGCCGGGGCGCAGGCCGCTGAACAGCGACGAGCACTCGAGCCCCGCACAGGGCGTCGTGACGCGCGGCGGCAGCCAGACCTCGAAGCGCAGGTCGGGACGCCAGTCGGAGTGCCCGAGTGCCACCGTGTAGCGGTCGAACACGTCGAACTGCAACGGGTTGTTGTTCCACGGGGCCCAGTGCATCTGCTCGATGTCGATCGCGTAGGTGCTGGCATCGTGGTAGCCGAGACCGAAGTCGTCCTCGCGATACGTCATCTGCAGGCGCGAGCCGCGCGCGTTGTGCGGCTCGATGACGCCACCGAACAGCCGCGGCGTGTTCGGCGGCAGGAACACGGCCGGCGGCGCCTGCTGCACCGTGACCATGCTCGGCGTCTGGTAGCGCGGGAAGGCACCTGGCGCGAACGCGTTGTACGGGTTGTAGCAGTAGCGCAGGTCACCCGGCGGAATCGGCGGCATGGCCGTCGGGTCGCCGGGGAACCAGACGTCGCCCTTGTTATTGGTCAGGATCCCACCGAGCGACTGGTTGTCCGCGACCTGGCTGCGCCGGGTCGTGTCGGCGCCGAAGATCGCGCCGTCGCGCAGTTGGAACTGGCCGTAGTAGTCGGTCGAGCCGGGCGCGGTGCCATCCTCGTCCGGACTGTCGAAGCGCCAGACCTTCCAGGCGGCCAGGTTGTCCTCGGCAGTCGTGTCGAGCGTGTACTTGACCGAGAAGCTGTCGATCGGATCGAGCGTGCGCGAGAACAGGTCGATCAGGTTGCCGGCGAGGTCGCGCGGCCCCTTGTCGTCGACCAATGCGTGCACCCAGTAGGTCTCGGTCTTGGCCTTCTCGTGGAAGTGTCCGACCGGGGGGGTCAGGCGCAGCAGCGTGCCATTGCGCTCGACGTCGATCAGCCGCGTCAACAGCACCGACAGACCGGTGTCCTTCGGCTGCTCGGCGAGCACCGCGACGTTGTCGTCGCGGAAGAACTCGTTCGTCAGCATGTAGTTGTCCAGCGGACCGACCGTCGCCAGGTCCAGCGGCTCGCTGAACCGGATGCCGATGCTGGAGACCGGCGCGATCCGCGTCCCCTTCGGCACGACCTGGCGATTCTCGTCGAGCAGCGGGGGCGGCGGCTCGATGGCCAGGAACTCCGTGCGCCGCGTCGCATCGCTGACCTCGGCGTTGCCGAAGGCTGCCGAGTACGGGATGCGGTCGTAATACAGGCCGCGCACCTTGCAGTCCGCGCCGAGCGGCGTGTCGTTCGCCTGGAACGAGTAGATGTTGCCGTCCAAGGCGGTCTGCGTGATCGACGCGACCTGCAAGCGGACGGTCGTCAGCTTGGCGCCATCGTTGCCGGCCGGGGTCAGCCCGATTCCGTCCAACTCGCCGTTGACGATCGCGTTCTTGACCTCGAGGTTGGCCACGATCTCGGCGCGCAGGCGGAACAGACCGCCGTTGGGCGTCGCCACCGTCTGCGTGATCACGTCACCGGCGCGCAGCGCGCTCTCGGTCGGCACCGACGGCGGCCCGCCCGGCAGCGCGGACGCGGAATCGCCGATCAGCGCGCCGTCGACGAACGGGATGCGACCGCGCAGCGGGAGCTCGGCGAAGCGCTTGTTCAGCGTCAGCACACGGTTGACCGGATCGACCGCGATGATCCCCATGACGACCTCGGCGACGACCATCGGCGCCTCGGTGTCGGCCAGCGCAGCGGCCGCGCCGTCCTTCAGGTTGCCGGAGCGGAAGTCGCGGATCACGGCTGCGTTGCCGAGACTGTCGACCCCGTTCAACTGCGTGACCGGGTCCGGCTTGACGACGAATGCCCGGCTCACGGCGCCGTTGATCGGGATCGCGATGCGCAGGTTCGCCGTGACGTTGTCGAGGCTCAGCGGCATCCCGGTGCTCGACAGGCCACCGTTGGACTCGCTACCGATCAGCGTCGTGTCGAGGATGACGCGGTTGTCACCCGCCGCGATGACGCGGGAGACGACCGGGTTGTAGGCCGCCTGCGGCGGATTGGTCTTCGGGTCGGCGCGGAACTGCAGCAGCTGGATCGCGCCCGGGTTCGCCTGGAAGAACGCCGTGTCGACGCCCAGCTTGCTCTCGAAGTTCAGTACGAACGCCGCATTGCGCGGCACGACCGGGATCGGCTTCTGGATCGTGTTCTGATCGCGATACGCCGGCGCGACTTCCTGCAACGATGCCTTCGCGACGCGCAGCGCGGCATCGAAGCGATCCGTCTCGAGCCGGTCGTCCCACAGGATCAGCAGCTCGTCGTGCCCGACGTCCACGTCGAACGGCAGGAAACGGTAGTTCGCATCCGGCCGCTCGCGCCCGGCGCTGTCGAACAGCGGCTCCGTCGCGATGTCCGGCCCGATCACGACGTCACGTGCGATCAACGCCGGCGCGCGGTTGCGCGTGTCACGCCGTTCCGGCCGGGCCGGATCGACGCGACGGAACGCGTAGACGTCGACGAGCCGGCCGAACTGCACCGAGCGCAGCGTGCCGTTGCCGCCCGTCCCGACCGAACCGGTCTTGCTCGAGGAGCCGTCGCAGCCGGCGAGGAAGAGCGCGAGCACTCCGGCCACGCCGAGAGTCGCTGCACGTGCAAGGTGGAAAGGGATGCGTGCCATGCGGGTTACTCGAAGCCAGGAACTTGGGGCGCCAGGTTGTCGGGACGCGGGAATCAGGATCAGGTCGTCAACGGGAACTGCGGGGCCAGGACTGCGGGTCCTGTGGGCACCTCAGAACCGGTAGGGGATCCGCAGGAAGCGGATCTCGGAACGCGGAGTCTGCGGCGTGAACGGGAACTCGGACGTGTTGCCCGGCTCCTCGGCGAACCGCGAGTTGAACAGCAGGTCCCACTGCACGAACGGAGCCTTCAGCTTGCGCAGTGCTTCGCGCGCCGCCGGCGACTCCAGGTCGTACGTGAACGTGCCCACGCGCTGCGGGAACCGCAGCGGGTCGTCGCCTGAGACCTTCGCCTTGGTCGCGTCCTGGTGGAACGCGAAGCCGATCCGGACGTTGGCCAGCGGGGTCTGCAGGTTGCTCTTGTTGGTGTAGCTGCGGCCGAGCCCTTCGGCACCGTCGGTCCAGACGTCGAAGAACTTCGCGATGACCTGCAGCGTCAGACCCGGCGTCGCGTTCAGCGGGCCGGACTCCGGGCTCAGCCAGAGGCGGCGGTCGGTGTGCGCCAGGATCCGGTACTCACCGCGCCGGACCGAGCCCTCCATCACCCGTGCCTGGTACTGCACGTAGCGGTTCTGGATCGTGCCGAGCGCAGGCGCGGTCAGCTCGATCAGGTACGCCGCGTTGCCTTCGTGCGTCGCGGTCGCGTTCGCGCTCGCGATCTGCCCCGAAGCGGACGGCGGCAACGGGACGACGCGCACGCCGGCGCCGGTGCCGTCCTGCTCGAAGCTGATGTAGCCCTGCAGGTCCTTCTGCGCCGTCGGCGGGTCGATGCTGATGTTGCGAAACTCGTACTCCGGACCGGCCAGCATGCCGGCCGCGACGTTCTCGACGATGCCACGCGGCAGACCGTCGGGAGCGAGCAGCGGGCGCCGCACGCTGAGGCCGGTGTCGATCCAGGGCGAACGCATCCGGGACCGCGCACCGAACGGTGCGGGCAGCAGCAGCGGCGCCGGGCGGATGTCACCCTCGTTGTCACCGATGTTGGTCGGGTTGCCGGCATCGTCGACGAACACGCCGGCGTCGTTCGGGAAGCCGCGCCAGGCGATGTAGCGCTTCTTCTCGTTGCCGCTCAGCTCGGTCGCACCCTTGAAGATGCGGATGTTGTCGTCGAGCGATGTGTTGGTGCCGTCGGCCGAGTTGTCGCCAGCCGGCGCCATCAGCTGCACCACACCCATGCCGCCGAATGCACCGGCGGGGTTGTTGTCCCAGCCGGCGGCATTGAGCACCTTCTGGTACTTCGACAGGAACTCGGTCCCGCCGTAGTTGGCCTGGGTGCCGATCCCGCCGTCGGCGGAGACCGAGAACACGTTGTCGCTGTTGCCGAACGTCTCGCCCTTGACGGTGATGTCGATGCCGGAGCCGGACATCAGGACGATCATCCCGCCCGAGCCGCCGGCGCCGCCGCCACCCTGGCCATTGCCACCAGCAGCTTCACCGCCACCACCATTGCCGCCTTCGGCCTTGATGACGCCGGTCGAGCCGACCACGATCCGGCCGAGGGCCTGGACGATCAGCACGCCGCCACCGGCGCCGCCACCACCACCCTTGTTGCCGTTGATCCAGCCGGGGTTGTTCAGCGACGTGTCGTTGTCACCGCCGCCGCCACCGCCCTGACCAGCCACCGGGGCCGGCAGCTCACCGCGGATCCGGAGCTGACGGAAGACGTCGATCCCCGAGCCCCAGAAGTTGTTGTCGTTGCGGAGATCGGTGAACGCCAGCGGGCCGGCATTGCCACCGGGCAACGTGCGGGTCGGCTGACCCGTGCTGCCACGGCAGCCGTAGCCACCGACGCCGCGCCGCTGCGCGAACGACGTGCCGCTCGCCGGCGGCGTCGGCTTGAAGTTCGGATCGCCTTGCGTCGCGAACGAGCCGCCACCACCACCAGAGCCACGGCCGCAGGCGCTCGTGCTGCTGAGGTTGCCGCCGCGGCCGCCACCAGCCGGGGTCTGGCCGGGACCGAACCCGTCCTGCCCCTTGGGGCTCTGTGCGGTCGTGACCGGGCTGCCCTGGCCGCCATTGCCGCTGCCGCAGACACCGACGCCACCGGCAGTCGGGAAGTTGCAGGAGTTCAGCGTGTTGACGCGGTCGCCGTCGCCACCGCTGACCGTCAGCTCGCCGTCGACGACGAAGTCGCCGGTCACGAGCCAGACCATCGGACGCGTGCCTTCGCCGCGCACCGTCACGCCGGCCGGGATCCGCACGTTGCGGAACTCGAACACGCCACCGGTCACGTTGATCGCCGGCGCACCCTTGGGCTGGATCTGCGTGAAGTCGGTGTTCAGCTTGATCTCACGGCTCTGCGGCTCGTAGTCCAGGATCGTCGTGCTGCCCTGGAACGCGAAGTTCGCGCGCACCATGCCGTTGCCGAGGTCGGCCAGCGGCTCGAGGAACGGGGCATCCAGGTCGACTTCGGCGTCCTGGTCGAAGCTCTCGACGACCGCGTCGAACTGCGGCTCGTAGTCGCGCTTCGTTGTGAATTCGGCGAACACGCGGTTGTAGGCCTGGTCGAGCACGTTCGACTCGCCGGAGATGTCCGCCAGCGTGTTGTCGACGATGACGCGGACCGTCGCGTTGTTCGGCAGCACGCCGACCGGACGCAGCACGACGATCGAGCGGTCGAGCGTGTTCTGCTCCAGCTCGACCTCGGCCGGGATCCACGTGTTGCGGCCACGCGTCGGATCCGGATCGTCGTACTCGAGGTAGATCTTGCCGCGCTTGCCGATGTCACGGCCGGTCGGCGACGCGTCGAACAGATACGGCACGTTCGTGCTGGCCGGATCGAGCGGCTGGTCGAACGTCAGCCGCAGCTCGACCGCGGCCTGCCCGAGCATGTTCAGCGAGACGCCGTCCGTCGGCGTCGGCGAGATCGTGAACGCGAGGCGGCGCGGGCCGCCGACCTTGCGGTCGCGGAACAGCTGCCCCGGCGTGGTGCCGTCGGCGGTCGTGAACGAGAACGACTCGGGGCGCGCGAGGCCCTTCTGGTTCTCATCGCGCAGCCCGCGGCCGGTCCGCGGATCGCCGGCGACCAGCTGCACGATGTAACGCCGCGCCGGCCGGAAGCCGCCGTTGTCGTAGGCGTCGTTGGTCGGGAACTTCGGCACGAACTGCAGCTGCCGCCCCGCCGCCGCATCCCCGGCACTCGCCGCCAGCACGAACTCACCGACCGGTTGCTCGGTCAGCGGCGTGCCGTTCAGCGTGAAGGCCTGGAAGCTCATCGAGTTCAGGTCCGCACTGGTCAGATCCACGTCGTTGCTGAAGTCGATCGCGATCGGATCGTTCAGGAACAGCCGCCCGTTGTTCGGCGGCGACGTGCGCAGCACGACGAAGTCCCCGCCCGTGCCCTTGACGCCGGTGCTGCTGCCGCCACTGCAGGCAGCCAGCACGAGCGCGGACGCGCCGAGCAGCAGCGCCGCCAGCCGGGGACCGGACAGTCTGGAATCCCGCACCCGCGGAGCGGAGAACTCGGCGGAGGTAACAGTCGGGTTCATCGGAGACACCATCAGAGGATCAGGGCAGAGGGGATCGTGGGACGTGGCTGCCCGCGCACAGCCGGAACGCGACGGACGAACAGCAGGCGACGGACGACTCGGGTCGGATGCGTGCGGGCTCATTGCTTCTCGAAGCGGTACGTGATCGCGAACGACGACAACCGCGGGGAGATCGGCGGGTTGGCGTCGACGTTGTTCAACATGATGAAGCGCCAGTTGAAGTACTTGACGTCAGCCGGCGTGAACGTCTCGGTCGGGCCTTGGAACCGCGACGTGAAGCGCGAGTCCATCAGCTCGTTGATCTCCTTCGTGTAGCCGGTCATCTGCTTGTTGTAGTAGTACGTCCACGCATTGCGATTGCTGCGGTCGTCGTACTTGCGGATGTGCGCGTCGCCGGCTTTGAGGGGATCCAGCGGGAAGTTCACGGTGTCCGGCCTGATCGTCACCATGGTCTTCGCGTGGTACCACGGCGCGGGATCCACGATCCCGGCCCCGCGGAACTCAGGGACCACCGACGTGCCGCCCGGCAGCGACTCGAGCGACGGTTCGAACGTCAGGTCGAACCGCGGCAGCGTGTCACGCGGCGGATTGCCACCGAAGTACGGCCCGAGCCGCGGGTCGAGCGTCGAGGTCGCCGGCATCCGGTGCGGATTGCTGATCTCGACGAACCCATAGGTGGCGACGGTCTGGCGCTTGAGGAAGTCGGCCATGACCCAGTAGACCGAGTTGTCGCCGCCTGGCGTGCGGCCACCGGTCGGCGTGTAGCCGCCAGTCGCCGAAGTCCAGTCCGGCAGGCCCGGCTTGACCTCGCGTGGTTTGCCCTGCACGAGCCCGCCACCGGAGTAGGAGCGGAAGTTCGGCTGCGGCGCGGAGGTCAGCGCCAGCGAGATCTGCCAGCCGTTCGCACCGGAGGCGCGGAACGGGTTGTCGAGCGGCAGGGTCTCGGAATCCGGCAGGATCTGGAAGTCGGCCAGCAGCGGCAGCGCGATCGCGCCGAGCAGGCCGTCGGTCGCGCTGTCGCTCGACGTCGAGCCTGGCCGGTAGTTCTGGCCGTTGCACCAGAAGCCGGGATTCGTCTTCAGCCCGGCGAGGTCGCTGGTCACGAAGCGGCCACCGCCGTTGAGGAACGGCGAGATGATGTAGGGCTTCATCGTGCTGGGCGTCACGTCGGAGCCGGTTCGCGAGTTGCCGCCCTGCTCGACGACGAGCTCATCCCGCCAGACGAAGTACGGCTTGCGGAACTCGGGCAGCGGCAGATAGCGGTTGACACCGTTCGGTTCCGTGATCGCGAGACGCTGCTCGATCGGCAGGTTGGTGTCGGCGAACGCGATGTGCGGCTGCGTGCCGATCTCGCGCTGCGAAGTCAGCGTCTTGTTGCCGACGAAGTTCTCCTCGAACTGCGGGATCAGCCCGGACGACGGCAGCGTCGGCAGCGCGCCGAACACACCGACGCACGGCTCCGGCCGCCATTCGGAGTGACCCAGATACAGGCTGATCGAGTCGAACTCGTCGAACGTGATCGGGTTGCCGGCGAACGGCGCCCAGAACATCGCCTCGACGTCCAGGTTGAAGTCGTTCGGGGCCGTGCGGGACAGACTCATGTCGATCTCGCGCCAGACCGTCTGCAGCCGGCAACCGAACGGATTCAGCGGATTCTGGATCGGCTGCCCGAACGGCGTCACCGCGGAGCCGGACGCGATCTGCAGCTCACTGCCGAGGATCTCGGGGCACCAGCGCAGATCCGTGGTCTGCGGCGGCGGCGGGTTCTGGTTCAGGTTGTCGACGATCTGGCGCACGCGCCCGGTCGGCCGTGCTTCCATCGTCCCGTCCGCCAGCAGCACCATCGAGCCGAAGACGTCCTGCAGGTTGTAGGCCAGCGGATTCGGCGCCGAGACACCCTTCTTCTGCACCTCACTGTCGATGTAGTACGACGGTTGCTCGTCTTCGTCGTCGTCCGCGAAACGACGCACGATCGAGACGGCCAGGTTGTCGGCGAACTGCGGCTGCCCGGTCGTCGTCTGGCGCGTGTCGAGCGAGAACGGGATCACCATCTGATCCTGCAGCGTCTGCACCGACTGGAAGTCGATCGCGTTGCCGGCCAGGTCGCGGATGCCGGACTGGCTGCCGTCCAGGTGCAGGTAGTACTTGAACTTCTTGTCCTTGAACGGCTTCCCCTCGTCCGCGGTGCGCATGACCGCGTCGAGGTAGAACCCGATC
>CAZABP010000073.1:0-18030 GCA_964483245.1 uncultured candidatus Brocadiaceae bacterium | reverse complement strand
GACACCGTCTCCGGGTTGCAGTTGACCATGATGGTCTCGTAGCCGTCCTCGCGCAGCGCGAGCGCGGCGTGCACGCAGCAGTAGTCGAACTCGATCCCCTGCCCGATCCGGTTCGGCCCGCCGCCGAGCACGACGATGATCGGCTTCTGCTCCGGCAGCCGCACCTCGTCCTCCTGCTCGTAGGTCGAGTAGTAGTACGGCGTGAACGACTCGAACTCGGCGGCGCAGGTGTCGACCAGCTTGAACACCGGCCAGATGCCGAGCTCGCGCCGCCGCCGGCGCACGTCCCACTCGGTGGTCGGCTGCGGGCACGCGGCCGCGATCTGCCGATCGCTGTAGCCCAGGCGCTTGGTGCGACGCAGGAACGCGGCGTCGAGGGCCGCGAGCCCCGACGCGGCGACGCGCGCCAGCTCACGCTCGTGCTCGATCAGCTCGGCGAGCTGGTCGAGGAACCAGGGGTCGATCTTGGTCGCGTCGTGGACCTGCGCCGGCGTGAACCCGCTCAACATCGCGCTGCGGATCCAGTCGATCCGATCCGCGCGCGGCGTCACCAGGTGCGAGTGGATCTCCTCCGGATCCGGCAGGGCATCGCCGAAGTGCGGGCGGCCCGGCACGTTGCCGAACCCGGTGCGACCGACTTCGAGCGAGCGCAGCGCCTTCTGCATCGCTTCCTTGAAGGTGCGCCCGATCGCCATCGCCTCGCCGACCGACTTCATCTGCGTCGTCAGCGTCGGGTCGGCGGTCGGGAACTTCTCGAACGCCCAGCGCGGGAACTTGACGACGCAGTAGTCGATCGTCGGCTCGAACGAAGCCGGCGTGACCTTCGTGATGTCGTTGCGGATCTCATCCAGCGTGTAGCCGACGGCGAGCTTGGCGGCGATCTTCGCGATCGGGAATCCGGTCGCCTTGCTCGCCAGCGCGGACGAACGCGACACGCGCGGGTTCATCTCGATGACGACCATGCGGCCGTCCCGCGGATTGATCGCGAACTGCACGTTCGATCCGCCGGTGTCGACGCCGATCTCGCGCATGACCGCGATCGCTGCGTCGCGCATCAACTGGTACTCGCGGTCGGTCAGCGTCTGCGCCGGCGCGACCGTGATCGAGTCGCCGGTGTGCACGCCCATCGGATCGAAGTTCTCGATCGAGCAGATGATGACCACGTTGTCGGCGCGGTCGCGCATGACCTCGAGCTCGAACTCCTTCCAGCCCGCGATCGACTCCTCGATCAGGACCTCGTGGTTCAGGCTCAGGTCGAGTCCGCGCGTCACGATCTCGCGGAACTCCTCGACGTTGTAGGCGATCCCGCCGCCGGTCCCGCCGAGCGTGAAGCCCGGCCGGATCACGCATGGCAGCCCGATCACGTCCAGCGCGGCGTTCGCCTCCTCGATCGAGTAGGCGAGCTGCGAGCGCGCGGAGACCAGCCCGATCCGGTCCATCGCGGCACGGAACTCCTGCCGCCCCTCCGCCTTGCGGATCGCGTCCGGACGCGCGCCGATCATCTCGACGCCGAACCGCGCCAGCACGCCGCTCTCGTGCAGCTGCATCGCGCAGTTCAGCGCAGTCTGCCCGCCGAGGGTCGGCAGGATCGCATCCGGCCGCTCCCGCTCGATGATCTTGGCGACCGTCTGCGGCGTGATCGGTTCGATGTAGGTCCGATCCGCGGTCTCCGGATCGGTCATGATCGTGGCCGGATTCGAGTTGATCAGGATGATCCGGTAACCCTCCTCGCGCAGCGCCTTGCAGGCCTGCGTGCCGGAGTAGTCGAATTCGCAAGCCTGCCCGATCACGATCGGGCCCGATCCGATGATCAGGATCGACTTCAGGTCCTGGCGGCGGGGCATTGCGGGGGCGGAGGAATACAGCAAATCCGCCGGCCGCGCCGAACAGAAATCAGAGCCGGGCGAGCAGCTCGGCGAGCGGGATCGGCTCGGTGCGGGAACGCCCGCGTCCGGTCGGCAGCACGAAATGGATGTGATCCCGCTCGACCTTCTTGTCGTGGCGCAGGAACGGCTCGAGCGCGGCGCGCGGCGGCAGCGCGTGGGATGGAAAACCGTGCTGTTCCAGCAGTGCGCGCGCGGCTCCGGCGTCGGCCGCCGTGATCGCGCCGCGTGCGCCGGCGACGTCGAGTGCGAAGTGCAGTCCGCGCGCGACCGCCTCGCCGTGCAGGATCCCCGGCTGCGCCAGCTCGAGCGCATGGCCCAGCGTGTGCCCGAGGTTGAGCAACCGGCGCCCGTTCTGCTCGTCCGGATCGGCTTCGACGACCGCCAGCTTGCGGGCGACCGCGAGCTCGATCGCGCGCACGAGCAGGTCGGCCGGCAGGGCCTCCGGCGGGCCGGCGTCCGCGAGCAGCGCGAACAGCTCCGGTTCGAGGCCGATCGCCATCTTGAGCAGCTCGCCGAGGCCGGAGCGCCACTGCGCGGGCGGCAGACTCTGCAGCAGGTCCGGATCGATCAGCACCAGCTCCGCCGGCCAGTAGGTCCCGGCGAGGTTCTTGCCGGCGCTCAGGTTGATCGCGGTCTTGCCGCCGACGGCGCTGTCGACCATCGCGAGCAGCGTCGTCGGGACGCTGACGAGCCGGATGCCGCGGAGGTACAACGCCGCTGCCAGCCCGCCGAGATCGCCGAGTGCGCCGCCGCCCGCGACCAGCAGGCACGAGGTGCGATCCAGCCCGGCACCGGCGAGCTCTTCGAGCAGCCGGCCGAGCGCGTGGATCGTCTTGATCGACTCTCCGCCGGCGTGCACGAGCCGGGGCCAGGCGACCGGGAGGCGCGGCACGACGACCTCGGCCGCCGCTGCGTCGACGAGCACGAGTCCCGAGCTTGCGCCCGGAGTCCAGTTGCGCAGCACGCCGGAGCCGATCCGCACTTCGGTCGGCCGGCCGCGCGGCGGCGCGCAGCGCAGCGAGATCACGCGGTGCCGGCCACCGTCGGCAGGTCCCGCCGGCGGCGGCGGCGGGCGATCATCTGCTGCTCGTGGTCGCGGCGTGCGCGCTGCTCGCGCCGGTGATTCCAGAACAGGAACACGCACAGCAGGCTGAACGTGCCCGCGATCGCGATCCCACCGGCGAGCCCGAGCGGATCGTCCGGCAGCTCGAACCGGTTCAGCTTCGCCGCGACGAACACCGGCGCCACCGTCGGCTGCCCCTCGCGGCTCTCGAAGTAGTAGCGCCGGAACAGCAGGCCATGCACCTGCACCGGCGCGCCATGCCGCCACTCACCGCTCAGCGCGATGTCGTCCGGGAGCCAGACCGCGATCGTGCGTCCGCCGAGATCCCGGCACTGGATCCAGACCTCCGACCAGTGCCGGAAGCCGTACGGATTCATCCGCGCCGGCATCGTCGTCGCCTCGATGAACGAGCCGAGCACGCGCATCGGCGTGCCGCGCGGGATGCGCCCGAGCTGCGCGTCGTAGAACTGCTCCTGTTTGACGAACGGCGGCACGGCGAGCAACTGCTCGCGCGTCGACGTCGCCTCGCGGTGTTGGGCGTAGCTGGCGAGGTGCCACAGCGGCAGCCCCTGCGAATCGACGAGCGGATTCCCGCCCTCCTGCGGATCCGCCAGCAGCCCATCCGGCCCGAGCCTGCCGTCGAGGACCTGGGCCAGCACCTGCGGGTCGAGCTCGGTGACCTGCTCGCGTTCGGCGATCGCCGGCTGCAGCCCCGGACCGACCAGGACCGGTGCTTCGTCGAGCGGCGGGAAGTTGCCGTCGCGCAGCTTCATGAAGAAGCCCTCGCAGCGCACGAACGAGCCGACCTTCAGCTCCGGGTCCGAGGGCAGCGAGAACAGCGCGACGACCGCGTCACCCGCGCGCGTCCGCAGGATCGCCTCGTGGATCTTGTAGCCGAGCCGCGGATGGCCGCTGCGTGGCTTCGCCAGCGACTCGACGGTGCCTTCGTACCACAGGTACTTGCCGCGCCAGCTCGCCGGATCGGCACGCAGATTCGCGATCGGGACCGGCTCGTTCGGCATCCCCAGCGCCTGCGCAACCGCCGGCACGATGTCGAGCGACTGCTCGAGCAGATGCGCGAGGACGTTCTCCTCGGTCTGGATCCGCTCGACGCGCGTGCGGTCCCGGACCGTCGCCAGCAGCGCGGCATCGAGCTGCGGCACGACGATCTCGGTGTGGCGCACCGGGATGTTGCGGACGGCCTCGTCGCGGCTCCCCGGCACCTGGATCAGATACGCGATCATCAGGATCCCGAGCACGACGGCCATGACGAGGATCCGGATCGCCTCCCCGCGGCGCATCAGGGGTCTGGGTTCTTCGGGGGCCGGACTCGTCATCGGGAAGCCAGTCTAACGAACGGTCCGCGCCTCCGGTTTACGCCCGATTCAGTCGATCAACGCGAGCCCGTCGCGTGCGACCCAGCCGGTGGCGCGGGCGTGGCGCACCTGGATCCGCCCGTCCTGCTGGCCGGTCACGAAGACCAGCTCCCCGGCCGTGAGCCGGCCGACCGGCTCGCCGTCCGCGGCTGGATCGGCGTGCACGTCGAGCGTCGCGGCCAACACGACGCCGGCTTCGGGTGCGGCCGCTGGCGGCTGCAGCGCCGCGATCCCGGCAGCCGCACCGACGCCGGCCAACAGCAACAGCACCACCCGCGCGCCGCGCCTGGTCAGCAGGACCGCACCGCACAGCCCGACCGTCTGCAGGGCCGCCGCCAACAGCGACAGTGCGCGGCGCCGGTCCGGATCCTCGCGCAGCGCCGGCTGCGGTGGAAGCCCGAGCTGCGCTTCCGCCTGGCGGCGGTTCGACTGCAGGTCCGGATCGTCCGGCAGCGTTCGCTCCGCACGCCGGTAGTGCAGGATCGCCAGCGCTGGCTGTTCGAGGTGGTAGGCGCAGTTGCCGAGGTTGAACTGCAGCGCGCCGGCCGAGTACTCGTTCGTCGCCAGCGCCTGCTCGTACAGCGCGTACGCCTCCGCGAAGCGCCGTTCGCGGTACGCACGCTCGGCGCGCTCCGGATCGCCCGGCAGCAAGGACAGCGCCAACCAGAGCAGGATCATGCGTCCGGCTCCTGATCCGCGAGCTGCACCTCGACGGCAGCCGCGAGCTCCCGCACGTCGGCGACGGCGCGTTCCGGCGCGCTGCCGCCGTACTGCTCGGCGGTCAGCTCCCCGAGCAGCGCCATCGTGCGCTCCGCAACCGCGGGAGGCACACCCGCCTGCGTGAGCCGCCGCGCGAGGTTCGGGCCGGTCACCACCTCGGCGGAAACGCGCAGCCGCGCCGCGAGGAACTCGACCAGCGCCGTGCGCGGATCGGCATCCGGCGTGGCGAGGTGCGTGATCAGGACGTCGTGCGCGTGCCGCGCGCGCAGCGCCGCCGGATCGAGCCGCGCCGCGCGCCGGCGCGCCTGCACGAACGCCGCGCACCCGCCGGCCAACACCCAAGGACCGAGCAGTGCCAACCAGGCGGACCAGCGCCCGGCCGCCGCGGGCGGTGCCACCATGCGTGCCGGCTTGAGCGGTCGCAGCGGATCGGCGCTGCTCCCGGCCGGCGGCATGGCCGTGGTGGCCGGCAATGCCAGCGGCTCGGTCTGCGTGAGCCGGAAGCCGGCCGGCGGCGTCGGATCGAAGTAACGGAACGGGATCGCCGGCAGCTCCCGTGCCTGCGGCCCGGTCGGCTGCAGCTCGTAGCGGAACGTGCACTGCGTGCCGCTGCGCAGGTCGATCCGGCCGAGTACGTGGAAGCCGCTCAGCTCGTCGAGCCGTGGTGGATCCAGCGTCTCGAAGTTCCCCTCGCCGCGGATCGTCAGCGCGACCCGCAGCGGGGCGCCGTCGCGCGGGAGCAGCTCGGCGCCGATCGTGAACGTGCCGACGGCGCCGGTGAATCCTGGCGGCGCCGGCGGCAGCGGTGCGACGTCGAGCGCCAGGGGATCCGCCTCGACCGTGACGTCGTGACGGTCGAGGGCGACGCGTCCACGCGCGAAGTCCTCTTCGAACTGCGTCGCGTACGCGAACGACGCGGTCGGCGCTGGCAGCGGCAGCGGTCCCGCCTGCTGCGGCAACACGACCAACGCCAGCTCGACGACGGTCTCGCGCCGGCCATCCGCGGTGTCGATGCGCCGCGTCGGCGCACGCACGATCCGTTCACCGAGCGCGAGCTGCATCGGCGCATCCGGGCCGGCGAGCGGCGACCAGCTCCCGCGCGCAAGCAGGCGCGGGTCGCGCTCGAGTCCGCGCGTGTCGACCTGGATCGGCAGCTCCAGCTGCTGCTGGAACAGCTGCAGCAGTTGCGTGCGCAGCGCCTGCTCGTCGATCCGGACCTGCAGGCGGAGCTGCACGAGCTGCTGCACGTGACAGCTCGCCGGATCGGCCGTCAGCGCGATCCTCACCTCCGGCTGGGAAGGCGACTGCGCGGCGGCCGGCGCGAGCACCGCGAGTGCGAGCGCGAGCACCGTGAGCCCGCCGGTGTGGCTCACCAGTCCCGCTCCACGGTGCTCGGCCGGCTGCTGCGTTCCGCCTCGCGCTGCGCGAGCTTCTCGCGCTCCTTCGCCAGCAGGCGATCGAACAACCGCTGCACCTGCTCGGGCGGCAGCGGCGCCACCTGCGGCTCGTGCGGCGCCTGCTCGGTTCCGGGCTCCGGCTCCGGCTGATCCGGCGGCGGAAGCGGTTCCGGGTCGGACTTCGAGGTGCGCTTTAGCTCGCGCTGCTGTTCCGCTTGCGCGCGGCGCAGCGCGTCGATGCGTTGCAGCGCCCGCTCGACATTGCGCCGTGCGGCCGGCCAGTCGTCGCGGCTCGCGGCCGCCGCCGACCAGCCGTCGCGCGCCTGCTCGGCGCCGCGGATCGCGCTGTCCCAGGCACCCGGCTCGGCGTCCCGCAGTCGCGCTGCCGCCTCGGCCCGTTCGCTGCGCGCCCAGCCGATGCTGCCGAGCAGGAATGCCTGCGCCGCCGCAAGCCGCTCGCCGCCGCGCTCGCGCATCTGCGTGGCCGCCGCCTGCGCATCGGTGAACCGGCCGACCCGCAGTGCGGCCAGCGCCAGATCGTGCAGCAGCTCGGGTGGGGGCTCCGGCGCCGCTTCGCGCGCGGCAGCCGACAACGCCGCGTACGCCTGCGGATAGCGCCCGGCGCGGTACTCCGCAGCACCGTCCGCCCACGGCTCGCTCCCCTGCAGCAGCAGCAGCAGCAGACCGCAGAGCAGGAATCTCACGGCCGCCTCCGCTCGCTCACGACGAATGCCAGCATCCAGAGCAAGATCGAGCCCAGCAAGGGCCACTGGTAGCGGTTCGCGCGTTGCTGCGCGCGCTGCGTCGCGTCCATCTCGCGTGCCTGCGGCACGAGCTGTTGCTCGTAGAGGCGAAGCAGCGGCTGAGGCGCCGTCGCGGCAGCGACGAACACACCGCCGGTCG
The DNA here is from genome assembly GCA_964483245.1 of uncultured candidatus Brocadiaceae bacterium. GTDB lineage: Bacteria > Planctomycetota > UBA1135 > UBA1135 > UBA2386 > CAZABP01. The sequence continues at coordinate 10,685 of CAZABP010000073.1, read as the reverse complement.
CCGCTGCGATCCGGCGCAGGCTGTCCGGATCCATTGCGGTCACGATCTCGTCGCCGCTGCGGTTGCGCAGGAATCCGTCGCTGCCAGGCGGTGCGATCTTGCTGCCGAGCGGCGAGCCGAAGCCGACGCAGTGGACGACGACGCCGCGCGCCCGGCAGCGCCCGGCTGCGCGCAGTCCGGCACCGGCGTGATCCTCGCCGTCGGTCAGCAGCAGGATCGCCTGCGCGCCTCCCGCCTGCGGCAGCGCGGCCAACGCGCGGTCGAGTGCCGCCGCGAGATCCGTTCCACCGCGCGCGACGCTGAGCGGTCCCGCCTGCGGCACGAGCTCGGCGAACGATCGGAGATCGGACGTCAGCGGCAGCAGCAGGGTCGCGTCACCGGCGAACGCGACGAGACCGAGCCGGTCGCCGGCGGCGCGCGCCGCAAGGGCGCGGATCTCGAGCTGCGCCGCCGTGAGCCGGTTCGGCTCCTGGTCGCGCGCCAACATCGACCGCGACACGTCGAGGCAGACGACGAGATCCAGCGGCCGCGGCTGCAGCGACTCCCCCTCGCCCCACTTCGGCTGCGCGAGGGCGAGGCAGGCGAACGCGAGCGCCGCCAGCGCGAAGCCGCGCCGCACCCGGCGGCGGCGCGGGCTCCATTCGGCTGCGGTCCAAGGCAGGCGCGGACCGAGCAGTGCTGCGAGCGCGCGCTCGCGCCTGCGATCGGCGAACCATGCCAGCGCGGCGACCGGCAGCACGAGCAACAGCAGCCACAGCGCGGCCGGAGCGGCGAAGTACGCGGTCAGGTTCATGGCAGCACGCGCAGCGCGCTCCTTCGCAACACGGCGGCGGCCAGTCCGCACAGCAGGGCGCCGAGCAGGAACGGCGCGAACCGATCCTCGAGCCGGAACCGTGGCGTCGTCAGTTCGCTGCGCTCGAGGGCGTCGATCTCGGCGTAGACGCGCGCCAGCGCCGCCGCGTCGCGGACCGCGAAGAACGCGCCACCAGTCAACCGCGCGACCTGCTCGACTTCGCGCGTGTCGACAGGTCGTGCCTGGCCGGTCTCGCTGCGCTCCTCGATCCCGGCGACGACGGTGTAGACGCGGATCCCGAGCTGCCGGCAGAGCTGCGCCGCGTGCAGCGGCGCGATCTCCTCCGGGGTCTGCGCCGTCGCGACGTTCTCCTGACCGTCGGTCAACAGGATCGCGATCTTCGAACGGGACTGGCTTCGCTGCAGCGTCTGCGCCGCACGCGCGAGTGCGGTCCCGATCCCGGTTGCATCCTCCGGTCCTTCCGCCTCGACCGCTGCGACGGCAGCCAGCAGCTCGGCGAGGGCCGTGTGGTCGAGCGTCAGCGGACAGCGCAGATCCGGATACCGCGCGAACAGGATCAGGCCGATGCGATCTTCGGCGCGCCGCGCGACGAACCCGGCGGCTGCCTCCTTCGCGACGTCGAACCGCGTGCGTAGCGGATCGAGGTCCTTCTGCGTCATCGACGACGACACGTCGAGCAGCAGCAGGATGTCGAGCGCCTGCAGCTCGCGCGGCAGCACGATCCGCTCGACTGGTCGCGCGAGCGCCAGCAGGGCGGCCACGAGCGCGGTCACCTGCAGCGCGCCCGGCAGCCACAGCAACCGCTGCCGCAGCGACTTCGGCAGCCCGACCGCCAACGCCGCCGGCGCGAAGCGCAGCGCCGGTGGGTCACGCAGCATGCGCATCGCCAGCAGCAGCGGGATCGCGAGCGCGAGCCACAGCCACTGCGGCTCGCGCAGCGTGAATCCGGTCGCTGTCGTGAACCAGCTCATGCCGTGGCACCGGTCTGCAGGACGCGGCCGGCGGCGTCCAGCATGTCGTTGCGTTGCGCGGCCGTCGGCTCGGCACCGGCGAACTTGACCTCGTCGCACTGCTGCAGGCAGGTGCGGAGCGCCGCCAGTCCTGCGGCGCTGGCGTGCTGGCCTTCGCGCAGTGCTGCCAGCGTGCGTTCGGTCGTCAGGTGGGGGGCTGGCACGTCGAACCGTGCCGCCACGTAATCGCGCAGCAATGCACTCGCCTCGATGTGGTACTGCTGCTGCTCGGCGCGCCCCAGCGGCGATTGCCGGCGCAATCGTTCGAGTCGGGCCAACGCCACGGCCTCCGGTGGGGGAGGCGGCGCGGGTGGCACGACCGAGCGCGGTGTCGGCCGACCACGCAGCTGACGCCAGCCGAGCCCGAGCAGCAGCAGCACGAATGCGACGCCGGTTGCGATCCAGGCCAGCCGGCCGCGGCCCGTCTCGGCACCGAACGGCTCGAGCGGCAGCTCCGGTGCTGGGCCGTCGCCGGCGAGCAGCGCGGGCGCGATCTTCAACACGAGCTCGCTGCTGGCCGCTTCGCGCAAGCTGCCGTCCCGTCCGCTGGCGCGCACCGTGATCGGTGGCAGCACGAGCCGGTCCCGCGCGAATGCGTGCGCGCGGTAGCGCCGCGTCTCCTGGCGCCGCGTGCAATCGCCATGCTCCTGCGTGCCGAGCAGGTGCACGTGCAGCGGGGCGAGCAGCCGGTCGTCCCACGGCTCCGGTGTCAGCCGCTGCTCCCAGATCCGCACGACGGTGAGCGGGAACGCCTTGCCGAGCTCGACGAACTCCGCATCGGTTGCGATCCGCAGCGCGAGCTCCAGCTCCGGGATCGGCGGGCCGCCGTCACACGCTGCCGCGAGCAGCAGCAGCAGGCCGCCGGCCGCGCGCTTCACCGCTTCTCCCCGCGCAGCTCGCGCATCTGGAAGAACCGCAGGATCGGCCGCGCAACGGCATCGACATCCGCCGTGCGCGGCACCGGCGCATCGATCAGATCGACGCCTGCCTGCCGCAGGCGGTCGGCGGTGCGGGCACGCCAGGCGTCGGTGCGGCGCGCGTACTCCGCCCGCACGCGCGGCGAACCCCAGTCGACCAGGAGTCTGCGCCCGCTCTCCGGGTCGCGCAGGCGCGCCATGCCGCGTCCCGGTTCGCTCAGCTCCGGCACCTGCAGCCGGACGGCGATCAGATCGTGCCGGCGGGCGCAGCGGCCGAGCGCACGCTCCCAACCGTCCCCGAGGAAATCGGAGACCAGGAACAGGATCGAACGCCGGCGCAGCAGCCGCCCCGCAAGCTCGAGCGCTGCGGCTGCATCGGTGCCGCTGCCGGACGCGCGCAGCGCGAGGCAGTCGCACACGATCCGCAGCGCGTGACCGAGTCCCTTCTGCGGCGGCACGTACTGCTCGACGCGGTCGCCGAATGCGATCAGCCCGACCTTGTCGTCGTTCTGCACGGCGGCCAGCGCGAGGCAGGCGCACAGCCGCGTCGCCATCTGGCGGGCCGACCAGGCGCCGAACCCGCCACCCATCGACGGCGACAGGTCGAGCAGGAACAGCAGGCTCAGCTCGCGCTCGTCGACGTACTTCTTGACGAACGGCCGCCCGATGCGCGCCGTCACGTTCCAGTCGATCGAGCGCGGATCGTCGCCCGGGACGTACTCGCGCACTTCGTCGAACTCGATCCCGGCACCGCGGAACACCGACGTGTAGCCGCCGGACATCACGCTGCGCACGAGACGGCTCGCCTGGACCTGGATCCGGCGCACCTCGCGCAGCAGCTCGGTGAGCTCGACGTCCCGCTCTTCCATCCCGGTTACGGAACCGGCACTGCGTCGAGCACCTGCTCGACGATGCGCACCGACGTGATCCCTTCCGCCTCCGCCTCGTAGGTCGTGATGACGCGGTGGCGCAGGACGTCCATCGCGACCGCCTGCACGTCCTGCGGCGTCACGTAGCCGCGGCCGGCCAGCAACGCGTGCGCGCGCGCGGCCTGCGTCCAGGCGATCGAGGCCCGCGGGGATGCGCCGTACAGGATCAGCGGCGCCAGCTGTGCGAGGCCGTTCGTCGCCGGCTGCCGCGTCGCGAACACGAGTGCGACGACGTAGTCGAGCACCTTCTCGTCGACGTAGATGTCGTCGAGCAGCTCGCGGGCCTGCAGGATCTGCGCCGGCGACGCCACCTGCTGCGCAACCGGTCGCTTTCCGACCGACGCCATGCGCGCGACGATCTGCCGCTCGTCGTCGCGGGTCGGATAACCGACGACGATCTTCAGCATGAAGCGGTCGATCTGTGCTTCGGGCAGCGCGTACGTGCCCTCGTGTTCGATCGGGTTCTGTGTCGCGAGCACCAGGAACGGTTGCGGTAACGAATGTGTCTCGCCCGCCAGCGTCACCTGCCGCTCCTGCATCGCCTCGAGCAGCGCCGACTGGACCTTCGCCGGGGCGCGGTTGATCTCGTCGGCGAGCAGGAAGTTCGCGAACACCGGCCCTTCGCGCACGCTCCAGTCCCCGGTCTTGGGGTTGTAGACCTGCGTCCCGACCAGGTCGGACGGGAGCAGGTCAGGTGTGAACTGGATCCGGCGGAACGTGCCGCCGAGCGCCTGCGCGAGCGACTGCACCGCCAGCGACTTGGCGAGGCCCGGGACCCCCTCCAGCAGCACGTGCCCGTCCGCCAGCAGCCCGATCAGCAGGCCATCCAGCAATGCCCGCTGCCCGACCAGGACCCGTTCCATCTCGGTGACCACGTCGTGCAGGAATGCGGTCTCGCGCGCGATGCGGTCGGCGGCGACCGGTGCGGAGGCTGCAGGCGGGAATCGGTTCTGCATCGGCGGCGGGAGCGTAACGGGGACGCCCGCACAGCGGCACGGCGGGATACTCTGCTGCGCCGCTGCCGGTCACCACGATTCCCCGCATGCCGATCACGATGATGTCGTTCGTCTCCCGTGCGTCCGCAGCCGTCGCTGGCTGCGCGGTTCTGCTTCCGCTGCTCCGCGCCCAGGACCCGGTGCCACGCCCGCAGGTCGATCGCGAAGCGATGTGGCCGGCGCCGACGGCCGAGGACTGGCAGAAGCCGGTGCTGATCCAGTGGCAGCGCACCTGGGAAGACGCGCTCGCGGTCGCCGAGGAGACCGGCAAGCCGCTGCTGGTCTGCATCAACATGGATGGTGAGATCGCGAGCGAGCACTACGCCGGGATCCGCTACCGCCAGCCGGACATCGCGAAGCTGTACGAGCCGTACGTCTGCGTCATTGCGTCGGTGTACCGGCACAACCCGCGCGACTTCGACGAGCACGGCCATCGGATCCCGTGTCCGCGGTTCGGCGGCGTGACCTGCGGCGAGCACATCGCGATCGAGCCGATCCTGTTCGAGAAGTTCATGGATGGGCAGCGCATCGCGCCGCGCCACATCATGGTCGAGCTGGATGGCAAGGAGCAGTACGACGTGTTCTATGCCTGGGACACGGCGTCGGTGTTCAAGGCGATCGGCGATGGGATCGCGAACCGCACGTTGCAGCCGAAGCCGATCGTCAAGGGGGATCGCTCGATCCTGCAGCGGGTCGCGAGTCGCGACAGCACCGACAAGAGTGCGGTGGAGCAGGCCTGGAGCGACGCCGATGCCGAGCAGCGCCGCGCGATGCTGGAGGCTGCGATCGCCTGTGGCGAGCAGGCTCCGGTCGACCTGCTGCGGCTGGGGGTGTTCGGACTCGACCTCGAGCTCAGCGCCAAGGCGCGCCAGGCGCTGCTGCAGGCGCAGTCACCGGGCGCGGTCGATCTGATCGGCGCTGCCCTGCGCCAACAATTGGCGCCGAAGGAGCGCGACGCCCTGGTCGGTGCGCTCGAGAAGCTCGGTGAGGCTTCGCCGCAGGCGAGCCGGCTCGCCGCGGTGCACAAGGGGCTTTCCAGTCGCACGTCGGCGCTCGACGTCGAAGGTTGGACCCGCGCACTCGCCGGGTCGGGCACCTATGCGCCGGCACCCGATCCGCTCGCCGTCGAAGCTCGCGTCGACCGGGTCGAAGCGGTCGCACAGGCGCAGCCGGCGGACGCGACGGCGCAGGTGGAGCTGGCCGAGGCGCTGCTCGCACTCGCGACCGAGGGCACGACCGGCGACATCGTCGGCGACGGCAAGGCCGGCGAGATGATGGCGAAGCTGCGGTTCGAAGATGCGTACCGCGCCGCCAAGGAGGCGGAGAAGCTCGGTGCCGAGGCATGGCGCGCGAGTGCCGCGATTGCGGTCGCAGCGCATCACCTCGGCCGCCAGCAGGAGGCGTTGGAGTACGCGGCGAAGGCCGTCAGCGGAATGCCGCCCGATGCGAGCAGCCCGACTGCGATGCGCGTGCTGGCGCTGTTCGCCGAGGCGCGGCAGCGCGCGATCGCGGACGCGATCCGCGAGAAGCAGCGCTGGCCCTCGCAGTGGCTGACCGACGTGCACGCGGCGTATTCGGTGCTGGCGCGCCATCCGCTCGGTACCGACATACAGGTCGTCGACCACTACGACTTCCTGAGCGCGCTCGGCGGGGCCGCGCGTGCGGCGCGGGTGCTCGACGAAGGCCTCGCAAGGTTCCCGGACTCCTGGCTGCTGCACGATCGCTTGCGTGCACGCCTGCTCGAGGAGAAGGGGGTCGCCGGCCTCGAACCAGCCTATGAAGCGATGCTGCAGCAGGCGGATGCATCGCCCAACCTGCGCTGGTTCGCCGGCTACACATCGATCGTCGCCGCCGAATTCCACCGGCGCGCGCGCCACGCCGACGAGGCCCTGGCTGCCTACGACCGTGCGATCGCCCATTACGATGCGTTCGCGCAGGCGCATCCGGAGCAGCGCGAAGGCTGTGACCACTACGTGGCGCTGGCGCTCGCCGGCCGCGCGCGCATCGCACTCGAACGCAGCGACCTCGATGCTGCTCTGCGCCACCTGTTGGCCTCACTCGAACGTCGGGCCGCGTCGGCGGCGACGCTGGATGGTCTGAACGTCTCGCCGGCCGACACCGCCCGCACGCTGCTGGCGCGATTGAAGGAGCAGCAGAAGACCGAGCTGGTCACCGAACTCGAGACCGCGCTCAGCAAGCTCGATCCGGAACTGCTGCAGCTCCCCGCCTACGAGCGCGGCGGCGTGCCACCGCCGAGGCGGCGGCGGCGCTGATCCGCAACGTCGTCACGCCTGCGGGTCGGGCGCGAGCCGGATCCGGATCCGATCCCGACCGAACCCGAACCCGAACCCGAACCCGGATCCGAACCCGGATCCGATCCCGAACCCCAACCCGATCCCGCTCTACGGCGTTCCGCCGACTTTCGCGCGCAGACCGTGCGTGAACACCAGCCCGGCCGGGTTGGCCGGCATGTCGGCGATCACGGTCTGGTGGAAGTAGACGAGGTTGATCAGACTCTTGTCGTTCGGCACGTTGAGCGTCAGCGATGCCGTTCCGCTGGCGGTCGTCGTCACCGGGAACATGTATTCCCCGCTGGCGAGCAGCTTGCAGCCGGGGGCCGCGGCGCCGAAGTCGAACGGCAGCGTCAGGCTGAGCCACGTCGTGTCGCTGGCGCCCAGCAGGATCGCGCCCGGTGAGTTGGGGCGCGCATAGGCGACGTCCAGCGTGTACGGCGTTCCGATGACCGGCTTGTCGACGCTGCCGAACGTCGGCACCGCGCCACTGCCGCCCGGAGTCAAGAGCTTCATGACGAGGCCGTAGCCGAGCGCGACGGTCCCGGTCGCCGCCGTGATGGGGGTCCCATACAGCCGCGCCGTGGTCGTCGGGCTGTGGGCGTCCCAGTAGCTCGCGAAGAACGTCGTCGCGCTGTTCGTGATCTCCATCAGCAGGTTCTGCCCGCTGCTGGGAACGAACGGGAACGGTGACGTGAACAGGATCTGGACCGCGAACTTGGTCGGATCCGTGTTGACGCCGCTCAAGGACGGGAAGTTGACCGTCACTGCGTTCAACACGGTCGTCAACGGGCCCTGGTCTGCGTTGGTGGCGTAGGTGTTCGTCAACGTGGCGTTGTCCTTGCTCGTGTAACCGAGCATGACCGTCAGGACCGCCGTGCCGGCGGCATGGCCGATGACGATGTCGTTCTGCCGCAGCTCGTAGCCGAGCAGCACGTTCGGGTTCTGGATCTCGCTCGACAGGAAGACCTGTTGGTAGCGCATGTTGGGCTGGCCGTGCGGGAACACGTTCTGCGAGTTGCCCATCGCCGTCCGCTGCGCGAGCGGAACGACGACGCCAGCCGGTGCCTGGCCGGTGCCTTTGCAGCCGGCGCCATAGGGGTTCAGTTCACCCGGGATGAACTGTGGCATGGGAGCGATGGTCAGGCCGAGCCCGACCGCGAGGGAGGTGAGCAGCATGGATGAGCTTTCGAGGTCGCCCGGGGCCATTCCCGGCGCGGCTGCCAAGGCAGCGGCCCGGAGGCTAGAGCGTCGATGTCCCGACCGCATCCCCCCGTGACGGAGCGGCTGGAACATGCATCGTGCAGCACCGCAGTGCGCCGTTCACCGCGGCGCGCAGCGGCCCCGGTGGCCGTCTGCGCGCCTCGAATCTGCGACCGTCGGCTTACGGCAGTCCGCCGACCTTCGCGCGCAGACCCTGCGTGAAGACCAGCCCGGCAGGATTCGCCGGGAGGTCCGCGATCACGGTCTGGTGGAAGTACACCAGCTGGATCAGGCTCTTGTCGTTCGGCACGTTCAGCGTCAGCGATGCCGTCCCGCTCGCCGTCGTAGTCAGCGGGAACATGTACTCCCCGCTGGCGAGCAGCTTGCAGCCCGGGGCCGCGGCGCCAAAGTCGAATGGCAGCGTCAGGCTGAGCCACTTCGTGTCACTGGCGCCCAGCAGGACCGCGGCCGCTGAGTTGGGGCGCGCATACGCGACGTTCAGCGTGTACGGCGTGCCGATGACCGGCTTGTCGGGACTCCCGAACGTCGGCACGGCGCCGCCGCCGCCGGGCGTCACGAGCTTCATGACGAGTCCGTAGCCGAGGGCGACGGTCCCGGTCGCCGCGTTGGACGGCGAGCCGTAGACGCGCGCCGTCGTCGTGCTGCCGTCGGCGTCCCAGTAGCTGGCATGGGACGCCGTGCTGGTGTTCAGGATCTCCATCAGCAGGTTCTGGGTGCTGCTCGGAGTGAACGGGAACGGCGACGTGAACATGATCTGGACTGCGAACTTGGTCGGGTCCGTATTCACGCCGCTCAGAGCCGGGAAGCTGACGGGGACGGCGTTCAGCACCGTCGTCAATGCGCCCTGGTCGGCATTCCCGGCGTAGTTGTTGGTCAACGTCTGGTGGTCCTTGCTGGTGTAGCCGAGCATGACGGTCAACGTCGACGTGCCGGCGGCATGACCGATCACGATGTCGTTCTGCCGCAGCTCATAGCCGAGCAGCACGTTCGGGTTCTGGATCTCGCTCGACAGGAAGACCTGCTGGTAGCGCATGTTGGCGCGACCATGCGGAAACACGTTTTGCGAGTTGCCCATCGCCGTGCGCTGCGCGAGCGGGACGACGATTCCGGCAGGTGCCTGGCCGGTGCCTTTGCAGCCGGCGCCATAGGGATTCAGTTCACCCGGGATGAACTGTGGCAAGGGAGCGATGGTCAGGCCGAGCCCGACGGCGAGGGAGGTGAGCAGCATGGTGGACTTCCGAGGTCGCCCGGGGCCATTCCCGGTGCGGCTGCCGACGCAGCGCCCCAGAGGCTAGGGGGTGCCGGTCCCACCTGCACCCCCCGCGGCGTAAAGGTCGGTGGTTGGTCCTGCACCCCGCTAGCGCGCTCCCGAACCCGAACCCGAACCCGAACCCGGCCGCATCCCGATCCCCAACCCCATCCGTCCCGATGGTCACGCGTGAGCCCCGAGCGGCGCACGCGTGACCAGATCCGGGTGGATTACGGCTGTCCGCCGACCTTCGCGCGCAGACCCTGCGTGAAGACCAGCCCGGCCGGGTTGGCCGGCAGGTCGGCGATCACGGTCTGGTGGAAGTACACGAGCTGGATCAGGCTCTTGTCGTTCGGAACGTTCAGCGTCAGCGATGCCGTGCCGCTGGCGTTCGTCGTGATCGGGAACATGTATTCCCCACTGGCGAGCAGCTTGCAACCAGGCGCTGCAGTACCGAAGTCGAACGGCAGGTTGAGGCTGAGCCACTTCGTGTCGCTGGCGCCGAGCAGGATCGCGGCTGGTGAGTTGCCCCGCGCGAACGCGAGGTTCAGCGTGTACGGCGCGCCGATCAGGGGCTTGTCCGCGCTGCCGAACGTCGGCACCGCACCACTGCCACCCGGCGTGACGAGCTTCATGACGAGCCCGTAACCCAGGGCGACGGTCCCGGTCGCTGCTGTCGTGGGAGTCCCATACAGCCGCGCCGTGGTCGTCGGGCTGTGAGCGTCCCAGTAGCTGGCGAAGAACGTCGTCGCGCTGTTCGTGATCTCCATCAGCAGGTTCTGCCCGCCGGTCGGCGTGAACGTGAACGGCGTCGTGAACATGATCTGGACCGCGAACTTGGTCGGGTCCGTGTTGACGCCGCTCAGCGATGGGAAGTTGACTGTCATCGCGTTCAGCACCGTCGTCAGCGGGCCCTGGTCGGCGTTGGTGGCGTAGGTGTTCGTCAGCGTGTTGTTGTCCTTGCTCGTGTAGCCGAGCATGACGGTCAGGATCGCCGTGCCGGCGGCATGGCCGACCACGATGTCGTTCTGCCGCAGCTCGTAGCCGAGCAGCACAGCCGGGTTCGGGATCTCGCTCGACAGGAACACCTGCTGGTAGCGCATGTTCGGCTGGCCATGCGGGAACACGTTCTGCGAGTTGCCCATCGTGGTCGCCTGCGCCAGCGGCACGATCGTGCCGGCCGGTGCCTGCCCGGTGCCCTTGCAGCCGGCGCCGTAGGCGACGAGCTCACCCGGGATGAACGGCGGCGGGACTTC
>CAZABP010000072.1:0-19164 GCA_964483245.1 uncultured candidatus Brocadiaceae bacterium | reverse complement strand
AGTACTGGACGAACGGGTTCAGGTGCTTGCGGTAGATCTTGCTGGCCTCGACCAGCGCCATCTCCGGATCGACCGTCCCGTCGGTCCAGATCTCGAGCACGAGCCGGTCGTAGTTCGTGAACTTGCCGACGCGCGTGTTCTCGATCGTGTACTTGACGCGACTGACCGGGCTGAAGATCGAGTCGACCGGGATCGTCCCGACCTCCTGGTCCTCGCTCGCGTTGTCCTCGGCCGTCACGTAGCCGCGGCCCTTGCGCACCTGCATCTCGCAGTAGAAGCGCACGTTCTCGGTCAGCGTGCAGATCTTCAGGTCGGTGTTGACGATCTCGACGTTGTGATCCGTCTCGATGTCGGCCGCCGTGACCTCGCCCTCGCGGGAGACGTCGATCCGCAGCGTGCACGGCGCATCGGTGTGCATGCGCACGCGCAGCTTCTTGATGTTCAGGATGATGTGCGTGACATCCTCGAGCATCCCCGGCACCGAGGAGTACTCGTGCACGACGCCGTCGATCCGGACCGAGGTGACCGCAGTCCCTTCGATCGACGACAGCAGCACACGCCGCAGGCCATTGCCGACCGTCGTGCCGAATCCTTTCTCGAACGGCTCGACGATGAACTTGCCATAGCGGTCGGACGCCGTCCCCTGATCCAGGCGGACCTGGGAGGGGAGCTCGAAGTTGCGCCAACGAATTCGCATGTCTTTGTGGTCTCCTGTCGCTCGCTGCTGCGGATCAGACGCGCCGCCGCTTCGGCGGCCGGCAGCCGTTGTGCGGAAGCGGGGTCCGGTCCTCGATCGTCTTGACCTCGATCCCGGAGCTGGCCAGCGCACGGATCGCCGACTCGCGCCCGGAGCCGGGGCCGCGCACGAGCACCTCCATCTCGGTGACGCCCATCTTGCGCACCTTGTCCGCAACCTTTTCGGCCGCGCGTTGCGCCGCGAACGGCGTGCTCTTGCGGCTGCCCTTGTAGCCGATCGTCCCGGCCGAATCCCACGCGAGCACCTGCCCGGCCTGGTCGGTGATCGTGATGATCGTGTTGTTGAACGACGCCTTCACGTGCGCGATCGCACGGCCGACGTTCTTGCGGATCCGCTTGCGGGACTTCTCACTCATCGGATGAACCGGAGTCGGGAATGCTGGGGGGTCACTTCTTCAGGATCTTCTTGCCGGCGACCGTCTTGCGCGGCCCCTTGCGCGTGCGGGCATTGCTGCGCGTGCGCTGGCCGTTGACCGGCAGCCCGCGCCGATGGCGCAGCCCGCGGTAGCAGCCGATGTCGCGCAGCCGGTTGACGTTCTGCAGCAGCTGGCGCTTCAGCGCTCCCTCGACGAGGTAGTTGCGCTCGAGATGCGCCGCGATGCGGGCGACGTCGTCGTCCGACAGGTCCTTCGCACGGAGGTCCGGCCGGATCGAGAGCTCGGCCAGCACCTTGGCCGCGATGTGCGGCCCGATGCCGTAGATGTAGCGCAGCGCGACATCGACGCGCTTCTCGTTGGGGAGGTCGACTCCGACGATTCGTGGCATTGCAGATCTCGGTTGGACTTCAGCGGCCTTGGCGCTGCTTGTGGCGCGGGTTGCTGCAGATCACGCGCAGCACGCCCTGGCGGCGCACGATGCGGCACTTGTCGCAGATGCGGCGGACACTGGCTCGGACTTTCATGGCGGGAGTGGGAACCGATCAGGTTGCAGTGGCAGGCAGCAGCGTCAGGTGCGGTACGTGATGCGACCCTTGGTCAGGTCGTACGGCGACATCTCGACCGTCACCTTGTCCCCCGGCAGGATCCGGATGAAGTGCATCCGCATCTTGCCGCTGACGTGGGCCACGATCTCGTGACCGCTCTCCAGCTGGACGCGGAACATCGCGTTGGGAAGGGCCTCCCGGACGACTGCTTCTACTGTGATCGGTTCTTCTTTCGGCATCGGGGTTCAGGCGAAGGCCCGCCTCACTGCCGTGAGGTCAGACCGAGGAGTCGGGTCACGTTTGCTTGGATCTCGTCGGGCGGCCGGTCCGCGTCGACCTCGGTCAGGCGATCGGACGCACGATAGAAATCGAGCAGTGGCGCGGTCTGGTCGCGATAGACGCGCAGCCGGTTCTTGACAGCTTCCGGCCGATCGTCCGCACGCTGCGTCAAAGTCGCTCCGTCGCGATCACAGATCCCTGCGACCTTGGGCGGCTTGGACTCGGTGTTCCAGATCGTTCCACATTCCGGGCAGGTCCAGCGTCCGGACAGACGTCGGACGAGGGCCGGCTCGGGGACGGCGAAGTAGAGCACATGGCTGAGCGGCAGGCCAGACCGGCGTTGGCCGGAAGCTGCCGCCGCACCGGCGCCGGCCAGCTCCCGGTCGAGTGCTTCTGCCTGCGGCAGCGTGCGTGGGAACCCGTCCAGGATCCATCCGCGCCCGGCGTCCGGTTCGGCGATCCGGGTGGCGACCATCGCGATGATCAGGTCGTCTGGCACCAGCGCCCCGCGGTCCATGAACTCCTTGGCCTGGCGGCCGAGCTCGGTCCCCTGCCGCGCCTGCTCGCGCAGCATCTCGCCGGTCGAGATGTGCAGGATCGCGTGCGCCGCGGTCAGCTTCTGCGCCTGCGTCCCCTTGCCTGCCCCGGGCGGACCGAGGAACACGGCGCGGACCTGGCCGCTCGCGGCTCCCGCAGCCCCGCCGCGGCCGCCTGGTCCGGTGCCCGCGGTCACCGGCTCCGGCCCCAGCCGGGGACGCCGGCGCCGGTGTGGTCTTTCATGAAGCCTTCGTAGTTCCGCATGATCAGCATCGCGTTCAGCTTCTCGACCAGGTCGAGCGCGACGCCGACGACGATCAGGATCGAAGTTCCGCTCATGAAGTAGAGCAGGTTCTGGTCGATGCCACGGAAGCGGCCGCTGACCATCGACGGGAACACGGCGACGATGGCGAGGAACGCCGCCCCGGCCAGCGTGATCCGGAGCATCGTCTCTTCGAGGAACTTGGCGGTGTTCTTGCCCGGACGGATGCCGGGGATGAACGCGCCGTTCTCCTGCAGGTTCTCGGCCACCTCGTTCGGCTGGAACATCAGCGACGTCCAGAAGAACGAGAAGAAGAAGATCAGCAGCGCGAAGCTGGTCACGTACCACCAGCCGGAGCTGTTCTGGAACGCATCGCTGAGCGCGCGCCAGCCGATCGCCTGCCCGATCAGCGTCGGGATGATCAGCAGCGCCGAGGCGAAGATGATCGGCATGACGCCGGCGTGGTTGACCTTGATCGGCAGGAAGTGGCGCTGGCCGCCGTAGACCCGCCGGCCGCGCGTCTGCTTCGCCTGCTGGATCGGGATCCGGCGCTGCGCCTTGGTGATGAACACGACCGCGACCACGGCGACGATCCAGGCCACGATGAACAGCAGCAGACTCTGGTAGGCCTCGGTCATCGCGCCGGAGTCGACCGGCGTGAAGTACTGCGAGAACGACGGGTACAGCTGCGCGATGATCCCCGCCATGATGATCATCGAGATGCCGTTGCCGATGCCGTGCTCGGTGATCTGCTCGCCGAGCCACATGATGAACAGCGTCCCGGCGGTCAGCGAGAGCATGACCAGCAGGCTGTACAGCAGCCAGTAGTCCTGCACGCCGACGTGCAGCATCCCCTGGGGGCTGCCGAGGCTCGGATACAGCACGCCGAACAACACGAAGAACGACTGCAGCAGACAGATCGGGACGGTTGCGAGGCGCGTGTACTGGTTGATCTTCTTCTGCCCGGAAGCACCCTCCTTCGACAGCTTCTCGAGCGACGGAACCACCTTGGTCAGCAGCGAGAAGATGATGCTCGACGAGATGTATGGCATCACGCCGAGGGAGAACAACGCCGCCTGCTGCAGCTGCGCGCCGGTCAGGACGTTGATGATCCCGGTCAGCCGCGCCAACCCGCCTTCCGCGCCGGCGTCCGCCTGATCCAGGAACACCTGCAGGTTGACGCCCGGCAACGGCACGAAGAACCCGATGCGGTAGACCAGCAGCAGTCCGAGCGTGATCAGGATGCGGTTCCTGATCTCCTTCACGCGGAACAGATTCAGAGCGGTCGAGTACACCGGGGTGGAGCGGGATGGGGTTGGGGTTCGAGATCGGGTTGGAGAGCGGGATCGGGATCGGGTTCGGGTTCGGGCGCGGGTTCGGGTTCGGGAGCGGGTTCGGCTCCCCTCTCAGCTCTTCGCCTTCGGACTGCGCTTGGGGGTCGGCTCCGTCTGGCCGCGGCGCACGAACTTTGGCCGGTACTCGCGCTGCGGGATCGTCTCGGCCGTGCCGCCGGCCTGCGTGATCTTGGCGCGGGCCGTCTCGGTGAAGGCGTCGGCGCGGACGGTCAATGCCCGGTCGAGCGTGCCGTCGCCGAGCACCTTGAGCAGGTTGCTCTGCTTCTCCTTGGAGGCGAGGCCGGCTTCGAGCACGGCTGCCAGGTCGACGGTCGTGCCGGCTTCGAAGCCGTTCAGCTCGCCGACGTTGATGATCGTGAAGAAGCGACGGAAGTTCTTGTTGTTGAACCCGCGCTTGGGCACGCGCCGGTACAGCGGCATCTGGCCGCCTTCCCAGCCGATGCGGCCCGACCAGCCGGAACGCGCGCCGGCACCCTTGTGCCCGCGGCCGGACGTCTTGCCATGGCCGGAACCGATGCCACGGCCGTACCGCTTGGTCCCCTGGTTCTTCAGCCCGCGGCTCTTGGCTTGCTCGAGGTTCATTCGATCTCCACGCCGCGGCGTGCCTGCACGGTCTGCTTGTCGGTCAGTTGTGCCAACGCCGCCATCGTCGCCTTGACGACGTTCAGCGGGTTCGTCGAGCCGTAGTTCTTCGTCAGTGCGTCGCGGATGCCGGCCAGCGCCAGCACCTTGCGCACCGACTTGCCGGCCGTGAGTCCGGTGCCGGGAGCGGCCGGGATGATGCGCACGCGCGCCGAGCAGAACGACCCTTCGACTGCATGCGGGATCGTCGAGCCGGTGCGCAGTACGCGCATCATGCGCTTGCGCGCGTCCTTGACCGACTTCTCGACCGCGGACGGCACTTCGCGTGCCTTCGCGTAGCCGACACCGACCAACCCGTCGCGGTTGCCGACGACGGTCAGCGCGCTGAACGAGAACCGGCGCCCGCCTTTCACGACCGCCGCGGAGCGGTTGATCATGACGACGTCGTCTTGCGTCTCGGTGCCGAGGGCTTCGTCGATCGGAACGGTGGGATACTTCGGTTTCGCCATCGCGGTGCTCGGATGCTTCAGAACTTCAGACCGCCGGCCCGGGCGGCATCCGCCAGCGCCTTGATGCGTCCGTGGTACTTGTATGGGCCGCGGTCGAATGCGACCGACTCGACGCCGGCGGCGCGCGCGCGCTCGGCGATCAGCTGCCCGATCCGGACCGCGACGTCGGCCTTCTTCATGCCTTTCAGCGTCTCGCGCAGGTCGCGGTCGCGCGACGATGCGGCGGCGAGCGTCTTGCCCTGCACGTCGTCGATGACCTGGCAGTAGATGTTCTTCAGGCTGCGGAACACCGACAGGCGCGGACGGCCGGCGACCGCGCGCAACGCATTGCGCACGCGGACCGCCTTGCTGCGACGGTGTTCTGCCTTCTTCTTGTCGGTGCTGGCCATGATGTTCGTTGCCGTTGGATTCTGGTGCGGATGCGGTGCCCGGATCAGGCGGAGCCGAACGCCTTGCCGGCCTTGCGGCGGATGACCTCACCCTCGTAGCGGATGCCCTTGCCCTTGTACGGCTCCGGCTTGCGGAGCTTGCGGATCTGGGCCGCGAGCAGCCCGACCTGCTGCTTGTCGCAGCTCGACAGCAGGATCGCGGTCGGCTGCGGGACCTCGACCTTGACCGACTTCGGGATCGCGACCTTGACCGGCAGCGAGTAGCCGAGCGTCAGCACGAGCTGATTGCCCTCGAGCTTCGCGCCGTAGCCGACCCCCTCGATCTCGAGTTTGCGCGTGAAGCCGGCCGAGACGCCATGGACCATGTTCGCCAACAGCGCGCGCGTGGTGCCGAACATCGCCGCCGCCAGCCGGTCGGTCTCCGCGGCGCGGTTGGTGACGACCGCCTGCCCGCCATCGACGCGGACCTCGATCCCGCGGGCGAGCGGCATCGAGAGTTCGCCCTTCGGACCCTTGGCGGTGATCCTGCCGGAGCCGACCTCGATGGTCACTCCTTTCGGGACCGGAACGGGCTTCTTGCCGATGCGTGACATGGGGGTCGGGGTGTGGGTTTCGGGGTTGGCTGGGCTGCAGGTCTGGGGTGGTGACGCTCAGTCGATCGTCAGCAGGACCTCGCCGCCGATGTTCTGCTTGCGGCACTCGCGGTCGGACAGGACGCCGCGGCTGGTCGAGACGACGGCGATGCCGAGACCGCCGCGCACGGCCGGCAACGCGCCGGCGCCGCGGTAGCGCCGCGCGCCCGGCTTGCTGTAGCGCTGGATCGTGCGGATCAGACCACGGCCGTCCTCACCGTACTTCAGGGCGATGCGGATCGTGCTGCGCGGGCCGTCGCCGTGGACTTCGTAGCCCTCGACGTAGCCTTCGCGGCGCAGCACCTCGAGGATCTGCACCTTGATCCGGCTGCCCGGGATCGTGCAGGAGGACTCGCGCACGCGCTGCGCATTGCGCATCCGCGTCAGCAGGTCGGCGATCGGGTCGGTCATCATCGGCGGATACCGTCGTGCAAGGTCGCTACTTCTGGAACGGGAAGCCGAGCTGTTCCAGCAGGGCCGCCGCTTCCTGGTCGGTCCCCGCCGTCGTGACGAACGTGATGTTCATGCCCTGCACGAACTCGACCTTGTCGAGCGAGATCTCGGGGAACACGCTCTGCTCCGACAGACCGATCGTGTAGTTCCCGCGGCCGTCGAACTTCCGCGGCATGCCCCGGAAGTCGCGGATGCGCGGGATCGCGACCGTGATCAGCCGGTCGAGGAACTCCCACATGTGGCGGCGGCGCAGCGTCACGGCGACGCCGATCGGCATGCCCTGGCGCAGCTTGAACCCGGCGACCGAGACGCGCGCGCGCGTGATCAGCGGGCGCTGTCCGGTGATCGCGGCCAGCTCGCGTTGGGCATGGTCGATGCGCGCCTTGTTCTCGGCGGCGCGGCCGACCCCCATGTTGACGACGATCTTGCGCAGCCCCGGCACCTGCATCGGGTTGGCGTAGTCGAACTGCTGGCGCAACGCCGGGAACACGCGCTCGCGGTAGTGCACCGCCAGCCGTGCCGGCGTGGTCGGGACCTGCTGCTCGCCGGTCTCCAGCTTCGCCTTCGACTTCTCGCTCTTCTTCTTCTCAGCCACGGCGTTCACTCACTTTGCACGCGGTCACTGGTATCGCGTCCCACAGGTGCCGACGCGGACGCGCTTGCCGTCGACGATCTCGTTGCGCGTGCGCACGCCCTTGCCGGCCTTCTCGCTCCACAGCAGGACCTTGCTGATCGCGATCGGGAACTCGCGCTGCACGCGGCCGCCCTGCGGGTTCTGCGGCGACCGGCGGGTGTGCTTCCACCGCAGGTTGACGCCCTTGACGACGACGGTGCCGGCGACGGCATCGACCTGCAGCACTTCGCGCGGATCGTTGCCCTTGTCGGCGCCGGCCGTGACGACGACGCGGTCACCCTTGCGGACGTGTGTGCGGGTCCGGCCGCCGCTGCGGGGGATCCCGAGCCGGACGTCCTTGGGTTGGTTGCGCTTGCGACCACGCATGTCAGACGACCTCCTCTGCGAGCGAGACGATCTTCATGAAGTTGCGGTCGCGCAGCTCGCGCGCAACGGCACCGAAGATGCGCGTCCCGCGCGGATTGCCGTCGTTGTCGATCACGACCATCGCGTTGCGGTCGAAGCGGACGTAGCTGCCGTCGTCGCGCCGCACGCTCTTGCTGGTGCGCACGATGACTCCTTTGACCACCTGGTGCGCCTTGACCTCGCCGTTCGGCAGGGCCTTCTTGACCGTGGCGATCACGATGTCGCCGAGCGAGGCATAACGACGCCGGCTGCCGCCGAGCACCTTGATGCACATCGCTTCCTTGGCGCCGCTGTTGTCAGCGACGTCGAGCATCGTCATTTCCTGGATCATCGTGAACCTCGCATGCTTGCTGCCGTCCGCCCGCCCGGGCGGGCGTCACTCCTGCTGGGCCTTCTGCACGACGCGCACCAGACGCCAGCGCTTGAGCTTCGAGAGCGGCCGCGTCGAGGCCAGCTCGACCATGTCACCCGGCTTCGCGTCGCCGTTCTCGTCGTGCGCGTGCAGGCGCGTGCGCCGCCGCGTGAACTTCTCGTACAGCGGATGCCGGACCAGCCGGTCCACCTGGACCGTGATGGTCTTCTGCATCTTCGCGGCGACGACCGTGCCGACGACGTTCGGTCGCTGGCCGCGTTCGCCGGTCGCCGCCGCGCCGCCTCGGTCCTGATCGTTCTGCTGCTCGTTCGCCATCTCGGTGGTCCTCAGCGGTGGGTCCTCAGCTGCCTGCCTGCGCCGTGAGCTCGCGCTGGCGCAGCACGGTGCGGATCCGGGCCATCGTGCGGCGGATCGCGCGGAAGCGGGACGGGTTGGAGATCTGCTCCGATGCGCTGCGGAAGCGCAGATTGAACAGCTCCTTGTCCAACTCCTGCAGGTTCAGCTGCAGCTCGCGGGAATCCTTGCCGCGGATCTCTGGCAGCTTCATCAGATGTGCCTCCGCTTGATCATGCGCACCTTGACCGGGAGCTTGTGCGCGACGCGGTTCAGCGCGCGCTTCGCGGCGATCTCGGTCACGCCGCCGATCTCGTAGAGCACGGTGCCCGGCTTGATGACGGCGCACCAGAACTCGATGTCCCCCTTGCCGGTGCCCTGCCGCGTCTCCGCCGGCTTCTTCGACACCGACTTGTGCGGGAACACGCGGATCCACAGCCGCGCTTCCGGCGCATTGCGCGAGCAGGCGACACGCCCGGCCTCGATGACGCGCGCGGACAGCCAGCCCGGCTCGAGCGCCTGCAGCCCGTACTCACCGAACGAGACCTCGTTGCAGCGCGTCGCCTCGCCGCGGATGCGACCGCGGTGCTGCTTGCGGAACTTCACGCGCTTGGGCATCAACATCGTGCATCGCTCCTGTTCAGACCGCCCGCTCCGCGGTCACCGTGCGCACCGGCAGCAGCCCGGCCGTCGTCTCGCCCGGGCCGTACTCGCCCTTGAAGATCCACACCTTGACCCCGAGCGTGCCGAACGTCGTCTTCGCGACGGCAGTGCCGAAGTCGACCTGTGCGCGCAGCGTCGTGCAGGGAACGCGCCCCTTGCGGATCTCGCCGACGCGCGACATCTCCGCGCCGCCGAGGCGGCCGGCGACCAGGATCTTGATCCCCTTGGCGCCGGCGGCCATCGACGTCTCGGCCGCCTTCTTCAGCGCGCGCCGGTAGTTGATGCGCTTGTTGAGCTGCTCGGCGACCGACTCGGCGACCAGGATCGACTCGAGCTCCGGCCGGTGGATCTCGATGATCTTCATGCGCACCGGCTTGCCGGTCAGCTTCTCGAGGTCCTCGCGGAACTTGTCGACCTTCGCCCCCTTCTTGCCGATCAGGATCCCGGGGCGCGCCGTGTGCAGGAACACGGTGATGCCGTCACCGGCACGCTCGATCTCGACGCGCGGGATCGCGGCATACGCCCAGTTGTCCTTGATGAAACGGCGGATCTTCTGGTCTTCGACCAGCAGGCGGCCGAACTCCCGGCGCGTCGCGTACCACCGCGAGCGCCAAGGCTCGGTGATCGCGATGCGGAAGCCGGTCGGATGCGTCTTCTGGCCCATAGCGTCGTGGTGCGGACTAATCGCCTGCCGCCGGATCGGCGACCTTGACTTGGATGTGGCTGGTCCAGCGCGAGAACGGCATCGCGCGGCCCATCGGCCCGGGGCGGAACCGGGAACCGCCGAACTGCATCGGCCCGCCGTGCACGATCGCCTCGCTGACCAGCAGGCGGCTCGCCTTGACGTCGGGATCCTGCAGCGCATTGGCGACTGCCGAGGCCAGCACGCGCTCGATGTAGCGCGCGGCGCGATGGCGGTCGTGGCGCAGCAGATCGAGCGCCTGGTTGACCGGCCGGCCGCGGATCAGGTCGATGACGTGGCGGGCCTTGCGCGCCGTGATGCGCGCGTAGCGGTGTCCAGCTCGGAATTCGCGGGTCATGCGGAGCCTCCGTCTACCCTTCCTTCTTCGCGTGGCCGCGGAACGTGCGCGTCGGCGAGAACTCGCCGAGCTTGTGCCCGACCATGTCCTCGGTGACGTAGCACTTCAGGAAGGTCCGGCCGTTGTGGACCATGAACGTGTGGCCGACGAACTCCGGCACGATCGTGCAGGAGCGGGCCCAGGTCTGGATCGGATTGCGCGTGCCGGCGCGGTTCTGCGCGTCGACCTTCGCCAGCAGCTTCGGATCGATGTACGGGCCCTTCTTGACGCTACGACTCATCGATCACGCCTCGGTCTTGTGCTTGCCCGGCTTGCGCCGGCGCAGGATGAACTTGTTCGACAGCGCCTTGCGGCGGCGCGTCTTGCCGCCCTTGCTGAGCTTGCCCTTGGGCGAGCACGGATGCCGGCCACCGCCGGTGCGCCCTTCGCCACCACCCATCGGGTGGGAGACCGGGTTCATCGCCGTGCCGCGGTTGTGCGGGCGCCAGCCCATGTAGCGGCGCCGGCCGGCCTTCCCCCACCGGATGTTCTGCCAGTCGAGGTTGCCGACCTGCCCGATCGTCGCGCGGCAGCGCACGTGGACCTTGCGCTGCTCGCCGGACGGCAGGACCAGGATCGCGTAGTCGCCGTCACGCGCCAGCAGCTGACAGGCCATCCCGGCCGAGCGGACCAGCCGCCCCCCGGTGCCTGGCCGCAGCTCGACGTTGTGCACCTCGAGCCCGAGCGGGATCGACGACAGCGGCATCGCGTTGCCGACGTTCGGATCGACCCGCTCGCCGGACAGCACGGTAGCGCCGACCGCGAGGCCACGCGGCGCCAGGATGTAGCGCTTCTCGCCGTCGGCGTAGTGCAACAGCGCGATGTCGCAGGTGCGGTTCGGGTCGTACTCGATCGCAGCCACCGTCGCCGGCACGCCGTCCTTGTCGCGGCGGAAGTCGACGTTGCGGTACAGCCGGCGCACGCCGGCGCCGCGGAAGCGGCTCGTGATGTGGCCGTGCGCGTTGCGGCCCGAGCGGCTCGGCAGCTTCTCGACCAGCGCCTTCTCCGGGCGCTTGCGCGTCAGGTGGGAGAAGTCGAGGACCGACGAGTTGCGGCGGCCCGGCGAAGTCGGCTTGTAGACCTTGATCGGCATCGGAGCGACCTCAGGCGAATTCGATGCGCTCGCCGGCGCGCAGCTTGACCAGGGCCTTCTTCCACGGACGCGTGCGCGCCTGCTGGCCGACGATGCGGCGGATCTTGCCCGGGACCTTGATGATGTTCACCTGCTCGACGTGCACCTGGAACAGCGCTTCGACCGCCTTGCGGATCTCCGACTTGTTCGCCTTGGGGTGGACGCGGAACGTGAACTGGTTGCGGATGTCCTGCAGGACCGTCGACTTCTCGGTGACGACCGGCTTGACGATGACGCGGTGGTATTGGCTGGCGGCGACCATCGGGGGCTCCTCAGCTCGCTCCCGCCGTCATCGCGGCGAAGCGGTTCTGCAGCGCGTCGAGCGCGGCTGGCGTCAGCACTAGGTGCCGGCGCAGCAGGACCTGGTGGGCGTTCAGATCGCCGACCAGCCGCACGTCGACGTGCGGGACGTTGCGCAGCGAGCGGTACAGGACCGGATCGTGCTCGTGCGTGACGACGGTGACGCCGCGGCCGGCACCCGGCTCGATCCCGAGCGCGCGCAGGACCGCGATGGCGGCGCGCGTGTTCGGGCGGTCGCTGGGCCAGCCCTCGGCGACGCTGACCTCGGCATCGCGGAACTTCGTCGCCAGCGCGCTGCGCAGGGCGCCGCGCTTGGCCTGGACCGGCATGTGCTGCCGGTAGTCACGCGGCACCGGGCCGAAGATCGTGCCACCACCGCGCCACAGCGGCGACTTGTCGGTCCCCATCCGCGCGCGGCCGGTGTGCTTCTGCTTCCACAGCTTGTGGTTCGGGCCGCGCACCTCGCTGCGGGTCTTCGACTTGTGCGTACCGGCGCGCCGGTTCGCCTCGTACATGACGACCGCGTCCTTGATCAGACGGCCGAGCACGCGCGTGCCCAGGCGCGGGTGCGCGAACGCGGAGTCGTCGACCTCCTGCGCCTGCACTGCGCCACCGCGGAACACGTTGACCTGGACCATGAGTTGGATGTCGGATCGGATGGAAACGGGATTCGCGCCGGCAGGCCCATCGCACGCTCGCAGGCGAACGCGATCCGGCACCCAGCCGAGACGACACCGCCGGGCCCGCGTGCGCGGAACCGGCGGCGAGAGAACGTCGATTGCGAACGATCGGGCACGCGGCCCGATGCGTGGCTCCGCGCTAGGCCTTGATCCGGATGTCGACGCCGGCAGGCATGTTCAGCTTGCTCAGCGCGTCGACGGTCTTGGAGGTCGGTTCGGAGATGTAGATCAGCCGCTTGTGCGTGCGGATCTCGAACTGCTCCCGGCTCTTCTTGTCCACGTGCGGAGAACGCAGCACGGTGTAACGCTCGATGCGAGTCGGCAGCGGCACCGGTCCTGCGACCCTCGCCCCGGTCCGTTTGGACGTCTCGACGATGTCGAGCGCCGCCTGATCCAAAGCCTCGTGGTCGTAGGCTTCCATTCGGATCTGGATGCGTTCCTGCATGGTCGGGGTAGGGGACTTGCCGGCGGGGTCGGGTCGTATGGATCGGTGATGCGCTAGCCGATTCGACGCGCGTTCCACTGCGCTCGTCGTAACCCTTTGTTCTACCGGAGGTTACGCCAAATCGACGGCTCCGGGCGACAGAGGGAAGGAGGATGCTAGCGAGCCCCCCCACCACGGTCAAGGTCGCCGGCGGCTTTTTCTTGACTCGCAACGCCCCTGGTACCGGCGCGCGGGCGATAGCCGGCGGGCAGCATCAACAGGTCGGCGAGCCCGCGTGACAGCGAACGCAGCTGGGTCGGATACCCGATCGCGGCGGCCAGCGGCATGACGCCGCGTACCTGGGTGCCCAGGTCGGTCGGCTCGACCAGCTCGATGTCGCCACCCCGGGATTGCAGGTCGGCGAGGATCCCGGAGAGGACTTCGCGCGGTGCCAGGATCTCGACCCGGGTCCAGGGCTCGAGCTCGAACGGGTCAGCGGCCGCAACCGCTTTGCGCAGCGCGATCTGCGCCGCTTCGGCGGCGAGCGCAGCGGCTTGCGGCTGTGGTGCATCCCCGCCGAGCGCGGCGAGCCGGATCTCGGCGCCGAACAACGGATGCGGGTGCGAGACCCCGGCCTCGGCCAACTGGCGCAGGGCAGCGTGCGCGGCGCCGGCGGCCGGTCCGAACAACCCCTCCGCCACGACGACGCGCGCGTGGCGGTCCGGATCGCCGGGCGTGACCTGGACCGAGGCCGACATGCCGGCCGGGGTCGGACCCAGCATGGTCCGGCACTCGGCTTCGGCCGCAGCCTCGCTGCCGATCGCGCTGCGGCTGCGGATCCGGGGCCGGCCGCAGCGGAAGCGCAGTCCGGTGGCCGCACCCAGCCGCTCGGCGAACACCTCGAGGTGCAGCTCCCCCAACCCGGCGACCACAGCCACGCCGGTTTCCGGGTCCTCCTCCATCGCGAGGGTCGGGTCTTCGGAGCTGAGCCGGCGGACTGCGTCGACCAGCTGGTCGCGGTCGGCGGCGCTGGTCGGCTCGATCGCCATCGACAGGTTCGGCTCCGGGAAGTCCATCGGGGCGAGCGGCGCACAGCCGCCCGGCGGACCGAGCAGATCGCCGGAGACCAGCGCCACATCCGTATCGACGACGACGACGTCTCCCGCTTCGGCGACCGCGCGCGGACTGCGGTCGAGCGCGAGCACGCTCCAGATCGCGCGGATCAGCACCGGACGGCCATCGTGCGTCGACAGCGAGTCGCCGACCGCGAAGCGGCCGGTCCAGACGCGCACGAACTGGAACCGGTCCGCGCCGTCGTGTTGCACCTTGAACACCAGCGCGCAGCACGGCTCGCTGTCCGGCCGCGGGCGCCGCGGCAGTTCGTCGCCGGCGCGGTCGGCGACCGGATCGAGCGGGGACGGCAGATACCGGCAGATCGCATCCAGCAGCAGATCGACCCCGCAGTTGCGCAACGCCGCGCCGCCGAGGACCGGCAGCAGACGGCCGGACAACGTACCGCGACGCAGCGCGCGGTGCAGCGCGCGTTGGTCGGCGTCGCGCCCCTCGACGAACGCCGCCAGCACCTGCTCGTCGACTTCGGCGCAGCTCTCGACGAGCGCGGCACGCGCCGCGGCGGCGAGCGAGGCCACCGGCGGTGGCGCCGTCGGAGTACCCGGTGATGCCAGCAGATCGATCAGCGTCACGCTGCCGTCTTCGTCGCGGACCGGCAGCACGATCGGCACCGGCCGCACGTCGAGCAGCCGCCGCGCCGAGTCGATCGCCGCCGTGAAGTCGGCCGTCGCCCGATCGAGCTTGTTGACGAACAGCAGCGCGGGCAGCCCGTGCTGCCGCGCGCGCCGCCAGATCATCAGCGTCTGCGATTCGACGCCCTTGATCCCGTCGAGCAGCACGACCAACCCATCCAGCACGCGCAGGCAGCGCTCCACCTCGGCGGCGAAGTCGACGTGCCCGGGCGTGTCGATCAGGTTGACGCGGTAGCCGCGCCACTGCACGGTCGCGACGGCGGCGTTGATCGAGATGCCGCGGCGCCGCTCCTCGGCCAGGTAGTCGGTCGTCGCCGTGCCGAGGTCGACGTCGCCGAGCTTCTGCTGCGCCCCGGTGTCGAACAGGATCCGCTCGGTCAGCGTCGTCTTGCCGGCGTTGATGTGCGCGACGATGCCGATGTTGCGCACGCGCGTGGCGCTGTGAGGCTGCTCGCCGCTGGCCATGGAGTGCTAAGTAACGCCGCCGGCGGTCGGGCCCAAGTGTGCGGCGCGTGCGGATGGCCGGAGCGGCGGGTCGTGGCCGGGCGGCGAGGCATCGCAGACCGCGCGACGAGGGGGGCTCAGCGAGCTGTGCTCGAAGCCTGTGCCAGAATCCCCGCGGGCGCAGGTCGTGGTGAGCGGGTTGCCGGCGCCGGGGCGGCGACGTGCCAGGCCCTACCAGGCAAAGTGACTGTACGCGCTGTTCGCCTCAGCCATCTTGTGCACGTTCTCCTTCTTGGTCACCGCGGTGCCCTGGTTGTTGAACGCGTCGAAGATCTCATCGGCGAGACGGCGTGACATCGGCTTGCCCCGCTTGGCGCGGGCAGCGTCGATCAGCCAGCGGATCGCGAGGCTCTGCTGGCGGCGGCGGTTGACTTCCTTCGGCACCTGGTAGGTCGCGCCACCGACCCGGCGGCTGCGGACCTCGACCTGCGGCTTGATGTTGTCGATCGCCTTGGTGAACACCTCGACCGGATCGGTCTGGACCTTCTGCGCGACCATCTCCATCGCGTCGTAGAAGATCCGCTCGGCGACCGAGCGCTTCCCCTCCCACATGATCTTGTTGACGATCTTCGTCGCGAGGCGGGACCCGTAGCGCGGATCCGGCTGCAGGTAGACCTCGGTGGACTTGTAGGATCTGGGCATCGTCGTCGGTTCGGGTGGCGCGGTTCAGTTCCAGCCCCGGCTCACCTCTGAGGGCTCACGCAGGGGATCACTTCTTGGGGCGCTTCGCGCCGTACTTCGAGCGGCTGCGGCGCCGATCCTCGACACCCGAGGCGTCGAGACAGCCGCGCAGGATGTGGTAACGCACGCCTGGCAGGTCGCGCACGCGACCACCGCGGATCAGCACGATCGAGTGCTCCTGCAGGTTGTGCCCCTCGCCGGGGATGTAGACCGTCACCTCTTTGCCGTTGCTGAGCCGCACGCGCGCGATCTTGCGCAGCGCCGAGTTCGGCTTCTTCGGCGTCATCGTCTTGACCTGCAGGCAGACGCCGCGCTTCTGCGGACAGCCGTCCAGCACCGGGGACTTGCTCTTCCAGCGGACGCGCTGGCGTCCCTTGCGGACGAGCTGGTTGATGGTGGGCATCGGGCGGAGGTCGGTCGGGATCGGTCGTGCGGCCGGCGGCCGCAAAATGAGGGGCGGGAGTCTAGAGAACGGAATCCGAAAAGCAACCGGCGCGCGGTTCCGCGGGGCCCGCTGCCGGGCCCCGCGCGTTGCTCAGCCCTCGCTGGTCGCGCGCGCCGGGCTGCTCGCCGGCACCTCTGCCTCGTCGGACAGGCGCAGGTGTTCGCCGGCCTGCAGCAGGCCTTCGCGGGCGACCCGGCCGATCTCGGCCGCGGCCGCCTGCAGGTCGATGTTCTTCGACACGCGCGTGCGCTGGTGCTCGCGGAACCCGGTCCCGGTCGGCACCAGATGGCCGAGGATCACGTTCTCCTTGAGCCCGACCAGGTTGTCCCGCTTGCCGGCGAGCGCAGCCTCGGTGAGCACCTTGGTCGTCTCCTGGAACGATGCCGCCGAGATGAAGCTGTCGGATTGCAGCGACGCCTTGGTGATGCCGAGCAGCAACGGCGAGCTCTCGGCTGGCTTCTTGCGCTCCTTCAACAGCCGATCGTTCTCGCGGCGGAAGCGGAACTTGTCGACCACCGCACCCGGCAGGAACTCGGAGTCACCCGGATCGTCGACCTGCACCTTGCGCATCATCTGCGCGATGATGATCTCGATGTGCTTGTCGTCGATGCTGACGCCCTGCGCGCGATAGACCGACTGGATCTCGTTGAGCAGGTAGACCTGCACACGGTCTTCGCCCTGGATCGCCAGCAGGTCGTGCGGCACCAGCGGCCCGTCGACCAGCGGCTCGCCTTCGGTCACGTGATCGCCGCGGTGTACGCGCAGGTTCTTGCCCTGCGGGACCAGGTGCTCGCGCTCGATCCCACCTTCGGCGCGCACGACGATCGTGCGCTTGCCACGGCGCTTCTCGCCGATCTCGACCACACCGCCGATCTCGGACAACACGGCCGGATCCTTCGGCCGCCGCGCCTCGAACAGCTCGGTGACGCGCGGCAGACCGCCGGTGATGTCCTGCGTGCCGATGATCTCGCGCGGCGTCTTCGCCAGCAGCGTGCCGGCGCGGATCTTCTGGCCGTCCTCGACCTCGATGTAGGCCTTCTCCGGCATCGGATGGATCGCCGCCGGATTGCCGCTCTCGTCGAGCAGCACGATGTGCGGGTGCAGGTCGCCCTTGTGCTCGATGATGACCTTGCGCGTCACCTTCGAGCTCAGGTCGCGTTCGGTCTTGAACGTCTTGCCTTCCAGGATGTCCTCGAAGCGCACGACGCCGTCGACCTCGGCCAGGATCGGCTGGTGGTGCGGGTCCCACGAGCAGAGCACGGTCCGCTCCTTGATCTCCTGCCCCGGCTCGACGCGCACCAGCGCGCCCAGCGGGATCGCGTGCCGGTCCAGCTCCCGGCCCTTGTGGTCCTCGATGATGATCTCACCGCGGCGCTTGAGCACGACCGCCTGGCCATCCTCGCGCTGGACCACCTGCAGGTTGGCGAACCGGACGATGCCGGCGCGCTTGTTCTTGATCTCGGACTCCTCGACCTTCTTCGACGCGGTGCCACCGATGTGGAACGTCCGCATCGTCAGCTGCGTGCCCGGCTCACCGATCGACTGCGCGGCGATGATGCCGACCGCGAGTCCCGGCTCCGCCAGCGAGCTGCGGGACAGGTCCATGCCGTAGCACAGTGCGCAGATCCCCAGCGGTGCCTCGCAGGTCAGCGGCGAGCGGACGCGGATCTTGTCGTTGCCGAGCGCCTCGATCCGCTGCGCGATCTCGTGCGTGATGATCTCGTTCTCCTCGACGACGGTCTCGTCGGTCAGGTGGTCGACGATCGCCTGGCGCGCGGCGCGGCCACGCACCGCGTCGGTGAACGCGACGGCGACCTTGTCCCCCTGCATGACCGTGCCCTTGGTGATGCCGTTGGGCGTGCCGCAGTCGTGCGCCGCGATGACGACGTTCTGCGCGACGTCGGCCAGCTTGCGCGTGAGATAGCCGGAGTCGGCCGTCTTCAGCGCCGTGTCGGCCAGACCCTTGCGGGCGCCGTGCGTCGACGAGAAGTACTCGAGCACGCGCAGGCCTTCGCGGAAGTTGGCGCGGATCGGCGACTCGATGATCTTGCCCGACGGCTTGGCCATCAGGCCGCGCATGCCGGCGAGCTGGCGGATCTGCTCGACCGAACCGCGCGCCTTGCTCATGACCATGCAGAAGATCGGATTGACGTACGGCTTGCCGTCGCGCGCGTCGTTGCGCAGCTCGCTCAGCATGTCCTCGCCGATCCGTTCGCGGGCGTGCGTCCAGGCGTCGATGACCTTCAGGTAGCGCTCACCCTCGGTGATGATGCCGCGCGCGTTCATCTGGTGGATCTTCTCCACTTCCTTCTGCGTCTCGTTGATGATCCGCGACTTGGTCGGCGGCACCAGCATGTCGTCCTTGCCGAACGACAGGCCGGCGCGCGTCGCCGACGTGAAGCCGAGCGTCTTCATGTCGTCGAGCAGCCGCAGCGTGGCGTCGCGATCGAGGATCGCATGGCAGTCGGCGATGATGTTCGACAGCCCCTTCTTGTCGAGCTCGTAGTTGTAGTACGGCATCCCCGGCGCCAGGATGTCGTTGAACATGATCCGGCCCGCGGTCGTCTCGACCAGCGTGAGGCCGTCGGTGTCGAACGCGCGGTCACGGTTGCGCACCTCGAGACCGGCCGGCAGCATGACCTTGATCCGCGCGTGCAGGTGCAGCATCCCGTTCTGGTACGCGAGCCACACCTCGTCGCGGCTGGCGAACATCTTGCCTTCGCCGAGCTCACCCGGGCGGTCGAGCGTCAGGAAGTAGCAGCCGAGCACGATGTCCTGGTTCGGCGCGATGATCGGGCCGCCGTGGGCCGGGCTGAAGATGTTGTTGATCGACAGCATCAGCGTGCTGGCCTCGATCTGCGCCTCGAAGCTCAGCGGCAGGTGCACCGCCATCTGGTCGCCGTCGAAGTCGGCGTTGAAGCCGGCGCAGACCAGCGGATGGATCCGGATCGCATTCCCCTCGACGAGCACCGGCTCGAACGCCTGGATCCCGACGCGGTGCAGCGTCGGCGCGCGGTTCAGCAGCACCGGGTGGTCCTTGATCACCTCTTCCAGGATGTCCCAGACCTCCTC
>CAZABP010000071.1:0-19671 GCA_964483245.1 uncultured candidatus Brocadiaceae bacterium | reverse complement strand
CGCAGCTGCGCTGGTTCCTGGTCGACCCTGCTCGTCGTGGTGCCGGGCTCGGCACGCGTCTGGTGCGCGAAGCGGTCGAGTTCTCGCGAGCTGCCAGCGCGGCTACCGCGAATACCACATCCGGCGCTGGATCTTGCGCGAGCTGCAGCTCGAGCCGTGATCCGCTGCGGCCCGGATCGCGCACCGACTACTTCCGCGGCAGCGGCACCGTGAGCTCGATCCGGTTCACCTCGCCCGGCTTCGGCGTGAACGTGACTTCGGCGGCCGGCTCGGGCGGCCCGGCAAACTCTCCAGGCTCCGTCCGGAACTGGTCGGCGAGCGAGCTCACACGCAGCGTGCAAGGCGACGCGGGCAGCCACAGCTCGAACTCCCGCTGTCCCTCCGCCAACGAGCAGCCGCTACGCCACTCGGAACGGCCCACGACGTAATCCTGATCCCGTAGCGCCTCGATCTCGACGTCGAGCGATCCGGCGACGATCGCATCCCCGGCACGCGCCGGCTTCACCTGGACCATGCAGCGCGTGAGCGTCTGACGGAGTTCGAGTTCCTGCACGCGCCTGGGGGCGACGCTCACCCGGTCCTTGCGTGCCACGACGAGTCGCGTGGCCGCATCGACGAGGAGGAGCCGGTGTTCCCCTGGTCCGAGCGGAATCTCGAACTCCCCGTCGGCGCCGAGTGCGTGCGCGGCCGCGAGTTCCCACACCTGGCTCATCCGGCGCTGGGGCCGCTCGACGACCAGCACGAGCCGGTGGAGCGGCGGCGCTGCGCCTTCGAGCACGATGCGACCGCGGAGCTTGCCCGACAGTTGCCCGGCGACGTCGAACTCACGCTCGAAATCCCGCCCGTGCACGAGCATCTGCGCCAGGAGAGCGCGCATGCTACCGGCACGACCGCCGGCGAGCGGGATCACGACCTCGAGGTCATAGGCACCAGATGGGAGTCCACGGAACTCGAAGGTCCCGTCTTGCGCGATCAGCGCGTGCACCTCGGGTCCGTCCCGGACGCCGCTGCGCAGGACTTCCTGCGGGTCCAGCTCCGCGCGCAACACCAGGCGCCAGTCCATCGGTGTCGGCGCTGCGACGAACTCCCCGCGGAACGTCGCACCACGCGCGACGCGGAGTTCGACATCACTTCGCTCTGCAGCGGCAGCCACATCCACCGCGAGCGGCCCCGCGCGCGGATGCCCTTGCACGAGGACGCGGAGCTCGTGCCGGCCAGCCGCGAGGCCCCCGATCCGGAAGCGTCCTTGCGCATCCGTGACCGGCAGCTCCAGAAACTCCGCGAACACCAGCGCCGACATGCCACTGGTCGCCAGGCTCAGCACTGCATCCGCCTGCTCCTTGGTCCGCACCACGATCGCTCCCGCGACCGGTGAGCCGTCGGCACCATCGACGACGACCCCGCGGATCACGCTCTCCGGCACCAGCTTCGCGCTCACGCGCGGCGGCGGTGCATCGGACCACGTGACCTC
Source organism: uncultured candidatus Brocadiaceae bacterium (assembly GCA_964483245.1). GTDB lineage: Bacteria > Planctomycetota > UBA1135 > UBA1135 > UBA2386 > CAZABP01. The sequence continues at coordinate 18,200 of CAZABP010000071.1, read as the reverse complement.
GAGCGTCGCCGGCGCGTAGCCGGGTGCGACGAGCTTCATGCTGCCGGTCTGCGGCTCGTCCTCACTTGGACCCGCGAACTGGATGCGCCCCGGCTCTGGGCTCACCACCACGTCGAACATGACGAGCCCCTCGATCTCTGCCTGCGCCGCCTCCTCTCGCGAGCACCAGTGCAGACTGCCCTGGACCCCGAGAACCGCAGCACCACTCGCCGCGTCGACGACATCGACCGTCAGCGTTCGCTGTGGTTCCAGCGTGCTCCGTTCCTGGATGACGACTCCCCGCGCCGGTCCGTCGAGCACAGCACTCTGCCAGTGGACGCCCTGCACCAGCTGTTTGCGCGGGCTCGCCAGGATCCGATAGCGATGTGCGAACGGGAGGTTGAGCCGGAACGTGCCGTCATCGCGTGTCACCAGCAGCTGTTGTTCCTGCCAGCCGAGTTCCGACTGGATCCACAGGTACGAAGGACACGGGCGGCCAGCAGGGTCGCGGACGATTCCTTCGACGTGACCACCCTTGTGCAGCACGAGCTGCAGTGGGACATCACCTGTCGCCCAGGGCACCGATGCCTGGTGATATCCGTCCGCAACTGCGAGCACGTCGACACCGGTCGCTGAGAGCCCCGGGACCTCGAAGCGACCGCTGGCATCCGAGAGTGCCGCACTGGTGAACTCAGGAGCCCTGCAGCCGTAGGGAGAGCGCGACAAGAGCTGCAACAGATCACGCGCCTGGACATGGGCTCCGGCGATCGGCCCGCCAGCCGCATCGTGCACGACGCCGCGCAGTGTGATCGCTTGCTCGAGCAGGACGTCGCCGAACTGATGTATCTGGACTCTGTCACGGACCTCTGCGTGCGGCGCCGCGGCGAACCGGAGCCTTGCTGCCGTCCGACCGGGCGCCGTGATCAGCGCGAAGCTCCCGAGCGGGTGTTGCGCCGTACCATCCAGCCGCACAGGGAGCTCGAAGCGCCCCTGCTCATCGCAGCGCGCCATCGGTTCCGCGAGCGTGAGTTGCGTGGTCCAGCGGTCTTCCGAAAGGAACCACCGGAGGCACGCTTGCGGGATCGGCTTGCCGTGCTCATCGACCGCGCGCCCGACGATCCGCGCGCCTGGCCTCGCTGCAGGCGAAGTGGCAGTCTCTTGCGCAGCGGCCGCACTCCCTGGCCGGCACGCCAGCAGGATCGCGGCCAGCAATCCGATCCGCGTCACGACCAGCGTCCCGACAACACGCTAGTGGACGACCACGACACCCGCGTTGCTCAACTCGATCGCATTCGCAGGCCCGCTGATCGCCTGCATCCCGAGCGCGAGGCCGACCAACCGCGGGTCCGCCGGGACCGGCCATGAGCTCTTCCAGTGTTCCGTCGAACCCTGCACTCCGACCGCGAGTACGGTCGCCGGCAGGCTGAGCCAGCGTTCGCCGTATGGCGGCACGATGACTGGCTGCGTCGGCCAGCCGGCGATCAACGCGAACGGATCCTTGTCCGGTGAATACAGCTCGACGTCGATCGCAGTTCCGAGCGCGCCGCCAGCGACCTGCAGCGAAGGCAGCCGTCGCGTGACGCGCAGCCCGAAGCCGGCGACGCCCCCGGTCAGCGAGACGCTCGGATCGAGCAGCAGCCCGCTGCCGAGATCACCCGCCAGAGCCGGCTCCTGCACGCCGTGCATGCCGCCGCGATAGCTGCTCGCGCTGTCGCCACGCACGATCAGGATGCTCTGGATCATGCGCACGGCCGGATGCGCGAACGAATGTCCGGTCGCGTTGCCGCCGGTCGCCGTGGACTGGCTCAGCTCGACGATCGATCGGGTCGCGAACAGACCGGGTGTCACGACTCCGGACGACGTGTCGGTGCCGAGGAACGTGCACGCGACCGCGGAGACACGAGCGTCGGTGGCCAACAGGCCAGGCATCAACTGGCAATCGAGCATCGTCACGGCGGCGCTCTGCTCGACCTCGATCACACTCAGGAACGTCTTCGGCTCCTGGATCGTGATTGCCGCCAGATGCACGAGGCCCTGGCACTGATCGATCTGCAGCGGCGCTTCGGGCGGTGGATCGAACGGCGAGACCCGAGGCTGCCCATCCAGCGCGAATCCCTGCATCACGAACGTCCGCCCCGCAGGGAGGCCGCGCACGATGAACGCCTCTCGCTGCGTCGCCGCGCGGATCACCGGAGTGCCGATGCCGACCATGCGCAGCGCCTTGCCGGTCGTGCCGACCGCGTAGGTGCCCGCGCGCACGAGGATCGTGTCGCCGTCGGCCGCTGCCGTGAGCGCTGGCGGCAGATCCGTGAAATCCGTTCCGGCGCCGTTCGCCGCGTCCACGATCCACGTCCGCTGCGCGGGCGCGATCTCGCTCGACGCGATGGCGACGCAGATTGCCAACACGCACCGTGACATCGCCTTGCTGCGGATCGAGTGCATTGCGGATCTCCGATGTAAAGGCCGCGATCCTACCACCATGGGCGGAGTTGCGGCCGCGGACGCGCACCGTGCCAGCATGATGGCGGTCGCCTAATGGATGACGACGACCGCGGCGTTGCTGATTCCGAGCGAGGCGGCGCTGGCGTCGACCCCCTGCAACGCGAACGTCGTGCCTACGAGGCGCGGATCGGCCGGGATCGGCCATGAAGCTCTCCAATGCCCGGACGGGTCCTGCACGCCTGCCGCGAGCAGCAGCACGGGCGCGTCCATCCAGCGCTCACCATGTTGTGGATCCAGCACGGGAACGACCGGCCAACCTGCGACGAGCAGGAACGGTGAGCTGGGCGTGCTCTTCAGGTCGATGCCAAGACTCCCTCCGGATGAGCCACCTGCCGCAACCAACGCCGGGAGCTGCTGCGGCAGGATCCACACGACGTTCGCGGTCGGGCCGTTCCACGTGACCGCGGGATCGATGATCACGGAACTCGACCAGCGGCCGTTCATCCCACCCTCGATCCTGGCGGAGGCATCGCCGCGCACGACGAGTGTGCTCGCGTATGCGACGACCGCGTAGAGCAACGGGCCGCTCGATCCCATGCTGCCGCCCGTCACGTGGCACTGATTGAATTCGATCAGCGAGTTGCCCACCGAGGCAGCGTTCGTCGGCCCCTTGGTCGGCCAATTGGGATCCTGATCCGCGCCGCGGATCGAGCACCCGGTGCTGGACAGTCGTGTGTTCCATGCCGTCACACCCGGCTGCAGGGTGCAGCCGAGCATCGTCACGGCTGCGCAGTGCCACATGTAGACCGCATCGAATCCCGAGTACTCGTCCGTGATCCGCAGGTCCGCGAGATGGATCCGCCCGCGGCAGTTCTCGAACTGCAGCATCGACGCCGTCGGCCGCGTGCGCGGATCACGCGCGAGCCGCTCGAGCCGCAGACCCTGCATCACGAACGAGCTGCCAGTGGGCAGGTCCCGCAGGTGCAAGCCTCCGTCCGGCTCCAGACTGCGCAGCACCGGCGTCCCGCGTCCGATCAGGCGCAGTCCCTTCGTGGTCTTCCCCGTCGCGTAGATGCCCGTCCGGATCAGGATCGTGTCCCCGTCCGCCGCTGCCGCGAGCGCCGGCGGTAGATCCGTGAAGTCCGTCCCGGCCCCGTTCGCCGCATCCACGATCCAGGTCCGCTGGGCCTGGGCCAGGGTTCCGACCAACGCGACCGCCAGGAAAACGAGAACTGCAGGCGCCGGCATCACGTGCCTTCTTGGGGTTTCCGACGAGGGAATCTGCCCGGGTAGTCGCCCGGCGCCTCCCCCGTAACCGGTACACCCGGTCTCAGACACCCGCGCCGTCACTTAGCGCGAGATTCCTCGCGCGAACTGACGGAGAAAGTCTCAGAGACCCCGTGTACCGCTTCAGGGTTCGAGCAGGATCTTCAGCGTCCCGGGCCGGGCAGCGTGCGCGAGCGCGTGCTCGACGTCGCGCAACGCGTACCGCGCAGCGATCCAGCCGGCGAGCGGGATCGTGCCGCGCGCGAGTTCGGCGAGGGCGGGGCCGAACGGTCCGCAGCGCGATCCGACCAGCGTGAGCTCGTCGACGACGATCGGCGCGAAATCGAGGGTGACCGGCTGCTCGCAGGTGGTCTTCAACACGATGGTGCCGCGCGGACGCACGAGTGACGCGACGGCGGCGAGACCGTCCGGCCGTCCGGTCGCCTCGACGGCGAGGTCGAACGAGTGTGGTTTGCAGTCCGACAACGGCGCATGCAGCACGCCGCCCGGCAGCAGGTCGGCCCGTTCGGGATGTCTCCCGCCCACCGACACGTCGGCGCCATGACGCGCGAGCACGTGCGCGCAGAGCAGCCCGAGCCGGCCATCGCCGGCGACCAGCGTGCGCAGGCCGGGCGCGATCGGAACCTGTTGCGGAATCGCGAACGCGGCCGCGAGCGGCTCGGTGAACACAGCGTCCTCGTCGGCGATGCCATCCGGAACGGCGTGCAGGTTGCGGCTCGGCAATGAGATCTCCTCGGCGAAGCAACCGGGCCGCCCGAGGATCCCGAGCACGGTGCGCGCCGGGCAATGCCGCGGATCGCCGGCGGCGCACTGCGCGCACAGACCGCAGCCGGCATTGATCTCACCGACGACGCGCCTGCCGACGAGCGGTCCATTCAGCGCGACGCCCACGAACTCGTGCCCGGGCACGCCCTGAAACCCCATGTAACCCCGGCGCAGCGCGAGATCGGTCGCGCAGATGCCTGCGCGCAGCACGCGGATGCGCGTTTCCCCGGGCGCCGGCGCCGGTGGCGCGACCTCGCGCACGATTGTTCCATCGCGCTCGAAATGGACCGCGAGCATCGTGCGGCGCATCATGGCGACGACTCCGCGCCATGGAAACGTACCGCCCGCTCTGGCTCGCGAACCGGCCGCATACGACCGGCAGCCGTATCGAGGTCCACGACAAGTGGACGGGTGGCCTCGCCGCGACTGTATCGCGCGCGGAGCCGGCGACGATCGAAGCAGCGATCGCTGCCGCCGCCGCCGCCGCGCCGGCCTTCGCCGCCTGGCCGTCGTTCCGGCGCCAGCAGGTGCTGCAACACGCAACGTCCCGCCTCGCCGAGCGCGGCGCCGAGCTGGTCGAGCTGCTGATCGTCGAAGCCGGCAAGACGATCCGCGACGCGCGCACCGAGGTGACGCGGCTGCTCGACACGTTCCGCTTCGCCGCCGAAGAGACGACGCGCATCCACGGCGAGACGCTCGACCTCGCCGTGACGCCGCGGGCGCAGGGCTATCGCGGTCGCCTCGAGCACTTCCCGCTCGGACCGGTCGCGTTGATCGCCCCGTTCAACTTCCCGCTGAACCTCGCCGCGCACAAGGTCGCGCCCGCGCTCGCCGCCGGGTGTCCGTTCGTGTTGAAGCCGGCCAGCCAGACCCCGCTCGGTGCGCTGCTGCTCGGCGAAGTCCTGGCTGAGACCGACCTGCCGCCCGGCACGTTCTCGATCCTGCCATGCCGCGGCGACGAGGCGCGGCCGCTGGTCACCGACGAGCGGCTGCGCCTGCTGTCGTTCACCGGCAGCCCGGCCGTCGGTTGGGACCTGAAGGCGCGCGCCGGGCGCAAGCGCGTGCTGCTCGAGCTCGGCGGCAACGCCGCGGTCCTCGTCGATGCCGACACCGATCTCGACGACGCGGTGCCGCGCATCGTGACCGGCGCGTTCTACCAGGCCGGCCAGAGCTGCATCAGCGTGCAGCGCATCTTCGTGCACAGCTCGCTGTATCCCGAGTTCCGTACGCGCGTCGCCGCAGCGGCGAATGCGCTGCGCCGCGGTGACCCGCGCGATGAGCAGACATTCCAGAGTCCGTTGATCAGCCGTGCCGACGCCGAGCGCGTCGAGCAGTGGATCCAGGCTGCGCTGGCGCATGGCGCGCGGCTCGTCTGCGGCGGCACGCGCGACGGCTCGTTCGTCGCGCCGACGATCCTCGAGGACGTGCCACGCGATGCCGATGTCTCGTGCCGCGAAGTCTTCGGTCCGGTCGCAATCCTGGCACCGTTCACCGACTTCGACGACGCGCTCGCGCAGATCGACGCCAGCGACTTCGGTCTGCAGGCCGGCCTGTTCACGCGCGACGTGTTCCGGATCGAATGCGCGTTCCGCCGCCTCGAGGTCGGCGCGGTCATCGTCAACGACGTCCCCTCGTTCCGCGTCGATTCGATGCCATATGGCGGCGTCAAGCAGAGCGGCTTCGGCCGCGAGGGCCTGCGTTGGTCGATCCGCGAGATGTGCGAACCGCGGTTGCTTGTGCTGCGGAATCCGCAGGACGCGTGAACCGGTCGCCCGCCGGGCAGCCATGGAGAAAAGGAACCGGAGGTGCGGACCCAGCATCCAGCACCTCCGGGAAAGAGCGAAATCAGGAAGGTAGAAAGAACAGAGAGATCCGGTCCGGCCCGACCGTGCGCGCTGTGGGACGCAGTTGAAAGATCACACGGCCGGGTGACGGACCGAGAATGCGTTCGTTCAGCCGGAGCGCGTCACGGCTGCTTGCCAGTGCCCGGGTCGCGCTTCGACGTGCGGTCGGGTTGTTTGTCGCGCGCCTCCGCGCCGCCTGCGGCCGAGTCCCATGCCGGCGCCGGCAGCTTGAAGTGCTTGTAGGCCTGCGCACGCGTCGCGGCGTCGAGGTCCGCGGCGCCGGAAGCGAGCTTCGGCGCGCCCTCGATGTCCTGCTGCGTGGCGTTGAGACTCAACGCACCGTCCTGCTGCATCGGCTCGAGCCGCACGACCTGCCACGGGATGACCCGCAGTCCGCCGCTCTCGATGCCCAGGAACGCGAGCTGCAGCCCCTTCGGTTCGAACCAGATGCGTGCCACCGGACCCAGCGCGCTCGTCGCCTGGTCGCTCGGCTTCGGCTTGCTCTGCAGCAGCGTGCTGGCGAGCACGTCCTGGCTGATCGGCGCGCCGTCCTCGGCTCCGGCGCCGGCGCGCACCGGCTGATGCCGCGGCAGCGCTGCGATCGCTGCCGCATCGAGTGCGGTCTCGAACCGCTTCTCCTGCGCGTTCCAGCGCAGGTCCTTGGCCGGCATCTGGTAGTAGCGGACCTCGACGATCCCGTTCACGGCAGGTATGCCGTCGACCGGCGTTTCGCCGACGACGATGATCGTCTGCATCTCCCCCTGCTTGCCGACGATCGCGTCGTGCACCGTGGCGAGGGGTTTCGCCGAGGTCTTCGCGTCGCTGTTGCTCTTGGCCGCGCCGCCACTGGCGTGGATGCGCTCCCCGAGGAATCCGCGCAACGACATCAGGTCATCGGCGGGCGCCGCCGCGATCGCTGGCGCGCTCGCGGGCTTCGGCAGCGGATCGGCCGGGGCCGGCGCCGGTGCGGGTGCCGGGTTCTGCGCGATCGCTGCCGGCAGCAGCAGCGCGCTCGAAAGCATCGCCAACATGTTGAGTGGTTTGTTCATTGGAGAACTCTTGGTTGCGCGAGACAGAGACAGCGGCGTGACGCCGCCGTTAGCAAGCTCAGCGCGATTCCGTGAGTGCAAGGTCTGCAGGCGCACCAGTCGGCGCCTCCGTGCTCTCCAATGCAGCTTGCGTGCCAAGCGTTGCGGCCGGCGCAGGCACGGCGACGATCTCGTTGCTTGCTTCGTCCACCGGCTCGCTGTGCGTGCTGCTGGTCGGATCGACGCCGAACACCAGCCACCACAGGAGCGTCGCGACGAGCGCCGCCGCCGCCGCGCCGCCGAACAACCACCGCCGCCACAAGCGGCGCGCGCGATGTTCGACGAGACGCTGATCCAGCCACGCCACGAACGGATCCACCGGCTGTGCACGCGGATCCCACGCCGAGCTCTCGAGGAGTTGCTCGTCGAGTTCAGGCGGAAGTCGCTTTCGTGCCATGGGGGCCGTGCGCGCGTCGGGTTCGGGATCGGATCTCGAGCGGGATCGGGATGGGGATCGGGATGGGGATCGGGATGCGGATCGGGAGTTCGGGTGAGCCCTGGATCCACCGATCTTCACGACCCTTGCGTCTGCTCCAGACAACCCTCCCAGCGATCCGTTAGCAGAATTCTTCCCGGAGTTTTCCACGCTGCACGCGCGTGCATCCTGCATGCGCGCGGGAATGTTGGCCGCGGCCCGTTCGTCTTGCGTAGCTCAGGCGCTCGTCGGAGCAGACTGCACAGGTCTTCCACGATGAACCCCCCGATCACGCACCGCATGCCCTCGGTCGCACAGGACGAGAGCGACCTCGCCATGGTGCTACGTGCGCGGAGCGGCGATCGTGCAGCCTTTGCATCGCTGTGGCTGCGTCACGCACGGCGCTTCCGCGCGATCCTGGCAGCGATGCTGCCGCGCGCGCAGGTCGATGACGCGCTGCAGGACGTGGCTCTGTCGGCGCTCGCCGCCCTGCCGACGCTCCGCAACGAACATGGATTCGTCGCTTGGGTCAGCGCGATCGCGCGCAACCACGCGCGCAACGCGCAGGTCGCCGCGCGTCGCCGCCCGGTGCCGGTGCCGCTCGAGCAGGTGGAAAGCGGCGCCGACGCCGTGTTGCCAGAGCTCGAAGCGCGCGAGATCCTCGCCGCGATCGACGCGCTGCCGGCCACGTATCGCTGTCCGTTGCGGCTGCGCTTCCTGCGCGGGCTCGACGGCCCGGAGATCGCGCGGCGCCTGCGGATGACGCAGGGCTCGGTGCGCGTGACGCTGTGCCGCGGGCTGAAGCTGTTGCGCCAGCGCCTCGCCGCGACTGCCGAAGGGCCTCAGTAGCTCTCGTCGGCGTTGGGGAACTCCCCGCTGCGCACGTCCTCGGCGTAGCGCTGCACGGCGGCACGCACGTCATCGGCGAGCTCCGCATACCGCCGCACGAACCGCGGGCGGAACCGGGTGAACAGCCCGAGCAGGTCGTGCATGACCAGCACCTGCCCGTCGCAGTCAGGTCCGGCGCCGATCCCGATCGTCGGCACGGCGACCGCGGCGGTCACGCGCGCGGCGAGCGCGCGCGGGATCTTCTCGAGCACGATCGCGAACACGCCCGCCTGCTCGAGCCGCCGCGCATCGGCGAGGATCGTCTCGGCTTCGTTGACCTCGGTCCCGCGCGTCCGGTAGGTGCCGAACTGGTGGATGCTCTGCGGCGTCAGCCCGAGGTGACCCATGACCGGGATGCCGGCGTCGACGATCCGGCGCACGGTCGCGACGACCGTAGCGCCGCCCTCGAGCTTGACCGCCTCGGCACCGCCCTCCTTCAGCAGCCGGCCGGCATTCGTCAATGCCTGCTCGTCGCAGACCTGATAGCTGAGGAACGGCATGTCCGCGACGACGAGCCCGCGCCGCGGCGTCCGGCTCACCAGCTGCGTGTGATAGACCATCTCGTCCATCGTTACCGGCACGGTCGTCTCGTGACCTTGCACGGTCATTGCGACCGAGTCACCGACCAACAACACGTCGACGCCCGCGGCGTCGAGCAGGCTCGCGAACAGATGGTCGTAGCAGGTCAGCGCGACGATCTTCTCGCCGGCTTCCTTCGAGCGGCGCAGCGATGCGGTCGTAACCTTCGCCGGGGCCGACATCACCAGTCGCCGTAGGTGTCGTCACCCTCGGACGGCTTCGGCGGCGGGGGCGGTGGCCCGGGCTCGCTGCCGGGTGCCGGCGGCGGCCGGTAGTCATCGTCCTGGTCGCGCGGCGCGCGGCGACGCTTCTTCGCCGCACCTTCATCGACCAACACGCCGAACGTCGGCACCCGGCGCGAGTCGATCTCGCGGTCGAACACCGACACGTCGAACGCTTCCGGCTCGATGGTCTCGACCGTGCGGTCACGGTGTCCGTCGTGCCGGCGCCGTTCGCCCCCTTCGCGCGGGCGTTCGCGCTCCCGCTCGCGTTCGCGCTTGCGCGGCGGCTTGTCCTTCTTCTTGCGCGGTTCGGGCTGTCGTGCCTGCGCCTTCGGCTTCTGCTCCTGCGGCTTGCGCGCTTGCGGTTGCGGCTGCCGCGCGGGCGGCGCCTCGCGGCGCTCCGCCTGACGCACGGGCGCCGGCGCCTCGCCGGCGCGCTCTTCCGCGCGTTCACCCTCGCCATTGCCGCCGCCACGCCGCCGGCGACCGCCACGCCGCCCGCGACGGCGGCGCTTGCGCCCGCCGTCGGTGCCACCGGCGTCTGCGCCGGCGCCACCTTCGCGCGCTTCGCTCGGCACCGGGAACGGGAGATCCAGCTCGTCGAGCACGCCCGGCGACTCCGGCAGCTCGCCAGCGTCGCCACCATCCGCACGGTCGTCGGGCTCTGCGTCGTCTGCGTCGAACTCCGCGTCGGACGCCGTGCCGCGCGGCCGCGGCTCATCCACCGGCTCGTCGCCGGCCGCTGCACCGAGGTTCTCGTCGCGGTCGTCGCGCTCGCGTCGGCCGCGCCGGCGCCCGCCGCGACGGCGCCGCTTGCGCCGCCTGCCCGGCTCTGCTGCCGATGCACCTGCTTCCATCGCTTCACCCTCCTCGCCCTCGCCTTCCTCTGCGTCGTCCGGTCCGGCCCCGGCGCCGCCGGCCTCCGCCGCACGCGCGCGCCAGTCCGCCAACAACTCCTGATGTTGGCCGCTCGCGCCGACGCTCAACGCGAACAGCTCCAGCGCCTCCCGGAAGAACGGATCGCGCAGCAGCGTCGCGGCCCGCCCGCCGGTCGCCACGAACCGCGGTTGCACGCTGCAGATCCGCTTCAGGCAGCCGGCATCGCGTCGCGACAGCCGCAGCTCGGTGCCGAACGACCCTAGCAGCGCCTCGGTCACGGCGGCCGGACTGCGGTCCGGCTGCTGTTCGAGCGCCGCGAGCACCGGCCGCGTGAACAACGCACCGAGCAGGACCGGCGTCGGCACGACCGTGCCGTGCGCGATCCGCGCATCCAGCTCCTCGAGCAGGCGCCAGAACACGACGCGCTCCGGCTCCGGCGCTTCGCGCAGGAACGTGCCGACCAGCGGCAGGATCACGCGCAGGGCGCCGATGTCGCGCAGGATCTGGAACGAGTCGAGCGCGTGCCCGCCGCGCAACAGGCGCAGGATCTCCTCGAGGATCCGCGGCGCCGCGCTGCGCGTCAGGTCCGGCGCGACCGACGCCATCGCGTCGATCGTCTCCGGCTCGAGCCGCAGCGACAGCCGGCCGGCGAACTTCGCCGCGCGCAGGATCCGCACCGTATCTTCGCGCATCCGCACGATCGGCGCGCCGATCGTGCGCAGCACGCCGTCGCGGACATCCTGCAGACCACCGACATAGTCGATGATCCGGTCGGCCAACGGATCGAAGAACAGCGCGTTGACCGTGAAGTCCCGCCGGCGCGCGTCCTCTTCGGCATTGCCGAACTCGTTGTCGCGCGTGATCAGCAGGTCGGCTTCTTCGCCGAGCCCTTCCGGCGCGCGGCGGAACGTCGAGACCTCGAGGATCTTGCGGCCGTCGTAGAAGTGGAGATGCGCCAGCTTGAACCGGCGCCCGATGATCCGGCAGTTCCGCGGGAACGTGCGCTTGACCTGCGTGGGTCGCGCTTCGGTCGCGATGTCGAAATCCTTCGGCTGGCGGCCGAGCAGCAGGTCGCGCACGCAACCGCCGACCAGGTAGGCTTCGAACCCCCGGCTGTGCAGGCGTTGCAGTGCACGGACTGCGTCTTGATCGATCAGGCCGAGGTCGAGGCCGGATGGTGAGAGGATCGTGGCTTCGATCGGTCGGCTCCTAGGGGCCCAGCGGCGCGCAGCCGGCGAAAACGCTCGGCTTCATCGTGACCGGGCACGGCCGCGCCGCTGGTGAACTCGCAAGCTCAGGTTGAATCGGGTGCGGCCATGGGGCCGCGCGAGGCACCTGTTCTACCGGTCCGGGCGAGCGGCCTCAACATGTGGGAGCGTCAGAACTTCGGTCCATGTGCCGGATCAGGGGTGGATCACGGCGACCGATGCGACCGTCGTGTTGGTCTGGTCGGTGCCGCCGAACAGGACGACGAGGCCGTCCGGCGTGCGGACGGCCGCGTGACCGGCGCGTGGTTCGGGCAGCGACATGGTCGCGTAGTTCCCGGTCGCGACGTCCAGCGTCTCGGCTGCCGCGATCGCCACCGGGTTCGTCAGCGTGCCGCCGGCGCCCCCGGCCAGCACCACCCGGGTCCCACCGATGGGGGTCGCCGAATGCGCGACGCGCGCGACCGGCATGTCCGGCAGCGCGGTCCAGCTGCCGGTCGCCGGGTTGTAGGTCTCGGCCTTCGCCAGCGGCGCCGCCGCCGTGATGTCGGGCCCTGAGCTGGCGCCGCCGCTCGCCAGGATCCGGCCGTCCGGCAGCCGCGCCGTGCTCGGCGCATGCGCGCCGCGTGACGAGACCATCGAGCCGGTGTTCGACCAGGTCGCGCCGTTGCTGCTGCAGAGCTGGCAGGTCGCGACGCTCCCGACCGGGAGCGGGAAGCCGAGCACGATGTTGACCTGGAATCCGCCCGACATCAGCACGCGCCCATCGCTGAGCGAGTCGAACGACGGCGCGAGGCGGCGGGCATTCATCGACGGGCCGGGACTCCACGTGCCGGTGGCCGGGTTGAAGATCTCGCACGATGCCTGCGCCCCGGCCAGCGCCTTGACGGCGTCACTGAAGTCGTTGGTGCCACCGCCAACGATGACGCGTCCGTCGCCGAGCAGCGCGCCGGCGTGGCCGCCGCGCGCGATCGACATCGAACCGGTCGCCGTGAACGTGTTGGTCGCCGGGTCGTAGAGCTCGGCCGATGCGAGCGGCGCGCCGGTGTTGTCGACGCCGCCGGCGAGCAGCACGCGGCCGTCCTTGAGCTGCACGGCAACCGCGAGCGCGCGCGCCGTGGTCAGCTTCGGGCCCGCCACGGACTTCAAGCGGTCGAACGACCAGCTCTCGCTCGTGTCGAGACCCTTGGCGCGGAGCAGGGAGCCCTGGCCGCCGCCGGCGACGACGACTTCGCTGCGGCCACCGCGCTGCTGCAGCCACGCCGCCGACAGCGCGCGTGCGCCGGCCATGACGTCCGGCAGGCGCGCCGACTGCCCCGGCATGCCGAGCTGCACGCGCAGCGGATTGGACACCTGGTCGACCAGGAACGGATTGCCCGGCGCCGTGAAGGCGTGGAAGTACAGCCCCGCGCCGTGCAGGACCTGGCTGAGCGGCAGCCCGAACGTGACCGACCCGGTGCCGGCGTTCGTCGGTTGCGAGAGCCAGTACACCGCAAGGTCGAAACCCACTTCCAACACGCGCGTGTCGCCGGCGCTGAACCAGCCGAGCGGGATCGGGCCTTGCGTCGTGGACGGGATCGTGACCAGCGTCTTGCCCGGCGTTGCGCCGGCAAAGTCGAGGCGCAGGTTCTGGCCGAGCGTGCCGTTCGTGATCTTGTCGAGCGCGAACTGCGCAGTGACGGGAGTGGTCGCGGCGGCGAACAGGAAGGGGAGCAACAGGCGTGCGTTCATGGGTTCTCCGAGGCGGGGAATGGGCAGGGTAGCTGCTTCCAGTCGCGCGGCGAGACGGTCTCGGTCTGGGCTCAAGGGTGCGAGCGCAGCGCCGAAGATCGAAACAACGGCCGGCCGCGGTCCGGCCGCCGTATCGACGATGGAAACGATGGCCTCGCGCAGCATCGATCCGGTGGGAAGGCCCGGTCAGGGCCTGCCGCACCGCCAGACGGAACCGGCGACGGTGTCCCGGCGCGACGAGGCACCGGCGCGGCCGGACTTCGATCAGGTCGTGCTGACCGGCAAACGGGTTGCGGCGCTCCGGCTGCTGCGCGAGCGGGTGCTCGAGAACACGCGCCTGCTGCTCGACCTGCCGCGCGATCCGCGTGGGATCGGGTTCGCCGAGCCGCCGCTGGCCGGGCCGAAGGTCTGGGCCGGACGGCTGTTGTCGGATCAGAACCTGCTCGGCGGGCGACGGGCGGGGGAATGGGCGGCACCCCGGATCCGCGCGTGCCTGGAGGAAGGGCTCGACCAGGGCCTCGCCGAGACGCTCGAGATCCTGCATGAGGTCGGGGACCTCGACGAAGAGATCTGGGATCTGATCCGCGGGGTCATGGACGTGCTGCACCGGCGCGGCGGGGACGGGACGGGCGGTTGAGAGCCTGTTCCTGAAACCCCGCTGCGTTCGACGCGGGGATTCAGGAACAGGTTGTGACGGCGCCTCCTCCCTTACTGTTGGGCGGCCGTGCGAATCCTGCCTCTGCTCGTCGCCGCCGCCTTGCTCCCCGCGCAGGACGGCTGGCGGGTTCCCCCTGAACCGATCCTGCAAGTGTTGACGGCGCCGCCGCCGCCCGGCGCGAGCGTCAGTCCGGACGGGAAGTACCTGCTGCTCCTCGAGCGCGAGGCGATGCCGGCGCTCGAGCTGCTCGCGCGCGAAGTGTGGAAGCTCGCGGGCTTGCGCCTGGATCCGCGCAACCACGGCCCGCAGCAGTTCGGGCGCGTGCCGGCGGTGCGGATCCTGGAGATCGCGACGCGCAAGGAGCGGCGGCTCGAGCTGCCGGCGCATGCCGACGTCGGCGGGATCCGCTGGACGCCGGACTCGTCGCGGTTCGCGTTCACCAACACGCAGGATGACCGGATCGAGCTGTGCATCGCCGATCCGGCGACCGGGAGCGTCAAGACCGTGCCGGGCCTGGTGCTGAATGCGACGCTCGCGTCGCCGTTCCGCTGGCTGCCGGATCAACGGCGTTTGCTGGCGTTCGCGGTCGTCAGCGGGGCCACGCTGCCGGAGCGGCCGCCGGTGCCGGAAGGTCCGCACGTCGAAGTCGCCGACGGCACCAAGGCGGCCGTGCGCACGTTTCAGGATCTGCTGCGTGACCGGCACGATGCCGCGCGGCTGCGCTGGATCGCGACGTCGCAGATGGTCGTCGTGGATGCGGCGGAGGCGACGCTGAAGCCGATCGGTCAGGCGGCGATGTGGAGCGGCGTCGATCCGGCGCCGGGCGGGGAGTTCCTGCTCGCGAGCGAGATCCGCGAGCCGTTCTCGTATCGCGTGCCGGTGCGCTCGTTTGCGCGGCGGCTGTCGGTGCTGCGGATGGATGGGACCGTCGTGCGCCGGCACGTCGACCTGCCGGCGCAGGAGAACGTGCCGATCGGCGGCGTGACCGACCAGCCGCGCAATCACGGGTGGCTGCCGTCCGAGGAAGCGACGCTGATCTGGGTGCAGGCGCTCGATGGGGGTGATCCGCGGCGCAAGGTGCCGTTCCGCGATCAGATCCTGATGTCGGCGGCGCCGTTCGAAGATGCGCCAATCGAGTGGCGGCGGCTCGAGCATCGGTTCCGCGGCTTGCAGTTCGCGCCGGGCGGGGAGTTCGCGCTGCTCAGTGATTACGACCGCGACACGCGGCGGCAACGCACGTGGCGTGTGCAGCCGGGCGCGGCCGAGGATGCGCTGCTGTTCGATCGCTCGACGCAGGATGCGTATGGCGATCCGGGGCGGCCGGTCATGGAGGTGGATCCGCGCGGCGAGGCGGTGTTGATGCTCGCGCAGGACGAGATCTTCCTCGCCGGGGATGGAGCGAGTCCGACCGGGGACCGGCCGTTCCTGGCGCGGTTCGACGTGCGCAGTGCGCAGAGTGCGAAGGTGTTCGAGAGCGCGCCGGGGCGCTACGAGGAGTTCGTCGCGATGCTGGATCGGGATGTCGGCAAGATCCTGATCCGCAGTGAGTCGCCGACGGATTTCCCGAACTTCTTCATCGTCGATGCGGAGCGGAAGGAGCGCGTGCAGCTCACGTCGCTCAGCGATCCGACCGCCGGGATCACCGGCAGGATCCAGAAGCGGCTGCTGCGCTACCGGCGCGGTGACGGCGTCGAGCTGTCCGGGACGCTCTATCTGCCGCCGGAGCACATGGCGGGGAAGCAGTGGCCGCTGTTCGTGTGGGCGTATCCGCGTGAGTTCGACGATCCGTCGAATGCCGGCCAGGTGCGCGGGTCACCGCTGCGCTACACGCGCGTCAGTGGGACCTCCGCGTTGACGCTCGTGTTGGCCGGGTATGCCCTGCTCGACAACGCGTCGATG
This sequence comes from uncultured candidatus Brocadiaceae bacterium, assembly GCA_964483245.1. Taxonomy (GTDB): domain Bacteria; phylum Planctomycetota; class UBA1135; order UBA1135; family UBA2386; genus CAZABP01. The sequence continues at coordinate 2,320 of CAZABP010000071.1, read as the reverse complement.
CCGATCGTCGGGCCGGTGCAGACCGCGAACGACACGTTCGTCGAGCAGCTCGTCGCCAATGCGAAGGCTGCCATCGACGCATGCGTCGCCGAAGGGGTCGCCGAGCCGGGCCGCGTCGCGATCGGCGGGCACAGCTATGGCGCGTTCATGACCGCGAACCTGCTGGCGCATTCGGATCTGTTCCGGACCGGGATCGCGCGCAGCGGTGCCTACAACCGCACGCTGACCCCGTTCGGGTTCCAGAACGAAGAGCGCACGTATTGGCAGGCGCCGGAGATCTACTTCCAGATGTCGCCGTTCATGCACGCGCAGAAGATCGACGAGCCGATCCTGCTGATCCACGGCCAGGCCGACAACAACCCCGGCACGTTCCCGATGCAGAGCGAGCGGTTGTTCGCCGCGATCAAAGGGCACGGCGGCCGCGCGCGGCTCGTCACGCTGCCGTTCGAGAGCCACGGCTACCAGGCGCACGAGTCCGTCCTGCACGTCGTCGCCGAGATGGTCGACTGGCTGGACCGGCATCTGAAGTGAGAGCCGCTGCGCGTGGCAAGATTGGGGTCTGACCCCTTTCTTGCCATGGTGGCACGGTTGGGGTCTGACCCTTTTCTTGCCACGCTTGCGCGAATGCGCGCGCGCGGTAGGCTCCCGCGCTCTTCGGAGCGAGCTATGCAGAGCTTTGTCGTCGCAGTCCTGACGCGCCGCCGCTGAGGCGGCCCCCGCAGCGCAAGCGCTGACGCACCCGCGGCCCCGTGCCGCGGTGTTCTCCCCCGCCGACTGATCCAGGACTCCGCTCCGCGCGCCAACCGCGCCTGCTCTGCATGTCATCCACTTCCCCCGTCTCCGATCCGCCTGCGACCACGTTGTGGTCCGACATCCGCGCCGCGCTCGCCGGCCGGCCGCTGCCGCTGACCGATGGACCGCTGCTGCGCGCGCTGGTCGCGCTGGCGGTGCCGATGGTGCTCGAGATGTTGATGGAGTCGACGTTTGCGCTCGTCGACATCCTGTTCGTCACGCAGCTCGGCTCGCATGCAACCGCGACCGTCGGGCTGACCGAGTCGATGCTGACGCCGGTCTATGCGATCGCGATCGGCCTCGGCGCCGCCGTGACTGCGACCGTCGCGCGCCGCGTCGGCGAGAAGGACCCCGCCGGCGCGACGCTCGCCGGCGCACAGGGCGTGCTGCTCGCGCTCGTGGCGGCGGTGCTGCTCGGCGTGCCAGCGGCGCTGTATGCCCCCGAGCTGCTGGCGCTGATGGACGCCGAACCCGAAGTCGTTGCGACCGGCAGCCGCTTCGCGACGATCCAGTTCGCCAGCAGCGTCTGCATCCTGCTGCTGTTCGTGCAGAACGCGGTCCTGCGCGGCGCCGGCGACGCCGGCCACGCGATGCGCGTGCTGTGGGTCGCCAACGGGATCAACCTCGTGCTCGATCCGTGCCTGATCTTCGGGCTCGGTCCGTTCCCCGAGCTCGGCCTCGAAGGGGCCGCCGTCGCGACCACGATCGGCCGCGGCACCGGCGTGCTGTATCAGGTCTGGCTGCTGACCGGCGGCCGCGCGCAGCTTCACCTGCGCGGCGTCTGGGCGCCGCACACCGCGACGCTGCGCACGCTGATCCATGTCTCGCTCGGCGGGATCCTGCAGTTCCTGATCGCGACCTCGAGCTGGATCGTGTTGATGCGGATCGTCGCCGCGTTCGGCAGCACCGCGCTCGCCGGCTACACGATCGCGATCCGGATCTGCATGTTCGCGCTGCTGCCGAGCTTCGGCGTGTCGAACGCCGCCGCGACCATGGTCGGCCAGAACCTCGGCGCCGGACGCGCCGACCGCGCCGCCGCGTCCGTCTGGATGGCCAGCTGGATCAACATGGGGTTGCTCGCAGGGCTGACGCTCGTGTTCGTGCTCGTGCCGCATCACGTCGTCGCGCCGTTCGGCGACGACCCCGCCGTGCTCGCGATCGCCGCCGAGAGCCTGCGCATCATCAGCTACGGCTACCCGTTCTACGCGTGGGGCATGGTGCTCGTGCAGGGGTTCAATGGTGCCGGCGACACGTGGACGCCGACGCGCCTGAACCTCGTCTGCTTCTGGGCCATCCAGGTCCCGCTCGCGTGGACGCTCGCGCACCCCGCCGGCCTCGGCGCCGACGGCGTGTTCTGGTCTGTCGCCGGTGCGGAGTCGCTGATGACCCTCGCTGCTGCGTGGCTGTTCCGCCGCGGCCGCTGGCGCGAGGCGCGCGTGTAGTCCGCCGCGTGCGTGTCTGACACCCGGTGTACCGGTACACCCGGTGTCAGTTCTCTCACCGCCGCGACGCGGCGACCACGACGCCG
>CAZABP010000070.1:0-19756 GCA_964483245.1 uncultured candidatus Brocadiaceae bacterium | reverse complement strand
TGTCGTGAGGAGCTGAGGCCTAGGCGCGCCTGCGTTGGCGCGCGCGTCTGGGCGCTGGATCAACAGGCACGGTGGACAGCATCAGAGGAGTTCGGCGATCTGCACCGCATTCAACGCCGCCCCCTTGCGCAGCTGGTCGCCGACGAGCCAGAACGTCAGCCCGGGATCGAACGCGCGGCTGGCGCGGATCCGGCCGACCGCGACTGCGTCCGCGCCGGTCATCTGGGCCGGCTGCGGGTAGCGCGCCTGCGCCGGGTCGTCTTCGACCACGAGGCCCGGCGAGCCGGCGAACAGGCCGCGCGCTGCCTCCGGCCGTAGCGGTCGCAGCAGCGAGACCGTGACCGATTCGCTGTGGCACCGCTCGACCGGAACGCGCACGCACGTCGCGTCGACGCGCAGCTCCGGCATGGCGAGGATCTTCCGGCTCTCGAACTGCAGCTTGTCCTCTTCGCGCGTCCAGCCATCGGCGGTGAACACGTCGACGCGGGGGAACAGGTTGAACGCGAGCGCGTGCGGCAGTGCCTTGGGTGGCAGCGTTTCACCGCGCAGCGCGGCCGCGGTGCCCTCCCGCAGCTCGCGCATGGCCTGCAGGCCGGCCCCGCTCGCAGCCTGATACGTCGCGACGACGACGCGATCGATGCCGGCGGCGCGCGCCAGCGGCGCCAGCGCGAGCACGAGGATGATCGTCGAACAGTTCGGATTGGCGATGATCCCGCGGTGGGCGTGCACGGCGTCGGCATTGCACTCCGGGACGACGAGCGGAACCTCGGGGTCCATGCGGAACGCCGAGCTGTTGTCGACAACGACCGCACCGGCCGCTGCGGCGCGCGGTGCCCAGTCGCGCGACACGCTGCCGCCGGCCGAAAACAGCGCGAGCTCGGTGCCGCGGAACGAGTCCGGGCCGAGGGCTTCGACGCGCAGCGACTCACCGGCGAAGTGGAGTTCGCTGCCGGCCGAGCGTGGCGACGCGAGCAGGCGAAGCGAGCGCACCGGGAAGCGCCGCTGCGCGAGCACCGCGAGCAGTTCGGCGCCGACGGCTCCGGTCGCGCCGACGATGGCGACGTGGCGGGGACTCATCGCTCCTCCCGGCGCCAGACGCCGCTCCGGCCGCCGCGCTTCTCACACAGCTCGATCGGGCCGATCCGCATGTCGCGCTGCAGGGCCTTGGCCATGTCGTAGAGCGTCAGCGCCGTGACGGTGACGGCGGTCATCGCCTCCATTTCGACGCCGGTCGGCCCGGTGCACTGCACCGTCGCTTCGATCCGCAGCCGCGCGTCACCGTCCGGCTCGATCTCGACCTGCGCCGAGCTGAGCGCCAACGGATGGCACAGCGGGATCAACCGCGCAGTCTCTTTCGCGGCCTGGATCCCGGCGATCCGCGCGACCGCGAGAGCTTCGCCCTTGGCGAGCTCACCGCCGAGGATCTTCGCCCGGACGTCGGGACGGAGCTCGAGGAACGCGCGCGCGGTGGCGCTGCGCAGCGCCGCCTCTTTGTCGGACACATCCACCATGCGGGCGCGCCCGCGCGCATCCAGATGGGTCGGCTGTTCGCTCGTTTCGTCGGTCATCGGCACGGCCGGAAGCTTCCGTCCCCGTAACTCGTCCCACAAGAAGACCTATGTTGATCCGTTCCACATCGTATAGATGGACACTTGTGTCGTGCCGGCGCCGGCCGGCACCATGGTTCCGCTTGATGCGCTGGCCTTCATCCGCCGATCTACGACCTGAACCGCACCAACCGCCGGCCCCGGCCCCGGCAATGACAACCGCATGAGGATCCACAACATCCCATTCGTTCCGACCGCCGCAGCCCTGGTCCTGGCGATCGGAGCCGGGCACGCACCGGCGCAGGAGACCGCAGACCAGACCGTCCGGACGCTGCTCGGCCAGGCCGACGCCGGCACCTGGACGCAGGTGTGGGACATCGGCCGGCGCGTGGCCGACGTCGAAGCGACCGAAGACGCGCTGGCCAAGGCGATCGTGTCCGTCGCGGAAGGGATGGGGCCAAAGGCCCACCTGGCTGCCGCGCGCGCGCTGGCCGATCTCGCCGAAGGAGACAGCTACAGCAAGGAGCTGCTGCAGGTCCTGGCGCCCGCCGCAAAGGGTGACGACGAGGACGCGCAGGCAGCCGCCATGGTGCTGCTCGGCCGCGAGGAGCGGTTCAACCGCCGCCAGATCCCTGCTGTGCGTGAGCTGCTCACGGCACCGATGCGCAGCGAACTGACCGCGCCGTCGGTCCGTGTGGAGGCCTGCAAGTCGCTGTGGCGCGTCGGCAGCGAAGAGGAGAAGCGCGAGGCGCGTGACACGCTCGTGCAGTTCCTCGGCTCGCAGAACCGGATGTTGAAGGTGCAGGGTGCGCTTGCGCTGGCCGAGATCAACACGGACGCGAGCGGTCCTGGCTGGGACCTGCTGCGCGAGATCCAGGACGAGCCGACGCCCGAAGGGCGGCTTGCGGCCCACTACCTGCGTAGTGAGCGCGAGCGGCGGCAGTTCGAGAAGTTCCTGCGGACACTGAGCGAGCGCGACACGACGCGAGGCGGCACGGTCGCGGCCGATGACGACGAGTTCGCGACGCTGCGGGAGATCCTGCGGCGCGTGCGCGCCCATCACCTGCAGGGCGAGCAGTTCACCGACGAGTTCCTGTTCACGAATGCGGCGAAGGGGATCCTCGAAGCCCTGGACCGGCACTCGTCGTACTTCACGTCGGACGAGTTCAAGCGGTTCTTCTTCGACCTCGATCGCGAGTACGGCGGCATTGGCGCGTTCGTCGGGTTCGACCGCGATGACGTGTTCTCGATCACGCGCCCGATCTACTCCGGACCCGCGTATCGGGCCGGCCTGCGCACTGGGGACAAGATCCTCGAGGTGGATGGCTGGGAGACGGCCGGCCACAGCTCGGACGAGATCATCGCGCGGTTGAAAGGCGAGCCGAACAAACCGGTCACGATCAAGTTCTTCCGCCCGGGATTCACCGAGCCGCAGGAGATGTCGATCGTCCGCGAGCAGATCCGCGTCCCGGCGATCAACCACGATCTGCTGCCAGGGCAGGTCGGCTACATCGAAGTCATCACGTTTGCCGCGAATGTCGCCGAGGAGATCCGCAAGGCTCTGCTGGACCTACGCCAGCGTGGGGCGCAGATGATCGTGCTCGACGTCCGCAACAACACCGGTGGTTACCTCGAGGAGGCGCGTGACGTCGTCGAACTGTTCGTGTCGGGCGATCACCTGGTCGTCTACACGGCCGGGCGGGACATCGAGCGCGAGGAGTTCCGCACGCGCGACCGCGCAGTCTGCCCGGATCTGCCGATGGCGGTGCTGGTCAACGAGTACTCCGCGTCGGCGTCGGAGATCGTCGCGGGCGCGCTGCGCGAGCTCGATCGCGCCGTCGTCGTCGGCGAGCGTTCGTTCGGCAAGGGCAGCGTGCAGACGCTGATGCCGCTGCGCAGCCAGCCGAGCGAGCCCTTCCAGGATCAGAACGGCAACCGCAAGCGCGACGACTGGGAGTCGTTCGACGACCTGAACGGGAACGGCAAGTACGACGTCGGTCCGCGGCTGAAGCTGACAATTGCGCGTTATCACCTGCCGAGCGGCCGCTCCCCGAACAAGGAGTACGGCGAGGACGGCAAGGTCACGAATCCGGACTGGGGGATCATCCCCGACATCGAGGCCAAGGTGCGCGAGCTCTCGAACGACGAAGCGTGGAAGAACGCCGAGATCTTCGAGTTGCTCAAGAAGGACGTGCTGCAGTCCTATGTGCGCAAACACATGGAGCCGAATCGCGAGCTGTTCCTGCAGCTGGCCGAAGGAGATGGCGGCGACTGGTCGCGCTATCCGGAATTCGAAGCGTTCTACCAGGGCCTGGACACGCACCTGACCAAGGACGACGTGCGCCGCTGGCTGCGCTACACGATCCGCGACCGCGTCGCCGACCTGCGTGGCAGGGCATTCGCCGGCCAGCGGGCGCTCGGCGACCACCAGGAGGACGGGCAGTTGCAGGAGGCGGTCAACGCCCTGCTGAAGAAGCTCGGCCGCGACATCCGCGACCTGAAGGAGTTCCAGGGCGTGCTCAAGATCGCCCACAAGTGACCGGCGCGCGGCCCCCCAGGGGGCCGCTGGCGCCGGCACTTGCGAGCCCCGGGCGCGCAACCAGCCCTTTGCGGGCCCGCGCATGCGCATCCTGCTGCGTAGGTACGAGTCGCCGGTAGACTCCGGCCTCGAACCCCCCCTACGAAAGCAAGGATCATGAAGCTCATCACCTCCGCTCTCCTCGCCGCCGCGCTGGTCGCGCCGGCTGTTGCCCAGCAGATGGGCAGCACGAACCGCAACGCCCCGACGGTCGAGCAGAAGGTCTCGTACCCCAACGGGCTGGCGGTCACGCTGAACTACACGTCGATCACCTGGGCCGCCGGGAATTGGGCCAAAGTGCTTGAAGACCAGAGCCGCCGCGATGCCGCGCGCAAGCGCTACAACGACTCGGCCGAGAACTCGCCGCTCGGCACATTTGCGACCAAGACTGACATCACGGTTGGCGGCCAGAGCGTCGCGGCCGGCGAGTACAAGTTGATGTTCAAGCTCGACGACCAGTTCGCCTGGACGATCGTGCTGAAGAGCGACAGCTCGACGATCACGGTGCCGCTGCAGCTGATGGACGGTGGCGGCGAGGGCCAGGAGCACCAGCGCCTCGTGCTCGCGCTGTACGCGAGCGGCACGAAGGCCGCTGGCATCTACCTCGGCTTCGGCAACAAGATGGGAATGATCGACATCAGCGCGGGCGCGCCGGACGGCGAGAAGAAGGCCGAGGAAGCCTCCGCCGAGAAGGCCGATCCGAAGAAGGAGAAGGCCAAGGACGGCGATCGCTGAGCGATCCGCGTCGGCGCCCGCGCGCGGGCGCCGACTCCCCCCGCGGCGCCGCCATTGGCGCCGCGGCTCCGCTGCTTCGAGCTACTGCCGGCTCGGCTCGCGGATGTGCGCCAGGCACTCCTGGCGCTTGTGCGCGAAGTGCAGCATGAACTCGCTGCCGCCGGCAAAGTCCAGGCGTGTGTCCTGCGGCCGGCGGCTCAACAGGCCGGCGTCGATCAGGTTGAACACGATCTCGCCGAAGTCCTCACTGGTGCGCACGTCCCACTGTTCGAACACGAGCACCGCCAGGGCGCCGAACTGCTCGAACGCGTAGTCCTGGATCCCGAGCAGCAGCTCCTTGCCGCCGACGTGGCGCTCCTCACCGGTCAGCGCGTCGCGGCCGAGCCGCAACATCGTGTAGTCGAGTGCATCGAGCACGAAGAAGTACGCATGGCGCGCGAACCGACGATCACGGCGGCGCACCTCGCTGATCCGGTCTTCGAGGTCGTCACTCGCGGATAGGAATGCCATCGACACGGTTCCTCCTGCTCGCTCGGACACGGGCACGTATGGCGCCCGAATCGTTATCGGCAATGGACGAACCGCCCTTGATCGCGGTGCCGGCTGACCAGGCCCGGCTCCGCCCCCCACCGGTCGAAGCGCAGGCATCCTGCCCGTCACCGACCCGGATAGCGATCTCACGAAGGATCAGCCGGCTCCGCGCAGCAACACCGCGGTGAGCGTCTGCTCCACCGGGATGTGCACTGCGAGATCCGCTTCTGCAGCGAACAGTTGCTCGATGCTGGCGACCCATCGCTCGACCGACGCGGGAGAGTAGGTCGCCGCCGAGGGCTCGGCAAGCGCAGTGCGCAGCTGCGCACGCAGGCAGGCGCGCAGGATCACGAACGAATACCGAACGCGCCGCGCTTTCTCCTGCCGCGCCTTGTCCCGCTGTTCGCTGGCGCCGGCGAGCAGCGCCGCGGCGAGCTCGATCGGGTCTTCGTCGCCACCGGCGGCCCAGTTCGCGATCCGCGCTGCGAGCGGCACCCAGAACGGATCGAGCAGCTCGCGCGCGACGCCGACGGCGCCGCCGGCATGCCGCACTGCGAACTCGAGCGCCGCTGGATCGGCACCCTCCGCGCGCAACAGCGCGCGCAGCTCCGGTTCGGTGACCGGCCGCAGCCGCAGTGTGGCACAGCGCGAGCGCACGGTCGGCAACAGCGCATCCGGCCGGGAGCTGGCGAGCAACACCCAGGTGTCAGGCCAGGGTTCTTCGAGGGTCTTCAGCAGGATGTTCTGCCCGGTCTCGTTCAGGGTGTCGGCCGGGTCGACGACCAACACGCGGGCGCCGCCTTCGAAGGAGCGCAGCTGCAGCGCCGCCAGCACGTCGCGGATCGAATCGGAGCTGATCTCCTTCTTGTCCTCCAGCGGCTCGAGCCGGTGCAGGTCCGGGTGCTGGCCGCTCGCGACGCGCCGGCACGTGCTGCACGTCCCGCACGCCGGGCGCTCGCGCGGGGCGGGACACAGCAGCGCTTGTGCAAGCGCGCTCAGCAACGTGGACTTGCCGCTGCCGGACGCACCGCAGACGAGCAGCGCATGCGGCAGCGTCTGCGCACGTGCGCGCGCGTGCAGCAGTTCCAGCGGGTGTCCCTGCCCGAGCAGGATCGGTTCAGCCACGTGGCACCTCGAGGCGCGCAGCCACGAGGGCACGCAGGCGTTGGTGCACCTGCTCGATCGTGCCGGTCGCCGGCACCAGGTCCACGCGCGGATCCTGCGCTGCCACTTCGCGGAACGCCCGCGCAACCGCGCGCAATCGCGCGCCATCCTGCTCGAACCGGTCCTGGCGACGCTGGCTGCGGCGCGCTGCCGCCACTTCGTCCGGCACATCGAGCAGGAAGATCCGGTCCGGCCAGCAGTCGCCGTGCACGGCGGCGGTGATCTGCGCCAGCAGCTCCGCTGGAACGGCTGCCGTGCCCGCAGCGGCGCCCTGATACACGAACGTCGAGAGATAGCTCCGCTCGGCGACGACGACGCCGCCCGCGGCCAGCGCGGGCGCGACTGCCTGGCGGACATATTCGGCCCGCGCCGCACTGAACAGCAGGGCTTCGCTGAGTGGTGACAGCGCGCCGGTCGACGGTGCCAAGAGCAGCGCGCGCAGTGCCTCACCGAGCGGCGTCGATCCTGGCTCGCGCAAATGGTGGACTGCATGCCCCTCCTGCTGCAACGCCGCCACCAACAGCCGCGTCTGCACCGACTTGCCGCAACCGTCGATCCCCTCGAGCGCGAACCAGCGGCTCACAGCAGACCCTCGACGCGCTCGCGCACTTCTTCGCTCTTCGCCATCTGCTGCTCCAACGCGCGGATCATGTAGTTGACGGCTGCGCGCGAACGCCCGCCGAGATAGCGCCCGACTTCGGCCTGGCTGAGCCCTTCCTGCACGCAGAGCCAGCTCAGGGCCTGGCGGGCGAAGCTCAGCTGCCGCGCGCGCGCGGGCCCTTGCAGGTCGGCGACCGTGCAGCCGAGCCGCGTCGCGACGCGCTCCGAGAGCCGCCGGAACACCGCGCCCGGGCCGATCAGGCGCAGATACGGCGCCTTCGCCACCCCGAGCCCCTTGCGCTCCAGCTGCCAGATCCGCCGGAGTTCGGCATAGCTGCCGCGTGCGCTGCTGGCCATCGCTTCGATCGGACTCGCGCGGCCGTTGCGCGAAGCGGAGCCCTCGAGCGCGCGCAGGTAGTGCAGGCGCGCCTCCGGGCCCGGGTAGTCGATCCGGCACAGGAAGCCGGCCATCAGATGCGACGTGAACGTCGACTCCGTGCGCCAGATCTGCTGCGGATGATGCCGGGAGCCGATCAGCACCGGCTGCTCCATGCCGGCGCGCCGCGCGAGCAGCTCGGCCAGCTCCTGCTGGATCCGGGCATGCCCGGCGACGCGGTGGATCTCGTCCAGCACCAGCGGCACCGGCGCACTCAGCTCGTCGCGCAGCTCCGGCAGCCGCCGGTCACGCATCGCGGCCTGGAACGTCGCCACCAGCTTCTCGCCGGTGAGGATCTTCGGTCGCACCCGGTTGAGTGCGCCCCACCAGGACAGCAGGAACGTCTTCCCTGCCTCCGGTGGCCCGTACAGCACGTGGATGCGGCTCGGCAGACCGCCATCCTCGAGCAGCGACTTCAGCATCAGCACGGCCGTCTTGTTGCTCTGGTCGACGATCGGATGCTTGGGACCGAATCCGAGCTCCTCTGGCGCCAGCGGTTCCGGGGCAGGGATCAGTTGCACGCTGACGCGCGTGCCGAGGTCCTGCGACAGCAGCTCCTCGAGCAGCGGCTGGTACAGCCGGTGCACGCGATCACAGATCATCCGGTTGCGCGCTTCGAACAGGCAGACGCCGCGCTCGATCGCCAGCGGCTTCAGTTCCGCCAGCCAGTGCTCGTACGCAGACTGACCGCTGCGCGAGCAGAGCTCACCCTGGACCCGCGTCCAGACCTCGCGCAACAGCGTCAGCATCGGCGGAGGGACAAGGGTAGCGCCGCCGCGCCGCCGTTCACCAGCGCGGTCGGCGCGCCGACTGGCTCAGCGCCCCCACTCGCGGCGCAACTCGGCCGCCGCGTCCGCGATGTCCGTGCCGGCGCCCTCCTGCTCCGCACGCTGCAGCGCCGCAAACGCCTCCTCGTCCTTGCGCAGCAGCCGCAGCATCCGCGCCAGCTCCAGCGCGATCGTGGCGCGCGCTTCGCGCTCCTGCGGCGCATCCGGGGCCGGGATCTGGTCCGCCGGCGTGTCCAACCAGGCCCGATCGAGCGCGGTCGGGACCGCGATCGCGACCTGGTACTCGCGCGCGGCGTCCTCGTAGCGGCGCAGCTCGCGGTAGGCGTTGCCCAGGCGCACGTGCAGCTCGCGCATGAACGGGTCGATCTGCAGCGCTTCTTCGAGCAGCCGCGCCTCCTCCTCGCGGTTGTTCTGCGAGTTCTCGAACTCCGCCAGCTCGAGCCGCAGCCGGAACGTCCTTCCGGTGCGCCGCACGAACGACTTCAGCTCCATCCAGGCCTGCTCGGTGCGACCGGCGGCGCGCAGCACGCGGTACAGCAGGACTTCCGGCGCGACGTTCTGATCCGTGCAGCCGGGCCAGCAGGCCTTCGCGGCCTGGTACTGCGCCACCGCCCCATCGACGTCTTCGAGCTGCTCGAGCACGCGCCCGTACGCGATCCGCGCATCGAAGTCCTCGGCGCCGGCCTCGAACCCAGCGGCGAACGCCGCCGCCGCCTCGGCATGCGCGTCCCGGCGCGCCAGGATCCGTCCCTGCAGCAGCAGGCCGGGCCCGTACGTCGGGTCCCGCCGCAGGATCTCGCGCAGCTGGTTCGCCGCGTCGATCGCGATCCCGCGCAGCATCCACTCGGTACCGATCTTCGCGCGCAGCTCCAGGTCGTCCGGCCGCCGCTCGATCTCGAGCTGCATCTTGGCCATCGCCGCATCGTCGAAGCGCGGCAGCATCTTCAGTGGCCGCAACTTGCGGTCCCACACCCAGGTCAGGAACTGCTCGTCGAACGCACGCGTCGTTTCGCCGAACACCGCCTGGAACGCCGTCTCCGTGTCCTGGTCGTCACCGAACGAGCGGACCAGATCGAGCACCTTCGCAAAGCCATGCCGCTCGGTCAGGTACTCGACGATCAGTCCGCCCTGGTAGTACCCGAACAGGATGCGCGGCCCGCGGAACAGCCGGTTCATCAACCGCAGCGGCACGATGTCGCCGTTGTGCCAGGCATCGAGCAGCTCACGCTGCATGCCCCGCTCCCAGGCCGGATTGCGCTGCTTCTCCTCGTAGACCGAGACCCCTTCGGTCAGCCAGCGCGGGACGCGGTTCTTGCTCAGTGCCAGCGTCAGCACGTGCGCGTATTCGTGCCAGACCGTCGCCGACCACATGAAGTCATTGCGCCGCAGGTCCTGGTCGCGCGGCGAGACCAGCGTGATCAGCCGGCCGAAGCAGGCCCCCAGCGCCGAGAAGCCGCGGAACCCGATCGTGCGGACCGAGAAGTCCGCCCAACCGTGCAACACCTCCACGCGGACGCGTTCCGCCGGCTTGAGCCGGTAACGCTCGCCGAGCACGTCTCGGGCCTCCTGGTGCAGCGGCACCAGGTACGTCGCCAGGACATCGAGGTCGTCGCGGTGCAGCAGGAACTCGAAGCCCTCGGTCTCGACGCGGCGGTATTCGTCACTGAGCAGCTCCTCGAGCGCGAGCTGGTTGCGACGCCACGCGTCGACCCGTCCCGGGTGCGCCTCCGCCGCCCGCTGCAGATAGGCGACCGCCTCCTTGCCGCGGCCGGTGTAGATCAACGCCCGCGCCAGTCCCTGCAGTGCGTCGACGTCCTGCGCCGAGCGCTCGAGCGCCCGCTCGAACCGCGGCACCGCGTCGGCGAACCGGTACAGCTGGCACAGCAGCTCCCCCGCGACCCGGTCCGGCAGCGACGTGGTCGCGTCCAGGGCATGCGCTCGCTTCAGGAACCCGGCTTCCTCGTCGTCGAGGCCGAGCAGCATCGCGGCGCTGGCCGCCCATGCGAGTGCGAGCGGATCACGCGGGTTGATCTCGAGCGCACGCGCGAGCAGGGCGCGCCCCTCCTGGAACCGCCGGTCGCCCAGGATCAGCGCCGCCTGCTCGACGATCGCCGGAACATGGTTCGGGTTGCGCCCGAGCGCGCGCACCAGCAGCGCCTCGGTCTTGCCCGGGTCGAGGAACATGTTCGCGCGGCGCAGCCGGTAGAGCCCGATCAGCGCCTCGCACAGATCCCCGTTCTGCTCGAGCACCTTCTGGTAGTCGCGCTCGCCGCTGGGGAAGCCGGCCGCTTCGCCGTAGGCGAGGAACTTCAGCTCGCCATAGACCAGGTAGCCATCCGGCTGCTCCGGTGCGCGGCGGATTGCCTCGACCGCCAGCACGCTCGCCAGCTCGAGGTCGTCGCGGGTGCCGAGCGCGACGTGGCAGCGCGCAACCGCCGCCAGATCGGGTGCCTGCTCCGGCGGCTTCTGCCCGGCGAGCTCGATCGCCGTGCGCAGCTGCGCACGCGCGTCGTCGTGCCGCCCGACGATCGCCAGCAGCCGGCCGAACAGCTCGCGGGCCTGATGGTCGTGCGGCTCCGCCTCGAGGCGCGCGGCGAGCGATTCCATCGCTGGCTCGTATTCACCCACCGCTGCACGCACGCGCGCCTGCATGCGAAGCGCGCGCGGATCGGCACGGTCTTCGGCCGGCGCTGCCGCCAGGTCCCGCAGCAGGTCCTTGTACTCACCCTCCAGCTCCGCAATCCGCCACGACGCGATCTGCGCCGTGCGCAGGATCTCGGTCGGCGGCCGGTCCGGCTCCGGGTCTTCGGCGGCTTCGAGGATGTCGTCGAGCTTCGTCTGCGCCCGCGACAGGCGGCCCTTGTCCAGCTCGTCGATCGCGAGCCGAAGCTCCTGCGCCCATGTCTCGTCGTCCTGAGCCGCCAACGGTGACGGGTGCGGCAGGAAAAAGATCAGGAGGCCGGCCCAGGCGCGACGCATGCTGCGCTTGTTACGGCGGGCGGGGCGGGCTGCGCAAGCGCCGGATCGGCACATAGGCGGCGTCGACGCAGTCACCGGGGGTGGCGGAAGGGATCCCGGCTGCACGTGCCTGGCTCTTACCAGCGCGGGAGCGAACGGGCAGCCCAGGCCAGCTGCACGGCACTGCGTGCGCAGTTGCGCACGCCGTTGCGTGCATGACGCCTCGCTCGGGGGGCCGGCCGCGCGAGGCTGCATCGCGCGGACGCGGAGGCCAGGCCCGGCCCATGGCGTGCGTCACCGCTGCCCGATCGCGCGCAGCGCGGCCAGGGCGAGCACCGACAGCTCCTGATCCTCGCCATCGGCGAGCTCGCGCAGCGCGGGTGCGGCGGTGGCAGCACGCGGACCCAACGTGCTGAGCGTGATCACTGCTTCCCGGCGCAGCAGGCGATGCTTCGCCCGCCCGAGCAACGCAACGATGGCGCTGACGTCGAACGGATCCTGGTCCGCATCGGCGCGCAGCGCCAGCAGGCTCGCCAGCTGCTGGTCGGGGCGGCCCTGCTCCAGGATCCAGCGGTGCGCCGTGCGCAGTTGCGCACTCTCGGGATGCAGCTCGACGAGCGCCAGCGCAGCCGTCAGCTGGACCGTGCAATCGCATTCCAGGTCGATCAGCCGCTGCCGATCATCGTTTCCCAGTTCGAACCAGAAGGTCCCTGTCGCGGGCAGGACCTGCGGGAGCAGCAGGGCCTCGAGTGCACCCCGGATCTGCGGACTGCTCCTGCCGAGCGCAAGCACGCGCTCCGCCGCCAGCTCTGCAGCATCGAGATCGAGATCCTCGAGCATCCCCAGGCAGATGCCGAGGTCCGCCGGCTTCGCGCGCAGGCTGCGGCGGGCTTTGGCGCGACGAGACGCGGTCAGCGCTCGCACGCGCACCGGCTTGTCGTTCGCAGCAACCAGCCGCGCGACCAGCTGCTCACGCGCACTGTCCGGGAGTTGTTCCAGCCAGGGATCCAACTCGGGGCATTCCCCCGCACGTCCGGCGAGATCGCCGATCGTGAAGAGGATGCGACTTCGGAGCAGGTCGCCGGCCGGTTCCAGCACGTCGATCAGCCCGCCGACGACTTCGGGACTCGTCACGCCGAGTGCACTGATCGCTGGCAATAGCGTCGCCGCCCGGCGCTCGCGCCGCCGTTTCTGATCGGCCGCCAGCTCGCGCACGAGCGCGTCCACCGACGCCTCCGGCGTGCGCTGCAGCACCGCCAACGCGAGCGGACTGCCGGCACGAAGCTCGTCGATTGCGCACGCAATCGTGGCCGCCTGGTCCTGCGCGCGTTCCTGCGCCGCGGGCTGCCCAGCGAGCGGCATCCCAGCCGCGAGCGCCGCGAACACCGCCACACCCCAGCCAGCCCTCATTGCGCCTCGATCGCGCGCAGCGCGGACTTCGCCAGCTTCGCGAGCTCTTCGTCGCCCGTGCGGGCCAACTTGCGCAGAGCCGGCACCGCGCGTGCCGCAGCGCGACCGAACGTGCTCAACGTGATCAACGCCTCGCGGCGCAGCACCCGGTGATGCCTGCCATCCAGCAGCTCCGCCACCGCAACCGCCGCAGGCTCCGCATGCTCGGGCCGCATCCGGAGCGCGAGCAAGCTCGCGAGACGCTGCTCTGGATTGCCGGTCGCGAGCAGCTGGATGTGCGCAGCGACCGCCTCCGCGCTGTCCGGCGCAATCCGCACGATCGCTTCGGTTGCGATCCGCTTGTGCTCGCTCGGCCCGTGCTGCACCGCCGCGAGCGGGTTTCCCTGCACGCGCGCACGGCCCATCGTGACGACCTTCGCATCGCGCAGCTCGAGCAACCCGGCGAGTGCGCCGGCCGCCTCCGGCCCGCGCGCTCCCAGCCGTTCGGCCGCGAACTCGGCGACGTCGACGTCCTGGTCCGCCAGCAGCTCGATCAACGTCGCGAGCTTGCGCTCGTCGCGCAGGCGCAGGCGCGTCTGCACGCGCTCCAGCTCCGTCATCGGCTGCATCCGCATCGGCCGGCCGGCTGGAAGCGCGACGCGGAACGCCTGCACGACCGCGGGCTGTTCCTTCTCCACGGTTTCCAACCACTGCAACAGCGGCTGCGGGTCCGCCAGCTCCGGTGCCAGGTTGCCGATCGTCCGTAGCACCTGCACACGCACCGGATCGTCGACCCGCTCTGCCGCAGCAGTCAACGCCTGCAACACAGCCGGCGTCGCCGCGCCGAGATCCACCAGCAGCCGCAGCTCGTGCTCGATCTTCGGGCGTTTGTTGCGCTCGAACGCCGTCTCGATCCGCTGCACGACGGCGGCAGCCGCCGCATCACCCGCCCGCCGCAGCTCCGCCAGGGCCCGCGGATCCCCATCGCCCCAGGCATCCAGCGCGCGCTGCACGTCGGTCTCCTGCACCTGCGCGAGCAGTGCACCAGTCCCGAGCAGCGAGGCGGCAAGGAAGACAACCGCGCGCCCAAGCGGCCGCCCGCACGCCGCGGCAACCGAGAAGTGCTGCCAGTCATCGCGCATCTGCTACCTCCGTGGCACGAGCCGGACGGCGGCCGGCACGCAGTTGGCGGCGCGGCGCGGATCCGGATCATCGATCAGCATCGCTGCGCCAACGAGCGCAGCGTCTTCGAGCTCCAGTGAGACGACGCAGATCGCTTCCCGTTCGAAACCGAGCCGATGGCGATCTGGCAGCCAGGTCGCGGAACCGTCCATCGTGATGCTCAATCCCTTGTGCGCGACGCGAAACGTCCGGATCCGCGGCTGCTCAGGTTCCGTGCCGAGCCGGAGTGCCAAGGTTTCGCCGTCGATCTGCAGCTCGACCGGCAGGCTCGTGCCGGCGATAAGCAGCTCGCCCGCATAG
The DNA here is from genome assembly GCA_964483245.1 of uncultured candidatus Brocadiaceae bacterium. Classification (GTDB taxonomy): domain Bacteria; phylum Planctomycetota; class UBA1135; order UBA1135; family UBA2386; genus CAZABP01. Next base: position 5,548 of record CAZABP010000070.1, on the reverse strand, counting down.
CTCAGCTTCGACCACGCCGGCGGCTCGGCAGGTTTGCCGCCCCCTCCGCCGAGCCCGATCGCAGAGCTCCACTGGTCGCGCTCCGGAGCGAGCGGCTTGCTCCGCAGCGCCTCCTCGAGGGTCTCGCCGAGAAGCTGTGCCGTCCCATGGTCCGCCAGCGCGTACAGCAGGAACGCAGATCCGCCATCGTTGCGCACGGCGACGTAGGAAGCCTGAGCGCCACGCGTATCGAGGGCATGCACGAACTCCGCACGTGAGTACGGGATCATCCCCAGCCGCACGCGCTGCTCGGCGTCTGGTGTTTCCGCCGCAACGGCACGGAGCTGCTCGAGCAGCACCGCGGCCTGCCGGCGATCCACGTGCAGCGAATCGAAGTGCGCAACGCCGCTCTGCTCGAGACGTGCCGATTCGAACTCGACGAGGCGGGTCGATGCATCGGCACACTCGCCGAGAAACCGCTCCGCATTGACTGTTCCCGCAGTCGCCGGACCGGGCGCGCCGAGCAGTTCCACGACCAAGTCGGCCCAGCGACGGCTCGATGCACGCTCGAGCGCGCGACGTAGCAGCGTCGAGGGCAGCACCGATCCACCCGACTTCAGCCAGTAGTCGTTGGTCCCGATCAAGTACGGCTCCAGGGCCGCACCGGATTCGCAGATCTCCCGCGCCACCGCGCCCCGGAACGGCGCCAGTGCAACCTTGCCGGCGACGAGATCATCGAGTTCGAACGTGACCTGCTGCGCCGAGACTCCATCACCGGAGGCCGTTGTCACGGCGGCCACGATCGTCTTGCAGAGGTCGGGATTCGCATGCTGGCGCAGCCGCCGGAGCAGCAGCCGGTTCACGATCTCCGTGTTGCCGAGGAGGCCGAACCGGGCTGGCCGGGCCCCGAGCGGCCGCGGCCATGACTCGACGACGAGTTGGTCTGCATCGGAGATCGCGACGACGAAGCTCCGCAACCGGCCACGGTCGGCAACGTCCATTACGGCATCGAGCGCTCGCGAGATCCGCTCGGAAGGAGGTTGCGGCGCGGCGCCTGGAGCTGCGTGCGCAAGCGTCGCGATCAGGAACGCGAGCTGCCACCGATGCGCAGTCATGGGCGCATTGTGCCGGAGAGCGCGCGACGGCCCCAGCCCTGGCTCCCCATCGTCGAAGGAGCAGGCAATGCCGCTGAGCGATCCGCCCTGCGTGTGCAGTGTCATCTCGCAACGGACCGACACCGTGACGGCCCGCTGTCGCACGACGACGGGCCCGCCGCCCGGCACTGGCTCGACTCACCGCGTCGGAACCAGGTGGATCACGCCCGGAACGCAAGCGCTTGCCCGGAACGACGCGGAGTCGCGCAGCACGGCACCGCCGACCAGCGCCGGCCCCTCGAGGCGCAGGTGCACATCGCACACGGCACGCTCCTCCAGGCCGACGCGGCAATCCGTGGGCAACCACGCCAGCCGCGCATCCATCGAGATCTCCATCGCGTCCAGCTCGAGCTGACGCAGCTCGACTTGCACCTGCTCCCGCTCCGGGCCGACCCACACCGTGAGCTGCGTGCCGACGAGCTGAAGCTCGAAGCGCTGCGGCTGGCCGCCGAACCGCAGTTCGCCGCTGTAGCGCTGCTTCGACCACGCCGGCTGCACCCTCGGCCAGGGCCGACCACCCCCGAGCCCGACCGCGCGGCGTGGCGCTTGCGGCTCCGGTTGCTTGCTCCACAGCTCCGACTCCACCGCGCGCGCGATGCGGCCGACGCGGTTGAACGACAGCGCGAAGAGCAGGAATGCGCATGCGCCGTCCGCGCGGACTGCGAGGTGCGCCTCTTCGATCCCATGGTCCGCATACGACCAGAGGAACTCCGAGGGCTCGTCCCGGGTCAGCGACAGCGGGTCGCCACCGCCTGCAGCATGCGCTGCCGCAACGACCGTTCGCACCCGTTCGAGCAGCTCGCGCGCCTGCCGCGCATCGATCTCCAATGCGTCCACGTGAATCAGGCCCGTGTACGCGAGGCGACCGGGCTCGAGTTCGATCCCAGCGCGCGCGGCATCGACGGTGTCCTCCAGGAATCGGCGCGCATCACCGAGCTTCGCGCCCTCCCGAGCCGGCGGCCCGAGCACCGCCGCAAGCAAGCCTGCCCAGTCGAGACCACTGACTCCCTCGAGCCGGCGCCGCAGCAACTCGCCTGGGATCGCCGAGGCGAACGTTGGCAGGTATCGCGCCACCGGCGCGATCAGGAACGGTTCGAACGAGTCGTCGCGCAAGGACGCGGCGCGTGCTGCCGGCCCGTAGAACGAGACCAGATCGATCTCGCCGGACGCCAGCGCGTCGAGAGAAAAACGCGTCGGCTGCGTGTGGATGCCCTCGGCGGTGGCGACGAGGACCGGCACTTCGATCGATGCCAGTTCGGCCGCGTCGACTCCATCCGCCTGGCGCAGATGAGCGAGCACGAGCTGATTCGCAATCCGCGTGTTCGCCAGCAGCCCGATCCTGGCGGTCCGGTCGCCGACCGGACGCGGCCAGGACTCGACCAGGAAGTCATCGCCGTCGGAGATCGCGGCGACGAAGCAGCGCACCTCGTCACCCGCCGCCTGCGCGATCGCCGCGCTCCACGCCTTCTCGATGCGGGCCTGTGGATCCTGCGGAACCGCGGCGCACAGCGCACCGACCGTGAATGCAGCTGCGCTCGCCATCACGCGCCCACACGGGACGATCCGCGCCTTTCCGGGCACCCGCTGTGGACCTGCCATCATGATCGGCAGCCTACTCAACGCCGCTGCAGCGAGCGCAGGATCGGCTGCGCCAGCTTCGCGAGCTCGACATCCGTGCCGCCAGCGGGCTCGTGGCCGCAACGGATGGGCAAACCTCGCTCCGCGCGGTCGACGCCGCGACCCTGGGCCGCGCGACTGCGCAACTCAGAGCGCCCGCAGCTCCGCGCCGATCTCCGGCGCGCCGCGGCGGACGCGGCCGAGGAACTCCTCCTCGTCGGCGCTGGTCAACGTCCGATCCTCCGCGCCGAGCGTGACCGTGAAGTTGACGCTCTTGCGTCCGGGCGGCAGCCCGTCGCCGCGGTAGACCTCGAACAGCGCCAGATCGCGCACGAGCGCGCCACCCACGGTGCGCAGGAACCGTGCGACGTCGGCCACGCGCGTCGCGAGCGGCACCAGCAGCGCGACGTCGACCGGCTGGCTCGGGAAGCGCGGGATCGGCACGAACTTCCCGTCGTCCGGCGGTGTCGCGAGCAGCGCACGCAGATCGATCGTGGCGACCGCGGTCGTCGCCGGCAGCTCGAGCGCTTGCGCCGTGCGCGGGTGCACCGGGCCGAGGTAGCCGACGGTCGTCCCCTCGCGCACGAGCGCAACAGTGCGGCCCGGATGCACGAATGGGAGCGGCTCGCTCACGAGTTCCTCGGCAATGGCCGGGCGCGAAGCACGCCGCAGCAGACCGAGCAACCGCGTGCGAAGCTCCGGGAGCGGATCCCCGCTGCGCCAGCTCCAGACGAACGCCAGTTCGCGCACTTCGTGCGGCAGGCCGTGCTCGTCGCGCCGTTCGGGGTGATACCCCTTGCCGTGCTCGACCAGGCGCACGTCGGCCGCAATGCGCAGGTTCGGGGCGACGCAGGCGAGCGTGCTCGGCAGCACGTGCCGGCGCATCGCGGTCACTTCCGGGGCGATCGGATTGCGCACGCGCACATGCGGCAGCGCGGCGAGGCCGCACGCCGCGAGCAGCGTGTCCGGCACGAAGCTGTAGTCGTAGACCTCGTGACAGGCGAGCTCGGCAGCCGCCGCAGCGACCAACAGGCGACCCACCCACAGCTCCGGGTCGCGCGGCGGCACGCGCACGGTGCCGACCAGCGGAGCTTCGGGGATGTTGTCGTAGCGGTGCATCCGCCCGACCTCTTCGATCAGGTCGTCCTCGATCGTGATGTCCTTGGTCGCGCGGAACGACGGCACGCGCACGCGCCAGCCGCGCTCGTGCACCTCGACGCCGAACTGCAGCCGCGTCAGCCACTGCGTCACCTCGCTCTGCGGCAACGCGGCGCCGAGCTTTTGCGCGAGCCGGACGGAGCGCAGCTCGATCGTGCGCTCGGGCGCGCGCCAACCGGTCGGGTCGGCCATGCGCCCGTGCGGCGCGGCCCCGGGGGCGACCTCGGCGAGCACCTGCGCAAACGCGCGCACACCCTCCTCCGCCAGCGCTGGATCGAGCGACTTCTCGAACCGCGCACTCGCATCGGTACGCAACCCCAGGCGCGTGCTGGTGCGGCGCACGCGCGCCGGCGCGAAGTTCGCCGACTCGAGCAGCAGCCCGCTGGTGTCGTCGCGGACCCCGGATTGCTCACCCCCCATGATCCCGGCGAGGGCCACCGGCGCGTTCCCGGCCGTGATCAGCAGATCGTCGGCGGTGAGCTTGCGCTCGACCCCGTCCAGCGTCTGCAGCATCTCGCCGGCACGTGCACGACGCACACCGAGACCGGCGCGCACGTCCCGCTCGTCGAACGCATGCAGCGGCTGGCCCAGATCCAGCATCACGAAGTTGGTCGCGTCGACGACGTTGTTGATCGGCCGCTGGCCGACCGCGAGCAGCAGATAGCGCAACCAAGACGGGGATTGCGCGATGCGGACGCCGCGGAACTCGAGCGCGCAGTAACGCGGGCAGTCGTGCGGATCCTCGACGCGCACGTCCGGGGCCGCGCCGCTGCGCGGCACTCCGCCCAGCTCCGCCAGCTCGAGCGGACGCAGCGCGCGCCCATAGATCGCGGCGAGCTCCCGCGCGAAGCCGCGATGACCCCACAGATCCGGCCGATGGTTGATCGACTTGTTGTCGATCTCGAGCACCCAGTCGTGGACCGGCAGCGTGTCGACGAGCTTCGTTCCGGGCGCCGCCTCGCCGTCGAGCACGAGGATCCCCTCGTGCTGCTCCGACAGTCGCAGCTCGCGCTCGGAGCACAGCATCCCGTGCGATTCCTCGCCGCGGATCTTCGTGACGGCGATCTGCGTCCCGTCCGGCAGCACGGCACCTGGCAGGATCACGGCGACGTGCTGCCCGGTGCGCACGTTCGGTGCGCCACAGACGATGCGCCGCAGCGTTCCGTCGCCGACGTCGACCTGCGTCAGCGACAGCTTGTCCGCCTTGGGATGCTTGTGGCACTCGACGACGCGGCCGACGACCAGCGCGTCGAGGCCGGCGCCGAACTCGGCGACCCCCTCGATCTCGGCCGTGCTCATCGTCAGGTCGTTGCGGATCTGCTCCGGCGCCAGCCCGTCGAGATCGACGTGCCGGCCGAGCCAACGCAGCGAGAGCTTCATCGGACCGCCTCGTCGAACTGCCGCAGGAACCGCAGGTCCCCGCCCATGAACAGACGGATGTCGTGGATCCCGTAGCGCAGCATGACGACGCGCTGCAGCCCCATCCCGAAGGCGAACCCGGTCCACTCCTCCGGATCGATGCCGCCGGCGCGCAGCACGTTCGGATGCACCATGCCGCACGGCAGCACCTCGATCCAACCGGACTGCTTGCAGACCGAGCAGCCGCGGCCGCGGCAGAACGGGCAGTTCACGTCGAGCTC
>CAZABP010000069.1:0-21129 GCA_964483245.1 uncultured candidatus Brocadiaceae bacterium | reverse complement strand
CCCTGCACCCCATGCAGGTGCGCTACCAGGCTGCGCCACGCTCCGACCGGAGGAAGGGCGGGCACGATACCCCTGGCCGGCAGCGCCGCAAGGCACGCGCATCAACGCGGCTGCACGGGCGTGCCGTCGCTGACGAGATCGCTGGGATATGTGATGACGACGTCCCCCGCAGCGAGCCCCGCGAGCACCTCGGCATCCAGCCCGTTGCGCCGGCCGATCCGGATCTCGCGCAGACGCGCGAGTCCTTCGGCCACGACGTAGACGGCCCAGGCGTCGCCGCGGCGGAACAGCGCGCCGGCAGGCACGAGCAGCACGTCGGTTGCCTCGGCGACGACGATCTGCAACTCGACGCGGTAGCCATCGCCGAGCGCGGACCAGGCCTGCGGTTCGCCAGCCGGATCGACGACGATGTCGACGCGCTGCTCTTCGACACCGAGCGCGGAAATCTTGGTGTAACCACCCGGCTCGATAACACGCACGCGCCCTTCGAGACGGCGCGGGACACCGGGTGCGTCCTCGCCGCCCCAGCCGACGATGCGCACGGGCATCCCCGGCTGCACGCGCACGGCATCCTGCGTCAGGTAGTCCGCGACAACCTCGAGCACTTCGGTGTTGCCGACTTCGAGGATCGGCGTGCCGGCCGGCAGCGCGCGTGCGCTCTCTTCGAACACGCGCAGCACACGCCCATGGATCGGCGAACGGAGCTGCAGGCGGCGCGGCGGCTGCGGCTTGGCGTCGTCCGGTGGTTGGCTCGGGGGCGGCAGATCCGTCTCGTCGGTGCCCGGCTCGAGCAACGTGGCGCGCGCGAGCTCGGCTTCGTGCACGGCGACCTGCACGCCCAGCTCGGCGGCGCGCTGGGCTTCGCGCGCAGCACGTTCGGCCGATTCGGCCTGCTCGAGCTCGGCCGGCGTGCTGATCTGCGACGACGCGAGCTCCTTGCGGCGCGCGAGCTCGGCGGCGGCGAACGACGCACTGGCGCGGGCCTTGGCCGCGAGCGCGGTCGCTTCGGCGACGGCCGCCTCGGCGCGTCGGACCTGCGCCTCGGCCTCGGCCCGGCTGCGCGCGTCGAGCAGCGCAGGTGCGGTCGGCGCGAACTCGGCGACGACGGTGTCCCCTGCCCGCACGGCATCGCCCGGGTCCAGCATGGTGCGTAGCAGGCGACCGGCGATCGGCGCGCTGATCGTGTAGCGCTCGCGCACGCGCGTGCGTCCATCGTCATCGACGCTGACGATCAGATCTCCGCGGCGCACGACGGCGCTCTCGACCAGCAGCGGCACGGGCTGGAACGCCTGCCAGAGTCCGAACCCGGCGGCGAGGACCACTACGGCGAGCAGGATGCGGCGGAGCCATACCTTCATGCAACCGCCGGCATCGTCGAAGCGCCGCGCAGACCCGTCAATCGCGTGCCTTCAACACCTCGACCAGATCGAGCCGATCCAGGCGGCGCCACCCGCCGAACGCCGACACGAGCGTCGCCGCCACGATGGTCACGAGCGCGATCGCATACGTCACGGGCGCGATCACGAACGGGAGGCGGAACTGCTCATTGTCGAAGCCGGGCGACGCGGCGATCGCGCGCGCCAACACCCAACCGAGCAGCAATCCGAGCGGCAGCGCGGCGACGACCAACAGCACGATCTCCCCCACCAGCACGGCACCGACCTCACGCCGGCGGAAACCGAGCACGCGCAGGCTCATCAGCTCGCGCGCCCGCTCGGCGACGGTGATCCGCGCGGTGTTGAACAGCACACCGAACGCCATCACCAGCGAGAACCCGAGCGTGATCGCGATCGAGGTGCCCATGTGATCGTCGAGGATCTCGCGCAAGCTGTTCAGCGCGGTGTTGCGGACGATCAAGCCGGCGATCGCCGGCGTCTGTTTCGCTTCCGCGTGCAGCGCGGGGAGCCGGTCTTCGCGCACGGCGAGCCAGGCACCGCTCATCGACGGGGCCTCGCCGAGCACGCGGCACAGCGCATCGAGCTGCATGAACGCATCGACGCCGACGAACGTCTCGGCCACGCGCGCGACCCGGGCGGTGACGGTCGGGCGCGCTCCTTCGAGCACTTCGAGCCGCACGACTTGCCCCGCCTGGACGCCGAGGAAGTCAGCGAGCTTGCGCGCGAGCACGAGCCCATCCGGCGGCAGCTCGAGCGGCAGCATCCGCCGGTCGAGCACCTGGTGCAGCGCGGCAGCGGCCGGGATCCCGGTCACAGCGACGGAACGCATGCGCGGCCCGACGTGCAACCGTACCGGCACGGCGCGGAACGGTTCCACATGCAGCACCCCCGGCAGCGCACGCAGCTCGGACAGCGCGCCGAGCGCACGCGGTTCGCTGAGCGCCAGCGTCACGCCGGCGCGCTGCGTCAGCTCGAACTGTGCATTCATCAACAACCGCACGGAATCGTTGCCGAACGACCCGACGATGATCAGCGCGGTGGCAAACGCGATCCCGAGTACGGACAGCACGGCCCGCCCCGGCCGGCGCTCGATCTCGCGCAGCACCATGCGCGCGCCTAGTGGCACGAAGTTCGCCCACCCGAGCCGCTCCAGCAGCGTCGGCCGATAGACCGGCGGGGCCGATGGCCGCATCGCTTCGGCAGGCGGCAGCCGGATCGTGCGCAGGATCACGGTCGCGACTCCGGTCGCGACGGCGGCGAGCGTGACCGCGCCGGCCAGCGCGACATCGCCACCGCCGACGGCGTACGGCAACTCCGGGAACCGGTAGTAGTGCGAGTACAAGACCACCAGCAGGCTGCCGAGCCAGGCACCCAGCAGCACCCCGACCAGGAATCCCGCGGCCACGATGACCAACACGATCCCGGCGTAGTGCGCACCGACCTCGCGGTCGCGATAGCCGACGGCCTTCAGCGTCGCGATCTGGTCCCGTTGCCCCGCCACGACGCGCCCGACGACGATCTGCAGCAGGAACGCCGCGACGGCCAGGAACAACACCGGCATGAACCAGGTGAACGTGCTGAGCTGCTGCAGCTCGTTCTGCACGAAGAAGTGCGACGGCTGGTCGCGGCGACCGATCGCGCCGAGACCACCCCACGGTGCCAGCACGGCATCGACGGCCGCCATGACCGCCGGCTCGCTGGCGTCGGGCGCCAGCTGCAGCACGGCGTCGTTGAACGCACCCTCCATCTCGAACGCCGGCCCGAGCGCCGCGCGCGCCATCCACAGGATCCCGAACCGCGCGTTGTCCGGGAACATCTGCCCCGGTCCGAGCGCGTACGCGTACTCCGGCGACGACGCCGTGCCGACGACGCGCAGCGCCAGCGCACGTCCCTTGACGACCGCGCGCAGCGTGTCGCCGAGCTGCAGGCGCCGCGCCTCGGCGAACGCTTCGCTGGCGACGACCTCCTCACCACGCCCGGCGAGGGGCAGCCGTCCGCTGCGCAGCCGGATGTCGCAGACCTCCGGGCGACCATGATCCGGCCACGAGATGATCCGCCCGACGATCGCTTCGGCCGCCTGCGGGACATCGAGCGTGACGTCGGCGACGACGCGCGTCTGCACTCGCTGGACGCCCGGGATCGACCGCAGGTGCTCGGCGACACTCTGCGGCGCGCGCACCAGCCGCGCGAACACATGCGCGAACCGCGACTGCGCGTACCAGGTCGCCTGTGCCTGCTCGAGCGAGCGCATCGTCGTGCGCATCGCGACGAACAACGCGACGCCGCAGGCCAGCACGAGCGCGATCGCGATCGCCTGCGCGCGCAGGTGCCAGACGTCGCGCAGCGCCTTGCGGGTCAGCGCGCGCATCGGACGCGGCGGCTCACCATGCCAGCTCCTCCGGCGTGAGCCGCTGCTCGTTGGATCGCTCGCCGACGACGCGGCCGTCGCCGAGCGTCACGACGCGGTCGGCCATGCCGGCGATCGCGGCGTTGTGCGTGATCACGGCGGTCGCGGTGCCGAGCTCGCGGTTGATCCGCGCCAACGCCTCCAACACGCGCCGGCCGGTCTGCACGTCCAGCGCGCCGGTCGGTTCGTCGCACAGCAACACCGCTGGCTGCTTCGCGATCGCGCGCGCGATCGCGACGCGCTGCTGTTCGCCGCCGGAGAGCTGCGAGGGGAAGTGATCCAGCCGCGCCTCGAGCCCGACCAGCGCCAGCGCGTCGCCGGGCGCCATCGGCGCACGCGCGATCTCGGTCACCAGGGCCACGTTCTCGCGCGCAGTCAGGCTCGGGATCAGGTTGTAGAACTGGAACACGAACCCCACCTGCGCGCGGCGGAACTCGGTCAGCTCGTCGCGCCCCGCACCGGTCAGCTCGGTGTCACCGAAGAACAACCTCCCGCTGCTCGGCACGTCGAGGCCACCGAGGATGTTGAGCAACGTCGACTTGCCACTGCCGGATGGTCCGAGCAGCACGAGGAACTCACCCGGCCGCAGCTCGAAGTCGACGCCGCGCAGCGCATGCACCTCGACCTCGCCCATCGCATAGACCTTCGTGACCTGCTCGAGACGCAGGACCGGTGGCGCAGCGCGGGCAGCGGAGGCGGTCACACCCGGGAGCCTACAGGAGTTGCACCGGGTCGACGTCGAGCGTGATGCGCAGCCGAGGATCGCCGCGTTCCTCGACCGTGCCGAGCGCCCCGAGCGCCGCCGCGAACGCCTCCGCGGTCACGCACTTCAACACGACGTGCCAGCGGAAGCGGTCCTTGATCTTCGTCAACACGGCCGGTGCCGGTCCGAGCAGGTGCAGATCACTGCGCGCCGGCACGAGTTGCGCGACTGCGCCGAGCTCGCGCTGCACGCGCGCTTCGTCACGCGCCTCGGCCAACACGCGCACCAGCCGGCTGAACGGCGGATAGAACGTCGCGCGCCGGTGCTTCAGCTCCTGCTGCACGAAGCCCTCGTAGTCGAGCTCTGCCGCCGCCGTGATCGCGTAGTTCTCCGGACACAGCGTCTGCAGCAGCACGATCCCCGGCTTGTCGGCGCGGCCGGCGCGCCCGGCCATCTGATACAGCAGATGGAACGTCCGCTCGGCGGCGCGGAAGTCCGGCAGGAACAACCCGGTGTCGGCCGACACGACGCCGACCAACGTGACGTCGGGGAAGTCGTGCCCCTTGGCGATCATCTGCGTGCCGACCAGCACGTCGATCTGCCGCCGCCGGAACGCGTCGAGCACGCGCTCGTGCGCGCCGCGCTGCACCATCGTGTCGGCATCCATCCGTGCGACGACCGCGGACGGGAACAGCTTCTGCACGACCTCCGCAACACGCTCGGTGCCGGCGCCGAGCTCGTGCAGGCGCGGGTGCTGGCACGTGGGGCAGAGCTCCGGGCGCCGCGTTTCGTGATGGCACCAATGGCAGATCAGCCGCCCGCGGCGCGCGTGCCAGGCCATGCTGACTGCGCAGCGCACGCATTGCACCGGCTTGCCGCAGGTCGGGCAGATCAACACTGGAGCGAACCCGCGCCGGTTCTGCAGCAACAGCACCTGGTCGCGCGCGTCGAGGCGCTCCTCGATCAGCGCACGCAGCCGGCGCGTCAGCAGCACGCCATCGACCCGATCCTCCTTGCCCGCCTTGCGGAGGTCCTCCACCAGCATCTTCGGCAGCGTCCCCTTGCCCGCACGGTTCGGCAGCGTCAGCAGCTCATAGGCGCCGCGCCGCGCACGGCCATAGCTCTCCAGCGTCGGCGTCGCCGAGCCGAGCAGCACGACCGCTGACTCGATCTGCCCGCGCGCAATCGCCATCTCGCGCGCGTGGTAACGCGGCGTCGACTCCTGCTTGAACGAACCCTCCTGCTCTTCGTCGACGACGATCAGGCCGAGGTCGCGCACCGGCGCGAACAGCGCCGACCGCGCGCCGATCGCGATCGTGGCGCGTCCTTCGAGCAGCCGCCGCCAATGCCGGCCGCGCTCGGCGTCCGACAGGCCGGAGTGCAGCACCGCGACATCCGGAAACCGCGCGGCGAACCGGCCGACCGTCTGCGGCGTCAACGCGATCTCCGGCACGAGGACGATCGCCGAGCGCCCGGCGGCGCGCACGTCTGCCAACACGCGGAGGTAGACCTCGGTCTTCCCGCTGCCGGTGACGCCGTGCAGCAGGAACACCGCGTGCTCGCGCGTCAGCACCCGGCGGTGGACCGCCCCGATCGCGGCCTGCTGATCGGCGTTCGGCTCCGGCACCTGCACCTCGTCGATGCGCGACGCGACGAACGGTTCGAGCTTCTCGTCGATCAGCACGCGGCGCAGCGCGCCGGCCTTGACCAGCGTGCGCCACGGGCTGTCGCTGGTCCCGGAGCGGCGCATCGCGGTCAGCACCGGCATCGGCTCGCCGAACTCCAGGACCGTGCGCAGCAGCCGTGCGCGCGGCTGCGCCGAATCCTCGAGCTCCGCGATCAGTTCGGCGGCGCGCGCATGCGGCACCGCGAGCTCGAGACATGGCACGCGCTTGCCGCCGCGGCGCTTGGCGACTCCAGGCAACATCGCGTCCAGGGCCTGACCGAGGCTGCACCCGTAGTCGTGCGCCATGCGTTCGGCAAGCTGCAGCAGCGCCCGCGGCAACACGAGGTGCGGATCGAGCACACGCTGCACCGCACGGAGCTTCTCGACCGCTACCGACGTGCTCTCCGGCAGCGCGACGACGACGCCTGGACGCGTCTCGCCGCGGAACGGCACCAGCACGCGATTGCCCAGCCGCACCTCGATGCCATCGCCCAACGCGTACGTGAACGTCCTTCGCACCGGCAGATCGAGCGCGACTTCGACGAGCCGCGGCTGCGCCGCAGGCCGATGTTCGGTTAGGGACATCCCTAACCACCAACTCCGGTCGTCCGCTCGCAGCACGCCACAAGCTGATGATGAATCGTCACGCGCAGCACCCGAACGAATCCGGTCGCATCGGATTCTCGTGCGCTGCGAAGCATCGCAAAACGTTGCGCGCGCGGCTTCATTGACTCTTCACGTTCGCGCATCACAGCTCTACTGTTCGCCCCCCGCATGCAAACGTGCGCCATGCCACGGCGTGCACGTTTCACCCTGCAACCACGCGGGTTGGAGCGCGCGCGATGCTAGCGATCCCGTCCCCGGATCTGCTGCTCAACTTGTTCGCCAGCGCGACCCAGGCGCTCGGCCTGCTGCTGGTCGTGCTCGGCGGCACGTTCTGGTCACGGCGCGCGCCGAAGTCGGCCGCGACACGCCGCGGCGGATCGCGGGCGCTGGTCTGGCTGTTCGGGTTGGCGTTCGTCGCGACCGCCGTCGCGTTCCTGCTGTACCACCTCGCGACGATCGACGCGCACAACCGCCGCCTGCGCACGAACCTCGTGCGGACGTCGGTCGAGGCCGGCAAGAAGGTCGGCGACGTCTCGCTGCGCACGCTCGACCTCAGCGGGCAGATGGACCATCCGGGCGGGATCGCGACCGAAGAGATCGCCGCACGCCTCGCCCGCGGCGATGCGCTCAACCTGGTCGACGTGCGCGAGCCGGAGGAGGTCGAGGTTGCGCGGATCGCCGGCTCGTGGCACCGCCGCTACCCGGACCTGATGCGCGACCAAGCCGGTCTCGTTCGCGACGGCGTCGAGACGGTCCTGCTGTGCGAGTCGGGCAACCGCAGCTCCGAGTTGTGCGAGGACTTCACCAAGCTCGGCGTCCGCACGCGGTTCATGATCGGCGGCTACGAGAAGTGGATCGCCGAGGAGCGCCCGGTCGAAGGGCTCTCCAGCCGGGAGCGGAACGACCTGCGGGCGATCCCGGACTATCCCAACAAGGAGGTCCTGCTCGACACGCCGGACGTGATGCGGCTCGTCGAGCAGGAGGGCGCGATCTTCGTCGACGTCCGCTATCCGAAGGACCTCGAGCTGCATGCCCTGCCGGGCGCGATCAACCTCCCGATGCGCCGGATGCCGAGCGAGGAGATCGCGCAGCGCCTCGCCGAGCTGCCGCGCCGCCCGATCGTCGTGCCCGGCTACGACAAGCGCAGCTCGTTCTACGGGATGATCCTCGGGCTGCGCCTGCATCGGATGGGGCACGACTTCCGCGGGCGCTACATGGCGCCGCACGACTGGTTCGTGCCGGCGGCCGAGCGGGAGTACGTGACCCGCTGGCGGACCGAACAGGAAGGCCGCACGCTGCTCGCGAGCCTGCAGCAGCCGGTCGCGGCGTCGCTGCGCTGGCTGCAGGCGAACGCAGGCGGGCTCCTGCCCGCGATCCTGCTGCTCGTGCTCGGACTCCGGTTGCTGCTGCTGCCGCTGACCTGGCGGGTCGAACGCGACGCCTGCCTGCTGGCGCGCCTCGCACCGGAGCTCGCATCGCTGCGCGCGCGGCTCGGTGACGACGGGCTCAGGCTGCAGCGTGCCACGGCGAAGCTGTTGCGCCAGCACCGGGTCGCGCCATTGCGCAACCTGCTCGCCAGCGCGCTGCAGATCTTCCTGTTCGTGCTCGCGTACGCCGCAGTCGACACGGTCGCATTCGAAGGGCGCGGCGATGCGGCGACGGCTCCGCGCGCGGCGCCGATCGTCGCGCTGCTGCTGGCCGCCGTGGCCGGGTTCCTGACCTGGCGTCTGTTGTGCGCGCGCGGCCGCGCGAAGACCCGGCTGCGCGCGCTGCTGCGGATCGTGGGTGCCACGCTGTTGGCCGTGATCGTCTGGCCGCTCGCGTGGGCGCTGCAGGTCTACCTGCTCGCGAGTCTCGGCTCGGCGCTGGCGCACGGCTGGCTGTTCCAGCTCTGGAGCGCGCGCGGCACGGCGCCGGCGCGAGCACCGCGTGCACAGCCGGCGCAGACCGTGTTGCCGCTGCGCGATGCCGACCGCCGCCCGGACACCGGCGCCAAGGCGTCGCGCCTCGCGCAACTGGTCCGCGCCGGCCTGCCGGTGCCGCCCGGGTTCGTCGTCAGTGGCGAAGCGTTCGCCGACGGGATCGAACGACTGAACGGCACGCTGGACGACGCCTGGTCGGCGCTCGCGGCCGCGCGCGTCGCGGTGCGCAGCTCCGGCGCCAGCGAGGACGGCGCGTTCGAGAGCCGCGCCGGGGTCTACGACACGCTGCTCGGCGTGCGTCGCGAACGCCTGGAAGCGGCGCTGCTCGAGGTGCACGGCTCGCTGAACGGGGAGCGCGCCTGTGCGCTCGGCAACGGCGGCGACCATGGCGGCGTGCTCGTGCAGGCGATGGTCGAGGCGGAGTTCGCCGGCGTGCTGTTCACCGAGGATCCGGCCTGCACCGGCTGCAGCCTGGTCGAGATGGTCGAGGGTCTCGGCGACGAGCTCGTCTCCGGCCGCGCGACGCCGCTCGCGTACCGGTTCACACGGCTCGGAGACCGGCAGATCTGCCAGCGGAAGCCGCCGGTCGACCTGCAACCGTTGCTGGAGCTGGGCAACCGCGTCGAACGGCTGTTCGGACGGCCGCAGGACATCGAGTGGGCGTATTCAGGCGGGCGGTTCCAGCTCCTGCAGGCGCGCGACATCACGCGCGACGCGACGTCCCGGCAGAGCGAGCTCGGCCGGCGAGAGCGCGAACGGCGGCGGTTGTTGCAGCTGGTCATCGGGCGCGCACCGGATGCGCCGGCGTTCGGGCTGACCGAGCTCTGCGAGCTGCTGCCGGAGCCGACGCCGTACAGCCGCGCGCTGATGGAGTCGCTGTGGGCGCCGGGCGGCAGCGTCGATCTCGCCTGCCGTGAGCTCGGGATCCGCTACGAAGTCGACGAAGACTCACCCCCGTTCGTCGTGACGCTGTTCGGCAGGCTCTATGTCGACCTGGAGCAGCAACGCCGGCGATTCGCGCGCGGGCTTGGCGCCGTCGCTGGGCTGCGGCTCGGCCGCGGCGCCGAGGCGATCGAGCGCGTGTTCCGCGAGGAGTTCTCGCCGGTGCTCACGCGCGAGCTGCGGCTGCGCGAGGCGATCGACTTCTCGCGCCTCGAGCTGGAGGAGCTGCTCGTACTGCGCGCGGAGTGGCAGCAACGGTTCGTGACAGAGACCTACGTGCGGGCCGAGGTCGTGAACCTGGCGGCCGAGCACTATGCGGAGACCGCGCGCCAGCGGCTGACGCGCGCCGGGATCGACCCGTCGGTCTGCCTGGCGGCGTTCCCGCCGACGGTCCTGCACCGGGCGTGGGAGCTGCTGCGCGAGCACGGCCCGGCGGCGGCGCCGCAGTTCCTCGAGCTGTGCGGGCACCGCGCGCCGCACGACTTCGAGTTGGCGGAACCGCGCTACGGCGAGACGCCGCAGATCGTCGCCGCAATGGCGCGCGACGCGCAGTCCGGTGCGCCGGCGTCACGCCCTGAACCGCAGGCGATGCGCGGGCGCGTGCTGCAGCTCGTCGTCGACCGTGCGCTCCGGTTCCAGACGTTGAAGGAGGACGCGAAGCACATCTGCCTGCGCGAGCTGGCGCTGCTGCGCCGGATGCTGGTCGAGATCGGTGCGCGGAGCGGCCTCGGCGAGCTCGTGTTCTTCCTCGAGCCGGAGGAGTTCGCGCAGCTCGCAGATCCGGCCGGAGCGCTGGGCCTGCACGCAGTCGCCGCCGAGCGGCGGCAGTGCCGCGCCGAGTGGCGCGACCTGCAGCTGCCGAACGAGCTGTCGCCGGCCGCACTCGCGACGCTGTTCCTGAGCGTCGCGGCGGCGCCGGACCGCAACGGCCACGATCCGGATCTCGTCCACGGCGAGCGCGTCGCCGGGGACCACGATGCGATCGGTCGGGCGCGGCTCCTGACGCGCATCGAAGACGCCGGGCTGCTCGAGCCGGGCGAGATCCTGGTCGCGCGCTTCACCGATCCGAGCTGGACCCCGCTGTTCCGCCGCGCCGGTGGAATCGTGACCGAAGTCGGCGGCTGGCTCAGCCATGCCGCGATCCAGGCGCGCGAGCTGAACCTGCCGGCGATCGTCGGTGCGCGCGGCGTGCTCGGTTCGATCCGGACCGGCGAGCTGCTGCAGCTCGGCCGCGACGGGACCGTGCGGCGGATCGCCGAGCGGCGCAGCGCGCCGCGCCGCCGCCAGGAGCGCGAGATCTGGCTCGTGACTGCGGATGGGCCGCTGTCCGGGACGCTCGTGGACACGAGTGCCGGCGGCGCGCGCGTGCGGTGCCAGGCGTTGCCAGTCGGTGCGCGCCTGCGGCTCAACGTCGCGGGGAGTGAGCGCGTGTGCGAGGTGGTGCGGGAGACGGGGGACGGGGTGGGGCTGCGCTACGTGGGGTGAGCGGCTGATCCGGGAAACCAATGCCGCGTCCGGTTCGCGAACGCGACCAACGACAGCATGACCGGCACTTCGATCAGCACCCCGACCACGGTCGCCAACGCCGCCCCGGACGACAGCCCGAACAGGCCGATCGCGACCGCCACTGCCAGCTCGAAGAAGTTCGACGTGCCAATCAACGCCGCCGGCGCAGCGATCGCATGTTCGAGGCGCAGCCAGCGCGCTGCCAGGTACGTCACGCCGAAGATCCCGTAGCTCTGCAGCAACAACGGGACAGCGATCAGTGCCACGCGTTCCGGTCGGGTGACCAGCATGTCGGCCTGGAACGCGAACAACAGAACGACCGTCAGCAACAGACCGGCGATCGACCACGGTTTCAGCGCTGCAGCCAATCGTTCCACCGCGCGTGTGTCACGGCGGGCGAGCATCTGCCGGCGCGTCAGGATCCCTGCCGTCAATGGCACGACGACGAACAAGGCGACCGACAGCAGCAGCGTGCTCCATGGCACCTGCACATCGCTGACGCCGAGCAGGAACGCTGCAATCGGAGCGAACGCGACGACCATGACCAGATCGTTGACGCTGACCTGAACCAGCGTGTAGGCCGGGTCACCTCTGGTGAGCTGGCTCCAGACGAACACCATCGCCGTGCACGGTGCCACGCCGAGCAGGATCAGGCCGGCGATGTACTCCGTCGCTTCCGCTGCCGGGACCAGGCCGGCGAACAACACGCGGAAGAACAACGTGGCGAGTGCGGCCATCGTGAATGGCTTCACCAACCAGTTGACCGCCAGCGTGAGCAGAACGCCCTTCGGCCGCCGCCCGACCGCGGTGATGCAGCTCGGTTCGATCGCAAGCATCATCGGGTAGATCATCGACCAGATCAGGATCGCGACGACGAGGTTGATCCGTGCGACCTCGAGCCCTGCGACCGCAGTGATGGCGCCCGGCGCCGCACGACCGAGCACGATTCCGGCACCGATCGCAAGCGCAACCCACAGCGACAGGTAGCGCTCGAACCTGCCCATCATGAGCGTTCGCAAACCGCGCACGGCAGGCGGTCGCCACGGGCCAGTGCAGGACCAGCAAGGGTGTGCGGACTCGACTGCACCATGGAGGATCCTGGTTGCGCGAACGCTACCGCGAAAGTGCAGATCCGACCCCAGCCAACCCTCACCCCCCCAATGGATACAGCCACGGCACCACCATCACCGTGACCAGCCACGTCAGCACCGCGAACGGCAACCCGAGCCGCAGGTAATCCCGGAACCGGTACCCCCCGGGCCCCATGACGAGGATCGTCGACTCGTGCGCGACCGGCGTCAGGAACGCACTCGACACACAGATCGCGAGCCCCAGCAGGTACGGCACCGGCTCCGCGCCCGACGACACCGCGAGCTCGTACGCCACCGGTGCCAGCACGATCGCGACGGCCGCATTCTCGATCAGTTGCGTGCCGAGCACGGCGAGCAGCATCACGGCCGCGAACAACAGCACGGGTGGCATGCCGTCCAACCCATCCGCGACGAGCTGCGCGAGGGCGTGCGCACTGCCGGTCTTCTCGAGCGCCAACCCGAACGGGATCATCCCGCCGACGACGACCAGCGCAGCCAGGTCGATCGACTCGTAGGCGTCGCGCATCCCGACACAGCGCAGCAGGATCGCGGCGACGGCGACGAGCGGGATCACGATCGAAGGCGACAGCAGCCCGCTGACCGACGCGCCGACCATGCACGCCATCAACGCCAGCACGACGTAGGCGCGCAGCTTGCCGATCGCTGGCAGTGCCCGGCTCTCGAGCAACAACCAGGCGGGATCCAGGCGCAGCCGGTCGATCTCGGATGCGTGTCCGACCAACAACAGCGCATCGCCGGCCTGCAGCCGGACATTCAGCAGCCGGCCCGGCACGCTGTGGCCCCGCCGGCGGATCGCCAACACGGAAATGCCATGGCTGCGGTGGAACTCGAGCGCGCCCAGCGACCGCCCGACCAGTTCGGTGTTCGGCGCGACGACCGCCTCGGCCATCCGCAGGTCGGCGCTGCGCAGCGTCTTCTCGTCGAGCGCCAGCTCTTCGCGCACCTGCAGGCCGGGACTGGAAAGCAGCTCGGTGATCTTCGTGATCCGCCCCTGCACGATCAGCACGTCTTCCGGCTGCAGCCGCAGCCACGGACTCGGCGGCAACACCTGCTTGCCGCGCACGACCTGCAGCACCGTGACGTCGTGCCGCGAGCGCAGATCGAGCTCCGCCAGGCTCTTGCCGATCAGCTCGGAATCCGGGCTCGCCATCGCCTCGGTCAGATACTCCTGCACCTCGTACCGCTCGGCCATCGACGCCCCGCGCCCACCACTCGGCAGCAGCCGCCGCGCGAACAGCAGGAAGGCGCCGAGCACCGCGAGCCAGATCGCCACGGCGACCGGCGTGAAACCGAAGAACGACAGCCCTTCGCCGGTCCGCGCGCGCAGGTAGTCGGAGATCACGAGGTTGGAGCGCGTCCCGATCAGCGTCCACTGCCCGCCGAGCAGCGATGCATACGCGAGCAGCAGCAGCACACGCGACGGCGCGTACCCTCGCTCGCGGCAGATCGCGAGCACCATCGGCATCCAGACCAACACGGTCGTCGTGTCGTTGACGAACGCGCTGAACAGCGTCACGACGCCGAGCACGGTGACCTGGAACCGCAGCTCGGTCGCGGCACCGGCGGCCAGCACGCGCCCGCCGATCAACTGCGCCGCCCCGGTCCGCACCATCGCCGCCGACAGCACGAACATCGACGCGACCATGATCACGGCCGGGCTGCCGAATCCGGAGAAGCCCTCCTGCACGCTCAGGATCCCGGTCATCCCGTCCGGCCCAGCGCGCCACGGCAGGATCATCGACAACATCACGAGCAACGCCGTGACGTCGGGACGCACCCAGCCTGTGTAGAACAGGACGAGCGCGGCCAGCAGGACGACGACGAGAAAGGCCGCCTCGGCGGTCAAGGGTGCATCAACCTCCGCCGGCGCACGTTGCGAACGCCGTGCCGTCGGCGCGCAAGAAGTGCAGGTGAGTGCCGTGGCGGCGATTCGAACCCCGCCGTCGCGACCCGAGGCTCGCGCGCACCGGCCTCGCCGCGCCGCGGCTGCCCACTACTCGCAGCTGCACGGGGTCGCACGGCAGCGCGGACAGCCACCCGCGTATTTCCGCCGCCCGATCGCCTCGAGGTCGATCCCGTGCAGGCTCGCCAGCGTCGCGAGCCACGCATAGACGTCGGCGAACTCCTCCTCGAGGTTGTGCTGCTCGCCGCGCCGGATCGCGCGCACCAGCTCGCCGACCTCCTCGACGAACCACAGCAGGGTCCCCTGCGTGCCGCGCGCGCGGTCCCGCTCGAAGTAGATCCGCTCGATCAGCTCCTGGAAGCGCCCTTCGTCCGGCATCGTCACCACCGCTTGATCGTGACCAGCACGAGGTCCTCGCGCAGGCCTTCCGGACCGGCCTCCGCCTCGACGCCACCGAGGACGAGGTTCATGAACGGGGTCGTGTGTTTGGGCGCATGCGTCCGCACGAGATCCGACAGCTCGTCGATCCGCTGCCCGGCCTCGTTCGTCTGCACCAACCGCACGCCCTGCTGCAGCGGCACCTTGGCGCTGCACAGCGACTTCTCGAACACCGGCCCGTCGTCGAGGCCGAGCGCGATCCCCTCGCCGGCGATCGCTTCCAGGTTGCCGGCCCGCGCGATCCAGCACGGTGTGCGCCAGCCGGCGTGGTAGACCTTCGCCTCGTCGCCGCCGAACTCGAGCACGGCCGCCTTCGCGCAGACACCGGACGGCAGCAGCCGCTGCATGACCTTGTTGGCGTGCGTCAGCGCGCGGCGCGCCGTCGCGCCGGTCTGCAGCGCGCGCGCCAGCTCGTCGCGCGCGAGCCGCGCCGCGACGATTGCCAACGTGGACTGCCCTTCGCTGCTGACCAGGAACACGGCCGCGCGGCCGCCCTCGACGAGCCCGCCGTCGAAGTAGTCGAAGCCGCCGCGGCTCCCTTTCGACAGCGCGGCGTCGACCTCGAACCCCTCGAGCTCCGGCGGCGCCTGCGGCAGCACGCGGTCGCGCCAGACCCGCAACTGCGGATCGAAGCCGGCCGCCTGCCCGCCCTGTTGCGCCTGTTCGGCGAGCGCCGCCAGATCGCTGGCCAGGTACTGCACGGCGCGGCCGAGCGCGCCGACCTCGTCGTTGCCGCTCGCGCGCACGCGCACCTCGGTCGTGCCGCGCCCGAGCTTGGCGACGGCGAGCCCGAGATCCGTCACGCGCGTCGCGACACGGCTGGCCTGCGTGTACGCGGCAATCGCGGCGATCCCGGCGCCGACCAGTGTCGTCAGGCCACCGAGCAACCACGCCCGCCTGGCATCGTTCGGCCGGTCCAGCCCGCTCGCGATCGCGACCAACACGAGCCCCCCGACCACCAGCGCGACGCCGCCCGACAGCAGCGCGGCGCGCAACGCGAGTCGCCCGGTGGAGCGCCTGCCTCCGCGCGCGCTCACGCGACCCCGAGCTGCGGCAGGACCAGCAGGATCAGGCCGGCCTGCAGACCGGCGGCGACATCGTCCAACATGACTCCGGCGGCGCCGGGGATCGCTTCGAGCTGACGCACGGGCGGAAGCTTGGCGATGTCGAACAGCCGGAACAACCCGAACCCGGCCGCGAGGATCCATGGCGACGGTTCGCCGTACACGAACGCGAACATCGCCAGCGGCAGCAGCAACCCGACCACCTCGTCGAGCACGAAGCAGCCCGGATCGCAGCCGCCGAGCCCGCGGTCGATGAACGCCGTCATCCGGCAGCCGACCAGCAGCAGCAGCAGCGCGCAGCCGGTCCAGACCCACGCCAGCGCGAGCCCGTCGAACACGAGCTGCAGCAGCACCGCGAACAGCAGCGCGCCGGCGCTGCCGAACGTGCCGGGCGCGAACGGCAGCAGCCCGAGCCCGCCCCAGGTCGCGAGCCAGAGCCGCCAGCGGTCGCCGCGGACGGCAGCGGGCAACAGCGGCGGTGCGTCAGGCACGCAGCAGCCGGGCTCCCTTCGCGACGTATTGCGCGCAGGACCACACGGTCAGTACCGCAGTGACCCACAGCCCGACGATCGCGACCTGCCGCCACATCTCCACCCCGGCCACCAGCGACGCGAACGCCGCCGTCGTGACCGACTGCGCGACCATCTTCCACTTGCCGATCGTCTCGGCCGGGAACGGGATCCCGCGCGCTTCGACCAATCCGCGGATCGACGTGACCAGGAACTCGCGCGCGATCACCAACACGACGAACCAGTACGGCAGCAGCCGCGTGACGACGTCGAACCGCAGCAGCAGCACCAGCGCGCCGCAGACCAGCACCTTGTCGACGAACGGATCCGCGACCCGGCCGAACGCCGTGACCTGCCCGAACCGGCGCGCGACCCAGCCATCGACGAAGTCGGTCGCCGCCGCGAACACGAACGCGATGAACGCGATCCAGGCCAGCGTGCGGTCCGGCTGCTGTGGATCCGGGATCAGCTCGAGCGCCGCGAAGCAGACCAGCGTCACGACCAGCCGCGCCAGCGTGATGCCGTTCGCGAAGTTCATGCGGGCCGCCCCGACGCCTCACGCAGCGCAGCCGCGCAGTCGTAGTCGCCGGCCTCGATGATCCGCGCGCGCACCAGATCGCCCGCCTGCAGACCCGGCTCGGCGAGTCGCACCGTCCCATCGATCTCCGGCGCATCGGCGAACGTGCGTCCGACGAACCCGTTGCCGTCCTGGCTGCGGCCGTCGATCAGCACCTCCAGCTCGCGCCCGACCAGCGACTCGTGGAATGCGCGCATGATCGGCCGCTGCAGCTCCATCAGCTCGGCGCGCCGCGCTTCCGCGAGCTCGGCCGGCACCTGGTCCGGCAGCGTCGCCGCCGGAGTCCCATCCTCGGCCGAGAACGTGAACACGCCGAGCCGTTCGAACCGGTACGACGTCACCAGCTCGCGCAGCTCGGCGAAGTCCTGCTCGGTCTCGCCCGGGAATCCGGTGATCAGCGTCGTGCGCACCGCGATGCCCGGCACTTCGGTGCGCAGCCGATCCAGGATCCCGCGCACCTGCGCACCGCTGACGCCGCGCTTCATCGCGCGCAGCATCGGGCTCGCGATGTGCTGGATCGGGATGTCGAGGTACGGGACGACGTTGCCGAGCTCACGCAGGACGCGCGTCAGCTCCGGCCGCACGGTGTGCGGGTACGCGTACATCAGCCGGATCCAGGCGATCCCGTCGATCCCGGCCAGCGCCTCGAGCAGCTCGTGGATCCGCCGCTTGCGCGTGACGTCGAGGTCCCAGGCCGTCGTGTCCTCGGCGACGACGACGATCTCTTTGACCCCCTGCGCCGCGATGGACCGCGCCTCTTCGAGCAGCACGTCGAGCGGCTTGCTGCGGTTGCGGCCGCGCATCGACGGGATCGCGCAGAACGTGCAGACGTGGTCGCAGCCTTCCGAGATCCGCAGGTACGCGTAGCTCTTCGGCGTGAGCAGCACGCGCTGCGCGTCGCTGCGCGCCGACTTCGGCCGGCCGCCGTCGACGGTCGCGACGAAGCGCCGCGGCGAACCGTTGACGATCCGGCGCAGCACGCCGGGAATCCCCGAGTAGTCGGAGATTCCGAGCACCGCATCGAGCTCCGGCATCGCTTCGGCGAGCTCGCCGCCGTGCCGCTGCGCGAGGCAGCCGACGGCGACGACCCCCTTCAGCGAACCCTCCTGTTTCAACCGCGCGACCGACAGCAACGTGTCGATCGACTCCTGCTTCGCCTGCTCGATGAACCCGCAGGTGTTGACGACGACGATGTCGGCGTCTTCGGGGTCGGCGGCGAGCTGGAAGCCCTCCTCGACTGCGTGCCCGAGCAGCACCTCGGAGTCGACGAGGTTGCGCGCGCAGCCGAGGCTGACAATCGAGACTCGGATCGCCTCGTTCACGGTTGCGGCCGGGAGCTCCGGCGGACAGGGGACGGCGTCAGACCGGTTTCGACTGGACCACCCAGACCTTGATCGTCGAGCTCGCGTCGGGGTGTGGCTGCACGATGACGTCGTAGACGCCGATCTCCTTGATCGGCGCGGCCAGCCGCACCGCGCGTTCGTCGAACCGGTAGCCCTTGGCCTGCAACGCGTGCGCGATCATGCCGCCGGTCACCGAACCGAACAGATGCCCCTTGTCGTTGGCGTGGCTCTCGATCGTGATCGAGACGTTGACCATGCCTTGCACGACTTCCTTCAGGTTCGCCAGCTCGGCCGCCTCCTCGGCAGCGATCCGCTCGCGTTCCCGCTCGATCAGCTCGATGTTCGCCTTGGTCACGGCGACCGCGTAGCCGAGCGGCACGAGGTAGTTCCGCGCGTAACCGGGCTTGACCTTGACGATCTCTCCAACGCGGCCGAGCGTCGGCACGCTGCGCTTCAACAGGAGTTCCATCGCTCAGCTCCTTCCGACGAACGGCAACAGGGCCAGGAACCGCGCGTGCTTGATCGCGACTGCGAGCTTGCGTTGGTTCTGGCCGGAGAATCCGGTCCGCTTGCGGCTCTGGATCTTGCCCTGCCCGGAGACGAACTTCGCCAGGTAGGTCACGTTCTTGTAGTCCAGCGGCTCTTCCGGCTCGGCGCGCTTGCGCGTGCGCGGGCCGAACTTGACGAAGCGGCTGCGCCGGCCACGCCCTTGGTTGTCCATGTCGCTCATCGGATCACTCCTTCTCCTCGGTGGCCGCGCCGTCGGCGCCGGAGGCGACCGGAGCCGGCTCCTCTGCGGCGGCTTCGACCGCTGCCTCCTCGGCCGGCGGCGTCGTGACGCCGACCGACACCAGCTCGACCGCCTCCTCGCGGATCTGCGTGACGTCGAACTCGACCTCCGGCTCGTGCGCGGACGCCGGCACCTCGTCGCAGACGCTGATCAGGCTGCGCAGCACCGGCTCGCTGAGACCCAGCTCGCGGCGGATCATCGCCACCGCGCTGGTGTCGCTGCTGAAGTAGGCGAGCAGGTACGTCGCGCGGTTCTGATGCCCGATCGGATACGCCAGACGGCGCTCGCCCCACAGCTTGCTGCTCAGGACCTTGGCGCCGTGCTTCTCGAGCAGGCCGTTGACGAGGGCCTTGATC
This sequence comes from uncultured candidatus Brocadiaceae bacterium, assembly GCA_964483245.1. GTDB lineage: Bacteria > Planctomycetota > UBA1135 > UBA1135 > UBA2386 > CAZABP01. The sequence continues at coordinate 1,888 of CAZABP010000069.1, read as the reverse complement.
TCGTTCCAGCCCTTCTTCACCTCCCGGTTGTCCAGGAGGACCATGCATTCATAGGTTCGTTGCAAAACTCACTCGCTCCCGGTGCGTTCGGCGCACCAGCCATTGTGGAGGTCCATCAGATCTTGGATCGAGCGGCCGCCGAGCCAGTCCATGACGGCATCGGCTGCGCGCTCGAGGCATCGACCCAAGACCTCCCGTTCCTCAGGATGGAAGCGGGTGAGCACGTGATCGACACTCGATCCACGTGGCTCGCCGATACCGAGACGGAGACGGGGATACTCGCGCGTACCCAACGCGGTCTCGATCGAGCCGAGCCCGTTGTGTCCGCCCGAGCTCCCCGACGGCCGGATGCGAATCCGGCCCAGCGGTAGGCTCAGGTCATCGACTACGACAAAGAGCGCATCCGGTCCGAGCGTGTGCGCCCGCAACAGCGGGCCGGCCACGTCGCCGGACAGGTTCACGTACGTCGACGGCTTGACGAGCATCCACTCGCCGGTCGCCGTCACCCCCACCGCGATCTGACCTTTGCAGCGTCCGCCGAACCGGCGCGTTCCGTCCGGATCGCGGCGTTCGAGACGTTGGAAGGTCAGGCCGTGGCGGGTCGCCACCAGGTCGAGCACCATGAAGCCGACGTTGTGCCGCGTCTCGTGGTACTCGGGACCGGGATTGCCGATTCCGAGTGCGATCCGCTGCACGGCCATGGGGCTGACCGGAAGGGGCAGGGAGGATAGCCGGGTGCGCGGGGTTGTCCAGGTTCGCGGCGGCCCGGAGCGGGCCGCCGCCGGTGGCTGCGCCCTGCGGCGCTCAGCCCTTCGCCGGTGCGCCGCCCGCGGGGGCAGCCGGCGCCGCTTCGCCGCCGGCCGCGGCAGCTTCGCCCTCGGCCGGTGCCGGCGTCGCTTCTGGGACCGCCTGCACGACGATCAGCGCGACGTGGCAGACCGGGGTATCGGGCGAGACCGCCAGCTCGACACCCGGCGGCAGCACGATGTCCTTGGCGGTCAGGCCGGCGTTCAGGTCGAGCGGCTCGACGTTGACCTCGATCGAATCCGGGATCGCGGCCGGCAGGCAGCGCAGCAGGATCTGGTTGTGGTCGACGACGAGGCGGCCCCCCTTCGCGGCCCCGGCCGGGTGGCCGAGGAACGTGAACTCGACCGGCACCTCGATCGGCTTGCTCAGGTCGATCCGCCGGAAGTCGACGTGCAACGGGCGGTCGGTCATCGACTCCCATTGGATGCTCTGCAGGATCAGCGCCTCCGACTTGCCGCCGAGCGACGTCTCGAACACGCGGTGGTGATGGCGCAGGTGGCCTTCGAACTCGTGCTCGGACACGGTGACGGACACCGGCTCGGCGCCGCCGCCGTAGATGACGGCCGGGATCTTGCCGAGCCCGCGGAGCTGACTGACTTGGCGGCGTCCGTGGCCGGAACGCGACTCGATCTGGATCTTGGCGACTTCCATCGGGAGTTGGGGGTTGGGAGATCTACTTCTCGTCGGGACGCCGGTTCGGCTCCTCGAACAGGATGCTGACGCTCTCGCTGCGGTGGATCCGATCGATCGCCCGCGCGAGCAGCGGCGCGATCGAGCCGACGATGAACCGGTCCGGCAGCGGATCCGGCAGCGGCAGCGTGTCGGCGAACACGATCTTCTCGGCCGGCGATGCCAGCAGCTTGTCGACGGCGCTGCCGGCGAGCACGGCGTGCGTCGCGACGATGAACACGCGCAGCGCACCGTGTTGCTTGACGATCCGGCACGCGTCGGCGATCGAGCCGCCGGTCGAGACCATGTCGTCGACCAACACGACGTCGCGCCCCTCGACGTCGCCGACGATGTTCTCGCTGACCGTGTGGCTGCCGCTGATGCGCCGCTTGTCGACGATCGCGATCTCGAC